>NZ_RQXT01000020.1 GCF_003863365.1 Mesorhizobium tamadayense | reverse complement strand
GCGCTGTAATCGAATATAGTCCCTTAGCGATCGCAGACGGAGGAGGAAAAGAGCAAATGTCCGTCGACGCCGGACCGCGAAAAGCAGACGCCGAATATGCGATTGAGTACCTGCAAGAGCATCCGGAAGCCGGGCTTTGCTGCGAGGATCGGCGCTGGTGGATTACGCCGAATGCAAACGAGACCGATCAGCAGGTCCTGCTTCTTGATGTGGCTGAGGCTGAGCGGCTCAAAGATGATTCGCGCCTTCGACCCGTGTTCGGAATCGCTCATGCGGGACGGTCGCTCTGGGTCGTTCGGAGAATGACATAACTATCTGCCATTCGAACGTTGAGGGTTAGCGGAACCGGGTCGGAGCTTAGCTTCGTCAGGAGAGCATACTATGTCAGTCAAAGTACCATTCGCGGACCGAAAGGATGCAATTCGCGCAGAGTTAATCAGGCGCGCGGCCAGAGGCCTAGCGATCACATATGCGGAGTTGGGTCAGCGGGGTCGGCATCCCGAACATGGGATACTGGAAGCCTGGATGAGATCAGCCGCGAGGAGATTTCCACGGGGTTACCGGACATCACCTTTCTCGTCGTATCGCGAGAGCGCGGATTGCCGAGCCAAATAGGCTTTAAGTCGGCGAAACCAGCCTCATCCGATCAGGAAAGACGCGCAATTCAGGAGGCCTTCGAATACTACCGCCCTCCGAGAGCATAACCTCGGAGAAGCTGCAGCATCGAAGCGGCTCCCGCTATCTGCATGATCGGGTCGTGATCCAGCGAACTCGACCGGGCGGAGCCTGCCGCCTAGTGCCAGGCCTACGATGGAAGCGGCCTCGGCAAAGGCGACCATTCGCAGGGCGCAGCCATAGCTGCGCTATGGTCCCATGTTCCTGTCGAGCGCAAATGCGACCCTCTCGCGCAGCAACTCGGCCATGTCACCATTTAGATGCATCCGTGCCCGGCCGCCACGGGCATCCGTGAGCATGAGCGCTATGCCATCGTCGGTTTCGTTGTCGGCCAACTGAACATCCATGACCACGAATTCGTGTGTGTCCCGGTTCTGATCTGAACTCATTTTCGCTCTCCTCTGCTGAAGAACGAAATAGCGCGTTAACCTGGTGGGCCATTAGCGTTCTCAGGCTCAGGCAGGCCGGACAAACGAAGAGCGCCAGCCGAAATCCTCCGGCCCGACGCCCGAGAATGACGGCGCCGGGGGGCTCGTAGTTCACCCAATCGATCTTGTGGGCATTGGCGCGGGTCTTGGCCAGAGGCAGCCGCAGCTTGTCGACTTCTGAACAGTGATGCGCTTCCGTCACCTTCTTGTAGTCGGCGCGCATGCGCTCAATATAGCCATCCTTCGTGCCCTTCGACAGCAAGGCCGATACCACGCCGACCGCACGGCTGGCGTCGTTGACATGGACGGTCTGGCCTCTGGCGTGGCTCGGGTGGATCTTGACCGCCGTATTAACGCGGCTGGTGGTCGCCCCCCGATCAGGAGCGGGATTTCGAATCCTTCGCGTTCCATCTCCAATGCCACATGCACCATTTCGTCGAGCGAGGGCGTGATGAGGCCCGACAGGCCGATGATGTCGACCTTATTGTCTTTCACCGTCTGCAGGATCTTCGTCGCCGGGACCATGACCCCGAGATCGATGATCTCGTAGTTGTTGCAGGCGAGAACGACACCGACAATGTTCTTGCCGATGTCGTGGACGTCGCCCTTGACCGTCGCCATCAGGATCTTGCCGGCGGTCTTGCGCTCGCCATTGTCGATGCCGTTGGCGGCGTTGGAGAGCTTCTCCGCCTCCATGTGCGGCGGCAGGCCTGCCACAGCCTGTTTCATGACGCGCGCGGATTTCACCACCTGCGGCAGGAACATTTTTCCGGCGCCGAACAGGTCGCCTACGACTGGCGCGCTATGTGGGTTGTCCGCGACGATGGTGACGGGTGGGCGGACATACTCGATTGTTGCCGGTTGTTGGCCTATGTCGATAACCCGATACGAACGCCTCGTTACAGCGAAACGAGCTAGACCTAAACACGCACACGGCGACTAGAAACGTTCCCTTAGCAAACGATTTCGACAACAGCCCTGTATTGGCGGTAGCTCTCCTCCGCTACCAAATTTCTGACGGAATATCAGAGATTTACATGAAGAGACGTGGCTACGCCGCCCTCATTTCGTAAGCCTCAATATCCTTCACACCTTCACACCACTCCTATACCACTTCCGAATTCGCACCGGGCAACGGGCATAGCATTCATCTCGCCCGCTTCGACGGGGTCGTCTACTACACGGTCGAGCAAGACGGCTACAAGGTCGTCGCGACCTTGGCATCCGGAGCGGAGGGATTGCCTATCCGGTTCGGTTCCACACTTCGCTCGGGCCAGCGCGTCGTCATCTCGGTGCCCCAAGCTGCCGGTGAGCCGTCCGTCGATTTCGAAATTGTCCGGGATGGCGACGTGATTCTCGTGAGCCAGCCCATCACAACCTCGGCGGATGAAGTGACAACCGCAGGGGTGGCCGACCAGTGAGGGGGGGGGGCCGGCGCCGCGTCCGGAATTGTGATCCCTAACCTGTTCCGGACGCGGAGGTCGCTTTGAAGCATTGAGCGAGAGGGGGTGAACGTGCTCCATATGCTCGCAACGCTAGTCTGCCTGTCGGCCGCGCCGCAGTCGTGCGAAACCGCGAAATCAGGCCGCCTTGAGATCCTTCAGCACCTTCTCGAAGACGTCTTTGACCGGCTTGGAGATGTCGGTCGCTGCTTTGGTAGTGAGTTCCTGAAATTCCTTGGCTTGCTCGACACCCATTTCGACGCGCTTGCTCAGGAAGGTAGTCTGCAACTCAAAAACTTCTGGCAGCGACTTCGCACGGACCAGAGCCTCGACGTGCTCGAAATCAGCTTCGGCATTGGCGCGCAATGCGGCGATCATCTTCAGCGACAGCTCGTTGCCGACCGATTTCGCGGCTTCGGCGGTCGACTCGAGCGCCTTCCGGGCGTCTTCAGCGCCCGATTGGAATTTTGCAAGAGCTTCTTTCGACTGCTCGACGCCCTTTTCGGCGACTGCACGAAGTTGATCGTTGGCCTTGCCAGGGTCGATTGTCGGAAATTCGGCGGTTCCGGTGGGCTTGTCGGCGGTCTTGGACATTTCCTTATCCTCCCGGTTGACGATGGTGTATCGCCCGCGCCCAGCACAACGAGCCCAGTATGTGGCAGTATTACCTACAGTGCAACAATTTGTTGCGGCGCACAATATTTATATTTGAAACTGGGCGGGAGGGGAGCCAATCAGCTGGCAACGTTGCTCGCCGCACATGTCAACTACGCAGCCGCGGTCCAGCCGCGCGGCGGTCCCGTCGGGTTCGGCTGGCTACCGCTAATCGGCTGTCTGTTCTGGTTGTCGGGTGAGCTCGCTGGCGCATCAGCTTTAGCCGATTGGGCAGCGGCGGCGTTCGTAGGGGCACTCAAACACCAATACGGGATCGAACTCTGCACGCGTTCAGGTCAGGCGCGGTTGCGCTATGCCACAGCGTAGAAACGCTCCATCCCAACCGCGGGTCGGGACGCCTCAACATGGCGCGACCGCGCCTTTCACGACCCTACGTTCATGACACCTTGCTGACCTTCGTCAGGAAAATGCCCTGTTTGGGCCGGAAGCGTGACCGTCAATGTTGAACATAACGCTTCTTCTGGACTGATTGGCGACGGACCAGTATGTCGCCATGACCGGTATGTCGCGCATATTCCTCGATCGGTCGCGGTGGCCCGATCAGATAACCTTGTACCTGATCGCAGGATTCGTCGGCCAAAAAATCGAGCTGATGGCTGGTTTCGACCCCTTCCGCAACGACCGGCAACTGCAGGCCGAGGCCGATCACCGCTCGAATGATAGCCGCCGACTGCGGATGGGCCACGTTGGCGACGAAGGACTGGTCGATCTTGATCTTGTCGAACGGGAAGGACTGCAGATAGGAGAGCGAGGAATAGCCCGTCCCGAAATCGTCCATGGCGACGCGCACCCCGAGCGCCTTGAGACCGCGAGGAATCGACAGAACGCGCGAGGAGTTGTCGATCAGCACGCTTTCTGTGATTTCGAGCTCGAGGCGGTGCGGGGCGAGGCCGTTTCCAGCAGGATCGTGTGCACGAGTCCCGGCAGATCGCCATGCTTGAATTGGATTGGCGAGAGATTGACCGCGATATGTAGATCGCGCGGCCAGGATGCCGCTTGACGGCACGCTTCTCGCAGTACCCAGGCGCCGATGTCGCAGATCAGGCTGCTTTCCTCGGCAATCGGGACGAAAGCGGAGGGCGGTATGTCTCCCCTTGCCGGATCATGCCAGCGCACCAGTGCTTCGAACTCCCCGATCTCCCCGTTTATGAGGGCTTGGGGCTGGTAGTGAACGTTGAGCCGGCCATCGACGAGGGCGGCATGAAGGTCCCGTTGCAGCGCGCCCATCCCGCGCAGCGGGTTCGTTCTCCGACCTCTAAGGCGACACTGATTGCATTTCAGACTAGTTGCCGCCCGTTGATTTCGCCGCAATTTCCCGGAAGTTTCGCCGCGTCCTCACGCGTCGCGGCCTCGCGCCAACTACCCTCATCCTTGCTGCCGCTAGAGGCAGTTCGAGGATGGAGACAAAGATCGTGACCACGATGGTTCGTTTCATCGGTCTCGCAGCCGATCGCCCGTCGCGTGCTTTCCCCTTCCGGCCTTTACGGCTGCTGGCCGCCGTGACATCGGCGCTGCTGTGGCTGCCTCGCTTCTGGAAGGCACGCAGAGACCTCGCTGCCCTTGCCGCTATGAGCGAATGCGAGCGCCGCGATATCGGGCTCACCGCCTTCGACATCGAAAACGCGTTCGCGCTCCCCGTTGGCCGCGATGCGACCGCGACGCTGGCGAGGTCGTTGACGATCGGCGCCGTCACCGCGAATGCTGAGGTGCCGCGCCAGCGGCCCGGTCGCCGGCGACAAGATCACTCAGGCAAGCCGGCCTCTCGTAGGCTGGCTGCGACGCGCTCGCGCGTGCCCGCCTCGAAAGGTAGTCGGTCCCAGATCTTGGCGATCGTCAGACCCGGATCGCTTTCGAGCAGCCTGTCGCAAGCGCGCCGTGCTTCCTCCTTGCGGCCTGCATGGACCAGCGCCGTCACCAGCTGGCGTAGCCCCCAGGTGGCGCCAGGCTGCCGGCTGACCCCACGCTGCGTCATGACCAATGCTTCCTCGTAGCGCGCCGCAATGAGATGGGCGGCGCCTATGCCGAGCTCAGCCATGTAGCTCATCGGGTCGCGCGGGCTCAGTCGTTCGAAATGCCCGAACTTCTCGATCGTCGCCTCGGGCCGCTCGCGATAGACATCAAGCCAGGCGCTGCGCAGCCAAGCCCAGGCCGAATTCGGATCGAGCGCGCGCGCCCGCGCCAGATGCATGTCGGCAACATCGTAGTCACGGGCGAAGGAGTGCGCGGCGCCGAGCACCGCGAGGACCATCGGGTCATCGCCGGAGAGCGCCGCCCCCTTCTGCGCCAGGCGCATGCCCTCGTCCCGAGACGCGGCCGGCGTTTCGGTCCAGTGGTAGGCGACGCGCTGCAGATGGCACCAGGCAAGCAACGAAAGCGCCACGGATAATCCGGTTCGATCGCGATGGCGCGATCAAGCAGCGTCCCGGCCTCCTCGTTCTGCGCCCGCTCGAGCGACCACGCAAGCGGAAAAGCGCGCAGCACATAGTCGTAGGCGGCGAGGCTTTCCGGCCGCTTGCGTCGCGCACGCTCGATCTGGGCCGACAGGATGGAGGGCTGGATGACGCCAACGACATTCTCCGCGAGCCGATCCTGCAGGTCGAACACGTCGGCCATGGTTCCGTCATAGCGGTCGGCCCAGATCGTCTTGCCGGACGATTGATCGACGAGCTGTCCGGTGAGGCGGATGTGGTCGCCGGCCTTGCGAACGCTGCCGGTCAGCAAGTATCTCACGCCGAGTTCGGCTCCGGCCCGTTTCAAGCCGTCGGCCTGTCCCTTGTAGGCGAAGCTGGAATTGCGGGCGATCACGAACAGCCAACGCATGCGCGACAGCGCCGTGATGATCTCGTCGACCATGCCGTCGGCGAAATAGTCCTGCGCCGGGTCCCCGCTGAGATTCTCGAAGGGCAGCACCGCGATCGACGGTGCGTCGCCGGCGCCCGGCCCCGCGCCCGTGGCCGACACCTCGCGATCCCCGATACGACGCACACGATCCTCATCGATCACATAGCCCCGCCGCAGCACGGTGCGGATCAGGCCTTCCGCATCCGCGCCGAGCGCCTTGCGGACATCCTTCATGCATTGGGTGAGGGGATCGTCCGAGACAGCGATGTTGGGCCAAACGGCATTGACCAGCTCGTCCTTGCCGATGACGCGGCCGGCGTTCTCCAGCAGATAGGTGAGCAGCGAAAGCGATTTGGCTCGGAGGTCAACGTCGTGCCCGCCCCTCCGCAGCCTACCTTTGCGCAGATCGAGCTTGTGGCCGGAGAATTCGAACGTCGTCATGTCGCCCCTCGAAGGAGACGTCAAACAACTGCACGCGACGGTCAGTTTCACGCAATTCCGGACGGAAAGCAGCTACACACTTTGCTCCAGTCGTCGATCAAAATCCTAGCAAGTTCGAAGACATCACGGCTGTCCTCCGACATCAAGGCTTGCGCCCGCTGAAGATTGCGTGGCCGGCGAAGAGCCAAATGCAGTCGACCGCGCTGAACCCGGCTTCGGTCAGCCAGCCAAGCTGCTCGGCCAGCGAGGACGGCTTGTCGATTGGCTCGCCGTCGGGATTGCTGAAGTAGTTCCAGCCCAGCCGGTTGAACTCGGCGAAGGCAGCCAAGTCGCCGTCAATCGCGAGCGAGCGCGAACGCACCGCCTCGTCCCACTGCCGCGCGGCGATGGCGAGGCCGCCAGCGCTCGGCGGCCGCACGATGTCGGCCACCACCAAGACACCGCCGGGACGGAGCGCCGCCGCGAGGTCGGCAAACAGGATCTGCTTCTGCCGGTCGTCGAGATGGTGGATCGCGAGCGATGAGACGATCGCATGCGGCGGCTGGGAAAGCTTCGCCAGTCGCGATCCGCCAGCTCGAATGTAGCTGTGATCAGTCGGTCGGCATGATCGCGGCAGGTCTCTTGTGTCCGTTCGAGCATCGGACCCGATCCGTCGAGCGCCAGCACCCGGCTGTCCGGAAATCGCTCCAGCAAGGCTTGGCTAAGCAGCCCCTCGCCGGGGCAGAGTTCGACCAACAAGCTGCCCGACGCCGCTGGGATCAGGTCGGCGATCATGTCGACCTGGCGCTCGCGTTCTGGAACAAAGTAGCGCCCGTAGTCCAGAAAGCTGCGGGAATTTTTCTCGGTCCAGTGCTGTGCGCCTTCTATATCCGTCATGATGCGTTTCCACGTTTTTCGATCATGATGCCCGAGGCCGGCGGATCGTCATGATGCGGAGCTGAAATTAGACTGAAATTGGAGCGAGGAACGCAATTAACGCAGTGCGCTGCTGCTCCGAATGCCGGCTTTTGGAGGGCGCGGTAACGTATCTCGACGGCCGATATTTGGCGCAAAGCTGCCGTTTGCGTAACAGCCCGCGAGATCGCATTTGGGTCAAAGCGGCCCACGCAGTTCTACTCTGACAGGAGCGTGGTGCGGCCTCGATCAGGCGCTGCAAGGTCTCGTCCTTCGAGCCGTCGTTGATGACGATCACCCGACCAAGAACACGATCGACCATGCGAATCATCTCCCTTGAGCTTTCTCACACAGAATCATCGCTCGGCTCCCGTGCGAAGGTTTCTTTGGAGATTGCCAGCCCGTCGTCGAGGCCGACCCAACCGGCAATCCTCTCTTGGCTCGAGGCTCGACATGTCCTCGCCTAAGCTAGATTGATGGCGACGTTGCGCAGCAGCGAGACGGATTTGCGCATGCCTTCCATCGGCGACAGCATCATGTCCTCGTGCTCGATAGACAGCACGTCGTCATAGCCGACCTGCTTGAGCGCAGTGCAGAACTGCCGCCACCAGAACTCGCCGTGGCCGTAGCCCAGCGTGATGTAATTCCAGGCCCGTTCCGCATACTGGTTCGGCGGACGCGCATCGAGCGTGCCGTCTATGCCTGCCGGGATCGGCTCGACGCGGGTGTCCTTGGCGTGGACATAGTAGATCGCGGAGCCGAGCTTGCGCACTGCGGCGATGGGGTCGGCGCCCATCCACATCGGGTGGCTCGGGTCATAATTGGCGCCGACCGTTTCGCCGACGGCATCGCGAAGCCGGAACAGCGTCTGGACATTGTAGACGGCCTGATGGCCGTGCAGCTCCAGGCAGAGTTTGCTGATGCCGAGATTGTTCGAGAATTTTACCAGATCGCGCCAGTAGGGAATGATGCAGTCGTCCCACTGGTAGCGCTGGATGTCGGCGCATTCGGGCGGCCAGTCGGTTATGATCCAGTTGGGATTCGCGTCCCCCGGCCCGCCAGGCAGGCCCGACATCATGACCACGCGATCGATGCCCATCAGGCTCGCCAGCCGGATGGTCTCCTGCGTCACCTCATGGTGCTTCTTGCCCTGCGGCCCCGGATGCAGCGGATTGCCCGAGCAGTTGAGCGCCGTGATCGTCAGCCCGTGATCCCTCACCTTGGCGACGAATTCGCTGCGCGTGGCAGCACTGTCCAGCATCGCCTGCAGATCGATGTGCGGCGCCGACGACCAGTTGCCGCAGGCGAACTCCAGCGTCTCCAGCCCCAGCTCGGCCGATGCGCGCAACATCTCGTCGAAAGAGAGGTTGCCCAGGCTGTCGGTGATCATACCAATCTTCATGGGGAGACTCCTGTTTGACTTGAGACCGTTCCGTCAAAGCTTCACCGACTCGAACCTGCCGGATCTGGCGGAGGCAAGGGCTGCTTCGCAAAGGATCATCGCCTTGCGGCCATCGCTGGCCGTGACAGCGGGCTTCATTCCCGTCTCCACGCAAGTGATGAAGTGGTCGATCTCGGCGGCGTAGGACTCGGCGTAGCGATCGACGAAGAAGTAATAAGGCTTGTCGCGCGAGACGCCGCTGCCGCCGGACATCTCGACCGAGGTCGGCAGCCGGTTGCAGGCCTGCAGCATGCCGCCGGCGCCATGCACCTCGATGCGCTGGTCGTAGCCATAGGCGGCCCGGACGCTGTTGTTGATGTGGCACTGCCGGCCGGAGGCGGTGCGCAGGATGAACATCGCGGTGTCGTAGTCGCCGAGCTTCTTGTATTGCGGCGCCACCAGGGACGACCCGGTCGCGAAGAGGCCGACGGGTTCCTCGCCCAGCATGTTCCGCGCCATGTCGAAGTCATGGATGGTCATTTCGCGAAAGACGCCCCCGCCCCCGGCCAGCGCTTCCTCGGTCTCGGGTTCGGGATCCCGGCTGGTGATGATGACCTGCTCGACGGCGCCTATCTCACCGGCGACAAGGCGCTCCTTCAGCGCCCGGAAGCTCGGGTCGAAACGGCGGTTGAAGCCTATCTGGAACGGCACGCCGGCCTTCTCGACCGCGGCCAGGCACTGGTCCGTGCGCTTGAGGTCGAGATCGATCGGTTTCTCGCAGAAGATCGCCTTGCCTTTCGCCGCCGCCGCCATGGTCAGCTCGGCATGCGTCCGCGTTGCCGAGGCGATGAACACCATCTTCACCGCAGGGTCGTTCATCACGGTTTCGGTGTCGGCGATCTCTGCGCCCGTCACGGCAGCGATCTTCTCGGCCGCCTCCCGGTTTGGATCGACAATGTAGCGCAGCCGCACTTTCGAATGGCGGGCGAGGTTGCCCGCATGCACCCGGCCGATCAGCCCCACTCCGAACAGACAGACATCCATCATGCGTTCGACTTTCCTGTCAGGCAGTCACTTTCGCGAGGCGGCCGATTCATGTTCACTTGACGGCGCCCATGGTAAGCCCGCGAACCAGATGCCGCTGCACCAGCAGCGCGAAGAGGACGATCGGAAGCGCGCCGATGACGCCGGCGGCGGCCATCGAGGCCCAGTCGGTGTCGATGCGCCCGATCAGCGTGGCAGTGCCGCGTGGCATGGTCATGGCGCGCGGCGTCGCCGTCAGCGCCAGCGCGAAGAGGAATTCGTTGAAGGTGACCAGCACCGCGAAGATCGCGGTTGCGGCAAGCCCGGGTGCGGCGAGCGGCAGCGTGATACGGCGGAAGGCGCCGAAACGGGAATCGCCGTCGACCATAGCGGCCTCCTCGAGATCGACAGGGATCTCGCGGAAGAAGCTTTCCATCATCCAGACGCAGAAGGTGACGTTGAAGGCCGTGTAAGTGGCGATCAGTCCGAGCCAGCTGTCGAGCAGGCCAAGGCTGAGCATCAGCAGATAGACCGGGATCAGGATGACGACCGGCGGAATGATGCGCAGCGTCAAAAGGAACAAGCCGACCTTGCGGTCCATAGCGAAAGGCAGGCGAAAGCGGGCGATCGCATAGGCGCCCATGGCGCCGACCACCAGCGCAATCGCGACGGAGAAGAAGGTCACCACCAGCGAGTTTGTCAGGTAGGAGCCGAACTGCTTTTCGGTGAACAGCCTGACGTAATTGTCCAGCGTCGGCACATGCGGATAGAGCGTACCTTCCTGGGTGATCTCGCGGTTGGACTTGAAGGAGGTCGAGACAAGCCAGTAGATCGGCAGCAGCACGACGGCCAGCACGCCGGTCATTACGCAAATGCGCGCCAGGCGAGCGTTCATGACGCATCGATCCTGCGCAAAAGCCTTATGGCGCTGAAAGCCAAGGCAAGCACAACGAGACCGATCGTCACGAACAACGCAGCCGCGTAACCGGTTTGCTGGAATTTGAAGGCGGTGTCGTAGCCGTAGATCGAGACCAGCCTGGTCGCCTCCCCCGGCCCGCCGCGGGTCAGCACGAAAACCTGGTCGAAGGTGCCGAAGGCGTCGATGGTCCTGAGCACGATGGCCACCGCCAGCACAGGCCGCATCATCGGGAAAGTGAGATCGGCAAACACCCGCCACGCGCCGGCGCCGTCGACGCGCGCCGCCTCGAACGGCTCTTGCGGCAGCGATTGCAAGCCGGCCAGCAGGATCAGGAACATCAGCGGCGTCCACTCCCAGACGTCGAGGACGACGAGGCCGATGAAGGCGTTGAGCGGGTTGCCGAGGATCTGCATCGCGCCGCCGCCCATGGCCTCGGAAAGCGCCGTCAGCATGCCGGCATCGCTGGCGTAGATCAGGCGAAAGACGATGGCGACGACGACGGGCGTGATCACCATCGGAATGATCAGCACCGTCCGCAACAGGCGGATGCCGCGGAACTCGCGCAGGCAAAACAGCGCCAGCGCGAAGCCCAGCACCGCCTCTATCGATACCGACAGCGCGACGAACTTCACCGTGACCCAGAGGGAGTTGAGGAACTGCGCATCGCTCCACAGATGCACATAGTTCTGCAGACCGACGTCCGAGATGGGCGAGCCGTAGCGGTAAGTCCTGGTGCTGGCCTTGAGCCCGTCCAAGAGCGGATAGACCAGCACGCCGAGCACGATCATCAGGCCCGGCGCCAGCATGAGATATGGGAGGGCGAGGTCGAGCCCCGCCCCCTGCAGGCGATATTTGCGCGCCTGCGTGCCGCTTTGCATCAGTAGTAGCCGGCCGTGGTCAGGTACTCCTTGACCTGCTTGGCGGCAGTGTCCAACGCCGCACCCCCGCCGGAACCGGCCTGCAGCGCCTTGTTGAGCTCGATGCCGAGCAGTTCCTCGACCTTGGCCCAGTCCGGCGTGCGCGGCCGGGGCAGCGCGCCGGCATCAAGCTGCTGCAAGGCGACCGGGATCAGCCGATTTCCTGGTTTGGCGATGCCGAAGGCGCTGCGCTTGACCGGGATCGAGCCCGCCTCCGAGAGCTTGGCCTGGGTTGCAGCGCTGGTGTACCATTTGAGGAACTCAATCGAGTTTGCCTTGTTGGGCGCCGATTTCGGAACGCCTGCGATGAATATTCCCATCTGGGCGATCGCCAACTGCTGCTTCGGCACCACGCCGAAATCCAGCTTGCCGGCCACCTTCGCCTGAGCGGGATCGTCGGCCTTCAAGGCATTGCCAGAATACTGGATGATCGCGCCGGCATCGCCGCCGAGGATTGCCGCGCCTTCCTGATCCTGGTCGAACTCCACGACGCCGCTCGGTGCGTTCTGCTTCATCGTGCCGACGAAGAAATCGGCCGATGCCTTGCCTTCCGCCGAATTGAAGATAGGGTTCCACTTGTCGTCGAAGAAGGCGCCGCCGAACGACAGGAAGACCGGATACCAGCTGGTGACGATCGGGTTGCCGGAGACGCCGCGGAAGACGACCGGGTATTTGATCTTGCCGGCCGCCACCCCTTCCTTGCCCTTGGCGATCACCTCGTCCCAGGTCTTCGGCGCGCCGCCGGTGAAGACGTCGTTGCGATAGGTAAGTGTCTGCAAATCGCCGACGAAGGGCACGCAGATCAGCGTCGGCTTGGCGTCCTCGAAGCCCTTGACGCGCGGCCCCTTCTGCGGCGGCCAGTAGCCCATGTCGATCATCGAGCCGATCCAGTCCTTGTCGGCGCCGTCGACGCCGCCGGCGCCGAGATCCTCCAGCACATTGGCGGCGCCGAACTGCGGCACCCAGGGATCATCGAGCAGATAGAGGTCGTATTGGCCGGCGCCGCTTTGGGCGTCGGCGAACCACTTCTCAAGCGTCACGCCGTATTCGTCCTCGAGGAACTCGATGTCGAAGCCGGCCTCCTTGGCCTGCGGGATGATCTTCTGCTTGAACGGCGTCAGCCCACCATCGGCGAAGGCGCCGATGATGACCTTCTTGCCGGCGGCTCTCGCCGGCATCGGCAGGCCGAGCGCGGTGAGGGCCGTGGTGGCCAAGGCCAGGCCAAACCCGCCCTTGATGACGGAGCGGCGAGTAAATCTGCTTCTACTGGAATGCGTCATTTCTCTCTCCCGTTACTGTTGACCCTGTGGACGGCGGTGATGCCGACCGAATTGAAGAAACAGGCGTTGGCCGCGTCGAAGGCGACGCCGATGTTTTCGCCCACCGCACCCCTGAAATCGCGGCCTGCCCGCACCGAGACGTTGCCGCCGTCGAGGCGGACATTGACCAGCGTCTCGTTGCCCATCGGCTCGACGACGTAGATCTCGCCGGGCAGCACATCAGGCGCATCGTGCTGGGCGACGCTGCAATCTTCCGGGCGCAGCCCGATCTCGACGATCTCGGCGAGGCGGCATGCGAAGAAGCGCGTTCGCTCCAGCGGCACGATCTTGCCGCCCGCCCTCACGCCGTTATCGGCCAGCGTGACCGGCAGGATGTTCATCGGTGGATTGCCGACGAAGGTGGCGACGAAGCGGTTTGCCGGGCGGTCGTAGATGTCAATGGGCGGCGCCATCTGCTGCAACTCGCCGCCATGCATAACCGCGACTAGGTCCGCCATGGTCAAGGCCTCGACCTGATCGTGGGTGACGTAGATGGTGGTGGCGCCGAGGCGCTGGCAGAGGCGCTTGATCTCGCCGCGCATGGTGAGCCGCAGCCTTGCGTCGAGATTGGACAGCGGCTCATCCATGAGGAAGGCCGCCGGATCGCGGACGATCGCCCGCGCCAGCGCCACGCGCTGCCGCTGCCCGCCAGAGAGCTGGCGCGGCCTGCGGTCAAGCAGATGGCCGATTTCGAGGACGGCGGCGACCTCGCCGATCTTGACCTTGCGCTCGATGTCCGGCGTGCCGCGGATCCACAGCGGATAGCTGATGTTTTCGGCAACCGTCATCTGCGGGTAGAGCGCGTAGCTCTGGAACACCATGGCGATGTCGCGGTCGCGAGGCTGCAGGCGCGTGACGTCGCGCTCGCCGATGAACACCTTCCCGGCGCTCGGCATGTCCAGCCCGGCAAGGATGCGCAGCGCGGTCGTCTTGCCGCAGCCCGATGGGCCGAGGAGGGCGAGGAATTTGTGGTCCGGCACAGCGAGATCGAGCGATCGCAGCACGTTGAGTGCGCCGAAGTTCTTGACCACGCTCTTGTACAGGACCGAACTCATCGCCGCTCCCTGACGTACCCCTCTTGCTTCAGGTCGACCGTTCGTCGACCGTAAACCCAGCTTTCCCCGCCATGTTGCGAAGGTTGCGATAGCCCATCGTCGCGTATGTAAGAGGATGTGCCTTGGCCGGATCCTGCTCGGCCTCGACGACCAGCCAGCCGGCATAGCCATTGTCGGCCAGCGCCTTGAGCAGCGTCGCAAAGTCGATCGAGCCATCGCCGGGCACGGTGAAGATGCCTTCCATCACCGCCCCCATGAAGCTCATGTCGCTGGCGCGCGCGCGCTTCAGCACTTGCGGCCTCACATCCTTGCAATGCACGTGTACGATGCGACCGACATGCCGGCGGAGCAAACTTTCGGGGTCGCCGCCGGAGAAGGCGCAATGACCGGTGTCGTAGAGCAGGCCCACGGCCTCCCCTGAACCTGCCATCAGCCTGCCGATCTCCTGGTCCGTTTCGATGATGGTTCCCATGTGATGGTGGAAAGCCATGCCGACGCCGAAGTCGGCGAAACGCTCGGCCAGCCGCGTTATCTTTGCGCCGTAGTCCTTCCATTCATCGTCGGCGAGCCTTGGCCGCCGCGAGATCGGGTCATGGATGGCGCCGTGGCGCCCGCGCGAGGTGTCGGCATAGACGACGTGTTTCGCACCGAGGTCGCGCAGCAGCGTCAGGTGCGGCAGGATGGCGTCGAATTCCGCCTCGACCTCCTTTTCGCAGATGCGCCCATCGTACCAGCCGGAGACGAGCGCGAGGCCGTAGGGCGCAAGTGCTGCGCCCAGCGCCTTGCTTTCCCTTGGGAATTTTCCGCCCAGTTCCGTGCCGGCGTATCCGGCCTGGCGCGTTTCGGAAAGGCAGGTTTCGAGCGGCGTATCTCCCCCCAACTCGGGAACGTCGTCGTTCGTCCACGTGATCGGGTTGATGCCTATTTTGACAGCCATCGTATCTTCCCGCCGGACCAGACTTCCCAGCGCGGCGCTCCGCCCACTTGTTCGCGGCGGCGAAACGCCGGCGGCATGTCTGGCGCGCTGTTCCCATTTGCAATCTAAGCGCCAATCTGTATCCATCGCGAGGGCCAGTTTTGGCAGAAGTGAAGGTGCCAGTTTTCATGCCCGCCGCCGTCGGCTAGAGTTATGCCCTTGCCGGGGTTTTTTCGATGCAGACGTCAAGGCGCAGGCGCCAGGCCTTTCCGATGGAAGCGCTTGCTATCGAGCGGAGGGTGGCCGAGCCCATCCAGCGCCAGCTCTACCGACAGATCGCCGCGATGATTCGCGACAAGCGGCTGATGCCGGGATCGGAACTGCCCTCCACCCGCGCGCTGGCGGAAGATCTGGGTCTCGCCCGCAACACCATCGTCGGCGCATATGATCAGCTAACGACGGAGGGTTATCTCACCTGCCGGCGCGGCGCGCGCGCCATCGTCGTCGACCTGCCAGCCAATTCACTCGACAAGGACAAGCGCGGCACTTCGGCGTCGGCCATCCGCCACCCGCTGTCGAAGCGCGGCGAAAGCCTGATGCGGCAGCCCTTCCACCACGGCGCGCCCGGCCGCTTCGCCTTCCACCCCGGCATGCCCGACGCGCAGAACTTCCCGTTCGGGGTTTGGGGAAGACTGCTGGCGCGCCGCGCCACCTTTGGCGCCGACATGCTGTTCGGCACCTATCACGTCACCGGCCTGCCGGCGCTGAAGGAGGCGATCGCAAGCTATCTAGTGTCGGCGCGTGGCGTGCGCTGTTCGCCCGAGCAGATCGTGGTGACGACCGGCGCGCAGGCCGCGTTCGACCTGCTTGCCCGCCTGCTGCTCGACCCTGGCGACACGGTGTGGCTGGAGGAGCCGGGCTACTACGCCGCCAGGGCGACCTTCACCGTGGCCGGCGCCAACATCATGCCGCTCGCCGTCGACCGCGACGGCTGGCAGATGAACCCGCCTGAGATCGCGCCGCGGCTGATCTACGTAACGCCGGCCTGCCAGCATCCGCTGGGCATCACCATGCGCATGGACCAGCGGCTGCGCCTGTTCGAGATCGCCGAGCGCCACAATTCCTGGATCATCGAGGACGATTTCGACGGCGAGTACCGCTTCCAGGGACGGCCGGTGCCGGCGATACAGAGCATGGATTGTGGCGACCGCGTCATCTATGTCGGTACCTTCGCCAAGCTCTTGTTCCCGGCTCTCAGGCTGGGCTTCATGGTGCTGCCGCCGGCGCTCTGCGAAGGCATTCCACATGCGCTGAGCACCACCGGCCAGTTCGCGCCGCTGGTGCTGCAGGCCGCACTCGCCGACTTCATCGACGAAGGCCATATGAGCCGGCATCTGAAGCGCATGCGCCGCATCTATTCTGAGCGCCGCAAGCTGTTCCACGACCTCTTCGCCGCCGAGCTGCCCGCCGACCTGACGCTTTCGCCGGCCGAAGCCGGCATCCAACTCGTCGCGCATCTGCCGGAAGGCTGCGACGACTGCGCGGTGGTCGAAGCCGCCGACAGGCTCGGCATCAACGCTTCGCCGCTGTCGAAATACTATTGGTCGACCTCCGGCAACGGCCTAGTGCTCGGCTACGCGGCCTGCAACAAGGCGCAAAGCGAAGCGGGGATACGGCGACTGCGGCAGGCGATCGAGCAGGCTCGGACACTGCCGACGCCCGGCCGCCTGGCGCTAAACGTTGATAAATAGCGACAATGGTGGTTCCGGATGACGTATTCAAATCTCTGATTTCATTGTCTTTTTCGTTGGCTGGAATGAAAAATCTTGCCCGTACCCTTCCGTATGGTTCCGCGCCTAAAGCAAAGGATGCTGCACAAGATAGGGCCCCAT
The DNA here is from genome assembly GCF_003863365.1 of Mesorhizobium tamadayense. Taxonomy (GTDB): domain Bacteria; phylum Pseudomonadota; class Alphaproteobacteria; order Rhizobiales; family Rhizobiaceae; genus Mesorhizobium; species Mesorhizobium tamadayense. Next base: position 92,800 of record NZ_RQXT01000020.1, on the reverse strand, counting down.
GCAGGTCCCAGGATGTGGGTTTGCTTAGTATGATTTCGCGTTAGCGATCAGCCGCCGCTGTCTAATTCCGTTCCGGTTCGCAGGCACTCCAGATAGGCGCGATAGGCGAAGCTGCGGTCGCGCTTCTTCCCCGTTCTTTCCACGAGTATATTGGCTTCGGTCAGCGCCTCGATCGCACGGGTCGCGGTCGGCTTGGTCGAAACACGCGGCCCCCAGCGCGTCGCCAAATGCCACAAAGAGATCCGGCGTGAGCCGCTGTTCAGCCTCGTGGAATGGATCATCTTCGCCGCCGCGGTGGTGAGCGGCGTACTTGGCATCTTCGGTCTCGCGACCGGTTACATCACCATTTAGCCTTTTCAGACCAATTCTCTTAAACCGCGCAGACCCGCCGATTTGCACGCCATAGTACGGCGCAGCCCTCCGCGAGGCTGAACGGGATTTACTTCCGAAGCAGCGACATGTCAGATCAGCCAAACGGTAACGAAAGGAGCGGAGGAAATAGCGGACGGCATTTGACACGAACCGAAAACGGAGGGCGCGAGGATTGCCGAATATCTGCTACCGCCGCTGTTTCCCTCATTTCCACTATTGTTTCAAGCCACGATAACAGATTGACTTCACAAATCTCGCGCTTTCGAGAACTATCGATAAGACAGGGAATTTTTTCGGCGCGGACCTCTCGGATCCATTTTCGCATCAGGCAAAAAGTACCGTCATTCCGGCAACCACTCGACAGCGAACCCTCGGAATTCACGAACAAGGCAGCATGACCCGCGGGCATTTACTCAAACGTCCGAGATCGGAAATCTCGTGTAGCAGCCGCCTGCTACCAGCGACCCGAATTTCGGCGCTATATGATATGAATGGCGTAGTTGAACGAGGCAGTGTAGAGTTCACCTCAAAAGAAGAAATGAGCCGTATCAACGGCAACGCTGAGCGAATCTGGGAGGATTCATGGTCGAAATCATCTCCAAGCGGGATGGCCCGCGACGCGAGGACATGCAGGTCAAAAGACTGATCGAGCAGAACCGCTCGACCATCGTTCGCCTTGCCGACCAGATCAGCGGCGGCGGCTATTCGGCTTCGAGGAAACCACGCCAGCAACCCAAGGCGGAAGGTCTGATTATCCATGTTGGTGGCGGCGCGGCACCGGTGGTTGAAGCCAGGCCGTCCATCCAGGTCACCATGAACGGCCGCGTGATTTCGAAGGATCAGAACACAGGCCGCCAGCTTCATCACATCGGCGATATCCGCAATCGGGGTGGCGAACAGATCTTCGTCCTGGCAACGAAGCAGAATGGCTTCTTCTCGCCGGTCGATGAAACCGTCGCCGAGGCGCTTGCCGACCTGGATGGATCCCGCCTTGCCGCCTCCTACACCGAAGAACAGCTTGCCGCCGACATCGGCGCGAAACTCGGCATCGACTGACCGTGCAGACGCCTGGGCGTGCTTGTCCACGTCCAATCCGCGTCAGCATACGAACGTGACAGCATACAGAAATGGCATGCCTCAAAAGGATCTGTGATGGCTGAATGAAACGCGAGATAGGCCCCAATCAGATGAAGATCGATGCTCTTCCAGCGCGTGCGTCGCTGGCCGCGGGGCAAATGGTTCTGGGCAACATCGATTATGACGAGCGCGCCACCATGCGCGCCTGGGAAAGTTTCCTGGCCGATGAGCCGAAATGTGCCCGCGACCCAGTCCACCCAAAGCACGTCCGCTCCCTCATTCACGATTCCTGGTATCGCAGTGCCACCGGCGGCATCAACGCTCAAGGAATCGAAGCGCCGCTGAGCAGTGATCGCGACGAGATCGAATATCTAACTCGCGCCAATGCAGAACTACTTTCGGCGGCGCGCCGGTCGTTCGCCTCCCTTGGCCAGTTGCTGGACGGGACAGGCGCAATGCTGGTTCTAGCCGACAGCGACGGCGTGCTGATCGACGCCATCGGCGACAAGAAGACGCTGCATGACGGCATGGATATCCACCTCGCCATCGGCGGCAAATGGAACGAGGATGCCGTCGGAACCAACGGCATCGGAACGGCGCTGTGGACCGGTGAGCCGACTTTCGTCCATGCGGCCGAGCATTTCTGCGCCGGCATCAAATCCTGGACCTGCGCCGGCGCGCCGATCCGCGATCCGCTGGACGGCAAGATCATCGGTGTCGTCGACCTGTCAGGCTATTCGCCGATCTTCCGGCCGCACAACACCGCGCTCGTCGCCGCCACGGCCCGGCAGATCGAAAAGGCATTGGCCGAACAGCAGCAGGAACAGCGCACGCGCCTGCTCGAGGCCTTCATCTCGTCGGCTCCCAGCTACCGCCGAAAAGACGGACTGGTAATCGTCGACCATCGCGGCCGCGCCATCTTCTGCAACAACGTGCCTGACGGCGAAACCACCGAGATGATGGACGGCCCGATGGAGCCAGGCCGTGGCCGCTGGCTGATGAATCTTCCGTCTTCCGGCTCCGACGCCGACCTTGCCAGGGCGCTGCCGGCCCATCTGCGATCCTGCCACATCACGCCGCTCAAGCTCGACGGCGACCTCCGCGGCGCGGCGCTGGTGTTCCCCTCAGTGCCGGCAGTCTCCAGCGCGGCAGTGGTCCACCGGGAAGTGAACAAGCATCTTCAGGATGCTGTCGCCTTGATCGTCGGCGAAAGCGAAGCGCTGCAGGCCGCCATCGACGTCGCATGCCGCGTCGCCCGATCGAATAGTGTCGCATCGCTGCTAGTCGAGGGCGAAACGGGCGTCGGCAAAGAGTTGTTTGCGCGGCTGGTCCATGCCGGCAGCCGGAGCACTCCTAACGCTCCGTTCATCGCGATGAATTGCGGCGCCATCACCAAGGATCTGTTTGGCAGCGAGTTGTTTGGCCATGTCGCCGGCGCCTTCACCGGCGCCTCACGCGACGGCAAGCCGGGCGTTTTCGAGCTTGCCAGTGGTGGCATTCTCAGCCTCGACGAGATCGGCGAAATGCCGCTTGAGATCCAGCCGTTCCTGCTGCGTGTCCTGGAAGAGCGCGTGGTCCACCGCATCGGTGACAGCCGGGGTCGGCCCGTGGACGTCCGACTGGTCGCCTCGACCAATCGCGACATCAAACAGGAAGTTGCCGCGGGTCGCTTCCGCCGCGACCTCTATTATCGCATTGGCGCGGTCTCGATCACCGTCCCGCCGCTGCGCGAACGCGGCGACGACGTGCTGCTGCTGGCCGAACATTTCAACCGGAAGATCGCCGCTGCATCAGGCGAGGAGCCGCTGGAATTCTCGCATGAAGCGCTCGATGCCCTGCTCGCCTATCGTTGGCCGGGCAACGTGCGCGAGTTGAAGAACCTCGTCGGGCGGCTGCATGTCCTGGCGCGTGGTCGCGACATCGGCCTTCATGACCTTCCCGAGGAAATCAAGAGCTCGGGTTCTGAGCCGAGCTTGCAGTCGACCACCTCAGTCGAAGAGCTGGAGGGCACGCTCGCCGAGGCGGAACGCCAAGCGATGAAGAACGCGCTGGAAGCAGAGAGCGGCAACCTCAGCCGCGTCGCGCGACGGCTCGGCATCTCGCGGCCGACGCTCTATCGCAAGCTCGACCAGTACGGCATCCGCCGCGGGTTCACCTAGTCTAACCAGAACCTGTCGCGTGCACAAAAGAACCCCGCGGCATTCGCGCCACGAGGTTGGGGAAAGTCAATCAACTGGGGCTATCGCGGGGTATGATCAGCCCTTCACGACAGCGGCTGTTACTTTCTCGGAAACGTAACCGAGACTGTTGCCGACGATCAGCGAAATCACCACCGCTGCTGCTACCTTGGTGATGCCGCTAGCACCCTCGCCATAGGCGGCAGCGCCAAGCAGAAAAAGTGCTGCGGTCGTAGCGTAGCCATAGACAGCTGACGGAATGGCGCTGAGCAATGGCAGCTTGGCGGCGAGAATCAGAACGATGATTGAAATGCCGACGCAAATGCCGGCCGTGATCGCCGTAACACCGATAGACGTCAGTGCTATTAATGCGCCGGCAGCGCAGATCGCTCCCCAGAGGTTTGCAACCGCCGAATTCTTGAACCCGGCTTCCTTGCCGCCACAGTGATAGAAACTCCCCCAGCCTACAAACACCGCCCAGATCAGTAGATAGGGGTTGCCGATCGTGATCGCCGCCCACGTGGCAATTCCACCCATAATGCCGATGACGACGGCCAACCCTGTAATGAGATCCATATTGTCCTCCCTTTTCCAAACCTCGAAGCCAAGAACTCGTTTCAGGATCGCGCTTCGCCCAACGTCCCGATACGGAATAAAGCCGTGGCGTCCGCCACAGGGTTGAAGAAGAATTGCTTGCCGATCCGACAGGCAATCAGGCCGGCTGCGCCGCCGTTTCGGCCGTACCGATCACGCCAGCCCGCAATGCCAGCCCGGCGGCGGCGGCGCCCAGGCACGGCGCCACGATGTAGAGCCAGAGCTGTGACAACGCAGCTCCGCCGGCAAAAAGCGCCGGGCCGAGCGAGCGCGCCGGATTGACCGACGACCCGGACACGGCAATGCCGGCAAGATGGATCATGACCAGTGTCAGCCCGATCACCAGGCCGGCCAGGGGTCCTGCGCCGCCTTCGGCTGTGGCGCGAAGGATGACGAGCAGAAACAGGAAGGTTGCGACGGCCTCGAACAGGAAGGCCGAAGCCGCCGAGTAGGTCGACCAGCCGTTTTGGGCGAAGCCACTGGCCGCCACGTCGTAGCCGCCGCCCTTGCCTTGCACGACCACATAGAGCACCGCCGATGCGACGATCCCCCCTATGCATTGCGCGACCACGTAGCCAACAAGGTCGTTTGATTTCATTCGACCTGAGACGAAGAAGCCGAGGCTCACCGCCGGATTGAGATGGGCGCCTGATATCGGTCCGATCGAATAGGCCATCGCCACCACCGACAAGCCGAAGGCCATGGCGACACCCAGCAGGCCGACTTCGGAACGCATGAACAGAACTGTCGCGCAGCCGAAGAAAACCAGCGCGAACGTTCCGATGAATTCACAGACGTATTTGTTCATTTTCTCCTCTCCTTGCAGATGATGACGGGACCGAGACGCCGCGCCCGTTCCGCACGGGTCCGGTCCGGAAGTTTAGGGAACGATGACGCCTCGACCGGTGAATCGCCGGTTCTTGAAATCGTCGAGCGCGGTGTTGATGCTGGCGAGATTGTATTCGGTGTAGTGCATCTTCACCTTGCCATCGGCGTTTAGCTCCATCAGCTCGACAAGCTCGGAGAAATTGCCAACCAGGCTGCCGCCGATGTTGATCTCCTCGATGACCAGATGCGCGGTCGGCACGTTGACAGTGCCGCCATAGCCGACGACGAACAGTTGCCCGCCCTTGCGCACCATCTTCCAGCAGATGTTCTCGACGCCGAGTTCGCCGACGAAATCGATGACCACATGGGCGCCACCGCCGGTGATCTGGCTGATCTCCTCGACGACATTCGGTCCGCCGTCGAGGACGAAATCGGCGCCCAGATCCTTGGCCAGCACACGCGCGGCCGGTTCGCGATCGACGGCAATGATGCGGCAGCCCGAGATAGCGTGCAGCGATTGCAGCGCGATATGGCCGAGCCCGCCTATGCCGAGCAGCACACAGTAGCTCCCTGGCCTTAGCAACTTGGCCGCCCGCTTGGCGGCGCGGTAGGCGGTGATGCCGGCGTCAGCCAACGGCGCCACTTCGATCGGTGTGACGTTGGCGTTGAGCTTGATCAGCGAGCGTTCGCTGGTGATGAAATATTCGGCGAAGCCGCCATTCATACCAAGGCCGGGAAACTGGCCGTTGTCGCAATACATGTCCTCGCCGTGCCGGCAGTTGAGGCAGATGCCGCAAGAGCGGAAGGGATGGCAGATCACTGCGTCACCGCGCTTGACCGACCTGACGCCGCTGCCGACCTCCTCGACCCAACCGGCATTTTCATGGCCCATGATGTAAGGCAACAGCGTGCCTTCGGGGTCCATCGTTGGCTTCCATACGCCTTCGATGATGTGCAGGTCGGTGCGGCAGAGGCCTGCGGCACCGACCCGCACGATCACCTCGTCGGGCGCGGTGATCGTCGGCGCCTTGACCTCCTCGATCCTGAGCTGGACGTTCATATGCGGATCGTATTCGTACAGTCTGGCAGCTTTCATCGTCGTATCCTTTCAACGTCGAGATTGTTCGGATTGCTTAGGCGCGGCCGAGCTTTTCAGAGCCGCCGCCGCGAGCCGGTCCGGCCGTCGGGTCCTCGTCCTCGGCGAGATGGCCAATCAACGTTTCGGTGGTTAGGATCAGCGTCGCCACCGAAGCTGCGTTGGCGAGCGCTGTGTAGGTGACGCGGACCGGATCGATGATCCCTGCCTCGAACATGTTCTGGTAGCTGCCGGCAGACGCGTTGTAGCCGTAGCCGCCATTGATGCGCGTAACTTCCGCCACGACTGCTTCGGGATCGGCGCCGGCATTGGCGGCTATGCGCCAGAGCGGTCGCGACAGCACCGACCGCACCAGGCGCACGCCTTCGGCGACATCGCCGTCGACACCGGCCGCAACCTTGTCGAGCAGCGGCGCAATCTGGGCAAGCGCCGAGCCGCCGCCGGCGACCACGCCCTCTTCGGACGCGGCGCGCACCGCATTGAGCGAATCCTCGATCAACTGAATGGTTCGCTTCTGCTCGACCGGTGTGACACCGCCGGCATAAAGGATGGCGGTGCCGCCAGAGAGCTTGGCCAAGCGCTCGCGCAGCTTGTCCTGGTCGATGTTCGGCGGCGAGGCTTCATACTGCCGCTGCACCTGGGCGCGGCGCGATGCGATTGCCGCATGGTCGCCGCCGCCGCGGATGATCGAGGTGTAGGACGAGCTGGTCTTCACCCGGTCAGCCGTTCCGAGATCGTCGGCGGTGATGTCCTCCAGCCGGCCGCCGAGGTCGCGCGCAATCACCTTGCCGCCGGTGATGATCGCCAGATCCTCCATCATCGCCTTGCGCCAATGGCCATATTCCGGCGGATGGACGACGAGGTATTTTCCAGGTCCCTGCTTGCCGAGCAGCGTCACCACGACGTCCGGCGACATTTCCTCGGACACGATAAGCAACGGTCGACCATCCTCGTCGGCAATGCGGCGAACCGCATCCAGCGCCTCGGGCTCCTTGATCTTGAGATCGGTCATCAGGATGTAGGGGCGTTCGAGAACCGCCTCCATCTTCTCCTGATCGGTCACCATGTGATGAGAGAGATAGCCGCGGTCGAAGGACATGCCCTCGACTACATCGAGCGTGGTCTCGGTGGTGACGCTGAAGTCCGTGGTGATGACACCTTCGGCTCCCACGCGCTGATGGGCTTCCGCCACCAGCGCGCCAAGCTTCGTGTCGGTCGCAGCAATATTGGCGACCGAAGCCAGGATGCCGTTGCCTTTTGCCGGCTTGGCCGAAGCCTTGAGCGCGGCCACGACCGCCGACACGGCAAGGTCGATGCCCTTGCATAGATCGACGGATTTCACGCCGCGTTCATTCGCCTCCACACCACCCTGGATGAGCGCGTTGGCGAGCACGATGGCAGTCGTGGTACCGTCGCCGGCGACCTCGTTGGTCTGCATCGACACCTCGCGGACAACCTGTGCGCCCATGTTTTCGAAACGGTCGTGCAGTTCGATCTCGGAGGCGATGCTGACACCGTCGCGGGTCACCATCGGCGTACCGATCGGCCGGTCGATCATGGCGTTCATGCCTTTGGGGCCGAGCGTCGGCTCGACGGCAGCGGCCAGGCGAAAGACGCCGCGGGCGAGAGCACGGCGAGCCTCGGCATTGTGAAGCATTATTTTGGGCATGATTCCTCCTTCCGCCTTACGGGCGGGTTGTTGGTTCGGGGCCTCGTGCAAGGGAGGCCGTTGTGTCAGCTCTGCTTCAGGCGGTCGGCGCAGCTCGTGCCGGCACGCGATCCATGATGAAATCGACAAGCGTCGGTTCGCCGTCGACCACATCCAGTTCCTTGTATCTGGTCTGCTTGAGTCCACGGCAAAGCGCGCCGTTGAACTCCATATTCACGCGCACACCGCGCAGTTCGGCGAGATGGGCTTCGAGTGCGCCAGGCGGTATGCGTTGCCCTTCCCATGTCACGAAGGCGGGATCATCCGCCCGGCGGTCGGGAAAGCGTTCAAGCAAAGCTGCCCTGTACCTCGGCTTCTGTTTGGCCGCTTCACCCGGTTCGAACCGCGCGACGTCGTATGCTGGCAGCTCCATGCCGAGGATTTCCAGATCCGTCAGACCGTGCTGCCGCAGCCCACGCAGGACTGCCTCCTGGCGCCGTTTGAATGCCTTCATCCTGAAGGTTTCGCGCAAAGCGCCGAGATCCTGATCCTCGGCAAGTTCAGCAAAAATATCGCTGAATGTCTTGCCGGCTGCCATGCCGCGATTGACCTCCTCCGCGAACATGTGGTCGTGCAGCTTGACGCGATAGGCAGGCGACCAGGAGAGCTGGTCGAGCGCCTTGCGGACGCCGTCCAGCATGAGGAAGGCGAAGTTGGGCGAGCACCAGTAGGTCGGCAGGCGGAAGTCTATCTCCACGCTGCCATCGTTCGTCATCGCGGCCCGCTCGACGAAGCCCATCTCGGTAATCGGTTCGTCGAGCTCGGGGTCGTTGACCTCACCGAGGCGCCGCCAGAGTTCGTTCTCGCGGTAGCCGGAAACACTGGCGGTTGCCATGGCCCCTACTCCGCCGCGATGCTGAAGGGCGAGCCGGCGAGCGCCTTCTTGTTGGCTTCGATGTCGATGTTGTAGAGGCGCGCGGCATTGAGGCCGAGGATCTTCTCCTTGATCTCGTCGGTCACTTGAACACCACGTTCCGCGGCGATGTCCTCGGGGATCTGGTAGGCCCAGAATTTCTCGACAAGCCAGCGCGGCGTCCAGATCGCGTAGTCGGAACCGAACAGGATTTTCTCCGGCCCGATCCAGAACAGCAGTTCGGCGATGACCTCGCCGAAATAGCGCGGGCGGGAGTGGATGAAGGGCAGCGCCACGGCCAGCCCGCCATAGACGTTGGTTTCCTGCGTCGCGATCCAGCAGAAATCGTCGAGACGCGGCAGGCCGCAATGCTCGATGATCCAGTTGAGGCCCTGGAAATCTGTCGCCGCGTAGTCGACGTCATGCACGTCGAAGGCGTCCTTGCTAAGCGGGATGATCGTTGGACCCTTGTGGACGTGGATGTTCCTGATCCCGAGCTTGTCGCAGAGTTCGAAACACTTGTAGGCATCGGGATCGGTGAGCTTCCAGCCCTTGGAGGCGCCGTTCCATTCGGCCGTGTACATCTTCACGCCTTTGACGTCATAGGTCTCCTTGAGGAAGTGGATGTACTCGAGCGCCTTCTCACCGTCGCGCGGGTCAAAGGCGCCGTTGACGATGAAGCGCTCCGGATAACGCTTGGCCACTTCGGTGTTGCGCTCGATTGTGTTGAAGCCGTTCTTGTAGAAGTCCTTGAGATAGGTCGACTGGACGATCGCCACATCATCGGGACCGTCGATGAACAGGTCGCGATAGAGGTCGTCGGCGCTATATTTCTCGAACTTGCTCTTCTCCCACAGCTGGTCCTTGGGGCTCAGCCCCGTATGATAGGCATAGAAGCACTCGATGAACTGCTTTCCGTGGATATTTTTCTGATTTTCGGGGCTGCCGTCCCAGAAATGGGTGTGGCCGTCGACCACGAAGATATCCTTGCCTTCCGGTGTCCTAAACATTCTTCCCTCCGCAAGATGCGTGTTGATCGGATCGGCGCGCCGCAACCAGGGCGGCGCGCCCGATTTTTTTGGCGGCTATTCGATGTATTCGAACATCTCGTCCATGTTGCCGAACAGGATCACGGTGTTGTCGTCGACGCGAACCATGCGGCCGTAGTGGGTGGAGGTGTTGACCTCGAAGGTCTCGGCTGAAATCTCGCGGCCGAGATATTCACCGATCGCGTCCATCTTGAAGATCAGCTTGCCGTCGCCGTCGATACGGATCAGCGCCGGCTGATAGGTGATAGTCACCCCCGGCTTCTGGCCCATGAATTCGGCGATAGCCCTGGCCTCGACCGAGTCATTCATGGTGACTCCGCACTGATGCGAAATCGTCTGCTCGAAGGTGATGTCCTTCATCTCCTTGAAGATGTTGGAATGCGTTGCGTCGCGTGCTGCTAGTGACATGACATTTCTCCCTGTGTCAGCGCTTGAGGCCGAGTTCGCCGAGGATCTGGCCAATCCGTTCCTCGGATTTGGCGCGAACGTCCGCGAACGCGACTGGCTTGGAATGCGGCATCGACCAGATAGGCTGCAGGCCGACGGCTGCCTTGTCGGCGAGCGCGCCGTGTTTCTTGACCCAGCCCTGGAAGAGCTTCTTGTTCGCCGCGCCGTGTTTCTCGTCGTTGGCGAGCAGGTGCATGAGGTCGATCGTGTTGGCGAGGTTGCGCTCGTAGTCGGCCTCGGCTGCCGAAATCACTGCAGGCGTGATGAAGTCATGATTGGCGGCCGCGATCTGCATCAGGAAGCCGGAGCGGAATGCTTCGCCGACCAGCGGCTCGAAAACAATGTTGATGGCGAAATACTGTTCGAGGTAGTCGGCCGCGCCCATGATGGTTTCGACCGCTTCGCGCGTGCCTTGCCAGTTCTTGTCTTCGAGCCAGGTCTTCTTGCCGAGTTCGTCGTCCCAGCCGGGAAGGTCCATGCCGATCTCGGCAAGGTAGAGCGTGATGTCCTGTGCAAGCCGCAGCTTGTAGGACGAGTTGGTCAACGTCGCGTTGTTGATCATCTGGGTGTAGCCGTAGCGCTGCGCCTGCATCAGCGAGGTGCCGAGCCCGAATTCGGCATGTTTCCACGCGCCGAGCTGCGTCTGAAGGATCTTGACCCAGGCCTTGTCGAAGGTCTTCGGTGCGCCGGACTTGCGGGCATTGTTGATGACGCTCTGCACCATCGTCTCGATCTTCGACTGGCGCTGGTAATGCGTGCGCTCCCATTCCTGATCGGGGGCGCGGAAGGCATGCCAGTTGGAACTCTGCGCGGCGGTGTTCTGCTTGACATAAGCGCCCTTGCCGTCGGCGAAGGAGATGATCCAGTCCTGGATCAGGTAACGCTCGGGGTCGGGCTGCACGTCGACCGTCATGTCCTCATAGTGGGTGGCACGTTGGCCCTTCGGGTCGAAATACCGGTACTTCCGGCTGTCAGAGTCGGCGAAGATCGCCGCGCCGGCGGCTCCGGATCCGACTGAACTCGAGGTAGCTGGCATAGTCTTCACTCCCTTGTTGCAGTTGTGGTTACAGTTGCGTGGCCGCCCTCTCAGTGGGCCGGTGTCGCACCTGCCGATGTGGTGAACTTGTCGAAGAAGATCCGCTCCGTCTCGAACCCGTTCATGAACAGAACCGGCTGAAGCGCATCGATCATCGGCGGCGGGCCGCAGGCATGGACATCGCCCTGCCCGTCCACCGCCAGTTGCTTGAGCTTGGCGTCGACACTCTGGTGTACGAAGCCGCGCTCGCCTTGCCATTCGGCGTCATCAGTCGCGTGCGATAGCACGGGAATGAATGTGACTTCCGAATGCTGGCCGACCAGTTCGGCGATCCTGTCGAGATAGAACAGGTCGTTGCGGGTGCGGGCACCGTAGAAGAAATAGACCTGACGTTTCTCGCCGCTCTTCAGATGGTCGTTGAGGATCGACCAGATCGGTGACATGCCCGATCCGGCCCCGACGAGGATCAGGGGTCCTTGCCGTTCGTCCCGGCGGAAACAGGTTCCGTAGGGTCCGACGACGGTGACCTCGGCTCCGACTTTGATTCCTCCAGAATCGAGTTCTCCGGAGAACTTTCCCTCAGGGTATTTTTTGATGATGAAGGAGAGTTTTTGGGTTTGGTCCGGCGTATTTGCCATGGAGAACGAGCGCGTAATCGTCTCCCCTTTTTGCGTGGTAACCGTGATGTCGACATATTGCCCCGCCCAGAACTTTATCGGCGAGCCGAGTTCGATCTCGATGCCGCGAATGTCGTGGGTCAGATGCTCGATCCGAGCAATCCGGCCCTTGAACGTCTTCACGGCGATCGCTTTCGCCAAAATCTCCTCGTCGTAGTTGAGAAGCTCGACTTCCAGATCGGAGTAGGCGATGCAGCGGCACAAAAGGACGTGGCCGCTCTCCTTCTCCATGTCGTTCAGTGCGAAGGTGGAGTATTTGAGCATGTCGACTTCGCCTTCGAGCAACACGCTTTTGCAGGCGGAGCATTGCCCTTCCTTGCAACCGTGCGGGAGCGCGATGCCCTGGCGGAAGGCGGCGTTGAGCACCGTTTCGCCATTTTCGACATCGAATTCGACGCCGACCGGGCTGAGCCTGACCGTGTGGGTTTCCGACATACGGACCTCCAGTGAAAGGAAGGGGGCGGGACGAACCCGCCCCCTTTGGCCTGATCAGTTGCAGGGATTGATCGTGAAGCCGGCCCGGTATTCCGCCAGGTGCTTCTCACGGTCCGTGGGCGACATGGCACGCAGCGCGTTGAGCGGCGACCCGAGCTTGTTGCCGCGCACGTCGTCCAGCGTCCACATCTCCTTGTCGTCGAAGCGCATATGCGGCTGCGGGACGAGCGTCTTGCCGTCGGAGCGGACGAAGTTCAGGTCCTTGATCGCATCGGCCAGATCCCAGCCGTCATAGAGCGTCTCCCACTCGCGCTTGCCGCTGAAGCGGCCCATCGCGGGCGTCGGACGGCCTTGATACTCGTCGGCGAAGGCGACCGTTGCGGTCCACTTGTCGAGCTCGTGGGCGAAGGTATGGAGCTGGCCATCGATCTCGCCGACAACCATATCCTCACGGATCAGGCAGGGAACGAGGCAGGACCAGCAGCGGTGCGGATAGACGTAACCGACGTCGCTGTTGAACAGCAGCACCTTCTCGCCTTTGTGGCTGAGCTTGGCGTACCATTTCCAGAAGTCGCCGAACTCGGCATACCAGCCCGGATATTTGTGTTCGAACCACTCGAAGTCCTTGCCGGTCTGGGCTTCGATGCGCCAGAAGTTGACCGGCCAGCCGACCGCGAAGAACTGTCCGACCTTGTGGACGTAATTCTTCTTGGTAATGCGTTCCCAGGCCGCCTGGACGTCGTCGTGATGGACCTTGATGCCGTATTTCTCGAGCGGCAGCATGTAGGTGCGGTAGTAGTCCTCGTAGATCCAACGGTGCCACATTTCCGCGTAGGACTCCTTGTTCTTGTCGCGGTTGGTGGTGCCGTATTCGATGAAGGTGCCGATGGCGGCGTCGACGATCGCATGGTTCTGCCAGAAGGCGTATCGCAGGTCCCGCTCGAGCAAGAGGTGATTTTCCGGCTCCTTGAGCGCCGCCATCAGCAGCGAATGGCCGTTGCCGATATGCCGGCTCTCGTCCGACTGCACCGACAGGAAGACGGTGGGCAGCGCATAGTCGCCGTTGCGGGCGGCTTCCGATGGCATGGCGACGAACAGCGTATTGGTGAAGGCGGTCTCGGCGACCACGGTCAGGTACATGCAAGCGGCGGTCATCGTGTCGCCGGTGATGAAGCCTTCCGCGAACTGCCGGCCGATGGTCGTGGCATAGCATTTTCCGAAGGCTTCCTCGGTGATGTCGAAGCCGGCCGGATCGATGTAGTTCTCCATGTACCATTTCTTCAAATTCATCTGGATCGTCGAGTGACGAAACTCGTCGATCATCTGCATGGTGAAGCCGGTCCGGAGTTCCTCGCCGGGCGCGATGCGAGCGACCATCGCCATCGAGCGAGCTGCGGAGATTTCCGGGAAAGGAATGATGGCCAGGAAGAGCTTCATCCACTCGACCCAGCGCGGTTCAACGTTGCGGAACATGTCGCCGCGCAATGCCGCATCGAGCGCGCCGTAGACGCGGTTGTCCTTCTCTTCCTGCATGGGGAAATAGGACCGCAGGACCTGCTTCATCGGGTCGCGCGGCGTCTTGTTGATCTTGTAGTCCGTCGGAAACGTCATCGCTTCCTGGACGTAGGAAGGATTCCAGCCGAGATCGGCAATCTTCTTGGTCGCCTCGCCGACGGAGATTCCGCGTTGCGAGGTAATCTTGTTGAGCGTCAGAGACGTCATGGTCATAAGCCTCCACCAGGTTTGAGCCGCAGATCCCTTGACCCCGGCATGAAGCGACGCACGCGCCGCATGTGAAAGTGCGAACGGCACGACAAAGGGTTGCGCGTTCAGGCGCGACTCATGGTCCGGCCATTCAAGTGGATCGCGGCAAAGGTTTTAGAGGCGTCTGGCAGGGATCTTCGGCGCCAACCGCATGTGCGTGGGCGTATCGAAGCGGACGTGACTGGTCCCCTGCTTCCTCCGTTCCTTCGTTCTTTTGGCACCGCGTCAAAAGCGCGGTGGGCTTCTTATGGAAATGTACGAAGCAAGCGCCGTGCCAACTCGAGAATGACGCTTTTGGCTGGCGCTAAAAACAAAATCGCTGCGCTTTCGACAGATGGAGCGGAGATCAACTGTAACGTTCTTTTACAGTTGTAAAGATCGTATGTAATATTTAACGTACGATCGCATTGCAATATACTTAGTTAGCGCTCGCAGCAAATTTGAAAATCACGCCCCATCTGTTCAATTCTACTCCTTTATATACTATTTGACGGCGACGGCTCACAGAAGGGCCTCGTACTGGAGAGAGACCGTGGCGAACGACAAAGACAGCCGGGGGCAGCCCGAGCCAATGTCCAGCCAAGCCGACGGCGTCACCGGCGATCTTGTCAGGCTAATGCCCCGCGACTTGGTCTTTGTCATGCGCTTCATGGGCGAGAGCCAGTATCGCCTGCAGAGCCATTTCCAGGACTTCATCCGGGTTGAGCTTGCCGCCGGTGGCGTCACTACGGAAACCCATCCGATGATCCATCTGTTCATCGAAAACCATGCGATCCTGTTGCGCGACTTCGTGTTTTCCGGCGTTTCGCTGTCGCGCCAGTTCCGCGTCGACGAGATCGAGCGCCTCACCGGCGATACGACTTCGATGATCCGCGTCGACATCTGGGATCAGCTCAAGAGCCACATCGAAACGGCTGAAAAGCAGTTCCATTCGCAGGCCGGCACATTGCCCGAATTGCTGTCGGCTTTCGAAAAACCGCCCGCACCGTTGGCTGGGAGCAAAAAATGACAGGAGGATCCGATGGGGCAACCGCCAGGCGTGACGCGCTGCTCGCCCGCCGGCTCAATCTGATCGCCAACGTCTCCGCGCTCACCGCCGAGGCGCTGCGGCTCAATCAGAAACGCGCCGGTATCGAGATGGATGTGCTGCGCCTGGAGCTCGAAATCGCAAGGAGCGGCGCCAACGCGCAACTGGTGCAGGACTTGCATGAAGCGGAGGAGAGCGCCGAGGCAACCATGCACGCATACGCGGCGTGCGAGGAACGCATCGTCGCCGCGGAAGGCGACGTCGAGGACGTCGACTGCAGCATCGCGGCAACGGATGGAAACTGACGAGGGACCCGCCATGAACCAGCACGCGATACAGAACCTGACCTTGTTCGACCTGCTGGCGCGCAGCTGGCGTCGCCCGTCGGCGATCGCTGATCTATGCTTTAGCGCCGACGGCTCGACTGTCGCTTTCACCTGCGTGGATGGAACGGTCACCATAGCCGCGACCGCAGACCAGGAGCCGCCGGAGTCGCGGATCAGGGTAAGCAATGATCTCGGACAGACGTCGATTCGACCAAGGGAAAAGTTACCGGCGCCACTGATCGCCACCGCCGTCTTGGGGGACGGCGATGTCCCGCTCACCAGCTACCTTCGGTCCGGCTTCCTCGTCGGGACCGCCGCCGGCGAAGCGGCGCATCTCACCGCGAGCGGCGACGTAATGGAGACGCTGATCAAGATCGACGGGCCGATGGCCGCCATCGACCATAGCGCTCGAGCGGCGCTGACAGCCGTCAGCAACGGGCAGGATGTCTTTCTTTCGCGCGGCCGAGGCGATTCGGTGAGATTGCGACGCGGCGTGCCTTCGTCAATTGACGCGCTTGCCTTCTCGCCGGGCGGGCGGCGCCTGGCCTGCGCCGGGGAGAATGGACTGTCGATTTGGACCACCGAAGGCGACGCCGGCCCAATACGCGAGATTCCGCTTACGGTGCATCCGATATCGATCCGCTGGAGCGGTGACGGCACCTGGCTGGCTTGCGGGCTCGATACTGGAGGCTTTGTCTTGGCCAACATGGCCGATGGCCGAACCGGTATCGTCGCGGGATTTCCATCGCCGGTGCGGGCGGTGGCCTGGAGTCTGCAGGAGAATGCGCTGTTTGCATCCGGCGCCTACCGGATCGCCGGCTGGTCGATGACCGCTCCGCCGCTTGACGGCGAGGCCTCTGGCGCTCTGGAAACGGGCCGCACCGGGCTGGTTCCGGTCGAGACGGTGGCAGCACATCCGAAGAAGAATCTCATCGCGGCCGGTTATGGCAATGGCCGGATCACCATCTCCCAGATCGGCGCGCGCGACGAACTGCTCGTCCGACCTCTGGGCAACGCCATCACCGCGCTTGCCTGGTCCGGCGACGGAAGGCACCTGGCGGTAGGTTCGGTCGATGGCACCGCCGCGATCGTCACTTTTCCCGCGCAGATGTTCAAATAGCGGGTGCGGGCCGCATGAAACGGGAGGAAGAAATGCAGACCGAACCCACGCCCGAAGATGTCAGCAAGGATGAATTTTTCGAAAGGCTCGCCAAACTGTCGGAAGAAATGGTGGCCAAGCACGGCAAGGATTTCAGCATGGGCGCATTGGTGCTCGCCGCGCGCTGGATCGCGGAAAACCGCGTTGGCCAATTGAAGACGAACTAGATCAACGAGACTGTCCGTTCTTCAGGCGACGATCCGATCCCGTGGCGCAGAGCCGATTTATACCAGGGGCGCCACGTCTTGGTGGCCGTCCCCGCGATCGTTACTCTGACCGTTGAGAGTCGAGGAAACGGTATCGGTGGCCAAAGGCACCCGGTTGCCATCTAACGTCCCAACGCCCGGAAGCAACCCCCAGTATCAGCATGCTATGCGCAGCTCGGTCGTTGTGCAGACTCAAATCGCAGTGACTTGATTGGTCCGAAATCCTCTTTCGGATAGATCGAGATCTCACCCGTCGTTCCGTGGTGAGCGTTGACGGGCGGCGTGCGGCAGTACACCTTCGCTCAGCCCGCTTGGGCGCCACGATTTCGGAACTCCATCGAACCCAATGCAAGACACGACAATACAGGCGACGAAGCGCGCCGCAATAACCAATCAGAGCCAGGCTGTCAGTGCAGACCTGATCGCCGTCGTGATTGCGGTAACCAATGGTGAGCCACGCGTCCTGACCATCGAGCAGGCTCAAGCTTTACCATCTGGCCCTTTTGAGCTTGGCCATCGCTCCCTACAGTCGGGTCTGCGGGCGTGGGTAGAGCGGCAGACCGGTCATCCGCTGGGCTACATCGAGCAGCTTTATACCTTTGCCGACCGCGACCGGACCGGCGACGAGCGCGTGCAGATCTCGATCAGTTATCTTGGCCTGACGCGGGAAGAGCATGCCGAAAGGTCTGCCGCGCATGGCTGGCGGGGCTGGTACGACTATTTTCCGTGGGAAGATCACCGTGCGGGCGTGCCGTCCATCCTGCCTGATATCCTCATGCCCCGACTGCAGGCTTGGGCCGGCGAAGCCGATGATCCAGACATGCGTCACGATCGCTGGCAGCGCGTGGCAATCGCTTTTGGCTTCGATGATCGCCACTGGAACGAGGAGCTTGTCCTGCAGCGATACGAACTGCTCTATGAAGCAGCGCTGGTGGCCGAGGCCACACGCAGTTGGGACAATGGCAATCGGCCGTCCATTCCCGGTCGGTCGATGATTGCCGATCATCGTCGCATTCTGGCGACCGGGATCGCCAGGCTTCGAACCAAGATCAAGTACCGCCCCGTCGTATTCGAACTGATGCCGCCCACATTCACGCTGCTGCAATTGCAGCGCACCGTTGAAGCGCTGGCCGGCAGGCTCGTGCATAAGCAGAACTTCCGGCGGCTTATCGAACAGCAGGACTTGGTCGAGGAGACGGGCGAGACGATGTCGGACACAGGCGGGCGCCCGGCGAAGCGTTTCCGTTTCCGCCAGACGGTTCTGGCGGAACGAGCTGTCGCAGGGACGAAATTGCCAATTTCACGCGCTTGACATTCCTTATGCTCAGGTTAAGCATATGTCCGAGTTATACTCAACGTGAGCATAATAGGATTGACCTATGCCGACCGCCTCCGCACGTACGACCGCGCTCTATGATCGGGTGCGGCGGGTCATTCCACCGATCGAATGGCCGATGTTCGCCGATGATATCGAGGCCGTTCTCGATCTGAAGCGACAGCGCAATGCCGTCCTCCTTGCACACAACTACCAGACGCCGGAGATCTTCCACTGCGTCGCCGACAGCGTCGGCGACAGCCTGGCGCTTGCCCGCAAGGCGATGGCGGTCGAAGCGGATGTCATCGTGCTCGCCGGCGTGCATTTCATGGCCGAGACGGCGAAGCTGCTCAACCCGCAAAAAACGGTGCTCATTCCCGACCTTCGAGCAGGCTGCTCGCTGGCGGACTCCATTACCGCCGCAGATATCCGGCTGCTCAGGCAACGCTACCCGGGTGTGCCGGTCGTCACCTACGTCAACACGTCGGCCGAAGTGAAAGCCGAGTCCGATATCTGCTGTACGTCCGGCAACGCGAAGGCCATCGTCGAATCTCTAGGTGTTCCCCGAGTGATCATGCTGCCGGACGAGTATCTGGCCCAGAACATTGCCGCCCAGACCGACGTTGAGATCATCGCCTGGAAAGGGCATTGCGAGGTGCATGAGCGCTTCACGCCAGCCGACATCCGCGAGTTGCGCGAAAGTCATCCGGGCGTGACGGTGCTCGCGCATCCCGAATGCCCGCCTGACGTGGTGGCCGCAGCCGATTTTTCCGGCTCGACCGCTGCGATGTCCGACTATGTCGGGCAGCGAAAGCCGGCACGGGTGGTGCTGATGACTGAGTGTTCGATGAGCGACAATGTCGCTGTCGATCACCCCGATGTCGAGTTCATCCGGCCCTGCAATCTGTGCCCGCACATGAAGCGCATCACGCTCGCCAACATCCGCGCGGCTCTCGAGCATAATCGCCATGAGGTGACCATCGATTCCGAGATCGCCGGGCGCGCACGGCTCGCCGTCGAGCGGATGCTGGCCATATGAACATGGACATCCGCGATCTCGGCGGCCGGCCGATGATCATCGGCGGCGGCATAGCCGGGCTGATGACCGCGCTGCACCTGGCGCCTGAGCCGGTGCTCCTGCTGTCGAGATCGCCGCTTGGCGCGGATGCTTCCAGCGTCTGGGCGCAGGGCGGTCTCGCCGCCAGCCTGGGCGGCGATGATGACCCGGCGCTCCATCTTTCCGACACGCTTGCCGCAGGTGATGGTCTTTGCGATGCGGAAGCGGCAAGGCGCATCGTGTACGCGGCGCCCGCAGCGATCGAGGACCTGGCGCGGCTTGGGGTTTCCTTTGATCGGACACCGGTAGACGCCTTTCGTCTCGGGCTGGAGGCCGCGCACAGCCGGAGGCGTATTGTTCATGCCTATGGTGACGGCAGCGGGCGCGAGGTGATGCGCGCCCTGATCGCAGCCGTGCGCTCCACGCCTTCGATTCTTGTCGTGGAAGGAGTCGAGGCACGCCGGCTGGCCGTCGAGGACGGCAGAATCGCCGGTGTTGTGGCGAGCGGTCCGACAGGTCCGGTGTTCTTTGCCACGGGACGGGTCGTTCTCGCCACGGGCGGCATCGGCGGCCTGTTCCACGACTCAACCAACCCGCTGGGCAGCTGCGGACAGGGCCTGGCGCTGGCTGCGCATGCGGGTGCCGTCCTTGCCGACCTGGAGTTCATCCAGTTCCATCCGACCGCGCTTGACGGGCCGGGCCGTCCGATGCCGCTTATCAGCGAGGCGGTTCGCGGCGAAGGCGCAGTGATCGTCGACGAGACAGGGCGGCGTTTTCTCGAAGACGTGCGAGGGGCGGAGCTCGCGCCGCGCGATATCGTCGCGCGCGCCGTCTGGAAGCATCTCGCGGACGGACATCGCGTCTTCCTCGATGTGCGCGAAGGGCCAGGTTCTGCATTCGAACGGCAGTTCCCGACGATCGCATCGGCCTGCGGCAAGGCCGGCATCGATCCTGCTCGCAACCTCATTCCCATCCGGCCGGCACAGCACTATCACATGGGTGGCGTTGCCGTGGATCTGGCCGGGCGCACGTCGGTTCCCGGACTTTGGGCCTGCGGCGAGGTCGCCTCGACCGGGCTGCATGGCGCCAACAGGCTTGCCAGCAATTCCTTGACCGAGGCCGTGGTCTGCGCGCGCTGGGTTGCCGAGAGTGTAGCCGCTTCGCCCGACGGCGGCGGAAGGCGAGCCATGACAACGGATCTCCCCGCGCCGGTTCCAACACCAGTGCGCCCTCTCCTGTCGCGTGCCCTTGGCGTCATACGGGATGGCGAAGGGTTGAAAGAGGCTGCGAGGGCCTTGTTGCCGCTGTTGCAACGGCATGATGCGGCGTCCGAACCTGCTGCCGTCGGGTTGATAATCGTGATTGCCGCCTTGCGGCGCCGGGAAAGTCGCGGTGCTCATTTCCGGACCGACTTTCCGCATCATGCAACCGTCGCTCGCCGTTCCCGAGTCACGCTCGAAGCGGCCATTGCTGCCGCGCGGGAACTCGCATCCTCCCCCGCGCTGGAAAGCGTCATCTGATGACCCTGTCACCAGTTCCCACAATCATGCTCGAGTCTCTGGTACGGGCAGCTCTGCTTGAAGATCTCGGCAGGGGCGGCGACTTGACCTCGGACGCCATCGTGCCGAAGGACCATCGTGCGACAACCGTGCTGACTGCGCGCCAGGCCGGTATTGTCGCCGGGCTCGAGCTGGCGATGCTGGCTTTCAAGCTGATCGACCACAATGTTCAGATGACGGTGGAACGAGCGGACGGCAGCAACGTCGCGCAAGGTGAGACCATCGCATCGGTCAGCGGTCCGGCCCGAGCCATTCTCACCGCGGAACGGACGGCGCTCAATTTTCTCTGCCATCTGAGCGGCATCGCCACGGCGACGGCCTCGGTCGTCAATGCGATCCGCGGACACAAAGCAAAGATCGTCTGCACCCGCAAGACGACGCCGGGTCTGCGGGCTGTCGAAAAATATGCCGTGCGCGCCGGTGGCGGCGCCAATCACCGATTCGGCCTCGATGACGCGATCCTGATCAAGGATAACCACATCGCCATTGCCGGCGGCATTCGCCCCGCTATCGAGCGGGCGCGAAGCGGCGTCGGCCATCTCGTCAAGATCGAAGTCGAGGTCGATACGCTGGCCCAGTTGGAAGAGGTCCTGCCCTTCGCCCCCGACGCCGTCCTGCTCGACAATATGTCGATCGACGAGTTGCACCAGGCTGTAGCCTTGGTTGCCGGCCGGGCGATCACCGAGGCGTCGGGCCGGATCACCGCCGCGATTGCGCCAGCCGTTGCCGCAACCGGTATCGATCTGATTTCCATCGGCTGGTTGACTCACAGCGCGCCGATCCTCGATATCGGCCTCGACTATCGCGAGCCTTGATCGTCGAGGCTGACCATCTAGCCTACCCAGCCTCTCTCGACGCGGTCCGCAAGTCTAAAGCGCCCCCGTCGTCACAACGCAAGGAACAGGATGGAAATGCACGCAGCGATTTCGGAGAAGACCGCGCCTGAAGTTCGATCCCTCGGCGACCGCCGGATGTGGACCCTGGAAGAGGCTCAGGCTCTCCACGACGCGCCTTTCAACGACCTTTTGTTTCAGGCGCAAACCGTTCACCGCCAGAATTTCGATCCCAACAAGGTCCAGCTCAGCCGGCTCCTCAGCATCAAGACCGGCGGCTGCCCGGAGGATTGCGGCTATTGCAGCCAGTCGGCGCACCATGAAAGCGGGTTGAAGGCGTCGAAGCTGATGGAGGTCCGGCGCGTCATCGCCGAGGCGACCAAGGCGCGTGACGCCGGTGCCACCCGCTATTGCATGGGCGCTGCCTGGCGCAACCCCAAGGCGCGCGACATGGATGCGGTGGTGGCGATGGTCGAGGGTGTGAAGGCGCTGGGCATGGAGACCTGCATGACGCTCGGCATGCTCGATCTTGAGCAGGCCGCTCGACTGAAACAGGCCGGCCTCGACTACTACAACCACAACATCGATACGTCGGAGCGCTACTACAGCGAGATCATTTCGACGCGCACGTTTGCCGACCGGCTGGATACGCTCGCCAATGTCCGCGACAGCGGCATCAAGGTCTGCTGCGGCGGTATTGTCGGCATGGGCGAAGAACCGGTGGACCGGATCGACATGCTGGTGACGCTGGCCAATCTGCCGGAGCATCCGGAAAGCGTTCCGATCAACATGCTGATCCCGATCGAGGGCACCCCGCTTGCCGACGCCAGGCCGATCGAGCCGATCGAGTTCGTGCGCGTGATCGCGCTGGCGCGCATCATGATGCCGAAATCGCATGTCCGTCTTTCCGCAGGCCGCACCGCCATGACCGACGAGATGCAGGCGCTGTGCTTTTTTGCCGGCGCCAACTCGATCTTCGTCGGCGACACGCTGCTGACGGCGGACAATCCCGGCGAAGACAAGGATACTCTGCTATTCCAGCGTCTTGGCATCGAGCCGATGGAAATCGGCACGCAATGAACGAGGCACTTCTTGCCCGGTATGACGCATCCTTGCGCGGACTGGCGCGCAAGGACCGGCTGCGCACGCTGTCGCCGCGCGCCGGGCTCGACTTCTCGTCGAACGACTATCTCGGACTTGCCTCATGCAAAAGACTTGGCGAGGCGGTTGCGGCGGCGATTGCGCGGGGCACGCCGGTAGGCGCCGCCGGGTCGCGGCTGTTGCGCGGCAACGCGCCGGAACACGAGACGCTGGAGTCGGACGCTGCGGCGTTTTTCGGAGCCGATCGCGCGCTGTTCTTCGGCAGCGGCTACATCGCCAACTTCGCTCTGCTGACCGCGCTGCCGCAGAAGGGCGACCTGCTGGTCCTCGACGAACTCGCCCATGCCAGCATGCATGAGGGGGCACAGGCCGGACGCGCACAGTTCGTGCTGGCGGCACACAACGACGTCGACGCTGTCGAGGACGCGATCACCCGCTGGCGCTCTGAAGGTGGCATGGGGCGCGTGTGGATCGCGGTCGAAAGTCTTTACAGCATGGATGGCGACCGCGCGCCGATGGAGAGCGTCGTCGCGCTTGCCGATCGGCACGAGGCATTCCTCGTCGTCGACGAGGCGCATGCCACCGGCGTCTGCGGGCCGGACGGCCGGGGGCTGGCCGCCGCTTTCGAAGGTCGCGACAACATCGTCGCGCTCCACACATGCGGCAAGGCTCTTGGCGCCTCCGGCGCGCTCGTCACCGGACCGCGAACACTGTGCGACTATCTCGTCAACCGGTGCCGGCCATTCATCTACGCCACCGCGCCATCGCCGCTGATGGCGGTCGCGGCGCGCGAAGCGCTGGCTATCCTGTCAGACGAGCCCACGCGCCGCGCCCAGTTGCAGGAACGCGTTGCCTTCGCCGGCCGCCAACTGGCCGAGCGCTGCGGCGTGATGCCCAGCGGCTCGCAGATCCAGCCCTTTGTCATCGGCGATGTCAGGCGCACCATGGCGGTGGCGGCGGCACTGCAGGCCCGCGGTTTCGACATACGCGGCGTACGTCCGCCGACCGTGCCCGAGGGTACATCGCGCCTGCGCATCTCGCTGACGCTCAATGTCGACGAAGCCGACATTTCCGCCATGGTCGAGGCGCTCGTCGAGGTGTTGGCGACGGCATGACCAAGCGCATCGTCGTCACCGGAACAGATACCGGAATTGGCAAGACAGTGTTTTCGGCCGGGCTCGCCGGCCTGCTCAACGGCTTCTACTGGAAGCCGGTGCAATCGGGCCTCGACGAGGAGACGGACAGCGAGGTCGTCGCGCGGCTTGCTGGCCTGCCGTCGGGGCGCGTGCTGCCGGAAGTTTACCGTCTGACGATGCCGCTGTCGCCGCATCGATCAGCCGAAATCGACGGCGTCGCGATCGAGGCGGCCAAGCTCTCACTTCCGGACTTGCCGGGTCCGCTCGTCATCGAAGGCGCCGGCGGGCTGATGGTGCCGCTCAATCGGCGCACAAGGTTCATCGACATATTCGCGCAATGGCGGTTGCCGGTCATACTGTGCGCCCGCACCGCGCTCGGCACCATCAATCACACTCTGTTGTCGATCGAGGCCCTGCGGGCTCGCTCCATCCCGCTCATCGGCATCGCCTTCATCGGCGAAGAGGTGGCCGATACGCAAAGGACAATCGTGGAGTTCGGCGGCGTGCCGCAGCTCGGCAGGCTGCCACACCTAGATCCGCTGACGGGTGAAACGTTGAGAAATGCAATGATTGCCGGCTTCGACCTTGCCCTGATCGCCGGAGGCCAATGATGCCCCAGTCTCGAGTCTGGCATCCGTTCACCCAGCACGCGCTCGAGCCCGCGATTCTTGAAATCGTGCTGACGGAAGGCGCCTATCTCCACAAGGCCGACGGCTCGCGCATCCTGGACGCCATTTCCTCCTTGGTGGGTCGTCACCCATGGCCACCGCCATCCTCGCATCATGAAGGCCATCGAGACGACCGCGGCGAGCCTCGACCAGATCATCTTCGCGGGCTTCACCCACGAGCCGGCCGAACGGCTGGCCGAGGCGCTTGTCGACCTCGCTCCGCTCGGCCTCGACCGGGTGTTCTACTCCGACAGCGGCTCGACCTCCGTCGAAGTCGCGTTGAAGATGGCGCTCGGTTATTTCCGCAACCTCGGCGCGCCGCGCTCGCGCATCGTCGTCATGGAGCACAGCTATCATGGCGACACGATAGGCACGATGAGCGTCGGCGCCCGCAGTGTATTCAACGCCGCCTACGAGCCCTTGCTGTTCGAGGTCGACACCATCCCCTTCCCGGCCGCAGGGCGCGAGCAGGAGACCCTGGATCGTTTCGAAGCAGTCTCTCGCGACCGGCGCGCGGCTGCGCTGATCGTCGAGCCGCTCGTGCTCGGCGCCGGCGGCATGCTGATGTACCCGGCCTGGGTTCTCACCGAATTGAAGAGGATTGCCGAAGCCTCAGGCACACTCTTGATCGCCGATGAGGTGATGACAGGCTGGGGACGAACCGGAACCATGTTCGCCTGCGAGCAGGCGTCCGTCTCGCCGGACATACTGTGCACCTCGAAGGGCTTGACCGGCGGCGTGATCCCTTTGGCGGCCACGCTTGCCACCGACGCCATCTTCCAGGCTCACTATTCCGAGGACCGGAGGAAGACCTTCTTTCATTCGAGCTCCTACACCGCCAATCCGATTGCCTGCGCGGCCGCACTCGCCAATGTCGAGATCTGGCGCGACGAGCCGGTGGCCGAGCGCATTGCGACCTTGAGCGCGAGGCAGGCCGCCGGACTTCAACGCTTTCGCCACAATCCCTACTTCACCGACAGCCGGGTGACCGGCACGATCGCGGCCCTCGATCTGCGCACCGGCTCGGCCGGCTATCTGGCCGAGATCGGGCCAAAACTGCGTGCATTCTTCCTCGAGCGCGGCATGCTCGTGCGCCCGCTCGGCAATGTCCTCTACGTCCTCCCGCCCTATTGCATCACCGGCAACGAGCTGGACGGGCTCTATGACGCCATCGAGGAGGCCGGCGAACGTTTCGGGGCGAGGCCATGAGCCGATCGTCGCGTCTTCTCGGGTTTGGTCATCATGCGCCGTCGCGCAAGGTGGAGAACCCGGAAATCGAAAACCGTCTCGGGCTCGAACCCGGCTGGATCGAGCGGCGTACCGGAATTCGCTCGCGCTTCTGGGCAGCGGACGAGGATACACTGTCCGGTCTTGCCGCGCATGCCGGCGACATGGCGCTGGCGAACGCCGGCATCGACCGGAGCGACATCGGCCTGCTGTTGCTCGCCACCTCGACGCCCGATCACCTTCTGCCGCCCAGCGCGCCGCTGGTTGCACATCGGCTGGGGCTCAGCCGAGCCGGCGCGATCGACCTGACCGGCGCCTGTGCCGGTTTCATCTATGCACTGATGTTCGCCGACGGCTTCACCCGCCTGCACGGAAAAGCGAGCCTTGTCATTGCCGCCAACATCCTCAGCCGCCGCATCAATCCGGCCGAGCGCGCCAGCGCCGTGCTGTTTGCCGATGCCGCGGGGGCGGTGGTGATCGGTCCGTGCGAGGAGCCGGATCGGGGCATTCTCGGCGCCTCGGTGGATTCGGACGGCTCGCGCTACGGGCTGATCCAGATTCCCGCGGGAGGAAGCAACGACCCGTTCCGTAGCGACCTGGACCTCGAGCAGACCCGGATGACGATCACCGACGGCCGTGAAGTGTTCAGCAAGGCCGTGGACATGATGACTGCCTGCTCGCAGGATGCGCTCGCAGCAGCCCAGATGCATCCGCAGGACATCGGGCGGTTCGTACCGCATCAGGCCAATGCTCGTATTTTCGATGCCGTGGGGCGAAACCTCGGCATAGCAGGCCACGCAATCGTCAAGACGATCGCCGATTACGGCAACTCCTCCGCCGCGACGATCCCGCTCTCGCTTTCGCTCGCCCATCGTGCAGAGCCATTTCGGCCGGGCGAGAAAATTCTTTTGGCGGCAGCGGGTGCGGGTCTCAGCGGCGGCGCGCTCGTCGTTGGAATTTAGCCGAGCGACCAGCCGCAGGACGTTCCTGCATGACAGATGGGACAACAGAACCAATGCGAAAAATAGTCGCCGGCAAGCTGCACGGGATCCACGTCACCGAAGCGAACCTCAACTACCATGGTTCGATAACGCTGGATCCTGCCCACTGCGAAGCAGCCGGGATCCTGCCGATGGAATTCGTGGAGATATGGAACAAGAATTCCGGTGCGCGGATTTCGACCTATGTCATTCTCGGCGAGCGTGGCTCACGATGCTGCATCCTCAATGGTGCGGCCGCCCGCACCTGCCAGCCCGGCGATCAGATCATTGTCTGCAACTCCGTCTATCTGGACGAAGCGCAAATCACCTCGCTGAAGCCGCGGATCGTCACTTTCGACCAGGATAACCACATACGCGACCGCCTGAGCTACTCGGTCGATCTCGACACCTATGGCCGATACAGTTTCTCCATCCTTGACGAGGCGAATGCGGCTTTGGCCATTCCCGCCCTGGTCTCCGGCGCGTGATTTTTTTTCCGGCGCATGCGCGAGCTCTCCGCCGGTTTGATTGGCCGCGATCACCGCCGCGGGCCGAATGCGCTTGACAAAACGGAGCCGGCCCGTTCAACCTGAGGCATTCACCAGGGGAGTCCCGGCAAGGGGCTGAGATACTGCTGGCTTTCGCGGCGCAGTGACCCGTTGAACCTGATCCAGTTCATACTGGCGTAGGGACGGTGCAAGCGCTTTGCGGGAGTTCACGCCCGACGTCCTGTTTCGAGCAGGGCCGACAGAAGCGTCTTTTCATCCTTCCGGCACAGAACTGGGTCTCCAATGCATGAGCAAAGGAGCCTCACGATGAATGCCCTCACCCCCGCCGTCTCGACGGGACCATTGCCCGCCTCGCGGAAAATCCACAAGCCCGGTGCCATCCACCCGCAGATCAGGGTGCCGATGCGCGAAATCTCCGTGCATCCGACGGCCGGCGAGCCGCCCGTCACCGTCTACGATCCGTCCGGCCCCTATACCGACCCGACTGTCGAAACCAGCATCGAAAACGGTCTTGCCCGGCTTCGCCACGAATGGATCATGGCGCGCGGCGATGTCGAGGCCTATGACGGCCGCCACGTGCGGCCGGAGGACAACGGAGTTGTGACCGGTGAGCGCCTGACGCCGGAATTTCCCATTCGCAACCGGCCGCTCAGGGCCAAGGCAGGCAAGGCGGTGACCCAGCTTGCCTATGCGCGTGCCGGCATCGTCACGCCCGAGATGGAGTTCGTCGCCATCCGCGAGAACCTTGGCCGCGAGATCCGGCGCGGCAAGCTCGAGCGCGACGGCGAAGCCTTCGGCGCGGCGATCCCCGACTTCGTCACGCCGGAATTCGTGCGCAACGAGGTGGCGCGCGGACGAGCGATCATTCCCGCCAACATCAATCATCCCGAGAGCGAGCCGATGATCATCGGCCGCAATTTCCTGGTGAAGATCAACGCCAATATCGGCAACTCGGCGGTCACCTCATCAATGGCCGAGGAAGTCGAAAAGATGGTGTGGGCGATCCGCTGGGGCGCCGATACGGTGATGGACCTGTCGACCGGCCGCAACATCCACAACATCCGCGAATGGATCGTGCGCAACTCGCCGGTGCCGATCGGCACGGTGCCGCTCTACCAGGCGCTCGAAAAGGTTGGTGGCATCGCCGAGGACCTGACCTGGGAGGTCTACCGCGACACGTTGATCGAGCAGGCCGAACAGGGCGTCGACTATTTCACCATCCATGCCGGTGTGCGGCTGCATTACATCCCGCTGACCGTCGACCGGGTCACGGGCATCGTCTCGCGCGGTGGCTCGATCATGGCCAAATGGTGCCTGCACCATCACCGCGAAAGCTTCCTCTATGAGCATTTCGAGGAGATCTGCGACTTCTGCCGCGCCTATGACGTGTCCTTCTCGCTCGGCGACGGCCTTCGTCCGGGCTCGATCGCCGATGCCAATGATGCGGCGCAATTCGCAGAGCTGGAGACCCTCGGCGAGCTGACGAAGATCGCCTGGGCCAAAGATTGCCAAGTGATGATCGAAGGCCCTGGCCACGTGCCTATGCACAAGATCAAGCAGAACATGGACAAGCAGCTCGCCGTCTGCGGCGAGGCGCCGTTCTACACGCTGGGGCCGCTGACGACCGACATAGCGCCGGGCTATGATCACATCACCTCCGGCATCGGCGCCGCCATGATCGGCTGGTTCGGCACCGCCATGCTTTGCTACGTCACGCCGAAGGAACATCTCGGCCTTCCCGATCGCAACGACGTCAAGACCGGCGTGATCACCTACAAGATCGCGGCTCATGCCGCCGACCTGGCTAAGGGGCATCCGGCGGCGAAGGTCAGGGATGATGCCCTTTCGCGCGCTCGCTTCGAGTTCCGCTGGGAGGACCAGTTCAACCTGTCGCTCGATCCCGAAACAGCGCGGTCCTTCCACGACCAGACCTTGCCCAAGGAGGCGCACAAGCTGGCGCATTTCTGCTCGATGTGCGGGCCGAAATTCTGCTCGATGCGGATTTCCCACGACATTCGCGCCGAGGCGCAGAAGGAGGGGATGGCGGCCATGGCGGCGAAATATCGCGAGGGCGGCGATCTCTATGTGCCGGCGGACGAGACCGGCGCGCCGCTCGTGCGAGAGGCGCGCGAGCGATCATGAGGGTGCTGGTCCAAGGGGCCGGCGTCGCCGGCCTCACCGCAGCCTTCGAGCTCGCCACACGTGGCGCGGCGGTGACAGTTGCCGAGGCAAGACATGCCCTTGGCGGCAATGCGTCGTGGTTCGCCGGCGGTATGCTGGCGCCATGGTGCGAGCGCGAAAGCGCCGAGCAGCCAGTGCTGGATCTCGGACGCGACGCCGCCGACTGGTGGGACGCGGCAACGCCCGGCCAGGTGACACGGGCCGGAACAATGGTTGTGGCCGCGCCTCGTGACAACGGCGAACTCGAGCGGTTCGCCAGCCGCACGTCGGGCCATCGGCGCGTCGATGAAGATGAAATCGCTTTGCTGGAGCCCGACCTCGCCGGCCGCTTCCGCCGCGGATTGCTCTTCCCCGACGAGGCCCATCTCGACCCGCGCCAGGCGATGGCGGCACTTCATGACAGGCTTGCGGACAAGGGTGTCGAGTTCCACTTCGGCGCCGACGCTTCGGCTGTTTCCGGTTTCGATCGCCAGATCGACTGCACGGGAATGGCGGCGGGCGATGACAGACTGCGCGGCGTTCGCGGCGAGATGCTGATCCTGAATACGCCTGATGTCTCGCTGTCGCGCCCAGTCAGGCTGCTTCATCCGCGCTTTCCGCTCTACGTGGTGCCGCGCACCGACCACCGTTTCATGGTTGGCGCGACGATGATCGAGAGCCAGTCCACAGGACCGGTCACGGCGCGTTCAATGATGGAGTTGCTCAGCGCCGCCTGCGCGCTCCATCCGGCATTCGGCGAGGCTGAGATCGTTGAAACCGGTGTCGGCGTTCGTCCGGCCTTTTCCGACAATCTGCCGCGTGTCGAGGCACGCGGAAACACCGTCACGATCAACGGCCTCTATCGCCATGGCTTTCTGCTCGCCCCTGCCATGGCGCGCCAGGCGGCCGAACTCGTCTTCAATCAGGACAAATCCATGGAGCTTGCCAATGAAACTGATCGTCAACGGCAAAGCGCTTGAGATTGATGCCTCAACGCTGGCGGCTCTGCTAGCCGCGCTCGACTATGAAGGCGACTGGCTGGCGACGGCCGTCAACAGTGACCTCGTGCACAAAGCCAATCGGGCGGATTTCCAGTTGAGCGACGGCGACCGGATCGAAATCCTCTCGCCGATGCAGGGAGGCTAGCATGTTCGAGCTTCTCGGGACGACGCTTCCGTCTCGCCTGCTTCTCGGCACGGCTCAGTATCCTTCGCCAGCCGTCCTTGCCGATGCGGTCAAAGCGTCGGGCACGTCGGTGGTGACCGTGTCATTGCGGCGCGAGATGGCAGGCGGCAGAGCTGGCGAAAATTTCTGGTCGTTGATCCGCGCGCTCGGCACGAGAATCCTCCCCAACACCGCCGGTTGCCACTCCGTCAAGGAAGCGGTCACGACCGCGAAAATGGCGCGCGAAGTGTTCGGCACGAACTGGATCAAGCTCGAAGTCATCGGAAACCACGACACGCTGCAGCCCGATGTGTTCGGCCTGGTCGAAGCCGCGCGCATCCTGTGCGAAGACGGCTTTGCGGTATTTCCTTATACCACCGACGACCTTGTCGTGGCCGAGCGGCTGCTGGAAGCGGGCTGCAAGGTCTTGATGCCGTGGTGCGCGCCAATCGGTTCCGCCCTCGGGCCGGTCAACATCGCGGCGCTTCGCTCGATTCGCGGACATTTCCCCGACGTTCCCATGATCGTGGATGCCGGGCTCGGACGGCCGTCGCACGCGGCGACCGTGATGGAATTGGGCTTCGACGCCGTGCTCCTGAACACGGCGGTCGCCAAGGCGGCCGACCCCGTCGGCATGGCGCGTGCGTTCGGCAAGGCGGTCGAAGCCGGTCGCGAAGCTTTTGGTTCGGGAATCCTCGAACCGCGTGAGGTCGCGGTGCCATCGACACCGACATTCGGCAGGGCGGTTTTTGCATGAGGCTCGATCCCTTCTACCTGATCGTCGACAGCGCCGCCTGGATCGAGCGATTAGCGCCGCTCGGCGTCAGGCTGGTGCAACTGCGTATCAAGACCTTGGATGAGGCCGGGTTGCGCGCGGAAATCCGCAAGGCGAAAGCCTTGTGCGCCAGACACCATTGCCAGCTCATCGTCAACGACCACTGGCGCCTGGCAATCGAGGAAGGCTGCGACTTCGCTCATCTTGGCCAGGAGGATTTGCAGACCGCCGACCTCGCGCAGATGCGGGCAGCGGGCATCAGGCTTGGACTGAGCACGCATGATCATGCCGATTTGGAAACGGCCATGGTTGCGAACCCCGACTACGTCGCGCTTGGGCCCGTCTATCCCACCATCCTGAAGAAGATGAAATGGGCGCCGCAAGGCCTTGAACGGATCAGCGAGTGGAAGCGCCGGGTCGCGCCGATCCCATTGGTCGCCATTGGCGGCCTCAATCCTAAGCGGCTCGACGGTGTCTTTGCGGCTGGCGCCGACAGCGCCGCCGTGGTTACCGACATCACACTGAACGGCGACCCCGAAGCGCGCACGCGAGAATGGATCGAAAAGACAGGGCAATGGCGCTGAGGCGAAACCCGCATGTGCTTGTCGTCGGCGGATCGGATTCCAGCGGCGGTGCTGGAATAGCACGCGATATCGAGACGATCTCTTCCATTGGCGTGCGCAGTTGCCTGGCTGTCACGGCGCTGACGGTGCAGACGCACGAAAGTGTGACGGAAATCCACCATTCGCCACCAAGCTTGGTGGCCGGCCAGATGCGCGCCGCTCTACAGACCGACGATGTGGCTGCCATCAAGATCGGCATGCTGGCGACGGCGGAGAACGTCGTTGCCGTTGCCGCCGTGCTGCGCGAAAATCCGCACGTGCCAGCGATACTCGACCCGGTGCTGGCCTCGACGTCAGGCCGAGCGCTCTTGGAAGCAGGCGCGATCGAGGTCATGAAGCGTGATCTGATGCCGCTTTGCAGTTTGGTCACCCCCAACGGCTTCGAGTTGGCGCTGCTCGTCGGCGCGGAACGCATGGCCGACGAGGACGGCGCGGTCAGGCAGGGCCGGGAATTGCTGGCCGCGAATGCGCAGGCGCTGCTGATCAAAGGAGGCCACGCATCTGGACCGCAATCCACCGATATTCTGCTGCGCCGCAATCAACAGCCTGTCCGCTTCGACGCACCGCGTCTCGCCGCGTCGATGCGCGGAACGGGATGCATACTGGCCAGTGCAATCGCGGCGCATCTTGCCAAGGCGGGTCCGCTCGAAGACAGCGTGCGCAAAGGCAAGCTGTTTGTGTTCGAGAAGCTCCAGAAAACTTCCCCGTAAGAGCGACAAATAGCTCAAATCCCAAGTGTTCGCTTCCTGCCGAAACTCCAATCCAAGCTGCCCTCGCCGCGAACAACACCGCCAACGTGGTTGCCGAGTCGCTTTTCGAGTGATGGCGACCAAGGCACAAGCCTGAAGCCAAGACCGTCGTCGATCATCGCGAAGCGGCCGGAGGCGAGAGAGAAACGTTGCCGGCCAGCGACGTGATCACCGTCTGCGGCCTTCGTGAACGGCAACTCTGTCTCGGCGGCGAGCCGCGCACCGAATGCATCGAGCTCTCGGCTTCGCAGCGTGTCGATGAGATTTCGCGCGAGAATGACACGCTGACCCTCGCGCCGGGCGAGGCTCTGCTCGATCAGATGATTAGTGCGATCCTGGCGCCTGCCTAATCTCCCTACTGAAGCCAGTTTTACAGAGTTCTCCGCTCGATCTTCAAAGTCAGGAACTCGTCCGGCTGGGTTGACAGAGGCGCTGAACCGCCCTGACGGGCGCACAGAGGGCGCGGCAAACCGAAAAGCCAAAAGAAAAAGTGACTTGCGCTCCAAGAGGTCTCGCACTCTGGCTGAGGGCAACTTCGCTCGACCATGGGAGGGACGGCCGAAGAGTAAGTCTGGCGAACCCCGCTCGACGATCCGGCCGTGTCGATCACGGTCCAAGAGACACGACCGCTTGGGATGCATTGAGGCATCCGGCGAAGCACGGGGGGCCAAAATCCCGGGAGAACCCTGCACGGATTTGCTGGCGCGAACCTGTCCCAATAGCGGATGTCGGTCAGATTGCCGCTGCCTGATCGGCCGTAAGCGCCCTCTCCCGCGTGCCAGAGACGATTATCTCCAGGACCTCATGCTCGTCGGTGTTCCTGATGTGGCGGTCGCCGACGTTCTCTCCGCGCTTGAGGACCATGACGCGGTCGCCCACCGCGAATATATCAACAAGCCGATGCGAGATGATGATCTGCGCGACGCCCTGCTTTTTCAGTTCCAACATGGTCTCGAGGAGTCGATCGGTCGCCATCACCGAGAGATTGGCGGTCGGTTCGTCGAGGATCACGACGCGTGGCTCGAACGAGATAGCGCGGGCGATCGCCACGGATTGCTGGCGGCCGCCGGACAGGCTCTCGACCTTCTGGAAGACGGAATTCACGTCGACCTTGAGCCGCTTCAGTACGCGGTCGGCCTCGGCGTACATTTTGCGACGATTGACGAACGGGCCTTTGCGCGGCCAGCGGCCGAGAAAGATGTTCTGGCCGACATCCATGTTCCCGCAAAGAGCGAAATCCTGGTAGATCATCTCGATGCCGGCGTCGCGGCTCTCATGCGGACTCCTGAAGTGCACGAATTGGCCGGCAACTGAGATTTCGCCGGAATCGCGCTGATAGGCGCCAGTCAGGATCTTCATGAGTGTAGACTTGCCAGCCGAATTGTCGCCGACCAAGCCAAGGATCTCGCCAGGATAGAGCAGCAGATCGACCTTGCGAAGCGCCTGCACTGCTCCGAAGGCCTTTTCGATGCCCCGCATTTCCACGATCGGTTGAGGCGATGTCGCGTCAGGCATGGGTGGTTTCCGGGGTTCGTGCGCGTCTCGCGAGGCGAGCTCGCAGGCGACCAAAGATGTTGGCCTGGCGCACCCAGATGTCGATCAATACTGCGGCAATCAGGATGATACCAATGAAGACGTTGATCCAATGCTGCGGCATGCTGAAGCCCTGGACATTGAGCTGGAGGAGCGCCCGAACGAGGGTGATCACGGCGGCACCGGCGAGAGACCCCAGCATGGTGCCGTAGCCGCCGAAGATCGACCCGCCGCCGATGATCACGGACGCGATGGCGTCGAGCTCGCGGAACTGGCCCGCAACAGGATTGAAGCTTCGGAAGTAGGCCACGTTGATGAGACCGGCCATGGTCGCGCAGAGCGCCGACAGCATGAGCGCGATGAAGCGCGCCCGGTTGGTGTTGATGCCGGCATAGGCGGCCGCGCGGACGTTGCCGCCGGTCGCATAGACCTTCTGCCCAAACGGGGTGTAGGCGAGCACGATGCCGGCAAGCAGGGCGACCAAGACCATCCAGATGGTCTGCACGCTGACCACCTCGGCGACCGTCTTGAGGATGCCATCGGGAAGCACGATGCCGAAGTGAAGGAGAATGTCGTTCACCTTGCGGCCAAGCAGGTTGTAGCCCTCCGACCAGCCGGTGAGCTGCTGACCGGCGACGAACCATGCGGCGAGGCCGCGGGCGATGTAGAACATGCCAAGCGTGGCAATGAAGGCCGGGAGCTTCAGGCCGACCGCAACGATGGCGTTGACAAGGCCAGCGATCATTCCAGCCAGTAGGCCCATCGCGATGGCGGTGACGGGATCGGCGCCCAGAACCTTCAGGAAATAGGCTGCGGCGCTGCCGGCGAGCGCAAGGACCGCTCCGACAGAGAGGTCGATATCGCCGGCAGCGATGACATAGGTGAGCCCCACCGTGATCAGCGCCAGTTCGGTATAGTTGAGCAGGATCGCAAAAGTGTTGGAGAGGTTCCACCAGTAATCTGGCCTGAGGAAGAGACCCGTGAGCCACAGCACCACCGTCAGGATGACGGCGAGGGCATCGCGCCGGGCGAGGAGCTTGCCGAACCCGGTTGCCGACAGCGCGATGTCAGTCGCCATCGCGCCCTTGGTCACGACGCCTTCGAGCGCAACGCCGCCGATCTCGAAGGCGGGCGGCGGCGGCTTGCCACGCAGCCATGCCCAGAGCCGCGCCGCTACCTGGCGGCGGATGAGATAGGGTTCGATCAGCACGGCGACGACCAGCAGCAGCCCGAGGAAGACCGGCACCGCACCCACCGGCAGGGAGTAGACGGCGTTGACCGTCACCTCCTCCTCCCCGATCTTGATGGTGCGTGTGATCGGCAAGCCCTCCCGCAGCACCTTGTCGAGTAGCACGACCAGCATGGCGCCGAGGCAGGACCCGGCAACGCGGCCGCGACCGCCGAGGATCGAAGCGCCGCCGATGATCACCGCGGCGATGACGGTGAGTTCGCCGCTGACCCCGTAAAGTGGAGTTACGCCCTTGTCCTGGGCGGCTGACAGCAGGCCGGCGACGGTGGCGCAGAGCGACGAGAGCAGATAGGCGCGGATGCGCACCCAGTTCGTCGGTATGCCCGCATAGACCGCTGCCTGCTCGTTGCCGCCGGTCGCAAAGGTCTCGTAGCCCCAGCGTGTGTTGGCGAGCACGTAGGCGCCGATCACCGCAACGACCGCGAAGATCTCGATCTGGTTGTTGAAGCCGAAGAGGTTCGTCTCGCCCAGGTGAAAGAAGGTTGGGGCCTCCTTCGCCTTGCCTGGATAGTAGATCGCCTGCCCGTGCGTCAGCGCGAGCACGAAGCCGCGGCCGATCAAAAGCGTGGTCAACGTGGCGATGAAGGCCGGCACTTTGAGGATGGTAACGAGCACGCCGTTGACAAAGCCGATCACCACGCCAAGCAGGACGCATACGATCACCGAGGTGACAATGTCGAGATTGGCAAAGCTTGGCGCGAACAACCGGGCAAAAACAACGGCCACCAGGCCGTAGATGGAGCCGACCGAAAGGTCGAGGTCCTTGTTGATGATGACGAAGGTCATTCCGACGGCGATAATGGCGACACGCGAGGTGTCGCGAAGCAGTGCATGGAACGCCTCCGAGGAGCCGAAGAACGTTGGATTGACAACGGCG
Organism: Mesorhizobium tamadayense; assembly: GCF_003863365.1. Lineage (GTDB taxonomy): Bacteria > Pseudomonadota > Alphaproteobacteria > Rhizobiales > Rhizobiaceae > Mesorhizobium > Mesorhizobium tamadayense. Next base: position 56,454 of record NZ_RQXT01000020.1, on the reverse strand, counting down.
CCGCCGAGATAGATCAGCGCCAGCAGCGCAAGCAATCCCATTTCCCAGCCACCGACGAGCTGAGGCGGAAGACGGCGAGCGAGAGCTTCAGCGGTCATATGTGCGCGGGTTCCGAAGGGCAAAATGCGCGGGAGGATGCCAGCCCTCCCGCGACGGATTCAGAATCGCTTCTTGTTTTATGCATGTCGCTATCCCAAAACCGCTGCGCACTTTTGGGCGACATGCATTTTGTTTTATGCATGTCGTTGTCCCAAAAACCGCTACGCACTTTTGGGCGACATGCATTGGTTCAGTTCTCGAAGCGCTTGCCGACCTTGCCCACAGTCTCCTGCGTCACAAGTTGGGCGCGCGTGTCGAGATTGGCAGCCGCGATGCCACGGTCGATCTGCAGATAGAGCTGCATGACCGGATAGAAGCCCTGCAGGAAGGGCTGCTGCCCGAGCGCGCCAGTCAGGTCGCCGCTCTTCAACGCATCCTGCTGGGCCGGCCCGAGGTCGAAGCCATAGGCGCAGATCTTGCCGGTCTTTCCGGTCTGGGCGACGGCCTTCGCGAGCGCCGGCGTGAACACATTGTTGCCGGCGAAGGCGCCGACGACGTCACCGCGCGATTCGAACAGCGTCACGATGCCGTTCACCGGATCGTTCGGATTGGTGTCGATGCCGGTGTTCTCAGGCCCCGCGTCGACCTTGAAGGCGTCAAGCTTGCCGGCGGCCTTCAGGCCCTTGACGATCGCATTGAAGGCCGAGGTGACGCGATTGTTCACCTCGATGTTACCCATCGCGGTCGATGACGGCAGCACGATCGAGCCCTTCTCAATACCCTTGTCGGCCAGGCACTTGACGAGCGCCTCGCCGGCGATTGCCGCAGCGGAGGCATCCTGGCCAGTGTGGCTGATGCCGCTGCGGTCTAGGATCGTGCCGTCGAAGGAATTGGTCGTGGCCACCGGTATGCCCTTGGCCTCGGCTGCCTTGACGATGTCGTTATAGGCGCCGACCTGGGGCGTTGTCATGATCAGCCCGTCGATCGTCGGGTCCTGCACGATCTGGTTCAGGATTTCGATCTCGCGGGCCGGGTCATCGGTCGGAGATTCCGAGCCGAGCAGCAGTATCTTGGCGCCAATCAGATTGCCGGCGGCGGTCGCGCCGACATAGACGGGATCGAAGAAGCCGTTGCCCGCCGTATGGGTCACGATCGCGAAAGTGAGGTGACCATCGGCCGAATGGAAATCCTTGGTTGTGGGGGCCTCCTTGGCGGCTTCTTCGAAGCTGTAGCCGCCGACTGCTTTCTCGACGCCGCCGGATTGGGCGAAGGCGGAGGGCACGCCAATCAACAACCCCGCGGCGCATGCCGCGAGTGGGAAAGTACGTCTCATGATTATCCTCCCTTGCATCCAACGGGCGGAAGCCGTTCGGGCGCAATTATTAAGGAGTTTTCCGAGTGCTTCCTCCCGTTGCGTAATAATCTGCCCAAAGCCTGTCCAAGTAAATAGGCTGCTGCGTCCTTCGTCCGGGCGGTACCCACTCGAAAGAGCGCGGGCTGGTCCAGGTTTTTTCACTCGATGCGCCCGGTCCAGGCGAGCACAACCAGATTAAGCAGGCTATCCTCCAAGCGAGCATCGAATTGGGTCAGGAACTTCGCGCGAGATATCAATGGTGACCTCAGCTATGAACCGAAGGATATGCTCCTTAGGCCGCACGCGACGGCCTCGGCAGCGACTTCGTCTCCGGAATCTGTACCGGCGTCCCCGTCTGCCCTTTCCGTGCCGCCTGAAAGCCCCGCTTCAACCGAGCCTATCCTGTCACGGATCAGCAAGGCTTTCCGAGAAGTGCGCCTCGCTCTCAAATATGAGTTTAGCTCAGCACTAAACCACGATAATCTTGAGAAAAATCGGATATTAGGGCACAATTTGGGAACGGAAGTGGACAGCTATCTCAAGTCCGGCCCTGTCGCGCCGAGTGACAGTTCGCGTCGGAGGAGCGGCGTCGATGGATCAGGGGTTCTTTCTTCTGTTCGCTGCGGCGTCCGTGGTAGCGGCCCTGACCTTGGTCCTGGCGCGGAATCCTGTTCACAGCGCATTGGCGCTGATGGCGTGTTTCCTGCAGGTATCGGCGATCTTCGTCTTGCTCGAGGCGCCGTTGCTCGCGGTTATCCAGATTTTCGTCTATGTCGGCGCGATCATGGTCCTGTTCCTATTCGTGATCATGATGATTGATGTACGCGAAGCGGTGTTGCAGCGGTTCTTGCCGGGTAGCAACCTGCCTGTTCTGGTGCTGCTCGTCCTGCTTGGGGTCGAGATGCTTGTACTGGTGCTCAGGAGCGACCGCTTTTCGGTCGCGGAGCCCGTCGCAACGAGCACCGGCGGTGAGGTCAGGCAGCTCAGCACGACGCTTTTCGCCGACTATCTCCTTCCGTTTGAAGTCGCCTCCGTCATCCTGCTGGCGGCCCTGATCGGCGCCATCGTGCTGGCGCGGAAGGAGCCGCGGTGATGGTGCCGCTCTGGTGGTATATCGTGCTCGGAGTGGTCCTGTTCGTGATCGGTGCGGCGGGCGTGCTGCTCAGACGCAATATCCTGGTCGTGCTGATGTCGCTGGAACTGCTGCTCAACTCGGTCAACATCAATTTCATTGCTTTCGGGCACTACTACGACGACTTCCGCGGGCAGATTTTTGCAATCTTCGTCATAGCAATCACTGCGGCGGAAGTTGCCGTTGCCCTCGGCATCCTGGTCGCCCTGGCGAGGAACAAGTCCACCCTCAAGGTCGACGAAGTGACCATCATGAAAGGATAGCCGGTGATATCGATCCGGCCGCTGCTTGCCGTTGCCGTCGCCGTTCTGGCGGCCCTTGCAGTTCTCCTTCTGAACAAACGCGAGAAACTTCGCGATGCCGTCTCGCCGTTGGCCGCGATCGCCATGTTCGCAATTGTCGCCTCGATGGCGCCCACGGTGCTGGCGGGCGGGACAGTCGATTTGCGCCTGTTCGAGATTCTGCCGGGGATCGACTTCGCTTTCCGCGTCGATGCGCTCGGCATGGTGTTTGCCACCGTCTCGTCGCTGCTGTGGATCGTGGCGTCGATCTATTCCATCGGCTACATGCGACACTTGAATGAGCATGCGCAGACCCGGTTCTTCGCCTGCTTCGCCGCCAGCCTCGCGGCGGCCGCCGGGGGCGCCTTCGCCGCCAATCTGTTCACGTTGGTGATCTTCTACGAGGCGCTGAGCCTCGTTACCTATCCGCTCGTCTACCACCATGAGGACGAGGAGGGATGGGCGGGCAGCCGCAAGTACCTCGTCTATTTGATGGGCGCGTCGAAAAGCCTGCTTCTGGCAGCGCTGGCGTTGACTTACCAAATTGCAGGATCGCTCGACTTTGTGCCGGGGGGACTGCTGGCGGGGGTCGACGTCTCGGCGCCGCTGCTGACCGTCGTCTATTTCTGCTATCTCTTCGGCTTCGCCAAGGCCGCGGTGATGCCAATGCACGCCTGGCTGCCTGCCGCGATGGTGGCGCCGACACCGGTTAGCGCGCTCTTGCATGCGGTGGCCGTCGTCAAGATGGGGGTGTTCTGCGTGCTGCGCGTGGTGTTTCACGTCTTCGGCGCAGGGCTGGTCGGCGGGCTGGGGCTCGGCATCGCCACGGCCTATGTGGTCTCGTTCACGATCCTGATGGCGTCCATCTACGCCCTGACGCGAGACGACCTGAAGGCACGGCTCGCCTATTCGACGGTTAGCCAGCTCTCCTACATCGTGCTGGGCGCGGTTCTGCTGTCGCCCGTCGCGATGGTCGGCGGGATCATTCACATCGCGGCGCACGCATTCTCGAAGATCACGCTTTTTTTCTGCGCCGGGTCGATCTATTGCGCGTCCGGCAAGCGCAACATCAGCGACATGGCAGGCATAGGCCGCAGGCTGCCCTGGACGATGGGGGCGTTCTTCGTCGGCTCGCTCAGCATGATCGGAGTGCCGCCGGCGGCGGGCTTCATCAGCAAGTGGTATCTGGCGCTCGGCTCGGTGGAGGCCGGGGAGACCCCGTTCCTTATCGTGCTCTTGATAAGTTCGGTACTGAACGCCGCCTATTTCCTCCCGATCAGCTATGTCGCCTTCTTCGGGACGGAGGCGCAGGAGAGCCCGGCGACCGTTCGTGAAATTCCGATGTTGACGATCCCGCTGATCGCGACCGCCATCCTGTCGGTGGCTATGGGCATCTTCCCGGACTATTTCCTCGCCCTGGCGGAAAGAGTCGTCAGATGATCAAGCACGTCGTCGATTTCTTTGGCGATGAGAGACATGCGAAAGTGCGTCGCCGGCTATTCTATCTGGTGCTCGGCCTGATCGTTATCGCCGACTTTCTGGTCTTCCGCGAACACGCTGAATACCTGTGGGAGCGGCTGCCTGGCTGGTCTGCCCTCTACGGCTTCGGCTCCTGCGTGCTTCTGATCTTCGTGTCAAAGTTTCTTGGCCATCAGTGCGGGCTGATGCGGCGCGAGGACTATTATGACTGACTTCGTCCATCCCGGCCTGCTGTTCATTCTCGGCGCGCTGCCGATCCCCTTCCTGAAAGGGTCCGTCCGCAAGGCCTATGTGCTGCTGATCCCAACGCTGGCGATCCTGGCGGTGCTGACGATGCATCCTGGCAGCTACGGCGCGGCGCGATTCATCGGGCAGGAAATCCTGATCGCGAAGGTCGACAAGCTGAGTGTCCTGTTCGCCACCGTTTTCAGCATCATGGCATTGATCGGCACGGTCTATGCGCTGCACCTGACGCGCGCAGGACAGCATGTTGCGGCGTTCGTCTACGTCGGCGGCGCGCTCGGAGTCGTATTCGCCGGCGACTACCTGACCCTGTTCCTGTTCTGGGAGGGTATGACGTTTGCCTCTGCCTACCTGGTCTTTGCCCAGCGCAGCGAGCAGGCGCTCCGCGCAGGGTTCCGCTATCTCATGGTCCATATCACCGGCAGCGTTGCCCTGCTCGGCGGCATCATTCTCCACGGGTTCGCCACCGGTTCGCTGCTCTTCGGCCCGATCGAGGGCGGGCTGGGCTTCGCCACCTGCCTGATCCTTGCCGGGTTCCTGCTCAACGCCGCGGTGCCGCCACTCAACGCCTGGCTGACCGACGCCTACCCGGAAGCGACCGTCACCGGGGCCGTATTCATGAGCGCCTTGACCACGAAGACCGCCGTCTATGTGCTGGCGCGGGCGTTTCCGGGGACCGATCTTCTTGTCTGGCTCGGCACTGTGATGGCGCTTTACGGCGTTATCTACGCGGTGCTGGAGAACGATTGCCGGCGGCTCCTGGCCTATCACATCGTCAGCCAGGTGGGCTACATGGTGGCGGGTATCGGCATCGGGACCGAGATGGCGGTGAACGGCGCCGTCAGCCATGCCTTCGCGCATATCCTCTACAAGGCGCTCCTCTTCATGGGCGCGGGGGCGGTGATCCACGTCACCGGGCGGCGCAAGCTCACCGAACTCGGAGGGCTCTACAAAACCATGCCGGTAACCCTTGCGCTCTACATGGTTGGCGCCTTTGCGATCTCGGCATTCCCGTTCTTCTCAGGCTTCGTCACCAAGTCGATGGTGGTGGCTGCCGCCGGACAGGATCATCGCGCGCTGGTGGTGCTGGCGCTGACAATGGCGTCGTCGGGCACGTTCCTGCACACCGGGCTCAAGCTCCCGTACTACATGTTCTTCGGCACGGACCAAGGGCTGGAAGCGCGAGAACCGCCGCGCAACATGCTGGTTGCGATGGGTATGGCAGCGGTGCTCTGCATTGCGATCGGAGTGTTCCCCCAGACGCTCTACGCGCTTCTGCCCCACCCGGTCGACTTCGAACCCTACACCGGCGTCCATGTCACCGAGAGCCTCGGCGTGCTGATGTTCACCGCCTTGGGCTTCGTCATCTTCCTCAGGGCGCTCGACCCCGAGAATACGATCAGCATCGATACCGACTGGCTCTACCGCATGGGCGCGCGGCGCTTCATGTGGCTCGCCGAAAAGCCATTGGCGCGCTACGAGAAGGCGGTGAGTGACGTGTCCGAGACCGCGGCGCTGCCCTTCCTGCATGGAACGGCACGGGCAGGACTGCGGATCGATCTGCACGGCGTGGACGCCTTCGTGAACGCCGTCGCTCGCACGATCCTGGCCGGCGGCGGAGCGTTGCGGCGGCTCCAGAGCGGCGTCGTGACCCACTACGCGCTGGCGATGATTGCCGGTGTGATCGCGGCCATCGCCGTATTCGCTGTGGCGTGGCAGTAGGGGGCGCCATGGCGGTCCCTCTGCTTAGTCTCATCGTCTTCACGCCAGCCGTCGGGGCGGCGGCGCTGATGTTTATCCGCAACGACGATGTGGTGCGGTGGATGGCACTGGCTGTCACTATCCTCGACTTCGCGCTTTGCATCGCCATGCTGGGCGGCTTTGACACCTCTACCCATGAGATGCAGTTCACCGAGACGCACCCGTGGGTGCCCGCGCTGGGGATCACTTACGCACTTGGCGTCGACGGGATCAGCGCACTCTTCGTGTTCCTGACCGCGCTGTTGGGCTGGATCTGCGTGCTCGCCTCGTGGGTCGCAATCGACCGCAAGGTGAAGGAGTTCATGGTCAGCCTGCTTGCCATGCAGGCGCTGATGCTGGGTGTGTTCTGCGCGCTGGACCTGTTCCTGTTCTACGTCTTCTGGGAAGCGATGCTGATTCCGATGTACGTGATCATCGGCGTCTGGGGTGGCGATGGCCGGGTCTATGCAGCGTTCAAGTTCTTCCTCTACACGCTGGCGGGCAGCCTGATGTTCCTGATCGGTGTCATCGTGCTCTATTTCCACGGTGGCGAGACCTTCGACATCCGCACCCTGATGGCGCAGCATTTGCCGTTCCAGGTCCAGTCATGGCTGTTCTTCGCCTTCCTGATCGCCTTCGCGGTCAAGGTGCCGATGGTCCCGGTCCATACCTGGCTGCCGGACGCCCATGTGCAGGCGCCGACGGCCGGCAGCATCATCCTCGCCGCCGTGCTCCTGAAGATGGGCGCCTACGGGTTCCTGCGGTTCTCACTGCCAATGCTGCCCGAGGCGACGGTGCACTATTCGACGCTGATGCTGGTCCTTTCGGCGGTTGCCATTGTCTATGGCGGGTTGCTCGCCTTGGCGCAGGATGACCTGAAGAAGCTGGTGGCCTATTCCAGCATCAGCCACATGGGCTTGGTGACGCTGGGGATTTTCACGCTGAACCTCCGTGGGCTCGAGGGCGGCATCTTGCAGATGTTCAATCATGGCGTGACTACCGGCGCGTTGTTCCTGTCCGTGGGCCTTATCTACGAGCGGACCCATACCCGCAGCATCGCGGATTATGGCGGGCTGATGAAGGCGGCGCCGGTCTATACGGCGTTTCTTGCACTGTTTGCCCTGTCATCGATGGCGCTGCCGGGAACGAATTCGTTCGTGGGCGAGTTGCTGGTGCTGTCAGGCGCGTTCGCAGCCAACTTGGCTGTCGGTGCCGCTGCCGTTCTGGGCGCCTTGCTGGGAGCGGCCTATCTGCTTGGCATGTATAGGAAAGTCGCGCTTGGACCGGCCAGCATCGGCATGCGGTTCAAGATCCGCGACGTGAACGCCCGCGAAATGGCGGCGATCTTGCCGCTAGCCGTCTTCGTTCTTTGGATCGGGCTCTATCCGAAGCCCTTTCTCGAAATCATCGACGCCTCGGTGAAGCATCTACTGACGCAGGTGCAGGGTAAGGGGGGCGCCCAATGACCGCCGCCGCGCTTTTCCAGTCGATTCTGGCGAGCCTGCCAGAGATCGTCGTGGTTACCGGGGCCTGCATCCTGCTGATCCTGGGGCAGCTGGTGCGGAAGGGGCAGCAACATTTCCTTGTCTGGGCTTCAGTCGCGGTCGTGCTGATTGCCGCCCTAGGGACACTCATGCTGGCGGGCGAGGTGCGGCCGGCCTACTCGGGCATGTTCGTCGCCGACCGCTTCGCGGTCTTCTTCAAGGTCGTGTTCTATCTGGTCACAGTTCTGACATTCCTTCTTTCGCGAAAATATGCCGAGATCGAAGGGATCGGGAGTAGTGAATACTTTGTACTGCTGCTCCTGGCGCTCTCGGGAATGATGATCATGGCCTCAGCGACCGACCTCCTGTCGATCTATGTAGGTCTCGAACTGACGGTGCTCTGCACCTATGTGCTGACCGGCTTCCTGCGCCAGCAGCAGCGGTCGAACGAAGCGGCGCTGAAATACGTGATCCTCGGCGGGGTCTCGACCGGGATTTTCCTTTACGGCGTTTCGCTGATCTACGGGCTCACCGGCACGACGCAGTTGGACAGGATGGCTGCGGCGGTGACCGGTGATCAGCTCGATCCCGGATTGCTCTTGGCTGTGGTCTTTATCGTCGCGGGGCTGGTATTCAAGGTCGGCGCGGTGCCGTTCCACATGTGGGTGCCGGACGTCTATGAAGGCGCGCCGACGACGATCACCGCCTTCATGTCGGTGGGGCCCAAGGCAGCGGGGTTCGCTGTGATCCTGCGGGTGTTCCTCAACCCACTGGTCGCGGCCTCGAACGTCTGGATCATCGTTGCGGTCATTGCAGCAGTGACGATGGCGCTCGGTAGTTTCGTGGCGCTGGTGCAGGACAATTTCAAGCGCCTCTTGGCCTATTCCAGCATCGCGCATGCCGGGTTCGCCATGTTCGGCGTGGCGGCCGGCGGTGCGGACGGGGTTGCCAGCGTGATGCTCTATTTGCTGATCTATGCGTTCATGAATCTCGGCATCTTCGGCATCGTCATCATGATGCGGAACGGCGATTTCTCGGGCGAGGTCATCGAGCACTACGCCGGTTTCGCCAAGTCGCATCGCGGGCTGGCGCTTCTGATGCTGCTTTATCTGTTCTCGTTGGCTGGCATTCCGCCGACAGCCGGGTTCTTCGCCAAGTTCTACGTGCTGGTTGCGCTCGTCGAGCGGGGTTTCGTCATGCTGGCGGTGATCGCAGTGCTGCTGAGCGCAGTTGCCGCCTACTTCTACATCCGCATCGTGATGGTGATCTACATGCGCGAGCCGGAGGGCGCGTTCGATCCGGCGCTGACGCCCGCGGTCCGCGCCACACTCGCCTTCACCGCTGCCGGCACCATCGGCATCGGCCTGTTTCCGGCGTGGTTTCTGAGGCTTGCTCAACATGCCGCGATTGGCGGCTGATCGAATGGATTTGCAATAATCCGACCGACGGAATACTCTGACGGTACTAGAAAGGAATGCCCTAGTCGCTTCCAAAGGGCGCCTGCAACACCGATCCAAAGGCGTCGGTGGCAGCTTGAGTAGAGCCCTCGGCGGGTGACCGGGGCTGTGCGACGTGACCGGAATGGAGTTCCTGCCGGTACTTTTCATGGTCGCCGGAATTGTTCTGGTGGCGGGTGCTACGCTTTTTGTCTCCTCGCTCCTGCGCCCATCCAATCCTTATCCCGAGAAGAACATGCCCTATGAATGCGGCATGGACCCGGCGGGCGAAGCCGCCGGAGGCCGCTTCAGGGTACAGTTCTTCATCATCGCGATCCTGTTCGTGGTCTTCGATGTCGAGACTATGTTCCTCTTTCCCTGGGCCGTCGTGCTGAAAGAGATCGGGCTGGTCGGCTATGTCGAGATGTTCGTCTTCATATTGCTTCTTCTCGTGGGCTTCGCCTACGCCTGGCTGAAGGGGGCGCTGGAATGGGAGGCGTAAACAACGCGATCCGCGACAGCGTGCTGTTCACCACGGCCGACAGCCTGATCAGTTGGAGCCGAAGGTCGGCGCTGTGGCCCGAAACCTTCGGCATCGCCTGCTGCGCCATCGAGATGATCTCGGCGGGGTGCGCCCGCTACGATCTCGACCGCTTCGGCGTGGTGTTCCGGCCTTCGCCGCGCCAGTCCGACGTGATGATCATCGCCGGCACGATAACGCGGAAATTCGCGCCCGTGGTGCGTCGGCTCTACGACCAGATGCCGGAGCCGCGCTGGGTCATCGCCATGGGCACCTGCGCCATCTCGGGCGGGGTCTACAACACCTACGCCGTGGTGCAAGGGGCGGAGACCTTCGTGCCGGTGGACGTGCATGTGCCGGGCTGCCCGCCTCGGCCCGAGGCGCTGATGCACGGCTTCCTTCTGCTTCAGGAGAAGATCAAGAAATCCAGGGCGCTGGCCGGGACGCCTCTGGACCGGGTCACGGTGTCATGAGCGCGGAGACGTCCCTCATCCGCTCCCTGATCGCGGAACGTTTCGGGGAGGCCATCGAGGAGCTTGGCTTCTCGCATGGGGTTTATGCTTTCGCCGCTTCGCCAGACAGGATCGTCGAGCTTTGCCGTTTCCTGAAGGAACACCCGACGCTGCGGTTCGATTTCCTGTCCGACATCTGCGGGGTCGATCACTACCCCGAGATGCCGCGCTACGAGGCAGTGTACCACCTCTATTCGCTGCCGAACAAATGGCGCGTGCGGATCAAGTGCCGCCTCGGCGATCCGCCGCGGGTCCCGTCGGTGACGGGGGTCTGGCGCACCGCCAATTGGCATGAGCGCGAAGCCTGGGACATGTACGGGATCAGGTTCGAGGGCCACCCCGACCTGCGCCGGATCTATATGTGGGAAGGGTTCGAGGGCTTCCCGCAGCGCAAGGACTTTCCGCTGCGGGGCTACAAGGACAAGCTGAACCCGTTTGGCGCCGAAGGCCCGCCGCCGACGCAGCCCGACCTCGCCACCGAGGACATTCCACAGGGAGGCCGCTCCACACCGGGGACTTGAGATGACCGAAGTCACGGAACTGAGCTGGCCGGAAGCCGATGCACCCCACACCAAGGAGGTGCTTCTCAACCTCGGCCCACAGCATCCCAGCACGCATGGGGTGCTGCGGCTCGTCCTCGAGTTGGACGGCGAATATGTCGCGCGCGTGGACCCGCATATCGGCTACCTCCACCGCGGCACCGAGAAACTGGCCGAGAGCTTCACCTACACCCAGATCTTCCCGCTGACCGACCGGCTCGACTACCTCTGCCCGCCCTCGAACAACCTGGCCTTCGCATTGGCGGTGGAGAAGCTCCTGGGCATCGATGCGCCGATCCGCGCGCAATATATCCGTGTGCTGATGGCCGAACTGGCGCGGATCTCCGGTCATCTCCTGATCACCGGCGCACTCCCGCTGGACCTGGGCGCGATGACCGCGCTCCTTTATGCCATGCGCGAGCGCGAAATGATCATGGACTTGCTGGAGATGATCAGCGGGGCGCGGATGCACACCTCCTTCTGCCGGGTCGGCGGTGTGCGCGAGGATCTGCCCGACGGGTTCTTCCCCAAGATCCGGGAGTTCTGCGACATCTTCCCGAACCGGATCCGCGACTATGAACGGCTGGTCGATAACAACCGGGTGTTCCTGAAGCGCACGCAGGGGATCGGCGTGATCTCTGCCGCGGACGGCATCGATCTGGGCCTGAGTGGCCCGAACCTGCGCGCCTCGGGCGTCGACTGGGACATCCGCCGCGACGAGCCCTATGAGATCTACGACCGGCTAGCATTCAACGTTATTACCCGCGATGAAGGCGATTGCTACGCGCGCTGGCGATGCCGCGTCGAGGAAATGCGCGAGAGCGTACGGATCATCGAGCAATGCCTCGACCAGATGCCCGACGGGCCGTTCCAGATCGACATGCCGACTATCGCCTTCCCGGTGGACAAGGATCGGGTGCACTGCTCGATGGAGGCGCTGATCCAGCATTTCGACCTATCGGCCTATGGCTTCAAGGTGCCGAAGGGCGAGGTCTACTCGGCGATCGAGGCGCCAAAGGGCGAGCTCGGCTTCTACATCATCAGCGACGGGTCGCCAAAACCGTTCCGCATGAAGGTCCGGGCACCCTCGTTCGTCAACCTTCAGGCGCTCTTCGGGGTCACCAACGCACGCTACCTGGCGGACATGATCGCCGTGCTCGGCAGCCTCGACCCCGTGATGGCTGAAGTGGACAAGTAGCAGGGATTTGGGCGCGATGACCATGCGCGAAAAGATCGAAGAGGCGGCGGCGCGATATCCCGACCAGCGCTCGGCAATCATGCCCGCGCTTCTGATCGCGCAGAGGGAACGTGGCCATCTGCCCGGCCCGGTGCTGGAAGAGGTCGCCGACATCCTCGGCGTCGAGCGGATCTGGGTCTACGAACTGGCGACCTTCTACACCCTCTTCCATACCGAGCCGGTCGGCATTTTCCACCTGCAGCTCTGCGACAATGTCTCCTGCATGCTGCGCCGATCCGAGGACCTGCTGAGGCACCTGGAGGAGGTGCTCGGCATCAAGAAAGGCGGCACGACCCCGGACGGGCTGTTCACGCTTTCGACCGTCGAATGCCTCGGCGCTTGCGAGATGGCCCCGGTGATGCAGGTCGGCGACGACTATCATGGCGACCTCGACATCGCGCGGATCGACGCGCTCCTGGACAGGCTGCGCGCGACGGTGCGGCAGGCGACTGGCGCCGATCTCGCTGCCGCTGGACCGCCGGGAGAATAGCGCCATGTTCGAACCGGTCCTTCTCAGGAACGTGGACGTGCCGGATGGCCATCTGCTCGCGACCTACGAGGCCGGCGGCGGCTACCGGGCCCTGGCCAAGGCGCTGCGGAAGCACACGCCCGACGAGATCATCGACGTCGTCAAGAAATCCAACCTGCGCGGTCGCGGCGGAGCCGGATTTCCTACGGGTATGAAATGGAGCTTCGTGCCCAAACGCGCCGGCAAGCCGAAATATCTGTGCTGCAATGCTGATGAGGGCGAGCCGGGCACCTTCAAGGACCGGATCATCATGGAGCGTGACCCGCACCAGCTCATCGAAGGCATGGCGATCAGCGCCTACGCGATAGGAGCGGAAACCGCCTATGTCTACATCCGCGGGGAATACACGCTGGCGATCGCGCGGCTGGAGCAGGCGATCGCCGAGGCCCATGCGAAGGGTTATCTGGGAACACGGATTCTGGGCTCGGATTTCAGCTTTGCCGTGCACATCCATTGCGGCGCCGGCGCCTATATCTGCGGCGAGGAGACCGCGATGCTCGACTCGCTTGAAGGCAAACGGGCACAGCCGCGTCTGAAACCGCCGTTTCCGGCAGTCGAAGGGCTCTACGCCAGCCCGACCGTGATCAACAACGTCGAGACGCTGGCCTGCGTCCCGCATATCGTGGCGCGAGGGCCAGACTGGTTCCGCGGCATCGGCCCGGACAAGAGCCCCGGCCCGAAGCTCTATTGCCTAAGCGGACAGGTGCGGAAACCGGGCCTTTACGAGCTGCCGATGGGGATACCGCTGCGCGAACTGGTCGAGGACTGCGCCGGCGGGGCGCTACCGGGGCGCAAGCTCAAGGCGGTGATCCCAGGCGGGGTTTCGGCGCCGCTGATCCCGGAGCGCGGGCTGGACGTGGGGATGGACTTCGACTCGCTGGCCGCCGCTGGCTCGATGCTCGGCTCGGCCGGGGTGATCGTGATCGACGACTCGACCTGCATTGTCAAAGTCGCCACACGGATCATCGAGTTCTTCCACCACGAGTCCTGCGGCAAGTGCACCCCCTGCCGCGAAGGGCTGAACTGGGTCGTGAAAGTGCTGCGCCGGGTCGAGGCGGGCCAGGGCGCGCCGGGCGATATGGAACAGCTGGAGGCGCTCTGCAAAGGCATTTTCGGCAACACGTTCTGCGCTCTGGGCGACGGCGCGGCGATGGGCCTGCGGGCAGCACTGGCCCATTTCGAAGATGAATTCGTCACGCACATCGAGGAGCGGAGGTGCCCGTTTCACTGAGGAGGGCGCAACGAGAGGACCGCGAGGAAGCCATGGTTCGCGTCACAATCGATGAACGAACGCTGGAAGTGGAGGCTGGCTCCACGGTGCTCCAGGCCGCCGAGCGTTTGGGCATCGACATCCCGACCTTCTGCTATCTGAAGCGGCTGCCGGCGCTGGCCTCCTGCCGCATGTGCCTGGTGGAGATTGAGGGGCAGCGCCGGCTACAGCCTTCTTGCGCCACCGCGGTCACCGACGGCATGGTGGTGCGCACGAACACGCAGCTGATCGACGAAACGCGCTCTTCCATGCTCGACATGCTGCTCGCCAACCACCCTCTCGACTGCCCGATCTGCGACAAGGGCGGCGAGTGCGAGCTTCAAGACATGGTGATGGCATACGGTCCCCGCACAAGCCGATTCCGAGATGCCAAGCGTGTGTTCCACTCCGAGGACATCCGTCTCAGCCCGGTCATCATCATGAACGTCAACCGCTGCATCCAGTGCCAGCGCTGCGTCCGGATGTGCGAAGAAGTCGTCGGCGCGGTCGCCTTGGGCACCATTGAGAAAGGCATGGATACCGCTGTCACTGGCTTCGAGGGCAGTCTCGCGAGCTGCGATCAATGCGGCAATTGCGTCGAGGTCTGCCCGGTCGGCGCGTTGATGAGCTTCCCTTATCGCTACAAGGCGCGGCCCTGGGATCTGGTCGAAACGGACACGGTCTGCCCGCATTGCGGCACCGGCTGCCAACTGACCGTCGGCGCGCGCAAGGGCGAGTTCATGCGGGTCCGCTCGAAGGTGGAGCACGGCATAAACCGCGAAACGCTCTGCGTGCGCGGGCGCTTCGGACTCGACTTCGTCGGCAGCCAGGACCGGATCAAGCGGCCGATGATCCGTCGTGACGGGGTCCTTGTTCCGGTTTCCTGGAACGAAGCGGGGGACTACCTCCGCCGGCGGCTGTCGGCCGTCGCCAGCAAGGCTGTGGGCGGGCTGGCCTCGCCGCGCCTGCCCAACGAGGTGCTTTATCAGTTCCAGAAGCTGATGCGCACAGCGTTCCGGACCAACAATATCGACTGCTCCTCGCGCTGGTCCACGCCTTTTGATGCGCTCGGCCCGTTGGTGGCCTCCTTCTACACCCGCGCGCCGCTGGAGGAGGTAATCGGCAACGACTGTGTGCTTGTCGTCGGTGGCAACGTGACGGACGAAAACCCTGTCACCGAATATTTGCTGCGGGACTGTGCACGGCGGCGACAGGCCGGCTTACTCATGCTCTCTGCGCGGCCATCCCGTCTGGACGCCGATGCGCGGGCAGTCGTTCGCGTGCCGCCGGGCGGTGAGGCTCAGGGCCTTGCCGCGGTGATGAGCGGACTGGGGGCGGCTGGCCAGGCACTGACGGGCAATGTTTTTGCGGACATCGGCGCGAAAACCGGCCGGCCGGCAGCGGCTACCGACAGTGACGGTCCGGACCGTCTGGCCGCGGCGCTGCTGGAAGGTCGCAGCGTCACCATGCTTGTCAGCGCCGACCTCTTGAGATCGCCCCTGGCGCGCGCGACGTTGCAGCAGCTTAACAACCTTTTGCAGGTTCTGCGCGCGCTCGGTAAGGGCCTGGCGATGCAGTTCCTCTTCGACCGTGCCAACCAACTGGGCGCCTGGGACATGGGCGTTCTGCCGACGGCGCTGCCGGGGCCACGCGCGCTCGCCGGTGATGCGGCGCGCCCAACTCTCGAACGGGCCTGGGGCGCCGAAATCCCGTCTGAACCGGGCGTGGATTTCGACGCCATGCTGGAACTCTGTGACAGGAAGCGAATGGGTGCGCTCTATGTCGTCGGAAGCGACCCCCTGATGTCCTATCCCGACCGGGGATTCGTGCAGCGGGCGCTTCGCGCCGCCGACCTCCTGATCGTGCAGGACGCGTTCCTCACGGATACGGCGGGCTTGGCGGATGTCGTGCTGCCCGCGGCGAGTTATGGCGAGGAATCCGGTACGTTCACCAACAACGAGGGCCGCATCCAGAAGGTCTGCAAGTTCCGCGAACCCGCCCTCGAGGCGCGGGACAATCTGGCGATATTCGACTTCGTTGCGGCGCTTCACGGCCAGGCATTGCAGCCGTCGATCCAGGGCGAAATCTTCGGCGAGATTGCCCGGCTGGTTCCGGCCTACCAAGGGTTGACGCAGGACGGGCTTGGCGCCGACGGAGCATTCACCAAGGCGACCCTTGCGCCACCGGTTGGCGAGTTCTTTGCCCACCCACCCGCCCCCATTGCAGCCGACCGGCTCATGCTGGTCACCGGCAACTGCCTGTTCCACAACGGATATCTTTCCGAGCGCTCGGAGATCCTGAATACGGTCGCGGATGACCCATATGTCGAGATGAGCGCGCCGGATGCAGCGCAGCGTGGCCTTGCGGATGGCGATCAGGTGGTGGTGCGATCGGCCCAGGGCGAACTGACGGCGAAGCTCAAGGTCAACAAGCGTTTCCCCAGGGGCCTAGTGTTCGTTCCCGAAAACTACAGATCCCTGCGTCTCAACAGCCTGATGCGGCGGGGCGAATACCCATGTCCGGTGGAAGTTCAAATGGCGCACGCGGCCTTCGAGATCGCCACTCTCGCCGGGGTCGGGGCGCGGCCTGACAATCCGATCTGAGGCGGGTTCCCCGGGCAGCCTGCCCTGATCCTGCGCCTTGAGCCGGCGTCGTCAGTGATAGCCGGTCCCGGCAATGTAATCGTACAGCACCTGCTCGTTGCTCAGCAATTCGTCCAGGCGGTGCTTGACCACGTCGCCGATGCTCACCACGCCGACAGTGGCGCTGCCATCCATGACCAGCACATGGCGCGTACGCCGTTTGGTCATGGTCGCCATCACCGAAGGCAGCAAATCCTGTGTCGAACAGGTCGCCACATTGCGGTTCATGATGTCGGCGACCCGCATCATGGGCGCCTCGGTTCCGTATTCAGCCACCGCATAGCAGCAGTCCCGCTCCGACAGCGTTCCCAGGCATTGGCCGGGGAACCGGCCGACGACCACGAAGCCGATGTTGTTCTCCCGAAACAGCCGTAGCACTTCCACCATCGTCTGACTTGGAGTGACCGAGATGACCTCGGGAGCCTTGGTCTTCAAGATTTGGCAGACCAGCATATGAGCCTCCTGTCTGCGCGCTCCGGCTTGGCAGTTGGCGCGCCTTCACCTTCGACGGATATTCCGCCACCAGTTGTACCCCTGCGGCTCGCTCGTCTCGACCAGCACGTCCTGCTCGGTGTTCAGGCGTGCAGCGACCACGCCACCGCCGGTCGTCGCCTTGCCCGGCTTGCCGAGCAGATCGTCACGCCCGACCACCAGATCCGCTGAGGAAAAACTCGAGAATTCGTACTGTTGGCCAAGCGCGATCGCGTCCGCCGGACAGGCGTCCTCGCACAGCCCGCAGAACAGGCACCGGGCCATGTCGATCTCGAATTTTGCCGGGTGCCGGTTGCCCTTCTCGTCCTCGTAGGGGATGACCTCGATGCAGTCGCAGGGACAGATCCGCGCGCAGAGTTCGCAGGCTACGCATTTGATCTCGCCCTCGTCGTCGCGCTTCAGGAAGTGATGCCCGCGGTAACGCGAGTAGGGCAACCATTTTTCCTTGTCCGGATACTGCATGGTCACGGGTCTGGAGAACATGTAGCCGAAGGTCAGCGCCAAGGCGTTCGTCAGATCGGCGAAGAACGCCCAGCCGATCCATATTCCAGTTCTGTCCAGTGCGCGCGACATCGTCGCCTCGTTGCAGCCCCTAAAGGAAAGCAACACCGGTTATGATTATGTTCGCCATCGACAAAGGAAGCAAGACTTTCCAGCCGATCGCCATCAGTTGGTCGTAGCGATAGCGCGGGAAAGTGAAGCGGAACCAGATAAACACATAGACGAAGAACGCGACCTTGAGCACGAACCAGAGGAGCGGTGGCAACGGGACCAGCACGCCGTTCCAGCCGCCGAAGAACAGGATCACCGCCAGGACCGACGTCAGAAGCATGATGGCGTATTCACTGACCATGAAGAACGCAAAGCGGATTCCGCTGTATTCGGTATGGAACCCGGCCCCCAGGTCGCCTTCCGCTTCCGCCAGGTCGAAGGGAATGCGCTGCGCTTCGGCCAGGCCCGCTACGAAAAACACGAAGAACCCGACCGGCTGGTAGACGATGTTCCAGACATTGGCTTGCGCCCGCACGATGTCGAGCAGGCTCATGGATTGCGCCAGCATGACCACGCCGATGACCGCGAACCCCATCGGGATCTCGTAGCTGATCATCTGAGCGCAGGTCCTGAGACTGCCCAGGACAGCGTATTTGCTGTTCGCCGCCCAGCCGCCGAAGATGACGCCATAGACCTCGATCCCGATCACCGCAAAGACGAAAAGCAGCCCCACATTCATGTTGGAGACGTAGAGAGTGATCTTGGTGCCGAGCACCGAGACGGATTCGCCGAAGGGAATTGCGACGAACACCACGAAGGGCGGAGCGAGCGCCAGGATTGGCGCCAGTTTGAACAGGAAGCGGTCGGCCTCGGCCGGGATGTGGTCCTCCTTGGTCAAGAGCTTGACCCCGTCCGCCACCGGCTGCAGCAGCCCATGCCAGCCCACACGCATGGGCCCCATCCTCTGCTGGATGTGTCCCGCGATCTTGCGTTCCAGCCACGTCAGCGGCAAGGGCAGCAGCAGCAGGATCGCAATCAGCAACGCGACCTTGAAGAGGATCAGCCCAAGAGCAACAACGAGTTCCATGATCCGAGGCCACTCGTTCGACGGGACGAGACCCGCGACCCGATTAGCACTGCACAGCGGTCAGGCTGCGCGGGCGTGGCAATTGCCAACCGCGGCGCAACTTGTGCAATGGTATCACAGCCTTGCCATCACTGGCTACGATGCATGCGACGCGGCGCTTGGACGGGGCGGCAGGGCGAAACGAACTGCCGTTCAATATTGTCTCGTACATTTTCGACAGAGTGCCTATCCTTGCGCCCGATCGACCGCGAAGCTCGTGTCGGAATGCAGCCTCGACGCTCGCGCTTCCTACCAGCTCTGCCTGGCACCTGGCGTTTGGGCACGAGTGCTGCGGGCGCGGCAATAGCGTCAGGGGTGACCCATGCAGCTCATTTCAAATGGCTTTGCGGACGGTACGACGATCCCGCGGCGCTTCACTTGCGACGGTCAGGACCTTTCCCCGCCGCTCAGTTGGACCGGCGCTCCGGCAGGAACCCGCAGTTTTGTCCTTCTTTGCGATGATCCCGACGCTCCGACGGGGGTCTGGCACCACTGGGCGGCCTATGACATGGCGGCCGATTGTGTAGGGTTGGCCGAAGGCGCTGCCCGGGACCCCGGCAAGCAAGGCCTCAAGCAGGCAACCAACGATTTCCGGCGACCAGGTTACGGTGGCCCCTGCCCACCGCATCGCCATGGCCCACACCGCTATCACTTCCGGCTGCTTGCGCTATCGATAGATCACCTGCCATTCGGCAACGACCCATCGTGTCAGGGAGTCGAACGAGAAGCGCGCAAGCATGGCCTCGCCGAGGCGCTCCTCGTCGGAATATATGAGCGATGATGGTCTTCGCTCGTGTGAAGTCTGGCAAATTAAGGAAGGCCTTCGGGTCCTGAGCGACAACACTGGTCGCAATGGCCCCAGCGGCTTTCGCGGCGTCCGCTCGGGGTGGGCACGGTCGTCCAATTGAGCTACAGTGGAGATCGAGCACCGCAGAACGTGGCCGTAGTTTCGCCAAGTGCGTCCAGCGGCCCAATTTCGCTGCTCGGAAGCACGCGTTTCTTGTGAATGGCGCTCGTTGCCATGACCACGCCGATCGTCCTGCCTTGGCCGTTGCAAAGCCTCTTGGAGGCGATAACGCGGGCGGTGCTGCAGCCCGGCGACCGGCCTCACATCGATTTCTCGCGACCGATCGGCGAGGCCGGACTGATATCGCCGGACTCCGTGTCGTGGCGCGTGTTCAAGAACCCGCTTTCGCTGTTCATCGGCGGCGTCACCGCCGTGATCATGGAGCTTGCAGAACCGCGCGTGCGCACTGGCGTATGGGAGCATACGTCTTTCCGCCTGAATCCAATTCGGCGACTGCACAGCACGGGGCTCGCTGCCATGGTGACGATCTACGGTTCCCGCACCACGGCCGAGGCCATGATCGCCCGCGTTCGGCGGATACACGACCGGGTCGCAGGCGTGACATCGTCTGGCGAGACGTATTGCGCCAATGACCCCGACCTTCTGAACTGGGTTCAGGGCACGGCGGCGTACGGCTTTGTCCAAGCTTATCACACCTATGTGCGGCAGCTCTCCGCATCGGAGCGCGACCGCTGTTATACCGAGGGCGTTCCCGCCGCGCGCCTTTTCGGCGCCACAGGCGCGCCGGGATCGGAAGCCGAGCTTGAAGCGCTGTTCCATGCGACAGCCGGACGGCTGGAGCGCTCGGCCATTGTGCTCGAATTTCTCGCCATCATGCGTTCGGCGCCTATCCTGCCGCTGCCGCTCAGGCCGGCACAGCTCCTGCTGGTAGCGGCTGCCGTTGATCTGGTGCCTGATTGGATGCAGGCGCTGTTGGGGCTCACCCGGCACGGCTTGCACAGGTGGGAAGCCGAGGCGGTCCGGCAGGCAGGGGCTTTGGCGGATCGCCTCGTTATGGAAACCAACCCGCCCGTTCAGGCCTGCCGGCGGATGCGCCTTCCGGCCGACTATTTGTATGTCCATCGCAGCGCAGTCGGCGCCCGGCCATGATTGTCTTGTTCACGGATTTCGGCTTGCACGGCCCCTACACGGGTCAGATGAAGGCTATGTTGCACCAGATGGCGCCGGGCATCCCCGCGATCGACCTCTTCTCCGATGCGCCGGTCGGCAATCCCAAGGCGTCGGCCTACCTGCTGGCGGCCTACGCGGAGTGGTTTCCTGCGGGAACCGTCTTTCTCTGTGTCGTCGATCCAGGCGTCGGAGGGACGCGCCCGTCTGTCATCGTCGAGGCCGACGGTCGCTGGTATGTCGGCCCCGGCAACGGCCTGTTCGAGCTGATCCAGCGCCGCGCGGCTGACACGTTCAGCTGGGATATCGACTGGAAGCCAAAGCGCCTGTCTGCCAGCTTTCACGGGCGTGACCTGTTTGCCCCGATCGCGGCCATGCTGGCACGCCGTGAGCCGCCGCCCGGAAGGCCGCGCCTGGATGACGCAGATCGCCGTAGAGACTGGCCGGAGGACCTCGCCGAGATCGTCTATATAGACCATTTCGGCAATGCCATGACCGGCCTGAGGGCGGCCAAGCTGCCGGCGGGCGCAAGGATCGCCGCGGCAGATCGCGTGCTGGAGGGCGCGACGACCTTCGGCGATCGGCCGCCGGGCACGGCCTTATGGTACGAGAACTCGAACGGGCTTGCCGAGATTGCTGTCAATCAAGGGCGCGCGGACGGCGAACTCGGTCTCGCGATCGGCAGTCCTGTGGAGATCGTCCTTTGAACGAAACCGGTTGTCAGTCACGGCGTTGATCTATTGCGATGCGCAAATCAACGAAACGAGGCCCGGGCGCCGATCTGCCGAAGCTGCAAAAAGGCGATGACAAGGCGCGGGCGAAGACCGGCAACAAGCGCCTTGCCGAGCAGATTCGCAAGGCTCTTGCAAAGCACTATGCGAGCAAATACCGGGCGAGATGAAAACGCGATCGCTACGCCCGGAATGAGCACGAAGGGAGGTTGTCATGACCGATGGTATTGCTCAGAAAACCTGTACGCCCTGCCGCGGCGGCGTTGCGCCGCTAACGCAGGAGGCAGCCGAGGGCTACCTGTCCCAGACCCCTGGCTGGGAACTGGAGGAGGCGCACCTGCTGCGCCGCAACTTCAAATTTGCGGATTTCCGTCAATCGCTCGGCTTCGTCGACGAAGTTGCCCGATTGGCGGAAGAAGAAGGGCATCATCCCGACATCTGTTTCGGCTGGGGTTATGCGACAGTTTCGCTGCAGACTCACAAGATCAAGGGATTGCACGAGAATGACTTCATCATGGCCGCGAAGATCAACCTCATCGCCGGTTCATAGAGAGGCACCCGGCACCCAACGGCCGGAATGGGTCCAAAGTTCGCATTCACGATTGGCCGGTTAGCGCGATTTCGGACACTCAATCGTGGCGCCTGAGTACGCAAGAAGGCTCGTTGATCAGGGATTACGCAACATCTCCTGGAGTATTTCCTCAACCGGATGTGGCGAAATGCCAAATTCTTCAAATCCGGGCATCTGCGGCGATGACACGTTGTCGACCTGCATCAGTTCCACTTGATTCCGAGTGACGGGCGGACTCGCAAGCATTTCCGCGGCCCATGCGAGTGCGTGCCAAGCTGCAAATGGCACTGGGACCAGTATGGGTCTAAGGTCGGATTGGTGCGCAACGGCTCTGAGAAATTCCTCATAAGAGTAGATGCGAGGACCGCCGCACTCATACGTGATCGCATGCGTTTCCGTCCCCTGCAGCGCTCTTGCAGTCGCCTCTGCCACATCGCCCACATAGGCCGGCTGCAATCGAGTCAGGCCGCGACCGAACATCGGATAGATTGGAAGCCGACGCAGAAGCTTGAGGATAATCGTGAGAAACGCGTCATCCGGTCCGAACATCACCGCCGGGCGGATGATGGTGGCGTCAGCAAACGCGGCACGCGCCGGCAGTTCGCCGTCGCCACGCTTGCGAATGTAGAGCGACGGCGAGGCACATCGGAGCCGATTCCCGAAACGTGAACGAGCCGTTCGACGCCAGCTCGGTGTGCTTGAGCCGCAACCCGCCGGGCCGACTCGACATGCACGGAGTGAAAGGTCTCCCGTCCCTGCTCGACGTAAAGACTGACGGCATTTACAACGCCGTAAGCACCTGCAGGTGCATCGGCGATCGCCCGCTCATCATGGATATCGGCTTCGAAGGTTGAAGTTGCGGATCATCGGAACCGAACAACTTCTTGGCCCGCTCCGGATGTCTTGATGCAATCCGAACGAATAACCCACCGTCGCGGAGACGCCGAAACAACGCGGCGGCCGAGAAACCCGGTTCCACCGAACACGGTGACGACGCGATGGTTCATGGCAGCCATAGCTTGGACTTTGTCGGCTCATGTCGGCCGTCTCGACCTGGCGGTCCAGGTCATGTGGACGGCACGCCTGCTGACCAATATCTGCCACCTGGGCTGCCTCGTACAGATCGGGATCGATCTTCTCCGCAACTGATCGAGAATGACCCACCCCTTGGGGAATCCGGCGATTGATGAGCCGACTGCAGCAGATCGCGATTCTGCCGTTGGACGTCGGTGACAGTGCGCCGCACGTCATGGCTGAGATGCCGCAACGAAGAAGTGCTATGTGGTCGACACGCCACCGAGCGCCGTTGTCGTTTCTTGACCGCCTGTGGTTCGCGCACCCGGCTCGTGCTATCGTGGTTCCGGGAACGGCGGACGCGCCGTGAGCGCCCGGCCGGTTCTCCATTGTGGGAGGAACCAATGGCTCATTACGTATTACTGTCGAATTTCACCGATCAAGGTATCAGGACTATAAAGGATACTCAGAAGCGGGCTGAGGCCTTCAAGGCGATGGCCAGCAAAAGCGGGGTGAAGGTTCACACTCTATTGTGGACGCTTGGCAAACATGATGTCGTAGTGATTGCCGAAGCAGAGGACGACATTGCTGCGACCGCACTAGCCTTATCAATCGCATCAATGGGCAACATCAGAACTGAGACGCTGAGGGCATTCGACACGGCAGATATGACCAAGATATTGGCAAAGATGGCCTGACCGCCACTTTGCTGACGCGCGGGTGATCGAAGTCGGCGCCGGGCTTGGGTGCTCGGCGCCCAAGTCGTTCAGCTATGTCTCGTCCCGCCAGATCACCCGCCGGCGTGATGCGAGAACCGCCCATAGGCCGCTGACGGGAGTGGTCGGTAGCATTGGCAGATGAAACTATTTAGGCAGGGGGCAATGGGAGGCCGTCCCGGGGCCTGCAGCCTGCTGATCGGGAACCGACACAGGTGTTTAGGCAGTCGCGCTCATGAAGGCGACGGCCGCAAAGGGCGATGCGCAATATCTCAAGGCACCCTTGATACCTGATTCCTGGTAGAGGCGCCGTTCGCTGCCGCGTCCCGCATCACAAACCACGCATGGCGCAGACGCGCGGATGGCGATCCTACAGTAGAATCGGCAGGACGTCCGACGCCTTTGCCATTTCCATAGGCACCTCGGTCTTCGGCCTGTTGTGCGGATCGGCGCGGGGTTCCCACGCCGATTGACCTTGAGGGCGGCGTGCCTGGTCCCCGCTAAGCGCATGCCGCCCCCGTCTATTTGACGCAAGCGTCCCTGAAAACCTCAGGCGGCTTGCAGGTGCCGTTCAGCGTCGCGTGCGGCGATTTTGGCAAGCGGCGCGAGGATCGAACTTTCGCCCTTCAGAGCGATATCACCCAGCGAGATGAGGCCCGTCATCCGCTTCTGCCGGTTGAGCACTGGAAGGTGATGCACCTGGCGCTCCTGCATTTGCCCAAGCGCCTGCTCCAGGGTCTGGTCCTCGAAACAGAAGAATATGCCGGGCGACATCACCGCGCGGCACGTCAACGCATCGAGGCGTTCGCCCGCGGCCACGCCGCGGCAGGTGATGTCGCGATCCGTGATCATGCCAACGAGCCGATCGTTCTCGCCGATCGGCACGCAACCGATACCTTCATCACGCATGACGCGCGCGACTTCCTGGATCGGCGTATCGGGGGAGTACCAGCGTACTTCGCCCGTCATCGCTTCCCTTACCAGCATGGTAGCCTCCATGTGGCCTGGTCCCATCGGGATCGCGGACGGATGCAGCACAAAGACGGGACCGGGCAATGGCATTGCTGCGGACAGTACCGCCCGCGAAGTCCCGGACATAACTATGCACCCGGACGATGCGGTCTGACCAGCCCATTCAGGCGCGTGGGATCCGAAAGACGAGCGGGCCGCAGCACGGCCGAGATCGGTGGCGAGACAAGCACCGCCGCACGGACAGGAGTATCAAAGGATCCCCACGCCCGGTAGCGTCCCCTGCCGGTCACCTACCGAACGCCGAGTTCGGCGACGAGGCCGAGCGCGGCGCGCTGGCTGACCTTGAGCTCGCCCCCGATCAATCCCGCCGACACCACCGGCCGCGCCAGCACCAGCTCGATCAGCGCCGGCAGGCTCGAATTCTTTCGCCGGTTCCTGAGCCTGCGTTCCATCTGGGCTCTGGCCAGCGCCAGCCGATCGAGTTCCTTCAGCCCGGCTGCGGCGGCCTCCGCAAAAGCGTCGAGCGCGGCCTGCAGCGGGGTGGTCCGGACCGCGGCTTTTGCGCCGTTCCCGGGCAATCAAACGCATTCCCGAGTTGAGAGCAAAAAGATGCGAGCTAACCTTACCGCCTTCCCTGAGCAAAGCGGCAACCAGCAGCGTGCCGAGCCAATGCTGATGCTGCAGCGGCTCGATGTCTTGCCAGGCCTCCCAGGCGATCGCGGCGGCCAGCACCGCCGGCATGTTTTCGCTGCGAAGCTGATCGACGACGGCGAGCTAGTCGGCCAGCCGCTGGTCCTCATCCCAGTCGAGGTCGCGGATCAGCGGCCCGAGGCTGTTCGGCAAGGCCTCGCGCGCCGTCGCGCCCTGCCCTGCGGCGTCGATGTCGTTCGCCGGTCAGACGTCGATCTTCTCGGATGGGATTACTCCAGTCAGCGCGCCACCGGTAGCGCGCAAACCACGGCGGCAATTGGCGTAACTCACCGCCATGGAGCGGTGAGCTTGGACCACGCCTGACGCTGGAAGTCGAAAAGGCCGGAGGATGTGCCCGGCGTCGGTCAGCCAAACGGCTCAGCTTGGAATTGCCGCCAGATCGATCTCGGTGATGTGCCAGCGGCCAAGATTTGCGGTGTAGAGCTTGTCGCCCTTGAAGGCGATGTTGGTGGGGTGCGCCAGTGTCGTCGCCGCTGGGTCCTCGATCAGCACTTCAAGACGTCGGTCCTTTCGCCAGCGATAGATCCGGCTTGGCTCGTAGCATGAGATGAACAGCGAGCCGTCAGGCGCCAAGGCGACGCCGTCCGGGACATTGCGCACGTCTTCGACGACGACCTGCCTGGCCCCTGCTGCGCCGTTGGCGAGGATCGGCACGTAGCTGATGCACCGCGCGTGGCTTTCGACCACGTAAAGTCCATTGCCGTCTAGCGCCATGGCCATGCCATTGGCGAAGGACATGGCCTCCCGGCACCACAGGCCGCCCTCGCCGGTCTTGAGATCGTAGCGGAAGATGCCGGAACGGTTGTCCTCGCCAACGCTATCGGAAACGTAAAGCCAGCCCCTCGCCTCGTCGACGACCGGATAGTTGGGCACGTGGATGCCCGCGGAAGCGAAGCGCTCCATGCGGCCCGTCGCGGCGTCCCGGCGAAAGATCGCGGCATGCTTCAGATCGCAGGCGAAACAGTTCCCCGCGCTGTCGAAGGCGATGCCGAGCAGAAAGCCATCCGTGCCGCCCATGCGCTCGACGGAGCTGCCGTCGGCGGCCAGCCTCAGGAGATCGCCGGTTTCGGTGCCGCACCAGATCGAACCATCGCGGTGGACAGCCACGCCTTCCGGATGCGCGACGCGCGGGCTGGTGAAGATGCCGTCGAAGAAGACGCGCGCGGCGGACATATCGAGCAACGGCTTTGCCATGGAGCGCTCCTCAGCTTGCGACAGGCGATCTTTGGGCGGCGATGCAATGCTCGACCATGGCGCGGTCGGCGGCGAGGATCTCGGCGATGAGCGCGCCGCGTTCCTTCGCGCTGACGAATTCGAGGCGACGCAAACCGAGCGGATCGATGCGGTTGCGCAGGACGGCGAGTGTATCGTCGGACGGCAGAGGCACCTCCCGGCAACCGGCATCGAACGTCACCGCAAATCCGGTGGCGTCGCGGATCTGCTGTTGGATAACGCCCGGCATGGTTTCGATGACGGTCAATTCCCTGGAAGCCTGGTCGAGCCGGAAGACGCAGAGATCGGTGAAGACCAGCGCCTTGCCGGTGCGATAGCCCATCGGCTCGCGTTCGGCGGGCGTCAGCAGCCCACGCGCCGAACTTGCGATCTCAACCTCGTCCACCAGCGATTGAACGGAATGGCGGGGAATATAGAGCAGGTAATCGCGATGCATGTTGGCGACGTCCGCCATGCCGCCCTGCCCGGGCAGCCGCAGTATGCCACCGCTCGGTTTGCGCAGCGCGATGGTGTTGACGCGGCCGCGCCGGTCGACCTGTGCGGCGCCGACAATCTCATGCGTCACCGCGCCCGCCTGGTAATAGGTCGAATAGGTGTCGTCGCCGCCGGCATGCGCCGCCGCCGTCTCGCAATCAAGACTTTCGATCAGCGACAGGATCATCGGGCTCGGCACGATGTCGAGGTGGCCGCAACTCATCGTCGCGATGATCATGTCTGGCGCGTGCGTTGCCTTGGCCAGCCGGTAGGCGACGTTGGCGAGCGGCGATACCGCGCCGGCGCTGGCAAAGCTCTCATTGTCGAGCTCGGCGGCGATCCGGGCGGCAATGATCTCATCAACGGACGGTTTCCTGTCACCATACGCGAGCGCCGGCATCGCCAGCACCGTCTCGGCGCTGACTTTCGCAGCGTCTCGAAGCCGCTCTGGCAGGCCATTCGGAGGCAGGCGGAGCTTGTCCGACAAAGCTGCCTCCTTGGTCGCGAACGCCTCCGATAATGCCTGATAGTCGGTGACGTAGAAGGGCAGGCACGAGGCCGGGTAGGCGCCGCCCGGCGCCAGGGCTATCGCCGAAACCTGATTGCGGGTGAGGATGCTCTGGTGGCCGTCCTGCCGCAGCGCCCCGATCGGGACGATCTCCTCGACCATGACCAGCACCTTGCGCGCCGCACCTGCCATGGCGAAGTCCAGCGCCCGCGGCCCGATGATCTGCACGTTGCCGCTTTCGTCGGCGCGCTGGGCGTGCACGACGAACGTATCGAGCCTGAGCGGCGGGACAAATCCGGTATCGGTCCCGGCAACCGGATCGGGCCTGGCGATCGCACCCGGCACGCGATCCAGCATGTCGGATCCCTGCGGAAGCTGGAACGGCATCGACGGCAGGTTCTGCTGCGCCGCCCGCAGTGCCTGGATCATGGCCAGCGCCGTCCAGTCGCGAACGGGAACCGCACCGCTCTCGGCGGCCGCGCGGAACTTCGGCGGCACCCCAAAAATGTCGAGGCTGGAAAAGCAGAGGTCGATCTCGGCCACCGCATCCGCCTCGAGCAGCAATTCGAGCGGCAAGCCGCCGGCCCAGGAGACGTAGCGCAGATCCTTGACGCCGTATCTGGCGATCGCACGCAGCAATGCGATCGGCAGCCGCGCGAAATGATGGCCCCCGACGCCAAAGGCGTCACCGTGGCCGACCATGGCGGCCAGTCCCTCGATATCGGTGAAGCGCGGCCGGTTCGACTTGACCAAAGACATTGCAGCACGGTTCGTCACAGCGCGAATGCCTCGATGCGGTAGCGGGTCACGAATGGTTTTTCGGGCGAGAATTCCAGCGCCGTCGCGATGCCGGATTGCGCGATCGGATTGTCGGCCAGCGCGGTCGCCGGACCGAGCCCGAAGGGCGAGCAGATCGGCTCGATGCCGACGGCGACATGACGCCCGTTCCAGGGCGCCGCCTTGCGGCCGCGATTGGAGTACCAGAGCAGAAGACTCGGGAAATGCTCCTTTTGCCAGGATAGCTGCACCCGGTAGCCGTCCTCGTGGTTGGCGAGCGCCGCCTCGCCGTCGACGCCGTCGATCTGCAGCAACTCTTCCGTGTCGGCGGCCAGCGGCAGCCGCGAGGCATCGATCGCACTCCCGGCTCGCGCCGGAACCGATGTCAGTTCGAAGAACGTCTTATTCCTGGCAAACAGCGCCGCGCCGGGTTCGACATCGTGCGGGTAGGTGCGGCCTTCATCGAAGCCACCAAGTTCCAGCGCGGCCGCACCCGTCTCGAACGGCAGCCGGAACACCGGATGCAGTCCGATCGGCAGGCGGCAGGCGCGGCGGACGACGATCCTGAATTCGATGTCGATGGCCGGCGCCGACGGATCGGGCCTCACCGTCCGCTCGACGCGCTCGACCGGGCTCCCCTGGGGATAGTCTAGTACCAGCGACAGCGACCCGCTCCCGCTGTCGCGCCAGGTCCAGTCATGGTTGGAGCTATAGCCATGCACTTCTTCGTCCGGCTCCGGCGGTCCCATCACGCGCGCCCAGTTTTCCGACCATCCCTCGGCAGGCACCGAGTAACCGAAAGGCACGCAGGGCCATTCGCCTCGCAATTTGCGCAGGATGCCCGGCAACGCTTCCGTCGCCGGCTCGCTCGACCAGGGCGCGATGTGCATCGGCGAGACCTGCCGGCCGTCGGCCAGCACGAACGTCACCGGCGCCAACATCGCGCCGAGCCGCTGGACGGTCAGCGCGCCATGCGCCCAGCCGACGCCGCGATAGTTGTCGTCCTTCATGAGCCGGCCTTCTTCACGGCACTCCTCTCCGCGAACTCCTTGACGCGCCGCTGACCGATCTCGCTGCGGTAGAGCCCGCCCAGTATGTCGCGCTCCATGGCGAGGCCATCGGCCAGGTCGCCCGACACGGCGTGCGCCGTCAGCGCCTTCAGGCCTTCGATCGCGGCGGCGGGCTCGCCCGCTATCATCCCGGCCAGTTCCAGCGCGCGCGGCATCAGGGCGTCGACATCGACGATCTCGTTGACCAGGCCGGCACTGACGAATTCGGAAGCCGGCACGATCGCGCCCGTCATCAGCAGGAAATTCGCGCGGTTGCGGCCGAGCTTGGCGACGCTGCGTTGCGTGCCGCCACCGCCGGGGACCAGCCCGAGCTTGATCTCCGGCAGGCCGAGCTTCGCATACTGGTTGGCGATGACGACGTCGCAGCACAGCACCAGCTCCATGCCGCCGCCCAACGCGAAGCCGTTGACCGCCGCGATCACCGGCTTGGGGTTGTTCTCGATCGCCGCATACATGCGCGCGCCGGCAGCCTGGAAAATGTCGAACTCGGCGGGCGTTTGCGCTGCGTATTCCTTGATGTCGGCGCCGGCCATGAAGCCGCGCCCCTCGCCGGTCACCACGATCGCACCGACGGCCGCATCGCCGGACAGCGCCTCGAAGGCCTCGGTAATCTCGCCTTGCATCAGCCGGTTCATGGCGTTGAGCTGGTCGGCGCGCCGGAAGGTGACGATCGCGACGCGGCCCGAGGTTTCGACCGTGAGTGTCTGGTAGGCGCTCATCGTCAGGCCGCGTCCACGGTCATGTCGCCGGAGGCCTCGAGTGCTGCGATCTCCTCCCTGGAGAGGCCGAACTCGGCCAGGATCTCGCGGCCGTGCTGGCCGACCAGGGGGGCCGGCCGCTCGATGGTCGCGGGCGTCTCGCTCATCTTGACGGCGGGCGCCACCACCCGCACCTTGCCGCCGCGTGGGTGATCGTAGCTGGTGATCATGCCCATATGCGTGACCTGCGGGTCTTCCGCCGCGCGGCGGATATCCTTCACCTCGGCGCACCAGATGTCGGCCTTGAGCAGCCGCGCCAGCAGATCCTGCGTAGCGAATTTCTTCGTCTCGGCATTGACCTTGTCGAAGACCTCGTCGCGCTTGTCGAATAGCGTCTTGAGGTCGTCATAGACGGCAAGCTGCGGCGCCCCCAGCACCTCGCAAAGCGTCTTGAACGGGCTCATGGCGATCGACACGTAGCCGCCGTCCTTGGTCTCGTAGATGCCGAACGGCGCCTGCATGCCGGGATGGCCGATGCCGGAATTCGGCCGCACGAAATCCTCGCCGAGGTTGAGCACGGCGACATATTCCTGGTTGAGGTGCGCCAGGAGGCCGGCCAGCAGGTTGACCTCGATCTTCTGGCCCTTGCCGGTCTTCTCGCGATAATAGAGCGCCGACAGGATGCCGTAGACCATGTTCATGGCGCCGATCTGGTCGGCGAGGCCGGCGCCCGCGGGAACCGGAGCCTGGTCGCCGCGGCCGGTGTTGGCGATCAGCCCGGCAAGTCCCTGGATCAGCATGTCCTGGCCGGGGCGCTCGACGTAAGGCCCTTCCTCGCCATAGCCCGAGCCCGAGCAGTAGATGATGCGCGGGTTGACGGCCTTGAAATCCTCGTAGCCGTAGCCGAGCTTGGCCAGCACCCCGGGGCGGAAATTCTGCACCACCACGTCGGCGCTCCTGGCCATCTCCATGATGATGGCATGCACCTTGCGGCTCTTCAGGTTGAGCGCGATCGAGCGCTTGTTGCGGTTCCAGGCGAGGAAGTTCGGGCTCTCGGAGCCGCCCACCCATTTGGCGAAGAAGGTCATGCCGCGGAACATGTCGCCGACGCCGGCGCGCTCGATTTTGATGACATCGGCGCCCATGTCGCCGAGCAGCTGCGTGGCGAACGGCCCCTGCAGCAGATGGCTGAAATCGAGGATGCGGACGCCTTCGAGGGCCTTGTTCATTTCATGTCTCGTTCTGTGGTTCAAAGCAGTTCAGGCACGTAGCGGGGTGCTGCGGTCAGCCCGCCGTCGACGCGCAGATCGGTGCCGGTGGTGAAGCCTGCCGCATCCGAGGCGAGATAGACGGCGGCCTCGGCCACCTCGGAAGGTTCGCCGATGCGGCCGAGCGGATGCATCTTGACCCAGGCCTTGGCGAGGTTGCCGCCGATCTCCTTGATCAGCCTGTCGTTCATCGGCGTGTTTATGGTGCCCGGCGAGATCGAATTGACGCGGATGTTCACTGGGCCGAACTCGACCGCCATCTGGCGCGTCATCGCCATCACCGCGCCCTTGGCGCCGGCATAGGCGGTCCAGCCGTCGAGCCCGATATGGCCCTGCGCCGAGGCCATGTTGATGATCGAGCCCGACTTCCGCGCGATCA
Organism: Mesorhizobium tamadayense; assembly: GCF_003863365.1. Taxonomy (GTDB): domain Bacteria; phylum Pseudomonadota; class Alphaproteobacteria; order Rhizobiales; family Rhizobiaceae; genus Mesorhizobium; species Mesorhizobium tamadayense. The sequence goes on along the minus strand of NZ_RQXT01000020.1, from coordinate 24,831 downwards.
TGTGCGGCAGCGCGTATTTGCAGCCGCGGAACACGCTGGTCAGGTTGACCGCGATCAGCCTGTGCCATTGCTCGTCGGTCATCTCGTGCACCGGCATGCCGCCGATGGCGATGGCGGCGTTGTTGACCAGGACGTCGAGGTGTCCGGTCTTCTTGACAGCGGCATCGATGAGGCCGGCGATATCGGCTTCCTGCGAGACGTCGCAATGGACGTAGTCGGCACGGTGGCCGGAAGCACGAAGTGCTGCCGCGAAATCCTCGCCCGCACTGTCGGCGATGTCGCCGAGGAAGACATGCGCGCCTTCCCGCGCCATCGCCTCGGCGATCGCGTGGCCGATGCCGTCGGCGGCACCGGTGACGACGGCGGTTTTTCCTTCAAGACGAGCCATGTCAGCCTCCATTCGCGCGCCGGCGCTTCGCCTCGTCCACGGCCACGGCGGCAATGATGATGATGCCGGTGATGACCAGCTGCCATTCGGTCGGCAGCCCGAGCCCGCGCAGGCCGTTGGACAGGAACTGCAGGATCAAGACGCCGAGCGCCATGCCGGTCAGGCTGCCGATGCCGCCGGCAAGGCTCACCCCGCCGAGCACGGTCGCGGCGACGACCTGGAACTCGAAATTGAGCCCTGCTGTATGCTGCGCCGAACCGACGCGCGCCGCCAGGATGATGCCGGCAACCGTTGCGAGCAGCGAGCTGATGATGAAGCAGATGAACTTGACGCGCCGCACGTCATAGCCAGCCAGCCGCGCCACTTCCTGGTTGCCGCCGACGGCATAGATCTGCCGCCCGAATGGCCGGTGCTGCATCATGTAGCCGAAGGCGGCGAGGAGGACGATGGCAATGACCGCCGAATACGGGATGATGTTGAACAGGCGGCCATCGGACAGCGCGATGAAGCTGTCCAGGGCAGCATCGTCCGAGATCGCGCGCTGGCCGGTATAGAGATAGACGCCGCCGCGCATGATGAACATCGTGCCAAGCGTCACGATCAGCGAGTTGATGCCGGCATAGGCGGTGAGATAGCCGTTCACGGCACCGATGATCAGCCCGAACAGCAGCGCGGCGCTGACGCCGAGCAGCAGCGAGTTGGTGTCGTTCATGATGATGATCAACGGCAGGGCGATGGTCGCCAGCAACGATCCGATCGAGATGTCGACCTCGCCGGAAATGAAGACGATGGCGCAGCCAATGCCGGCGGTGAGCGCGAGCGAGGCCTGCCCGAGCACGTTGGTCATGTTGCGCACGGAGAGGAAATTCTCGACCGTGGCGGAAAAGAACACCAGCACCAGGACGAGGCAGACGAGCAGCGCCAGTTCCTGCCTGGCAAAGAGCCGCGCCAGCATGGACGGCTGGGCCTTTGCGGAAGCCGTGCTTGCAAGGCTCATCGCTTGCTCCTTTCCAGAGGCCGATCACGACGCGCCATGGCTCTATCCGATCGCCGCATTGAGGATCTTTTCCTGCGTGGCTTCTTCGCGCGACATGATCGCGGTCAGGCGGCCCTCGCACATCACCGCGATCCGGTCGGAAAGGCCGAGCAGTTCCGGCATCTCCGACGTCATCATGACGACGGCGAGGCCTTCGCCGGCGAGCCGGTCGATCAGCGCGAAGATTTCCGATTTGGCGCCGACATCGATGCCGCGGGTCGGCTCGTCGACGACGATGACCTTCAGCCCCCGCATCAGCCAGCGCGAGATCAGCACCTTCTGCTGATTGCCGCCCGACAGGTTCTTCACCTGCTGGAACAGGCTGGGCGTCTTGATGCGGAAGCGGTCGACATAGTCCTGCACGGCCCTGTTTTCCTTCGCCTTATCGACGAACCCCAGGCGCGCGAAGGCGCCGAGCGAGGCCAGGCTGGCGTTCTGGTAGACGGGCAGCTCGCCCATCAGGCCTTCGCTCTTGCGATCCTCGGTGAGCAGGCCGATGCCGAGCTTGACGCCGGTGCGCGTGTCGTGCGGCGCAAGACGCTGACCGTCGACCGTGATCGTGCCCGCAGTGATCGGATCGTAACCGACGATCGCCTTGGCGAGCTCGGTGCGGCCGGCGCCCATCAATCCGAAGAAGCCGAGGACCTCGCCGGCGCGTGCCTCGAAGGAAACCTCGTCCAGCTTCTTGGCCGTGCTGAGATTCTCCACGGACAGCGCGACCTTGCTGCCAGGCGCGCCGCGCTTGCGGGGAAACAGATTGTCGATGCGCCGGCCGATCATGTCCTGGATCAGCGTGTCGTTGGTGTGCTCGCCGATCGGCCTGGTCGAGATGTGGCGGCCATCGCGCAGCACGGTCACCGTGTCGGCGATCTCGAACACCTCGTCGAGCTTGTGGCTGACATAGACCACCGCGATACCGAGAGCGGCGACGCGGCGGATAACGGTGAAGAGCAGCGAGACTTCGTTCGGCGTCAGCGAGGACGTCGGTTCGTCCATCACCACGACGCGCGCCTCATGGGCGAGCGCGCGGGCGATCTCGACCATCTGCTGCTGGCTGACCGGCAGCGATCCGGTGCGGGCCGCCGGATCGACGTCGAAGCCGATGCGGTTGAACAGCGCGGCTGAATCGGCGCGGATCTTCTTCCAGTCGATCGAGCCGGCTTTGCCGGTCGGATAGCCTTCGAGGAAGATGTTCTCGGCGACGGTGAACTCGGAGATCAACGCGATCTCCTGGAACACGACCTTGATGCCTTCCTTGAGGCTGTCGCGCGGCGACTTGATGTCGACCTCGCGTCCGCGCATGCGGATGGTGCCGGCATCCTTGCCGTAGACGCCTGCCATTATCTTGATCAGCGTCGACTTGCCGGCGCCGTTCTCGCCCATCAGAGCGTGGATCTTCCCGGGCTCCAGGGTGAAGTCGACATTGTCGAGCGCCACGACGCCCGGGAAGCGCTTGCCGATGCCGCGCAGTTCCAGCGCCGGCACATCCGTATCGATGGCCGCGCCTTCGCCGGGATGAAGGAAATCAACGGACATTGGCTTTGTTCCGGATGATGTCGAGATAGGTTGCCAGGATGATGACGATGCCCGGCACCACCATCTGCAGATCCTGGTTCCAGCTGAGGATGATGATGCCGTTGTCGATCACCTTCAGCACCAGCACGCCGAGCAATGTGCCGAACAGCGAGCCGCGGCCGCCGAGCAGGCTGGTGCCGCCGAGGATGACGGCGGCAATCACTGTCAGCTCGAAGCCGCGGCCGGCGGTCGGCTGGCCTGCATTCATCAGCGACGACAGGATCATGCCGGCAACGCCGACGCAAAGGCCGGTGACCACGAAGCCAAACAGCTTGAGGCGTTCGGAGCGCAGGCCGGACAGGCGCACCGCCTTTTCATTGGCGCCGACCGCATAGAGATAGCGGCCGAGCGTGGTGAAGCGCAGCGTCACATAGGCGACCGCGAAGATCAGTGCCGCCAGGATGACGGGAACCGGCACCGCGCCGACATAACCGGCGCCGAGATCTGTAAAGATCGCCAGCCGATTGTGGTTCTGCACCGCCTCGCGCGTGAACAGATAGACGCCGCCCTGCAGCATCATCATCGTGCCGATGGTGGCGATCAGCGAGTTCACCCTGAGCCTGGTGACGACCAGCCCGTTGAACAGGCCCACCCCACCGGCAAAGGCCAGCGCCGCCAGCATGCCGAGCGTGAGGCTGTGCGTCGAGTTGAGCACCGCCATGCCGATGCAGCCGACGAAGGCGAGCGAGGCGCCGACCGACAGGTCGACTTCCGCCGTGATGATGAGCATGGTCATGCCGGAGGCCACGATCAGCACCAGCGCGCATTGGCGCAGGATGGCGATGATGTTGGGTTCCGAATAGAATTGCGGCGCCGCGATCGAGATGGCGATGCAGAGTACCGCCAAGATGGCGCCCAGCACGAGCTGGCTGCCGCCCAGAAGCTGGCCGCCGATCGAACGCCTTTGCGCGGGGGCGTGTGTAAGCTCGCTCATCTCAGTCCATTCCCGTCGCTCAGGGCCATGCGCCGGTGCCGGTGTCTTTGCGGCCGACAGCATCTGGCCGGTAGGCCCTTCCCGCGACGTGGGAAGGGCCATCTCGATCAGCCTACTTCTTCAGGTCGGCCGAGGTTTTCATGCACTTTGCCGGCGGCTGCAGCGCATTGACGGCGTCCCATTTGATGGTGCGCGCGGTGCCGTCGTAATCATAGTACTTCTTCCAGTCCTCGCCCGTCATCGGCGCGGTCGGGCTGACGATGTGCTCCGGCACTTGCTCGTTGTTGAAGAGCTTGACCGCCGCGTCGATGGTTGTGAAGCCTTCCTTTTCCGGGAACATAGCGGCCTCGATACGGTAGGAAGGCTCGTTCTGCATCGCGTTGATAAAGGCGAGCCCTTCGCCGCCGGTGCCGACCGTCAACAGGCCATCCTGTGATTTGCCGGCCGCTTTCCAGGCCTGCAGGCCGCCCAGCGATGAGGAATCGTTGATGCCGTAGATGATGTTGATGTCGGCGTTTTTGGCGAGTGCAGCCGAAGACACTTCGAGCGCGCGGTCCGGATTGCCGCCGCCGTCGAGGTCATGAACCATCACCGCGTCGGGGATGATGGTCTTCAGCCCGTCCATGAAACCTTGCGAGCGCAGCACAGTTGCCGACAGCAACGGCAGCCCGACATTCATCACCTTGGCGGCGCCGCCGAGTTTTTCCTTGGCGTATTTGCCGGCCTCGACGCCGGAGAAATAGCCGGTGTCATAGTCGCATATGGCAACCATCGTGGTCATGCCCTTGACGGGGTTGCCCTCAAGCACCACCGGGATGTTGGCGGCTTTGGCTTGACGCAGCAGCGGGACCACGCCTTCTTCATTCACCGGGGTGAGGATCAGCACGTCAACGCCCTTGGCGATAAAGTCCTCAGCGGCTGCGACCTGCTTGGCTATGTCGAGATTGGCGTCCTGTACCTCGACCTCGATGCCGAGGTCCTTGCCGTGGGCCTTCATGCCCTTGATGACGTTCTGGTACCACTCATGGGTGGCGTAGTTAGTGACGTAGCCGATGCGCTTCGGCATGTTCTCGGCATGCGCGGCAGCAGCGCCCATGGCCAACACGGCCGCGGATGCAAAAAGGATTGACTTGGACCAGTGCATTTTCTTCTCCCAGGTTTATTGCTTTTTGTCAGTCGCTGAACGGGTAGTCCCGCCGTTCCGGGTTGGCATGCAACGCGTTGTTGGATTCGCCCCAGCCGAGTGCGGCCGATATCTTCTCGGCGGCGGCCCGGGTCCGTTGGAAGACGGTTTCGCGGTCGAATCGCGCCGCCTTCTGCGGCAGCAGCGGCACCGTGAGCGCGGCGATGACGGCGCCGGTATGATCGCGCACCGGCATGGAGATGTTGGTGCAGGCCTCGACAGCCAGTGAGGCGCGCATCTCGTAGCCGAGCCGCGCCACCTCGTTCAGCCGCGCCTCGATTTCCTCACGCGTTCCCTGGCCTTCGCCGGCGGCCACGATGCGCTCGACGATGCGGTCGCGCTCGGCCCTGTTCGAATGGGCAAGCAGCACCGCGCCGGAGCTGGTTTCTAGGATCGGGAAATGCGATCCCAGCGCAACCGAATAGCGCATCGGCAGCGGCGAATCGATCTGCAGCACCACCAGCGCGTTCTGTCCCTCGCGCACCACCAGATGACAGCTTTGATCGGCATTGGCGGTCAATTCGCGCATCACCGGCAGTGCGCATTCGACAAGCCGCTTTACCGGCGGATGCATATGCGCCAGTTCGAACAGCTTCAGCGACAGCCGGAAGCGGTCCGATTGCGTGCGGAAGATGTAGCCCCGCTTCTCCAGGAGAAGCAGGATACGGTAGATTTCGTGGATGGAGCGGCCGAGGCCGGTCGCGATCTCGGTCTGCGTCAGCGCTTCGGCGCTTGAGGCCATGAACTCCAGGACGTCGAGCGCCTTCTCCACAGCCGGCACGCGATAGCCGTTGCGGCCGCCTTCGCCTTCGTCGAGCATTTCGGCAATGCCGGCAGCCATCACGCGACGCTCCGTTCCGGTTGCCTGGTTTGGCGGTAGAGGCGGTTCACGTGCTCGGCCAGCTCGGCGGCCGCGATGTCGCCGGCGATGGCAGCGGCCGCACGCGGCGCGCATTCGCGGAAGAAGGCGATGAAGCCCGGATGCGTCGGGCGCAGATAGGACGAACCGATCGTGCGCAGCGTCGAGGAGAAGAAATCGCCGGAGAAACGATTGACCTCGGCGTCCTTCCAGGCCGCCAGCGATCCTGGCTGGCCGCCCGATCTCACATAGTCACCGCGCTGGTATTCGGGCGAGCACAGGAACAGCGCGTAGTCGATCGCCTCCCGCTTGTGCTTCGACCCGGCGCTGACGCCGATGCCGGCACCGCCGAGCAAGGCGCCGCCCGATCGCGCGGTCGGCACGTCGGCAAAGCGAAGATACGGCCCGTCGGTTTTCGAGGCGTAATTCACATAGCCGAAGGCGAACGGCACGTAGACCACGTCGTCATGCGCGACCATGTGGTCGTAGCAGCGGATCGGATTCCATTTGGACGAGTTGGGATGCGAAAGCGCCGCAAGCTCGCGCAATTGCGCGATCGCCTGCACGACCATTTCCGTCGCGATGAATTGCTCGCCGTCCTCCTGCGGATGGCCGAGCGTCAGAAGCAGGCACATGGCGTCCGTCGGCACGAAGGGAAGGCCCAGCCACTTACCGTCCTTGCGCGCGAGCCGGCCGAGCGCGACGGCCTCTTCATGCGAGCGCGGCACCGGACCGTAGCGCTCCAGAAGGTCCGGACAATACGAGGCGACGTGGCAGGCGGCATCGATCGGCAATGCCCATTGGCGCCCGTTCTTCTTGTAGGACCGCCAGGACGGACCGACCGAATCCTGCTCGAAGAAGCGTATCTGCTTCGCCGAGAGATAGGCGTCGAACGGCACCATCAGCTCGTCCTGCGCGATGTCGCCGATGAAGGGATGATCGAACACGATCAGATCGTACGCGCCGAGCACCGGGCCGAGCGCGCCCTCGCCGAATTCATAGAGGCTGCGGCGGTCCCATTCGATTTCCAGGCCGGGATTGGCGGCGCAATACGGCGCCACGCTGGCATCCAGCGGACCCCAGCAACGTCGATGATCCCACGCGAGACCGCGCAGTCTTGTCATATCCGGCAATTCCTCCCTGAACCGGGCACACGCCCGATCCGCAATCAGTAGCAGTTATTTTTACCTGAGCAACTAGTTTTTACATACGCAAATGGCAACTCCCTCCCCGGCCGGCGGCCTCAAGCCAGCCCAAATCGCTCGACGGCCCGCATGATGCCGCGCAGTTCGGCGAGGCCCTTCAGACGGCCGATCAGCGAGTAACCGGGATTGATCCTGGTCTTGCCGATGTCGTCGGCGAGTAGATGTCCGTGATCCGGCCGCATCGGAATGCGCCAGTCGGCGCGGCCCTCCTTGCGGCGGCGCGCCTCCTCTCGCGTCAGGGCAAGGATGACATGCGCCATGTCGGTGCCGCCCTCGAGATGCTCGGCTTCATAGAAGGAGCCGTCATCCTCGATGGTGACGTTGCGCAGATGGACGAAATGGATGCGGCCGGCGAACTCCTCGACCATGGCGACGATGTCGTTGTCGGCGCGCGTGCCGTAGGAGCCGGTGCAGAAGGTCAGGCCGTTGGCCGGGCTATCGACGGCGCTGAGGATGAAGCGCGCATCCTCGGCTGTCGAAACGATTCGCGGCAGGCCGTAGAGCGAGAAGGGCGGATCGTCGGGGTGGATGCACATGCGCACCCCTTCCTGTTCGGCCACCGGAATGATCTCGCGCAGGAACCAGGCGAGATTGTCGCGCAATTCCTTCGGCCCGATCGAATCGTATTCTGCCAAGGCCTCGCGAAAACTGTCGCGGTTGTAGCTGCGCTCGGTGGCGGGCAGGCCGGCGATGAGGTTGCGCTCGATCCTGTCGATCTTCTCGTCGCCGAGTTCCTTCAATCGCGCTTCAGCCTCAGCGATGCGCGTGGCGCTGTAACCGGCCTCGGCATTCCTGCGCTTCAGCACGAACAGGTCGTAAGCCGCGAAATCGATCGCGTCGAAGCGCAACGCATAACCGGTCGTCGGAAGGCGGTAAGCCAGATCCGTGCGGGTCCAGTCGACCACGGGCATGAAATTGTAGCAGATCGCGGCGATGCCGGCCTTGGCGAGCGCGCGGATCGTGTCCTTGTACCAGCCGACATAGCGGAGCCGTTCCGGCGAGCCGATCTTGATCGAGTTGTGGACGGGAATGCTCTCGACGACCGACCAGGTCAGCCCCGCCGCCTCGATGATCCGCTTGCGCTCCAAGATGTTTTCCAGCGGCCAGGCGCATCCGTCATAGATGTCGTGCAGGGCCGAGACGACGCCGGTCGCACCCGCCTGCTTGACATGATCGAGTGTCACCGGATCGTCCGGTCCGTACCAGCGCCAGCACTGTTCCATTGCCGTTTCCTTCTGCGAGAGAAGGGCAACCTATTGTTGGACCACAATGGGAGTCAAATTAAAAATTGTGCTGATTTTGGAGCCGCCAATCAGGCAACGGCGGCCGATATCTCACGATTAATGATAAAATATGATTGTTTTCGCCAAAGCCTTCGATATTTTGGTCCAACAAATAGGAAGGTCGAATGTTGGAAAATTCTCAAGCCGTGCCCGAGAACGCCACTGCGCGACGCACCGGCGGCAGATCCGCGGTCGACACCGCGGCCGGGCGGATCCTCGATCTCATCCGCGTGCGGCAGCTGAACGTCGGCGACGTGCTGCCGACGGAGCGCGAGCTGAGCGAGATCACCGGCGCCAGCCGCAACACGGTGCGCGAGGCATTGCGCACCATCCGCACCTACGGACTTATCGAGCCCAAACCGCGTGTCGGCGCCGTCCTGGCCGACGGGCAGAGCATCGCCATCCAGAATTTCTTCGCCGCCCACATGGATGTCTCGCGCTCTTCCTTCGCCGACATCCAGGGCTTCAGGCGCATCATCGAGGTCGGCATCGGCGACCACATCGTGCTCAATGCCACCAGCGAGCAGATCGAGGCTCTCGACGAGATCAATGCCCGGATCGTCGAGAGCCGCTCGATCGAGGAGGCCGCCGAGAACGACTTCAATTTCCACATGGCGCTGATCGGGCTGGCGGACAACCGCATGCTGAGCGACATGTATTCCTTCCTTTCCCCGGTGATCCTGCGCATCATGACCATCGGCAAGGAAATGCGCCCGGTGCTGGCCGACACCCGCGCCGCGCATGGCGAGATCATCGCTGCGCTGCGCGCACGCGACAGGCTGGCCTACGCCTACCTGATGAGCCGCCATCTCGATTTCGCCCTGCGATTCCTGCCGGAAGAGCCGGCTTCCGACACGTGAACGAAGGAGTTCCCCAATGAAGGATTTCGACGGCAAGGTCGCCTTGGTGACCGGGACGACCGGAATCGGTCTCGCAACCGCCAGGCGCCTTGCGGCAGGGGGCGCAGCGATCATCGCCTGCGGCATCGACCGCTCGGCCAATGCGGCGATGAGAGCAGAACTGGAAAGCTCCGAAGCCGGCGCGCTGGTCATCGACACTGACGTCTCCGTGCCCGACCAGGTCCGCGACGCCGTCGCGGCCGGCGTCGCGCGCTTCGGCGGCCTCGACGTGATCGTCAATTCGGCGGCCGTCCATCCGTACGGAACCGCAACGACGACTGATTGGGAAACCTGGAACAAGGCGATGTCGGTCAATGTCGGCTCGATCCACCTGACGGCGCATTTCGGCATCCCCGAAATCATCCGCCGCGGTGGCGGCGCCATCGTCAATGTCGCCTCGGTGCAGGGTTTCGCCTGCCAGCAGAACGTCGCCGCCTATGCCACGACCAAGGGCGCCATCCACACGCTGACGCGTTCGCTGGCGCTCGACTACGCGGCGGCCGGCATCCGGGTCAATTCGGTCAGCCCGGGCTCGATCCGTACGCCGATCCTGGAGAAGGCCGCGCGTGGCGAAAACGGCAGCGATGCCGATGTCGAGGAAGCCTACAGGCGCTTCGGCGCGGCGCATCCGCTTGGCCGTATCGGCGAACCGGAGGAGGTGGCGGAACTCATCGCCTTTCTATGCTCGTCGAAAGCCAGCTTCTGCACCGGCGCGGACTACAAAATAGACGGCGGGCTGACCGCCGGCATCGGCGTGAAGTAGCGCCATGAAGATCGGTCTTGGCCTTTACCGGGAATCGCTGACGCCGGACAATTTCCGCTTTGCCCGTCAGGCAGGCGCCACCCACATCGTTGCCCACCTCACCAATTATTTTCGCGGGCGCGATCCTTCGCTGTCGGCCGGCAGCGAGAGGGAAGGCTGGGGCGACTGCTCAACCGATGAGCTCTGGAGCTATGAGGACTTCGCCGGCCTGGTGAAGACCGTGCGCGACAACGGATTGGAAATCGCCGCGATCGAGAATTTTTCGCCGCGCTTCTGGTCCGATGTTTTGCTCGACGGTCCCGATAGGGCAAAGCAGATCGAAGGCTTGAAGCGTCTGGTCCGCGATGCCGGGCGCGCCGGCATTCCCTGCATCGGCTACAATTTCTCCATTGCCGGCGTCTGGGGCTGGTCGCGCGGACCGTTCGCACGCGGCGAAGCGATGTCGGTGGGGCTCGACCTTGCGGCCATCGATCCCGATCTGCCCCTCCCCGACGGCGTCGTCTGGAACATGCGCTACCGCGCCGGCCGGCCCGACGCCGAACCGGTGACGGTGAGCAGCGATGAGCTTTGGCAGCGGCTCGGCGCGTTCCTGCGGGAGGTCGTTCCGGTGGCCGAAGGATCTGGCGTGGTGCTCGCCGCGCACCCCGACGATCCCCCGGCCGAAGCGTTGCGGGGCACCGCAAGGCTCGTCAACCGGCCGCAGAAGTACGACCGGCTGATGGACATCGTCGACTCGCCGTCCAACGGGCTGGAGCTCTGCCTCGGCTCGCTGCAGGAGATGCCGGGCGCCGACGAGATTTACGGGCATGTCCGGCGCTTTGCCCGAAGAAAGCGGATCGGCTACATCCATTTCCGCAACGTGCGCGGCAAGGTGCCGAACTATCACGAGACCTTCGTCGACGACGGCGACATCGACATGGCCGAGATCGTCCGCATCCTTCGCGACGAAAACTATGATGGCGTCATCATCCCCGACCATACGCCGGAAATGTCCTGCGACGCGCCCTGGCATGCGGGAAAGGCCTTCGCGCTCGGCTATATGCGCGCGCTGGTGCAGAACGCCGCAGCGCTGGGACCTTCCCGCACCGCCCAAGCCGCCAACATCCGGATAGAAGCCTGAAATCGATGAAAAACAAGCTGTAGTTGGGATCAGAAGAATTGAATTGGTTTATTCATAAATTCAAATTTTACATATTAACTAACTATTAACATATCACTTAACTTTATGATTTTTTTACGTATGGTGCCCGTGAAGGGGGTAGTTGAATATCGGAGAGTGGGGCGGCTTCTCCTATGCGAAAAGTTTTAGAAAGTTCAAAAAGAGATTTTGAACAACAGTGCGTTACGACTAGCGGATCGGATCCGCTCCATCCCAGCCAACATTTGACGTCCGCAAACCATGAGACCTCACATTTTCCCCGGTTGCAGCACCAGACTTCGACCGGGCATACAAGCGTGACCGCCGTGGCAGCGCTGGAAGCGGCGCCTTCCCGGCAGGACCTGCCTGCATTGCCGACGGTGCAGCTTGGCGGACTGCCCATCACCGTGATCGACCGGCAGGGCGCCGCCCGCCTGATGCTCGCGGCGGCGCGGCAACACCGCCACGGCAGCCGTCCCTATTACTTCACCTCCGCCAACGGCGAGGTCATCGCCCAGGCGCGCGCAAAGTCCGAGATAGCTGCTCTCTTCCGCGAAGCCGACCAGATCTTCGCCGACGGCCAGCCGCTTGTTCTCGCCTCGCGGCTTTTGTGCCGCACACCGCTGCCGGAACGGGTGGCCACCACCGATCTGTTCCACGATGTGGCAAAGCTCGCCGAGAACGAGGCTGCGACCTTCTATCTGCTGGGATCGACGGAGGCCGGGAACGGCAAGGCCGTGGCCGCCATCAGGGCCAGCTACCCGCGTCTGCGCATCGCCGGCCACAGCCACGGCTATCTCACCGGCGAAGCGCTCGACAACAAGCTCGACGAGATCGATGCGCTTGCACCGGACATATTGTGGCTGGGCCTCGGCGTGCCGCGCGAGCAGGTCTTTGTGCGCGACTTCGGGTCGCGGCTGTCGAATGTCGGGGTCATCAAGACGTCGGGCGGCCTTTTCGACCATCTTGGCGGCAAGGTCCAGCGCGCGCCGCTCTGGATCCAGAAGGCCGGCTTCGAATGGCTGTGGCGCATGCTGATGGAGCCGCGCCGGCTCTTCTGGCGCTACTTCACCACCAATCCCCGCGCCCTCTATGCCCTCCTGAGGTATTCGCAATGACAGCCGAACATTCGCTTCGTCCGCTGCCGACGGGAACCGATACGGAGATCGCCATCGTCGGCGGCGGGCTCTCCGGAACCCTTGCCGCGACCTTGCTGGGACGGTCGGGCTACCGTGTCACGCTGATCGACCGCCACCCCGTTTTTCCGCGCGAGTTCCGCGTCGAGAAGATCGCCGGCGACCAGATCGACAAACTGCGCCGGATCGGTCTCCTAGACAGCCTTTCCGCGGCGGCCGCGGCATTCGACGAGATCGTCAACGTGCGCAAGGGGCGGGTGCTCGACCGCACACGCGCCCGCCATTACGGCATCTTCTACGACGACCTCGTCGCCGCGATGCGGGCCGAGCTGCCCGAGACCGTGCGCTTCGTCGCCGGCCGGGTGAGCGCAGTGGAGGCTGGGTCCGAGCGGCAGCGTGTGTCGATCATCGGGCAGCCGGATGTGACGGCCCGCCTCCTTGTGCTCGCCACGGGCATGGGGGACATCCTGCGACGCGACGTGGGTATCGAGCGCCGGTTCGTCCACCAGCGCCAATCGCTGACCTTCGGCTTCAATGTCCGGCCGGCGGGCGCAAGCGCCTTCAAGCATACGGCGCTGACCTATTACGGCGAACGCGTCTCTGACGGGATCGATTACCTGAACTTCTTCCCGGCCGGAGGCGTTACCCGCGCCAATCTCTTCGTTTTCCGGGAGCACACCGACCCGTGGGTCAAGGCGCTGCGCGACCGCCCTCGCGAAATGCTCATCGAGACGCTTCCCGGACTCCTCGACACATTCGGCAATTTCGAGGTCATCGACCGTGTCTCGAGCTGGCTCACCGACATCACCGTCGCCGAGAATTGCAAGCGCGACGGGGTCGTCCTGATCGGAGACGCCTATCAGACATCCTGTCCGGCCGCCGGAACAGGGGTCAGCCGTCTGCTCACCGACGTGGAACGCCTGTGCATGGTGCATGTGCCGCAATGGATGGCCTCGCCCGGCATGGCGGCCGCGAAGATCGCCACCTTCTATGACGATCCCATGAAGCAGGCGATGGATGAACGCGGGCTCGAGCTGGCGAATTTCCGCCGCAGCCTGACGATCGACACCGATCTGCGCTGGCGCGCGCGGCGGCAGGTTCACTTCAGCCGTCGCCGCATCCTGCATGAGATCGACAAGTTCAGCCCGAGCTTTGCCGCCAGGCTGCGCGGTCTCAAGCGACCGCAAGTGGAAGCCGTCACCTGATCGCGGCCAATCAGCCGGCACTTAGGCATTTTGAATGCGCGCAAGGCGTTGAGACCCCGATGCGTTTCAGGCTTTCGGATTTCAGGACGACTCGGCGGCCTCATCGGGAGCCGGCGGCACGATGACAGGCGAAGGCTTGGCCTTCTTGACATGCGCGGCCTCCAGGACATGCCGCGCCAGCGCCTTGGCTGCCGGCAATTTCTCCACCGTCAGATGCGCCGCATAGCCGAGCGGACTCCCCGCCCGGTAGATCTGCCACATCGGTGAAGGCCGGCCGCCGAAGATGCGCTTGTAGGGCTCGTCGCCGATGGTGAAATCGAGGTGGTGGTCGCCGCGCTCGATACAGTCGCGGGCAATCTGCTCGAACATCAGGCTGCCGATCGACTGCTTCCTGTAGCCGGCCTCGTCGAAGCCGCCGAGGATGACCAGGAGCGAGCCGCGGTGCTCGAGCCCGAGCGCGCCGGCGATCGCCCGGCCGTTCATCCAGAATGCGTAGGTGCGGGCGAAGCCGCCGCATCCTTCATTGGCCACAGCCATATAGAAATCGAAATAGGAGGGCAGTTGCAAAAGATCGGCGGGACCGTTGCTGCCGTCGAAGCGTTTGCCGCGATAAAGCTTGAGGGCATCGAATGTCGTGCGGATGGCGGCCGGGCCGTCCACGCATTCGAAGCGCGCCTCGCCCATGCGGTTGAGCTGCCGGGATTTCTTGTCGAGCTCCTTGCGATAGGACTGGTCCAGCCGATGCTCGCGCCAGCCGGCGAATGTCGGCTCCAGCTTGCTGGAATAGGCGCTCATGCCCATGCTGTCGCGCTTGTCGACGCCAAGCAAGCGTTCCATAGCCAGTGCGCGGTCCGCCAGCTTGCCGATGCGCAAGAGATCGTATGGCCGCAGGTGCTTGCGGATGGCGGCGACCGTGCGGCTGTCGGCAAGGATTCGGGAGAAAGTCTCCTCGTCGGCGACAGGCGAGACATAGTCCGAAACCCGCATGTCCGCGAATTCCACGACCTTCAGCAGTGTGTACCGGCGCCTCACCAGAGGCAGCACCATCGCGAGCTTTCCGCTTGCGCGCATGCGAACGACGATGATCAAAGGCGTGGCGGCACCTTGCCGTACGAGCCTATCGTACAGTTGCGCGAGCCATATGGGATGCTGGAAAGCGGTCGCCGCCGAACTGGCGAAGAGCTCGGCATATTCCGTCGAACGGAAATCGAACGCATCCTCGGCAGTGACTTCAAACATGTGATCCGAACCGGCGGGACAGCGGCCTATCGACGACGTCTTGCGTTTCAGGTCAAGATCGATCGCGGGGATTGTTGGAATCTTGGTATATGCGCAAAGTGCTAATGTTGCGTTGCACAGGCATCGGGCGCGTCCGTCAAAAGGCCGGTTCGGTATCGCAAGCAGAGAATTTCGGCGTGACCGGCGAAGTCGAGCTTTGCACGTAACCTCGATGCAAGCATTTTCGTCCAGTCTTCCATTCCTCATTGTTGGAAATCCGAGCAGGACATAGTCGCGGAAGACATGCTGGCGATCGAGGTCATCGTTCCGCAATCGGCGCCCCGCCATTGGCAGCAGGTCGCCATAGAGCGGCTGGAGGCGGATGGCCACGACGTCGCGGTAGCGCATCGGCCCGGGCCGGCGAGCTGGCCTGTCGCGGCAAAAGCCGCCTTCCACTTCGAGCAACGTCTTTTCCGCCGGCGCGGGCCCCTTCTCAGCTCCGCCGTGCAAGCAATCCAGGCTCGGCCCGGCAACCGCCCTGCCGCGCTGAGGCTCGATCTTGCCGGCGATGCGGCCACATCGGACGTTCCGACCATCGGCCTTCGCTTCGACGGTTCCAGCGCCGATCTCTCGGCCGCGATTGCCGTCGCGGCCGGCAGGCTGCCGGTGATCGAGGCCGTGCTCGACAGGAAGACGGTGGTGGGCCAGGCGCGGCCGATGGTGGACAAGCGCGAATCCACCGCACTCGGCACCGAGGACGTCTTCGCCCGCGCCATCACTCTGGTTCGGTCGGTCGTTCGCGCGTTCGCTGCGGACCGGCTGCCGCGGGAGGCTGAAACCCACGGTCGCGGTGAGCGAGGCCGGTTCACATCCGCGTATCTCGGCGCGGCGCTTCCGCGGCTTGGCCGGGAAGCGCTCCGGCGCGCGCGCTTCCGCCACGCGCACTGGCGTGTCGGCTACCGCTTCACCGATGCGCCGAGCGTCGCCGATATGGGCAAGCTCGGCACCGGCTGGTCGGTGCTGCCGGACCTCGGCGACCACTTCTATGCCGACCCGTTCCCCTTTTGGTGGCGGGATCAGCCATTCGTTTTCGTCGAGGATTATCCGCACGCGACCGGTAAGGCTGTCATCTCCGTTGTTCCGTTCGATGCGAACGGTGTCGCCGGCGAGCCCCGAGTCGTGCTGGAGGAGGCCCACCACCTCTCCTACCCGCAAGTGTTCGAGCGCGACGGCGTGATCTGGATGCTGCCGGAGGCGAGCGCCGGCGGCACGCTCACGCTCTACCGCGCCTCGGCCTTCCCGGACGGGTGGATTCCTGAGACTGTGCTGGTCGAAGGCGAGATTTCCGATGCCACCTTGTTCGAGCATGAAGGACTGCTGTGGCTGTTCGCCACGGATCGGGACGGTCATGGAAGCACTTCCGACACGCTGGTGGTTTTCTCGGCTCCCGGGCTCGCCGGTCCATGGCGGCCGCATCCGGCGAACCCGATCCTGATCGACCATCGCATGGCTCGCCCCGGTGGAGCCTTCGTCCGCAACCGCGAGGGCCGCGTGCTCCTTCCAGTCCAGGACGGAACGCTGGGCTATGGCGGCGGGCTGGGCTTGTCCGAGTTGCTCGAGCTCAACCAGCATGCGGTGCGGCTGTCGGCGCCCCGGCCGATCGATGCCGCTGGCGACTGGCCCTATCCGAAGATCCACACGCTCAATCGGGCGGGCCGGCTGGAGGTGATCGACGGGATCGCCGCGGTGCGGAAGCGGTCAGCCAAGAAGTAACGCCTCATAGCCGGCGCACATCCTGGCTGGCGAATACTTGTCCCGCAGCCGCCGTCCCGCCGTTGAAAGCCTGGCCTTGAATTCCGGCCGCGCGAACAGATCGCCAAGTCCCCTGGCCATGCCGGCGGCGTCGGCCTCGACGAACAGCGCGGCGGGTTCGCCGTCCTCGGCGGTCAGCACCTCGCGCAAGACGTCGAGGTTGCTCGCCACGACCGGCAGCCCGGAAATGGCCGCTTCGACGCAGGCGAGGCCGAAGGTCTCCGTCATCGAGGCGAACGCATAGGCATCGCCGGCCGCGAGGAATTCGAAGATGCGCGCCGGAGGAACCTCGCCGACGAGATGCAGGCGGTCCGCCACGCCGCGGCTTTCGGCAAAGGCGACGAGCGCCTCGCGTTCCGGCCCCGCGCCGGCGAGCGCGACATGGACGTCAGGCAATCGGTCCAGCGCCCCGACAAGCGCGATCTGGTTCTTCATGCGCGTCAGCCGGCCGGACGAGACGGCCAGCCACACGTTTTGCGGCAGGCCGAAAGCGGCACGCGCTTCTGCCTTGTCGAGTCCCTCGCCCGGTGCGGGAACACCGTGATCGATACGGCGCATGCGCCGCCGATAGGATCGCGGATAGCGACCGAACTGCGCTTCCGTCCAGCCGGAATTGACGACATTGGCCTGGTAAAGGCCGACCGTGCCCATCAGCTTGTCGATCTGGGAGAGCAGACCCATGACTCCCTTGCTGTGCGGGGCGCCGCTCTGGTTTGCGACGATGTGCCTCACACCGGCCAGCCGGGCGCCGAGCGTGCCGAAGATATTGCCATAGTGCTGGTAAGTGATGACGGCGTCGGGGCGCGCCGCACGCAGGTATCGCACAAGTCCGATGGTCGCCCGGATCTGCCCGGGCAATCCGCGCGGGCGTTCCGCCAGGATGAAATCCGCATTGCGATCGCGGTCATAGGCATCGGTCTTGCGATACATGAAGACGGTGCGCACCGTATGCCCGCGCGCCCGCAACCCTTCGCCCACCATGTCGGAGATGCGCTGCGCTCCCGCCGCCTCCGCCTGGGTCTGCACCTGGACGATTTTCACGTACGCCCTTTCAGGAGCAGGTGCGGCACGAGCCCGATCTTGCCAAAAGACAAGCCGAGGATCGACGGGTTGATGCCGATTTTGCGCCGGGCGATCAACACCCCGAAGGTCGTCCAGGCGATGACTGTCGCGGCAATGCTGAGCGCCGCGCCTATCGGTCCGAGGTAGTAGGTTGCGACGGCCGTCACGCAAAGCCCGATGATGTTGACAACGACAAGCACCTTGAACAGCGCATGCTGGAGACCGGTCAACTGCAGCAGGATTTCGATCGGGCCGCAGGCGGTGCCGAAGGTCGCCCCTATGCCGAAGATGACGAGCGTCGCCCTCATGGTCGGCGTCGCATAGGCCGGGTTGAACATGAACAGGATGAAGTTGCCGAATATCCAGAACGCCGCCAGCACGCATAGCGCAATGGCCGATCCGCCGAGCGCGGCCAGACTGGTGATGCGGTGGACGTGAGCCCTGTCGCCGCTGTAGAAGGCGGCCGATATCTGGGGCGCCAGCGCCTGGTTCATGCCATTGAGGGCAAGGGTCACGAAGCGCGTGGTCCGGTCCGCCACAAAGATCGCGCCCGCCGCCTCCGGCCCCAGGATCATAGCCACGAGCAGGGTGCTTACCTGGCCGAGCGCGGGCGGCAGGGAGGTGACACCCCATAGGCCGAGCGTCACGGTTTTGAATTCCTGCTTTTGCCCTTGCGTGAGACCGCCGCGATCTGCTCGCGCCGTGTCGCGCACCAGGACGATTGTTTGCGGGACGACCGAGAGGATGAGCAGCAGCGCCGTCAGATATGTCGCGGCAACCGCATCGAGCTTCACATGCATGAAGTGCAGCGCCACAACGGCGGCGATTGTCGCCGCGCGCCAGATGATGTCCCGCGGCAACAGGCCCGATATCAGCGCGTTCTTGGCCCTGAAAGCGCCGGAGGTAAACTCCGACCAGCCGAGCGAGAACGACAGCACCGCGGCCGCCACGCACAGCGGCAGCCATTCCGGCGTTCCCCTGCCGACGAAGGGCAGGAATCCCACCACGATGATGAGCAGGCTTGTGGCGACCAGCCCGGCCAGCGCGACGAGAATGGCGCGCGCCATCAGCCCGTGAGCCGATCCGAGATCGCCTAACCCGGCATATTGAGGCCAGAACCTGAGCACGGTGCTCTGCTGGCCAACCGAAGCGAAAAAAGACACCAGGCTCGCGCCGGCATAGGTGGCGCTGTAGAGGCCGAACTCGCGTTCGTCCGTCACAATCGCCACGGCCACGAACATCAGGAAGGACAGGCCGGCGCTTGTGAGCTTGATGACGCCGGCCACGGCGCCGCTCTTGGCGAGGGCTGTGATCGACATGCGCATGTCGGTCGCCGGGCTGGCCGCTGCCCCCGGGGCGGCCTCGCGGTTCCCTGTCTTATCCTTCAACCTCGCCTCCTGAGACGATCGGCGAGGGCCTACCCTGCACCTGCGACGACGCTCAAAACCCGATCCTGCATAAGCAAAATGCCGCAAACGCGCCAGCGCGAACGCTTCGCATGGTTACCGGCCTCGCCCGCGCCGAACTCATCGTCGCGCCGCCACCCTTAACGGATGGCTAACGATAATCCTTAATAATGCGGCCACGAGTGAGGTCGTGGGATCGCGGCTCTGCACGAGGAAAATTGATGAAGCCAGCCAGGATCGACGAGCGCACTCTTCCGCCGCTGTTCGACATAGGTGCCGTGTGGGCCATCCTTTGGGCGCGTCGCGTGATGGTGCTTGCCATCGCCGGCGCGGCATTGCTGCTGGCGCTTTCCTATCTCGCGGTGACCAAACCGAGCTATACCGCAACGGCCTCGATACTGATCGACCCCCGCGACACGCGCGCGACCAATTTCAACAACGTGCTTCCGGGGATCGGCTCCGACAGCGCCGCCATCGCCAGCCAGGTCTTCGTCATCCAGTCGCCTGACCTGCTGGGCTCGGTTTTCAAAAGCCAGAAGCTCGACAGCGATCCCGAATTCACCGGCGTCGGCCTGATGTCGCGCCTGTTGTCGCTGTTCGGCGCCGGCGCGACCTCGCCGCAGGACGCGGCCTTCAAGCGCTTCCAAGGCAAGGTGTCGGTGGAGCGCGAGGGGCTCACCTACGTCATCAATGTCAGCTTCACGTCGCCGTCGCCGGAAAAGGCCGCGCGCATCGCCAATGCCATCGTCGACCAGTACCGGGCAGGCCTCGTAGGAGAACGCGAGACCGCCAACAGCGACGTGAACACGCTGCTGACGGACAGGATCTCGGGCCTGCAGAAGGACGTCAGCGACGCCGAGCGGGCGGTTGAGGATTTCAAGACGAAACATAATATCGTGAATTCGACGGATGGCGGCACGCTGCAGTCGCAGCTCGATCAGCTCACGACGCAGCTGATCGCCGCCCAGGGCGACGCCGATCAGGCCAAGGACCGGTACAACCAGGCGCTGGCGGCGGGCAATTCGCCGGCCGGGCTCGCCAAGCTTGCGGACATTCTTACCTCCACCTCGGCCATCAAATTGCGCGACGACTACAACCAGCGCGCCACCGAGCTTGCCAGCCTGCAAACCATGTATGGGCCGCGTCACCCGACCATCGGGCGGCTTCAGTCCGAGCTGGAGCGGTTGAAGCGGCTGATGGCCGCCGAGGCGGATCGCATAAGGCAGCAGTTGAAGGCCAGCTACGACCTTGCCGTGCAGAATGTCGGGAAGCTGCAGGACAAGCTCGAAGCCCTGCGCCAGCAGTCGACGAACTCGAACATCGCCCAGGTGCAGCTGCGGCAGTTGGAATCGGAGGCCCAGGCGGCGCGCGCTGTGCTCGACGACTACCTCAAGCGCGCGCAGGAAACCTCCCAGATGCAGGGCGTGCAGACCTCCGAGGCGCGCAAGATCGGCGTGGCCTCACCGCCGGTGCAGCCGACTTGGCCGAAACCGGTCCTGCTTCTCCTGGTAAGCGCCGTTCTGGGGCTACTCGCCGGATGCGGCCTGGCCTTGGCGCTTGGTCCGGTCCCGCAGCCGCAAGAGGATCCGCAGGCACCGAAGGATGTCGCGCCGGAGCCGGTCGCGGACCGCAAGGACGGCGCGCCCGCCAGCCCCCGGCCATTGCCGATGCCGGCCAATTTCGGCGAATATCGTCTGCCTGGCGTTGCCGGCGGGACAGCCTATTCCAACATCAAGGCGATCAGGAAGCAGCTGTTCCAGACCGGAAACGAAACGCTTTCGCTCGACGTCCTGAAGATCATGCGGCAGATGGTCCTGCACTTGAACGACCATGGCAAACCCTTTGTCATCCTCGTGTCCTCGATCCGCAGCAGCTTCGAGGCAAGGATCGCGGGCGCGATGCTGGGCATCGGCATGCAAAGGGCCGATCAGAATGTGCTGATGGTCGAAATTGGCGATCACCTGTCCAACTCGACGACCGACGGAGCCGGGTTGTTCATCGATGGCGCGACCGGCCTGCAGACTATCGTGTGCAGCTCTGTGGCGGAAAAGGGTCCAGGCGTTGCGGATCGCAACACGTTCCGCGGCATTTTGGCGGAAGCCGGCAGCGCGTTCGATTTCGTGCTCGTGATCGCGCCCTCGTTCAATGAGAACGGCTGGAATCCGGAACTTTTCGCCAAAGCCGACCTTGCGCTTCTGGCGCTCGGCCCGTCCGAGCAGCCTTCGGAAGCCGCTAGGCTGCTCGCGCAAAAATTCGGTGCCGGCCAGATCGGCCGCAGCGCCACTCTTGTCGTCGCGCCCGACGGCGCGCGGCCGGCCGAGGCGATCGCAGCCGCTGAACAGCGCCGCAGCGCCGCCGCCCGGGGATAGGCGGTGGACGGGGTGGATCGATGACATCGCCGCCCAAGGTGTCACGGCGACATGCGCTGGCTCTTGCCGCCGGAGCCGTTCTCGCCACCTCCCCTCTGCCACGGTCCGCCGCGCTGGCAACGGCCGGCGCCCGCGTTCCTTCGCGCGGCTTCAACCTTCCCGGATGGCTCGACCGTGACGATGGGTTTGCGCCCACTAGGGCCACGCTTGAAAAGTTGCGCCAATCGGGGTTCGAGACGATCCGGCTGCCGGTAAACGGCGATCTCGTCTCCAGCGGCGACCCGGCAACGCTTCGCCGCATCCAGAACGGGATCGGGGACCTTGTCGCATCGGGCTTTTCAGTCCTCCTCTACATGCATCCCTCGGGCGAGCTCGTGGCGGCTTTCCGAAACGATCCCGAGGCAGCGGCAGAACAGGTGCTCCAGGCCTGGACGGTGTTGCGCGTCGTCGTCGCCGATCTGCCGGCGCAATCGGTCTATCCGGAGCTGCTGAACGAGCCTCCCATGGAACGGAGCGCATGGCTGGCGCTGCGGGAACGGATCGCCGCGACGCTGCGAGCGAGCTGCCCGCGCCACACGCTGGTCTGGGGACCGGCACGGTTTCAGGGTATCTGGGAAATCGCCGGCACGCCGCCGCTCGCCGACGACAACCAGATCGCCGCCGTCCACTATTACGCCCCCATGGCATTCACCCACCAGTGCAAGAACTGGGATGCCTCGCCGCTCGCGCGCATCGCGAACCTGCCCTTTCCCGCAAGCAAGGACACGGCGACGGTGATCCGGCAGCTGTCCAAATTGCGCGCGGCGGGCGACGAAGAGGCCGTCAGGCTCGTTGAGGACGAACTGTCGGCGCCTTGGACGGAGGCCCGGATCGCCCAGGATTTTGCCGATCTTGGGTATTGGTCCGCGACCCACGGCTGCCCGGTCATGCTGAACGAATTCGGCGTGCTCAATTTCTGCGTGGACGCCGAAAGCCGCGCGTCGTGGGTGCGCGCCGTGCGCAAGGCGGCTGACGCGAACCATGTGGCATGGATCTATTGGGAGCTCGATCAGGGTTTCGGCTTCATCAGGAGCAGGCAGAGCGTCGAAGGCTTCGACGGCTCGATGATCGCCGCGCTCCTTGAAAATTAAGCGGGCACGGACATGGACGATAGGCGCCATAAAGACTTGCCGCGGCAAGCAATGACAGGAGCGGGCAAGGGATGAGCACGACGCAGGCCTATTCGCCTGTCGGACTGCCGGGCAGGGACACGCCCGAAGCCCTGCTGCATGTCGGCACGGCCTTGCTTGTCGTTGCGCTCGCCGTCTCCGCCTTTGCCGTCTGGACCCCGTTCGGGGTGGCCGCGACCTTCGTGCTGACGCTGATCATTTCGAACGCGATGCCTTCGGGCGTTCCCGTGCTGATCATCTGCGCCTTCCTCTACCAGAACCTCGTGGTCGCCTGGTTCACCCCTTACATCGCCGACAACGACACGTTCGACGCGCTGCGCGGCACGAACTTCATCATCTTGATGACCGCGTTTGCCATTTTCCTGGCCGCCTCGCTTCAGTACCGCGTCCGCGCGCTGAGCGAATTGCGCCCATGGCTGCTGCTGAGCATGGTGCTGTGCGGAACGATTTGTCTCTATTTCGCTCTCGGCGCCGTGTACGGCGGGCCGAAGGACGCCGTCGTCTATTTCCGCAACACGATCACGCCGCTCGCCTGCTTCCACGTCGCGGTCCTCGCCGCCAGCCTTTATCCCGTCGATCTGCGCAAGAGCATGCTCTGGCTCGGCGCCGGCGCGATCATCTATGGCTATGCGGAACTGATCTTCACCATGGATTTCCTCGGCCTCTTCCATGGCGACCAATATGTCGAGCGCAGCATATCGCGGCAGGTCGAGACAGGCGTGTGGGAAAAGGCGCTCCAGGAAACGGGTTTCGTCTACCGTGGGATCGAGGACGTGATGACCACGACCTTCTTCAACACGCCGCTGTTCAACGACATTCTGCCCAGCGTCTTCCGCATCGGCGGCCCGAACTTCCATCCGATCAGCTATGGTTATGCCTTGAGCATCATTTCGGCTTGGCTCCTCTTCAGAGGACGATGGTTGCTGCCTTTCGCGGCCTTGCCGCTGCTGCTCGTCATCGGCTCCAAGGGCGCTACCTTCCTACTCTTCGTCGCGATCGCCGTGCGGCTCGTCTACAGTCCTTCCCGCGCCGGTCTGGCGCTCATGGCCGTGATGGCCCTGGCCGTGGTCTGGACGACAGCGGCGATCGCCTATGGCGCCACGCATGGCGATTATCACGTCCTCGGCCTGATTGCCGGCATGCGCGACTTCCTGGCCGACCCGCTAGGCCAAGGACTGGGTCTCGGCGGCAACCTGTCGAGTACGAGCATCAATCTCAACTGGCAAAGCGCCCAGGCCGAGGGCGCCGCCTCCGTCCCGGTCGAGAGCGCGGTCGGCGTCATGCTTTACCAGATGGGCGTAGGCAGCCTCGTCTTCTTCGGCTTCCTGACGGCGTTGGCCGCGGCGTTGCGGCGGCAGCTCATCGAAACCGGCGACCCGGATTTCCTGTTCGGTTTTGTCGGCATCGTCACCATATCGGCCAACGCCGTGCTTCAGGAGGAGGCGTTCTACTCCCCTCTCGCCCTTGCCTTCTGCCTTCTGCTCGTGGGCGTCTCGCTGGGAACACGCTGGCGCATGGCCGCGGCGGCAAGGACGGAGGCGTCGAGCTGATTTCAAGTGTCGGCGGATTTTGGCCGGCTCCGCGATTCCTTCAGGAGCCGAACAGCACCATCTCGGTAAACGTCAAGTCTCCCGGCGAGGGTGATTTCGGACCCTTGAAATACTTGATCCCCTTCTTCGGAAAATACCTGCCGGACAGACCCGGAACCGGACCCATGGCGTCGACGAGGCATAGCAGCTTTCCGCGCCGCAGGAGAAAGCGCCCCGCGGCCTCGGCGCAGCGGACAAGATCCGCGTGGGAGCGGCAGTAGACGACCTGGCAGCACGGAATGAGACCATGCAAAATCGGGCGCGGTTTCAGCACAAGCGGCAAGGCCAAGCCATCGCAGATGCAGATCAGCGACAGGCAGCCCAACGAGGCATGCTCGAGCAGTATAGTGAGCTCAGCCATTTCGGCGAGGTCGGCACGGGCTTCCAGCACGAGATCCGGGCGCGGCATCGCATTCAGGACTGGAAAGAAGGCGACCTGTCCGCCGGAAAACAGGCGAAAACCGAATGCCTTGTTGAGCTTCACTGTCCCGGGCGATGCAGGGCTGTCCGGGGAAAGTTCTGAGTGAATCGAAATGCCGCATGTGCATGCCCCGTAAAGCGGGTTTTGTCCGTCTTCTCTCTGGTTGTCGAGACTCAGAAAA
>NZ_RQXT01000002.1 GCF_003863365.1 Mesorhizobium tamadayense | reverse complement strand
TACTTGCTGCCGCCGTTTTCCTTGACGCTGCTGCAGAACTCCGGATGGCTGTTGGCTGCGTTGGCATTCTTGGCCTCGTCCGCGCAAGCAGTCATCATCGCGGTCTGGTCTTCCGGCGACAATGCCTTCCAGGCCTTTGTGAAGGCGTCCTTACCGACCATCGTCTTCATGCTGGAGTCTGTGTAGAAGGGTTGCATCTTGGCCGGATCGTCTAGTGCTGACGTGCCGGTCTGCCCTGCCGCGAACGCAGAACCGGCGGTCATCAAAATCGCCATGGCGCCGAAGCAGATCGATTTGATGTTCATGACATACCTCCTGTTGCTCTGGCCTCCTGTTGCTCTGGATCGTTCAAAGCAATGATCATGATTGCAACGGCAGGGCAGGATGAAAGTTCCGGAATAGCCGCGCCAAATAGGCGATAATTCTAACAAGATCGGGGAACTTGAAATTCTTTTGGGCGGCCGTCGTTCAATCCGCCGGTGCTTTGTCGATTAGGGCGTGGCTGGCGCCAAGGTGCCAGCCAGGCAAAGCCAGCCCTTCAGTTCCGATCGACCGGCTTGGAACGCATCCGCGAAACGGTCTCGCGTTCGGCGCGTTTGGAGCGCATCGGCGGCAGGCCGCGGTCGATCAGGTCCATGTCCTCCAGCACCATGTCGCCCATGCGCTTGAAGGCGACGTCGAGCGCGCCAGCGCGGTGGGCCGAGCGCAGGAAGCCGGGGAGGGAACGGACGGGGTGATCCTTAGCCAGTGGTTCTTCCGGAAACACGTCGCTGGCGGCAACGATATGGCCAGTTCTCACCGCTTCCATCAGCGCCGGGAAATCGACAACGCCGGCGCGGCTGAGCAGGACGAAGGCGGCGCCCTTGCGCATTTTCGCGAAGGCGTCGGCGCCGAGGAAGCCCTGGTTCTCGCTGGTCACCGAAGCGACGACGAAGAGGAAATCGCTTTCCGACAGCACCTTGTCGAGCGAGGCCGGCTCGACGCCATGCTCCACCAGCACGGACGGCGGCAGCCACGGATCGAAGACCCTGGTGCGGGTGCGGAAGCCCGTGAGCAAACGGTTCAGCGCGCGGCCGAGATCGCCGAAGCCGATGATGCCGACATCGGCGCCGGAGAGCAGGCGCGCGGTCTGGTTGCCGTCGCCGCCCCAAAGCTCTTCGCCTTGCCGGAAGGCGAGGTCGGCATCGACGACATCGCGCGCCAGGTTGAGCGCCATGGCGATCCCAAGCTCGGCGACCGGCTCGGCGAAGACCAGGCCGGTGGTGACGACATGAATGCCGCGGGCAAACAGCGTCTCATAGGGCATGTTGTTGATGAGATTGGTCTCGACGTTGAAGACGCAGCGCAGCGACGTCAATTTCTCCAGTGTCTCCGGCGCGATCGGCGGCTGGCCGACGATGTAGCGCGCTTCGGCGAGCACATCTGTCGGCAACTCCGAGACACCTTCGGGCGTTGTCTCGACGATGCGATATTTCCTGCGAAACACGTTCAGTTGCCGCGGCGTGAAGATCAGGCCGAGCGTGCGCGGTTCGGGCGCGCTGATCACCAGCGGCAGGGCCTTGTCGGACATCGTTTATCCTCCCAGCGCGATTGGATCACGTCAATCACACAAACGTTCTTTACCCAGGATTAAACGATTTACAACTGCAAAAAATCGATTTATCGAATAAAACTAGAAACGCAGCAAGCGGCTGCCCGCCCTCAGGAGGAGGTCAATGGCGCAACATGAAGCCCAGCAGCGGCGGCCGTCGATCCACGACGTGGCAAGTCATGCCGGCGTGTCCGCGGCGACCGTCTCCAAGGTGCTGTCCGGCGTCACGACGGTGAAGCCAGAGAATGCGCAGCGCGTCTTCGATGCCGTCGAACTGCTCGGCTACCGCGTCGATCCGCTCGCCTCCGACATGCGGCGGGCCAAGCGCCGCATCATCGGCGCCATTATGCCGGAATTCGAAAGCGAGTTCTTCGGCCAGATGGTGAGCGAGCTCGAGGGTCTTGCCGAGCAGCGCGGCTACACGCTGGTCGCCGCCTCCAGCCGTGAATCGGAAGCGCGCGAGAAGGAGATCCTTGCCCGCATGCATGACTGGCGCGTCGCCGGCGTGGTGCTGGCACCGGTGCGCAACGAGCATGGACCGGCAGCCGGTTTCATGAAAGCGAACGGCATGACCGGCGTATTGATCGATCGCGTGCTTGCCGACGATGCCTTCGATACCGTTTCAGCCGACAGCGCCGCGGCAAGCGCTGAAGTGGCGCGCGCGCTTGTCGGCCAAGGCCATCGCCACATCCTCGTCGTCGGCCTCGGCCAGCAGGCGGCGACGGTGCGCGCCCGCCTCGAAGGGTTTCGCAACACGGCGCTCGAGCTCGCGCCGGACATCCGCATCGACGTAGTGCTCTCCGAAAGCAACGTCGAGCCCTTGCGGACGCTGCTTCGCGACTATTTCAGCAAGCGGGAAGCTGACGGCGATCGGCCGACGGCGGTCTATTCGCTCTTCCTCAAGGGCACGCTGGTGGCGCTTTCGGAATTCCGGCGGCGTGGCTGGCATTGCCCGAACGACATCTCGCTGGTCGGCTTCGACGACGCCGAATGGATGCAGGTGACATGGCCGGCGATCGCCGCCGTGGTGCAGCCGGTGCGCGAGATCGCCGGCAATGCGATGGAGGTTCTGTTCCGCAGGATCGAAGGCGAGCGCGGCCCGCCGAGGGCGCGGCTCGAACCTTGCAAGGTGTTGATGCGGGAATCCGTTGGCTCGCCAGGCAACGGCCCGCATTCCGGGGGAGGAGACCGACAATAGCCCCCATTGTCGACAACGGAAGAAAAGCGCCGGCCCTGGCCGAGGCATCCGGTGCGCAAGATCAACGGAGGAAGGAATGACATCGTTTTATAAAAGGATAA
This sequence comes from Mesorhizobium tamadayense, assembly GCF_003863365.1. Lineage (GTDB taxonomy): Bacteria > Pseudomonadota > Alphaproteobacteria > Rhizobiales > Rhizobiaceae > Mesorhizobium > Mesorhizobium tamadayense. The sequence continues at coordinate 325,345 of NZ_RQXT01000002.1, read as the reverse complement.
ATCGATTTACGCTGGCATTGGGCGTAGCCTTGGCATTTTCGGCCATAGGTGCGGCCAAGGCTGAGGACGGCGAATACGGTGTGCTGATGAAGACGCTGGCCAACCCGTTCTGGGGTGCGATGGCCCAGGGCGTCGCCGACGGCGCCAAGGAGGCCGGCGTGAAGTATTTCCAGCAGGCGGCCGAGAGCGACCAGGCGGCCGAGCCGCAGCTCAACCTCTGCAACACCATGCTGGAACGCAAGCCGGTGGCGATGATAACCGCCGCCATCAACTCCACCAACCTCTTGCCCTGCCTGAAGTCGGCGCAGGATGCCGGCATCAAGATCGTCGACCTCGACAACAATCTCGACCAGGCGGTGCTCGACAAGGAAGGCGTCAAGGTCACCTTCCACATCGGTTCCGACAATATCGCGGCCGGCGCGCAGGGTGCCGAATACCTCGTCTCCAAGCTCGGCAAGGACGCCAAGGGTCCGGTGCTGGTGATCGAGGGCCTGTCGGGCAACATCACCGGCGAGAAGCGCGCCAAGGGCTTCGCCGACAAGCTGAAGGAACTGGCGCCGGGGCTCCAAATCGTTGCCTCGCTGCCGGGCGACTGGGACCGCGGCAAGGCGGCTTCGATCGCCACCGACACGCTGACCGCGCATCCCGATCTCGTCGCCATCTTCTGCGCCAATGACGGCATGGCGCTTGGCGCCGTGGAATCGGTCTACGCGGCCGGAAAGGGTGAGCAGGTGACGATGATCGGCGTCGACGGCAATGTCGATGCGGTGAAGTCGATCAAGGAAGGCCGGCTCAACGCCTCCGTCGCGCAACTGCCCTATCTGGTCGGCAAGCAGGCGGTCGAGAACGTCAAGAAGGCGCTGGCCGGCGAGAAGGTTGAGGAAAGCATAGCCGTGCCGACCCTGGTGCTGACCAAGGACGTGCTCGACGCCGGCAAGGAGCCGATGCTGCAATATGTGAAGTAGCTTCACGGTAGGGAGTAGGGGAGTAGGTCAGCAGGGCAGTAGGGGAAGCGACGGTTTGCGCTTCTCCGATTGGTTCGAGACGCCGTATTTCCCTACTCCCCTACTGACCTACTCCCTTATTCCCTTACCCGAAGGGTGAAAAACATGGCTTCTGAAACGGCGCAGCCCGGCTTCTGGGCTCGGGTGCAGCGCGCATCCGTCGAACGGCTCCACATCAGGCTGGAGTCGCTGGTCGTGCTTGTGGCGCTGAGCACGGCGATGGCGCTGCTGTCGCCCTTCTTCCTGTCGCTCAGCAATTTCCTCAACATCCTGCTCGCGACGTCGACGATCGGCGTGCTGGCGATCGCCGCCACCTTCGTCATCGGCTCCGGCGGGCTCGATCTGTCACTCGGCTCGGTTATGGGCCTTGCCGGCGTGGCGGGCGCCTTCGTCGCCGTCAATCTCGGCTGGCCATCGGTGTTCGCGGTGATCGCCTGTATTCTGGCAGGTAGCATCGCCGGCTACATCAACGGACAGCTTGTCACCCGCGCCTTCGTTCCCGCCTTCATCGTCACGCTCGGCATGCTGGGCCTCGCGCGCGGGCTGGCGCTGGTCATCTCGCAGGGCAGGGCGATTTACGGCCTGCCTGCCGAGATCGTCTATATCGGCCAAGGCCGGCCGCTCGGCATTCCGATGCCGGTGATCATCTTCGTGCTCACCGCGATCGTCGCGCATTGCGCGCTCGCCTATACGCGCTTCGGCCGCCACACGCTGGCGCTTGGCGACAGCGAGGGCGCCGCGCGCGCCGCCGGCATCCGCGTCGAGCATCACCGCCGCATCATCTACACGCTCTCCGGCGCGCTTGCGGGCCTTGCCGGTCTCTTGTTCACCGCCCGCGTCAACGCCGGCGATCCGACCGCTGGCATCAATTACGAGCTCACCGCCATCACCGCGGCGATCATCGGCGGCACCAACCTGTTCGGCGGCCGCGCCTCGATCCTCGGCACCATGATCGGCGCGCTGATCATGGGCGTGCTGCAGAACGGGCTGACGCTGCTTGCCGTGCAGTCCTATTACCAGCAGATGGCGATCGGCGCGGTGCTGATACTCGCCGTCTTCATCGATCAGTACCAGGTGCGGAAGGAGTCGCGCGTATGACCCTGCTTTCGCTCCACAACATCCGCAAAAGTTTTGGCGCGGTCGACGTGCTGCACGGTGTCGACCTGTCGGTCGCGGCCGGCGAGGTGGTCGGGCTGGTCGGCGACAATGGCGCCGGCAAGTCGACGCTGATGAAGACCATCACCGGCATCTACCGCGCCGACACCGGCTCGATCGAGTTCGACGGCAAGGACATCCTCGCCCTCGACCCCGGCCAGCGCCGCCGGCTCGGCATCGAGATGATCTACCAGGACCTGTCTTTAGCCAAGCAGCAGGATGTGGCCTCGAACATCTTCCTCGGGCGCGAGCCGACCAAGAAGGTGTTCGGCCTGTTTCCGGGCTTCGTCGACAAGGCCGAGATGGACCGCCGTGCGACGCGGATGATCGAGCGGTTAGGGGCGCATCTGCCATCGATCAACCGCTCGGTCGGTTCCTTCTCCGGCGGCCAGCAGCAGACCGTGGCGATCGCGCGGGCGCTTACCTTCAACCCGAAGCTCGTCATCATGGACGAGCCGACGGCGGCGCTTGCCGTGCGCGAGGTGCAGAGCGTGCTCGACCTGATCCGGCGGCTGAAATCGGAAGGCATCGCCGTCATACTGATCTCGCACCGGCTGAACGATGTGCTGTCGGTCACCGACCGCATCGTCGTGCTGCGCCACGGACGGGCGGATGCCGATCTCGTCACCGCCAAGACCAACATGAACGAAGTCGTCAGCCGCATCGTCGGCGGCGGCGATATCAGTGCCGCGGCGGCGCATGAACAACGAGGCTGAGCTTATGAACACGTTTGGACTGCACACTTTCGCCATCGCACCGGTCTGGGACCTCGCTCGCATCGAGCCGCAGATGGACAGGCTGAAGGAATTCGGCGTCGGCCTGATGGAAATCCCGCTGCTGCGCCCTGAGGAGATCGACACCAAGCGCACGCGCGGTTTCGCCAACCACTATGGCGTCCAGCTTATCCCGTCGCTCGGCTTGCCGCGCGCGCTCGACGTGGTCGAGCGGCCGGAGGAGGCGCTCGACTTCCTGCAGCCGGCTTTCAAGGTGTGCAACGAAGTGGGCGCCGAGGCGCTGGGCGGCGTCACCTACGGCACGATCGGCAAGACCACCGGCCGGGCGCCGACGCAAAGGGAGATCGACGGTATGTGCCGGTTCCTCGAACGGGCGGCGAAGGCGGCGAAGTCGCGCAGCCTGAAGCTCGGCATCGAGCCCTGCAACCGCTACGAGACGCACCTCATCAACCGCGGCATCGACGCGGCGCGGATCATCGAGCGCGTCGGCGCCGACAACATCTTCATCCACCTCGACACCTACCACATGCATATCGAGGAAGAGAGCTTTGCTTCAGGCTTCGAGGCGGCGGCACCCTTCCTCGGCTATGTGCATGTGTCGGAAGCCAATCGCGGCGTCCCGGGACGCGGCATGCTCAACTGGGCGGCCTGCATGAAGGCAATCGCCGACATCGGCTATGAAGGGCCGATCACGCTCGAAAGCATGAACCATGTCGATGTCGACATCGCCGGCGGGCTGGCAGTGTGGCGCCCGGTGGCGGAAGACCCGCGCGACGTCATCGAGGTCGGACTGCCGTTCCTGCGCGAGGAAGCGCGCAAGGCGGGGTTGACGCTCGGATAGCGAAGTTACTTGCGGTCCCGGCGCGCCAGCCAGCGGCGGCGCGCCTCCTGCTGCTTGGCAAGCTCGGCTTCGTCCCAGTAGCCGATGAGCACGCCGGAACCGATAATGGGATCGAAATGCCCGATCTTGTCGTCGATCTCCGTCAGCCATTCGTCGGGAACGGTGATGCGGTTGTTGGGCAGCGCCAGCCAGCGCATCAGCATTTTGCGCAGCCGCTCGATGTCGCTGGCCGCCGACGGCTCGCGGCCGAGGTCGCGCAACTCGCCGGGGTCGTTGCGGAGGTCGAAGAACATCGGCTCCAAGCTTTCGCCGTGAACCAGTTTGAAGCGGCCGTCGGTGATCATGTAGAGCTTGCAGTCCGACACCGGCATGGCGAGCTTGAGGCGCGCGGCGTCGCCGCTGTAGTCATATTCGCTGACAGCAAAGTTGCGCAGGCTTGTCCGTTCGCCGGAAGTGAGCGGCAGCAGCGAGCGGCCTTCGAGGAGGTGCGGCTTGGCCTTGCCGCCGAAATAGTCGAGGAAGGTCGGCGCGAGATCGATCATCTCGACCAGTGCGTCCGATGTCGTTCCGCGCGTGCCATCGGCTTCGGGGCGCGGATCGTAGACGATCATCGGCACCTTCACGGCCACGTCGTGGAACAGGTATTTTTCGCCGAGCCAATGGTCGCCGAGATAGTCGCCATGGTCGGAGGTGAAGACCACCAACGTGTTCTCGAACAGGCCGCGCTTCTCCATGAAGTCGAACAGGTGGCCGAGCTGGTCGTCGATCTGCTTGATCAGGCCCATGTAGCAGGGGATGACCGTCTCGCGGACCTCGTCGCGCGAGAAGTTCTTCGAGTAGCGCTCCTGCTGGAAGGCCTCGAAGATCGGGTTTGGCAAGAGGCGCTCCGCCTCGCTGCGGACCGGCGGCTGGATGTCCGCCTTGCCGTACACGGCGTGATAAGGCGCGGGAACGATATAGGGCCAGTGCGGCTTGATGTAGGAAAGATGCGCGCACCAGGCTTCGCCCTTGGCTTCGGCTTCCTCGATGAAGCGCATGGCGCGGCGCGTCATGTAGGGCGTTTCGGAATGCTCCTCCGGGATGCGCGCCGGCTTGTCGGCGTGGACGAGCAGCCAGCCGTTGAAGTTCTCGCCGTTCTCGCCCTCGCCGGAATTCGCCCAATGCTCCCATGGGTTGGCGGCGCCGAAGCCATGCTCGCGCAGATAGGTATCGTAGGCTGGATCGGGGTCGTAGCTGGTCGAGGGATGCAGGCCGTCGTGGCGCTCGAACGGCTCGAAGCCGCATTCGGCGATCCGCACGCCGATGATGGAATCCCTGGCGATGCCGAGGCGCTCCATGCCTTCCTCGTCGGCGGTCATATGCGTCTTGCCGATCAGCGCACAACGCACGCCGACCTCGCGCAAATGGTCGCCCAGCGTCGGCTCGCCGACCCTCAGCGGCACGCCGTTATGCGTCGAGCCGTGCGAGCGGACATAGCGGCCGGTATAGGCGCTCATGCGCGAGGGGCCGCACACCGTCGATTGCACGTAGGCGTTGGTGAAACGCACGCCGCGGCTGGCGAGCCGGTCGATATTCGGCGTTTTCAGGCGCCTGTGTCCGGCGCAGCTCAGATAGTCGAACCGCAGCTGGTCGCACATGATGAAAAGGACGTTGCGTCTTGAAGTCATTGCTATCCGTCGAAGTGGCTCTCGGACCAGCGGTAATGCCAGAACGGCGAGCGCTTTTCCAACTGTTGTTGACGATCGGCCCGACGACCGAGATTTCAGCAATGAGAGGCTGAGGGTCGGCAGGGTTTCCCGGACAGGGGCTGCGTAACGGCTGATCGTCGGTAAGAACGGATTGCATCGTCTTTCAAAAAAATAACTTTACAAAATTTTATAACTATGTGAAGTAATGGCGTACGAGGACGCCAGATGACATCCCATCGTTTCGCCACCCGCCTGAATTCCTTTGCGTCCCGGCCTCACGCCGAGTGGCCCGACCTAGCCGGAAAGCCGTCGCTGATGCAGATGGCCGCCCGCGCGGCCAAGGTTGCCGGCCTCACTGACGTCGATCTGAATTTCCCCGACCATGTCGGCGAAAAGCCGGCTGAAATCGCCCGAAAACTTGGCGATCTTGGCCTTTCCATCAATGGCCTCGCCATGCGCTATTACTCCAACCCGGCCTTCAAGCTCGGCGCTTTCACCAATCCCGATCCAGCGGTGCGGCGTGAAGCCATCGATCTGACCAAGGCCGGCATCGATGCGGCGCGAGAGGCCGGCGCCAATCTCATGACCTTATGGCTGGGACAAGACGGCTTCGACTACGCCTTCCAAGCCGATTACGAGACGCTATGGCAACACGAAATCGATGGAATTCGTGAAGTTTCGATGCATGACCCCGACTGCGCCATCAGCCTGGAGTACAAGCCGAACGAGCCGCGCTCCTATTCGCTGATGCCCGATGCGGCAACGACCTTGCTGGCGATCCGCGAGGTCGGCCAGCCCAATCTCGGCGTAACCCTGGACTTTGCCCATGCGCTCTATGCCGACGAGCAGCCGGCCTTCGCCGCGGCGCTTGTCGCGCGTCATGCAAGGCTGCTCGGCGTGCATCTCAACGATGGGTACGCCAAGCGCGACGACGGCCTGATGGTCGGGGCCGTGCATACGCTGCAGACGATCGAACTGCTGCGCCAGATCCGCAGGAACGGCTACGCCGGCGCGATCTATTTCGACACGTTCCCCGACGTGACAGGGCTCGATCCGGTGCGCGAATGCGAGGTCAACATCGCCACCGTCAGGCGCATGCTGCGCGTCGTCGAGCGACTTGAGCACGACAATCGCCTGGCGACCGCCCTCGACGGCCAGGACGCCGTGGCCTCGCAGGCCATCGTCCAGGAAATCATGCTCGGCCCGGACGGTTGACCGCTTTGTCCGCGCTTTCGACCAAATTGCCGTCTTCAACCAGGGAGGAATGACCATGAAATTTCTGCTCGCAGCTACCACCGCGGGGCTGATGGCCCTATCCATCGGCACGGCCTTGGCCACCGACCTCGCGCCACTCAATTCCGATACCGAGAAAGACCGTATCGAATGGTCGCAGCTCGACGCGAAGTTCGGCGCATTCCCCAAGCTGCCTGAAGGCACCAAGGCGGGCGCCGTTTCCAAGACTTTGACCAATGAATACTGGCGCTCGTTGGGCGAAGGGTACAAAACCTTCGGCGGCAAGATCGGCGTGCCCGTCGTCTATCAGGCGGCTCAGAGCGAAGGCGATCAACTGGGACAACTCACCATTGCCGAGGGTCTGGTCACACAGGGGTACAATGTGCTCCTCGTTTCGCCGCAGACGGACTCCAACCTGCAGCCGATCATGGAGCAGGCCAAGGCTGCCAACGTGCCGGTCATCAACGTCAACGACGCGGTTATTCCGCAGGCTGAGCACTATGTGGGCAATGTCCAGCGCGACAATGGCGTGCGGGTCGCCAAATGGTTCATCAAGAACCGGCCGGAGGGCGGCAAGGTTGCCGTCGTCGAGGGCCAGGCCGGCGTCTATGCTGCAGTCCAGCGCACGGAAGGCTTCAAGGCCACGATCGGCGAATCCGGCAAATTCCAGGTCGTCGCGAGCGTTCCCGGCAACTGGGACCGGCAGACGTCCTACGACGCGGCCACCAACATCCTGCAGCAACACCCCGACCTGATCGGCTTCTATGCCAACAATGACGGCATGGCGCTGGGCATCGTCGAAGCGGTCAAGGCGGCCGGCCTGCAGGGCAAGGTCGCCGTCTTCGGCACCGATGGCATTTCCGATGCCTATGCCTCGATCCGCGCCGGCGAACTCACCGGCACAGTCGACAGCTTCCCGGTGCTGACCGGCGAGGTGGCGCTGGAAGCGGCGCTGCGCCTGGTCGCCGGCCAGAAGTTGCCGCGTGTCGTCGCCACGCCGCAGGCGCTGATCACCAAGGACAACGCCGACCGCTATTCCGGTCCCGACGCGCGCAAGGCGCTGCTGGAGGACGCGGCGGCGGGTCAATAGGCCTGCGTTGCGCCGGGCATAACCCCGGCGCGACCTCCGAGGACTTTCAAGATGTTTGAAATCCCGCGCTTGAAATTCGAGGGCGTCTCCAAGGTGTTTCCCGGCGTGCGGGCGCTGAGCGATGTGTCCTTCGCCATCGGCGCCGGCGAGGCGCATGGGCTGCTCGGCGAGAACGGCGCCGGCAAGTCGACATTGCTGCGCATCCTGTCGGGCGTTTACCGGCCGACAGCTGGCCATATCGCCATCGACGGCAAGCCGGTCGCCTTCGCCAATCCTGTCGCGGCGCGGCAGGCTGGCATTGCCATGATCCACCAGGAATTGCAGCAAGTAGCGCGCCTGAGCGTCGCCCAGAACATGTTCCTCGGCCAGCCTCTTACCCGCTCCGGTATTTTTGTGGCGAGCCGCGAACAGGAGCGCCGCGCCGCCGAGGCGCTTGCCGCAATCGATCCGAACATCGATCCGGCGGTGCCGATCGGAACCTTGAAGGTCGCGCAGCGACAGATCGTCGAGATTGCCCGCGCGCTGCTCAACCGCGCAAAGGTCGTCGCCATGGACGAGCCGACATCGAGCCTGACGCCGGCCGAGTTCGAGCGGCTTGCCGAGGTCATTGCAGGGCTCGCCCGCGACGGCGTCGCCGTCGTCTATGTCTCGCATAAGCTCGACGAGGTGTTCGGCATCTGCCGGCGCGCCACGATCATGCGCGATGGCGTCGTGGTCGATTCTGTCGATCTCGCGGACCTGCCCGAAAAGGCGGTTGTGGCGATGATGGTAGGGCGCGAGCTTGCCCAAGAGAAGCACCGTTCGCACAAGTCGGGCGATGTCAGGCTCACCGCGCGCAGCCTTTCGTCGGCAACCAAGGTGCGAGACGTATCTTTCGACCTCCACCGCGGCGAGCTGCTGGGTATCGCCGGCCTTGTCGGGTCCGGACGCACCGAACTGCTTCGGCTGCTGGCTGGGGCCGACCGCCTATCGTCGGGCGCGATCGAAATCGACGGAAGGTCCGTTCGCCTTTCCAGCCCGCGCGATGCCATCGCTGCCGGCATCGGCCTGGTGCCGGAGGAGCGCAAGCGTGAGGGCATCGTGCCGCTGCGATCGATCATCTCCAACATGGCGCTCTCTTCGATGAAGGTCTTTGCGCCGCGTGTCCTCATCGATAATCGTCGATTGAGGCGGGTCGCCGCCGAGAAGATGCAGCGGGTCAATCTGAGGCCCTTCCTGCTCGACCGGCCGATCCGGCTGTTCAGCGGCGGCAACCAGCAGAAGGCGATCATCGGCCGCTGGCTGGCTGCCGGCACGCGCATCCTTCTTTTCGACGAGCCGACGCGAGGAATCGATGTCGGCGCCAAGGCCGAGATCTATCACTTGATCGAGGAACTTGCTGCCGAGGGTCATTCGGTGATCGTCGTTTCCTCCGAGCTGCCCGAAGTGATCCGGCTGGCCGATCGCGTGCTTGTCATGCGTGAGGGCACGGTCGCGGCCGAACTCGAAGGCACCGATCTCAACGAGCATGCGATCGCCGCGCACGCCATACCGCAATCGAAGAGGCAGCCCGGTCAGGCCGACGCCGGTCGGGCAAGCGCATAGAGCAGGGCGCCAAATGTCGGACATTTCGCAAGCAATCACAGGCCGGCCAGGGGCGGCTTTCGTCAGCCGCTTTTCCATGCGCGACGCCGGCACGCTCATCGGCCTGGTCGTCATCTTGGGGTTCTTCGGCGCGTTGGTGCCTGGTTTCTTCGCCGAGCGCAACCTGATCAACATCCTGCAGCAATCGAGCATCAACGCCTGCCTGGCGCTGGGCATGACGCTGGTCATCATCTCAGGCGGCATCGATCTGTCGGTCGGGCCGACCGCGGCGCTGTCGGCGGTGATCTCGGCCTCGATGCTGATGGCGGGCGCGCCAATTCCGCTGGCGATAGCTGCTGGCCTGGCCATCGGCCTTGCCGGCGGCCTGGTAAACGGCATTCTCGTCGCCCATGTCGGGCTGCAGCCCTTCATCGTCACGCTCGGAACGCTCAGCACCTATCGGGCGCTGGCGCTCATCTACACCGGCGGCAATCCCGTGCTTGGTCTCCCAGCCGATTTCCGCGCCGTCTTCAACGGATCCCTGCTCGGGCTTCCGCTTTCTGTCGTCATCGTCGCCATGGTGGCGCTGGTTGCCTGGATCATCCTCAAGAAGACACCTTTCGGCGAATATCTGCTTGCCGTCGGCGGAAACGAGGAAGCGGCCTATATCGCAGGTGTGCCAATCGCCCGCACCAAGATTGCCGCCTACATGATTTCCGGCCTGCTTGCCGCCCTCGCAGCGCAGATCCTGATCGGCCGGCTGGGTGCTGCCGAACCCATCCTTGGCAATCTCTGGGAGCTCGACGCGATCGCTGCAGCCGCCATCGGTGGCGCCTCGCTGATGGGCGGCAAGGGCAGCGTCATCGGCACCATTTTGGGCGCCGTCGTGCTGGGCAGCATGCGGAACGGCCTGACGCTGATGAACGTGCAGTCCTTCTATCAGCTGCTTGCAACTGGCCTTATAATCCTCGCCGCGATGCTCATCGATCGCGTGACGAGGGGACGTGGATGACTTTGACCGACTTGAAAGCCGTAGGGCCGCGCATCCGCATGATGATGCCGCATCTCACGCCGCTGGAGGCAAAGGTGGTGGAGACCGTGTTCGGTCGCCGCGGCTTCGATGAGACGATCCCTTTGAAGCAGATCGCCGAAGAGGCCGGCGTGTCGGAGGCGATGGTGGTCAAGATTGCCAAGAAGCTGGGCTTCTCCGGCTACCGCGACTTTCGCACCGCGGTTTATGAATACAGCCGACTGCCAACCGCCGAGATGCATCAGGAACTGTCGGCCGACGACAGTTCGGCCGAGATCGTTCAAAAAGTCTTCCGCACGTCGATCCAAGCGCTGGAGGAAACGCTGGCGATCCTCGACATGGACGATTTCGACCGTGCCGCCGATCTGCTCTATCGCGCCAGGAATCGCGATTTCTATGGTGTCGGCGGCTCGGCGCAGATCGCACGAGACGTCTCGCACAAATTCCTGCGCATCGGCATTCGCGCATCGGTCTACGACGACTCGCACATGATGCTGATGTCGGCCTCGCTGCTCGGCGCCGACGACATCGCCGTAGGCTTTTCGCATTCGGGCAATACCAGCGCCGTCATCGACGCCATCCAGCTTGCCAGGAAGAACGGCGCCCGCACGCTTGCCATCACGAACTACGACAACTCGCCGCTGGCGGCGGTGTCGGATATCGTGCTCTGCTCGACCGCCCAGGGTTCGCCTCTAATGGGCGAGAACGCGGCCGCCCGCATTGCCCAGCTCAATATCCTCGACGCGTTGTTCGTCGCGGTCGCCCAGCGCGACTACCAGGCGGCTGAGCGCAATCTTGGCCGCACCATGTCGGCGGTGACATCGAAACGGCGGGACAAAAGCTGATGAAAGATCGGCGCGAATGAGCGTTGTTTCAGTGGGACTGGTCGCCGTTTTCGGCAGCCTGCATTACGACATCATGGTCAACGCACCGGATCGCCCGCGCAAAGGGGAGACGGTGACCGGCTATGCCTGGCAGCCGAAATGCGGCGGCAAGGGCGGCAATCAGGCGGTCTCCGCCGCGCGGGCAGGTGCACAATCGGCGATGATCGGCGCCGTCGGCGACGACGATTTCGGGCGCGCGCTGCTCGCCAATCTTGACCGCAGCAGTGTCGATCATCGCTTCGTGCGGGTAGAGCCTGGGGCAGGGTCCGGCATGAGTGTGGCGATCTTCGATACCGGCGGAGACTATGGCGCGGTGATCGTCTCCGGCAGCAATCTGACGCTCGATGAAAAGGACGTCGCGAAGGCGGCCGATCTGTTGGCACGGGCTTCGGTACTGTTGTTGCAGAATGAGGTGCCTGAAATCTCCAACACCGCCGCCGCGCGCGCTGCCAAGGCGGCCGGCGCCCGCGTCGTGCTGAACGCAGCGCCGGCGCGGACGCTGCCTGCCGAACTCACCGCGCTGGTCGACTTCGTCATCGTCAACGCCATCGAGGCGGAGTTCCTGGCCGGCATTCCGGTCATCGATACGCTCGACGGCGCGATCGAGGCGGCGCGCCAATTAGCCGGAATCTATCCGGCGGCGGTCGTGACCGCCGGCGGCGAGGGCGTCGCCTATCACGATCGCAACGGCCACGCTTTCGCGCTCGCCGCAATTCCGGTGAAGGTTGTCAGCACCCATGGTGCCGGCGACGAATTCGTCGGCGCCTTCGCCGCCGCGCTCTCCCGCGGCGAGCCCGTGGAGGCCGCTGTCGCTGCCGCCAATGCCGCCGCCGCCCGGCTGGTCTCCATGCCGGAAGGGGAGCGCCAGGCGCGAGCGCTTGGCCGTGAATGATCCAGGACGTGGTCCTTCAGCTACTTCTGACAGGTAGCATCGGAGGATCCCAATCGTTATCCAGAGCAGGTCGGTCAACTCGGCGATCCGAGTTCTCTCGTGCCGCGGATAGGCTGGAAGAGGATGGAGCCCGGCGAGGGGCAACGTCCGGCCGTTCAGGCTAGCCATCGGTTTACCGAACCAAACAACTGGTGCAAGGTAGCGATGGAGGATCGAAATCGTGCCATTCGTCAGCATCGGCGGCGTGACGCTGCACCACCGCTATATCGAAGCGGCCGGCACTTCGCGCCCGATCATCTTCATCAATTCGCTCGGCACGGACTTCCGTATCTGGGACGACGTCATCGCGCGCCTTGCCGGTGAAATGCCGATGCTCGTCTATGACAAGCGAGGCCACGGACTTTCCGATATCGGCGGCGGCGTGCGCTCGATCGACGACCATGTCGACGATCTGAGCGCGCTGATCGATCATTTTGGCTTCGACAAGGTCGTGCTCTTTGGCCTGTCGGTCGGCGGCATGGTGGCGCAGCGGCTCTATGCCCGCCGGCCCGAGCTCGTCGAGGCGCTGATCCTCAGCGACACCGCCCACAGAATAGGCACGGCCGAGAGCTGGAACGGCCGCATCGCGACGATCGAACGCTACGGCATCGAGGCGATCGCCGACGGTGTGATGAAGGTTTGGTTCACGCCGGATTTCCATGCCAACCGGGCGGCCGAGCTTGCCGGCTGCCGTAACATGCTGACCAGGCAGGCGCTGCCCGGCTATATCGGCACATGCATGGCTGTCCGCGACGCCGATTTCACCGACAGCGCGCGCAATATCGCGGTGCCGACGCTCTGCATCGTCGGCGACCAGGACGGCTCGACGCCGCCCGATCTCGTGCGCTCGCTTGCCGACCTGATCCCCGGCGCGCGCTTCGAGGTGATCCGCGGCGCCGGGCACATTCCCTGCATCGAGCGGCCCGACGCGCTCACAACCCTGATCCGCGACTTCGTCGCCTCGTTGCCCGAAGGAAAGCATGCCCATGGGTGACGTCTCCAAGAACGAAAAACGCTACCGGACGGGGCTTGACGTCCGCCGGTCCGTGCTCGGCGATCCGCATGTCGACCGCGCCGGGGATGCGGTGACCGATTTCGACCGGCCGTTCCAGCAACTGATCACCGAAGCCGCCTGGGGAACGGTGTGGGCGCGCCCCGGCCTGTCGAAGCGCGAGCGCTCGATCGTGACGCTGGCGCTGCTTGCGGCCCTCGGCCATGACGAGGAGGTGGCCATGCATGTGCGCGCCACCGCCAACACGGGCGCGTCGCGCGACGATATCTGCGAAGCCTTCCTGCATGTCGCGATCTATGCCGGCGTGCCGGCTGCCAACCGCGCCTTCAAGATCGCCAAGGAGGTGTTCGCGCAGATGGACGACGCCCATGCCTGAGCCCGGCTCCAACAGGACGCCGGAAACGGGCGCCTTCTTCCAGCGCGATCGTCAGTGGCACCCGCCGGCATTCACGCCGGCGTACAAGAGCTCGGTGCTGCGCTCGCCGCAAAAGGCGCTGATCGCCTTCGACAACACGCTATCGGAACTTACCGGTCCGGTGTTCGGCCATGCCATGCTGGGAGAACTCGACAACGACCTGATCCACAATTTCGCCAGGGCCGGCGAGAGCGCCATCGGCGAGCGCATCATCGTCCATGGGCGCGTGCTCGACGAGCGGGGCAGGGGCGTGCCCGGCGTGCTGCTCGAATTCTGGCAGGCCAATGCCGGCGGCCGTTACCGCCACAAGAAGGACGGTTATCTTGCGCCGCTCGACCCGAATTTCGGCGGCTGCGGCCGCGCCATCACCGCCGAGGACGGCGGCTATGCCTTTCGCACCGTCAGGCCCGGGCCGTATCCATGGCCGAATGGCCCGAACGACTGGCGTCCGGCCCATATCCATTTTTCGGTGTTCGGCCACGGCTTCGCGCAGCGGCTGATCACGCAGATGTATTTCGAAGGCGATCCGCTGATCCGGCGCTGCCCGATTGTCGGCGGCATTGCCGACAAGGCTGCCATCGAAGCGCTGATCGCTGCGCTCGACATGCAGTCGACCATCCCGATGGACGCGCTCGCCTACAAGTTCGACATCGTGCTGCGCGGGCGGCGCTCGACGCTGTTCGAGAACAGGCTGGAGGGCAATTGATGACTCAATCGCTCGACCGGCTGAAGGAAAGCCCTTCGCAGACCGCGGGGCCTTACGTGCATATCGGGCTGACGCCCAATTTCTGCGGCATCGGCGGCGTCTATGCGAGCGACCTCGGCTCGACGATGGTCAACGAGCAGTCCAAGGGTGAGCGCATCGATTTGCGTATCCGCGTGCTCGACGGCACCGGCAAGCCGCTCAAGGACGCGCTGGTCGAGATCTGGCAAGCGGATGCCAACGGGCTCTACAATTCGCCGGCCGAATTGCGCGGCGCCGCCGACCCGAATTTCCTGGGCTGGGGCCGGCAGCCGACCGACACGGAAACCGGCATCTGCCTGTTCCGGACGATCAAGCCAGGCCGCGTGCCGTTCAGCGACGGTCGGCTGATGGCGCCGCACATCACGCTGTGGATCGTGGCGCGCGGCATCAATATCGGCCTGCACACGCGGCTCTATTTCTCCGACGAGGAGGAGGCCAATGCCGAGGATCCGATCCTTGCCCGTATCGAGCACCGCGTGCGCGTGCCCACCCTGATCGCCGAGCGCCAGGGCGACACCTACGTCTTCGACGTCCATCTGCAAGGCGAGAAGGAGACGGTCTTCTTCGACAGCTGACCGAGCCGTTTCATGACCGTTTCGCCCTTCGATCATCCGCTGCTTTCCGCTCTCGTCGGCGACGAAGAGGCGGCGAGGCATTTTTCTGTCGAAGCCGACATTGGGGCGATGATCAGCTTCGAGCGTGCTTTGGCCGAAGCGGAAGCTGAATGCGGGGTGATCCCGCGCGAGGCCGGGGCAGCGATCGTCAAGGCGCTGGCCTCGTTCCGGCCGGACACGGCGGAGCTGCGCGGAGGCGTCGCCAAGGATGGCGTCGTGGTGCCGGAACTGGTGCGCCAGATCAAGGCTACCGTCGGTGGGCAGTTTGGCGAATTCGTTCATTTCGGCGCCACCAGCCAGGACGTCATCGACACCTCGCTGGTGCTGCGCTTGCGCCAGGCCATCGACCATACCGGCCTGCTGCTCAGCGAAAACATCGTGCGCCTTGCCAACCTCGAACAGGAGTGCGGGAGCAGGGCGCTGATGGGAATGACGCGCATGCAGCCGGCAATTCCGATAACCGTGGCGGATCGGATCGTTTCGTGGCGGGCGCCGCTCGAACGTCATCAGCAGCGGTTGACGGAACAATCTGGCCGGCTGCTCGTGGTGCAGTTCGGCGGCGCGGCCGGCACGCTCGACAAGCTCGGTGACAAAGCGCCAGCAGTGCGCGCGGCGCTCGCTGCCAAGCTTGGCCTCAGCGATGCGCCGCAATGGCACTGCCAGCGCGATGCGCTCGCCGAGTTCGCTAGCTGGCTGTCGCTTGTCACCGGCAGCCTCGGCAAGTTCGGCCAGGATATCGCTCTGATGGCGCAGGCCGGCACCGACATCCGGCTTTACGGCGGCGGCGGCTCGTCGGCCATGCCGCACAAGCAGAATCCGGTGAAGGCGGAGGCGCTGGTGGCGCTGGCGCGCTTCAACGCCCTCCAGCTCTCCGGCATGCACCAGGCGCTGGTGCATGAGCAGGAGCGCTCGGGCGCGGCCTGGACGCTGGAATGGCTCATCCTGCCGCAGATGGTGGTGGCGACCGCTGCCGCGCTCAGGCTCGCCGCCGAACTTGCGGGGCAGATCGAAAGCCTCGGGCACTGATGCGCACGCAGGTTGCAATCATCGGCTCAGGGCCTTCCGGCCTGCTGCTCGGCCAATTGCTCGCCACCATCGGCGTCGAGACGATCATCCTCGAGCGATCCAGCCGCGAGCATGTGCTGGGTCGCGTGCGCGCCGGCGTGCTCGAACAGGGCACCGTCGACTTGCTCGGCGAGGCGGGCGCGGCGGATAGGCTGCATGCCGAAGGCCTGCAGCATTCCGGCATCTCGCTCGCCTTCGACGGACGCCTGCATCGTATCGATCTCACCGGCCTGACCGGCGGCAAGCATGTCACCGTCTACGGGCAGACCGAGGTGACGCATGATTTGATGGACAAGCGCGAGGCGGCGGGGCTCGTCACCGTCTACGAGACCGCGAATGTCGCGCTGCATGATTTCGGCGGCGCATCGCCTTTCGTCACCTACGACAAGGACGGCGCTACCCATCGCATCGACTGCGACTTCATCGCCGGCTGCGACGGCTACCATGGCGTCAGCCGCAGATCGGTGCCCGCGAGTGCGCTAAAAACCTTCGAGCGGCAATATCCGTTCGGCTGGCTTGGCGTGCTGGCGGAGGTGCCGCCGGCCGACCACGAACTGATCTATGCCAACCATGAACGGGGTTTTGCATTGTGCTCGATGCGCTCGCCGCACCGCAGCCGCTATTATGTGCAATGCCCGGCCGACGAGCGCGTGGAAGCGTGGTCCGACGGTCGCTTCTGGGACGAGCTCAGGCGCCGCCTGCCGCCGCAGACGGCCGCGGCGGTGACCACTGGACCATCGTTCGAGAAGTCCATCGCGCCGCTGCGTTCCTTCGTTGCCGAGCCGATGCGCTTCGGCCTGCTGTTCCTGGTCGGCGACGCGGCCCATATCGTGCCGCCGACCGGCGCCAAGGGCCTCAACCTTGCTGCCAGCGACGTGCGCTATCTCTTTGCCGGGCTTCGCGAATTCTTTTCCGAGAGGTCGAAGGCCGGGCTCGATGCCTATTCCTCAAGGGCGCTGGCCAGGGTCTGGAAAGCGGTGCGCTTCTCCTGGTGGATGACGACGATGCTGCACCGTTTTCTCGAGACGGGCGAGTTCGGCCAACGCATCCAGGAGGCCGAGCTCGATTATCTGGTGCATTCCAAGGCGGCATCGACCGCGCTGGCGGAGAATTACGTTGGCCTTCCGTACTAGGGTGTGTCGATATTCAGGTGAGGCCGGCCTGCAAATGGCGGGGTCCTGCGCTTCCGGTGCTCATATGTGGACGGCCCCCTGCTTGCAAGGTTTGGCTGAGATGGTTGATCGGATCGCTTGCGCTCATATGTCCGGCCTGTTGCGCGCCGGTATGTGAGCGCTGGCCAAGATGGGCTACACGGATAGCGAGTTCCAAACACGTACGCGGCATTGGCTGCCGGTGAGCACCTCGGAGTGTCTCGCTGGTCCCGGTTCGACCGGTCACACCATCTGCTCCTCTGCTTGCAAGTTCTGGCCTCGGCGTCGAACGAGGGCGCTCGACGCCGAACTCTTAATGCTCTTACGGCTGCACAGACACCGGATTGGTGGCGCCGAGGGGGCGGTAATGCTCACCGGTGACCATCAGCTTCCAGGCGATGCGGGCCAGCTTGTTGGCCAGCGCCACCGCCGCGAGTTTGGCGGGCTTGCGCGCGGTCAAGGCCGCCAGCCATGGCCAGACCCTTTTGCTGCCCCGCCGCATATGTTGAATGAGCGCGGTGGCGCCCGCTACCAGCACGCTTCGCAGCATGTCGTCGCCTGCGCGGGTGATCACCCCAAGCCGATTTTTGCCTGCTGTCGAATGGTTCTTCGGCGTCAATCCGAGCCAGGCGGCAAAGTCGCGCCCCGACTTGAAGCCGTGCGCATCCGTCACCTTGATGGCCAGCAGCGTCGCTCCGACAGGACCGACCGCCGGTATGACGGCCAGCCGCCGGCTCACTTCGTTGTGCCTATGAAGCGCAAACAGCTTTTTATCGAGCACGGCGACCTCGGCGCTGATATGCGCATAGTCGCGCGCCAGCGTCTCGAACATGTCCCTGGCCGTGTCCGGGATCGTCGCGTCAGCGCGAATGTCGGCCAGCAGATCGCCGAGCCGGGAAAGCCCCTTGGGCGCAGTCAAGCCGAACTCCGCCGCAAAGCCGCGGATCGAATTGGCCAGTTGCGTGCGCCGGCCGATGAACTGCGCTCGCAGCTTCGCCAGCATCTGTGCCGCCTGCTGTTCGGCGCTCTTGGCCGCAACGAAACGCATGCGTGGCCGAATCATCGCCTCGCAGATCGCATCGGCATCGGCTGCATCCGATTTGGAGCGCTGGACATAGGGCTTCACGTGCTGCGCCGGCATCAGCAGCACATGATGACCCAGCGCGCGCAATTCCCGCGCCCAGTAATGTGCCGCGCCACAGGCCTCCATGCCAACCCTCAGCGGCGAAAGCCCGGCAAAGAAGGCGAGCACCTGATTGCGCCGCAGCTTCTTGCGCAACACAGGCTGTTCGGCTTCATTCACCCCATGCAGTTGGAAAACGCTCTTTGACGTATCCATGCCAATGCGAATAAGTTTATCCACGGACGGTCTCCCTTGCTTGAGATCTTCAACGACCTCATTCTGGCACATCACGATGCCGTCGGGGGCCGTCCACCCCAACACGTACTTTAAGTACGCTCCGCTCCGGTTTTCGGAGCCCGCCATTTTCGGCTCGGCCTGACCTGAATCTCGGCACACCCTGGCGTGCGCCTATCAAATTCGCTCCAGCGCAATGGCAATACCCTGGCCGACACCGATGCACATCGTGGCAAGTGCATAGCCTCCGCCGCGCTCGTGAAGCTCGAGCTGCCGCCGTGCCGGTAATGCGGGCGCCCGACATGCCGAGCGGATGGCCGAGCGCGATGGCGCCGCCGTTCGGATTGACGTGCGCGGCGTCCTCGGCAATGCGGAGCTCTCGCAGCACCGCGATACCTTGCGAGGCGAAGGCTTCGTTGAGCTCGATCACATCGAACCGGTCCGGCGTCAGACCAAGACGGGTGCAGAGCTTCTTGGTGGCCGGAGCCGGGCCGATGCCCATGATGCGCGGCGCGACACCGGCGACAGCACCACCGAGGATGCGGGCGATCGGCGTCAGGCCGTGCTTCTTCGCCGCCGCTTCGGAAGCGATGATGAGCGCGGCCGCGCCGTCATTGACGCCGGAGGCATTGCCGGCGGTGACGGTGCCGCCCTGGCGGAACGGCGTCGGCAGCTTGGCCAGCGCCTCGATAGTCGTGCCGGCGCGGGGATGCTCGTCCTTCGCCACCACGACCGGATCGCCCTTCTTCTGCGGGATCGTCACCGGTGTGATCTCCTTCGCCAGCCGGCCATTGGCTTGCGCAGCGACGGCCTTGTCCTGGCTGCGTACGGCGAAGGCATCCTGGTCGGCACGAGAGATTGAAAAATCCTCGGCGACGTTCCCGCCGGTCTCGGGCATGGAATCGACGCCGTACTGCTTCTTGATCAGCGGGTTGACGAAGCGCCAGCCGATCGTGGTGTCGTAAATCTCGGCATTGCGCGAGAAGGCGCTGTCGGCCTTCGGCATGACGAAGGGCGCGCGGCTCATCGATTCCACGCCGCCAGCGATCATCAGTTCGGCCTCGCCGGCCTTGATGGCGCGCACGGCGATAGTGACGGCATCCATGCCCGAGCCGCAGAGCCGGTTGACGGTCGAGCCGGGGATGTCCTGGGGGAGGCCGGCAAGCAGCAGCGCCATGCGCGCGACGTTGCGGTTGTCCTCGCCGGCCTGGTTGGCGCAGCCATAGACGACGTCGTCGACCGCGGCCCAGTCGACGCCGGCATTGCGCTCGATTAACGCCTTCAGCGGGATGGCGCCAAGATCATCGGTTCGCACCGAGGACAGCGAACCGCCGAAGCGGCCGATCGGCGTTCGGATGTAATCGCAGATGAAGGCTTCAGTCATTTATGCAGCTTTCCCCTTGGCGGTTCCCGCATGCGCGGCCTTGGTGCGGGCCTGCAAGTCGCGCAATGTCTTCAGCTCGAGTTCCGTCGGCGCTGGCGTCTCGTCAAGGGCCTCCACAAACTTGACTGTCCAGCCACAGGTTGCCTGCAGCTGCTCGCGGGTGACGCCGGGATGCACCGATACGACGGTGAATTCCTTGGTGACGGGATCCGGCTTCCAGACGGCGAGGTCGGTGATCAGCAAGGTCGGACCGGCCGTGTCGATGCCGAGGCGCTTGCGGTGGTCGCCGCCCTCGCCATGGCCGAAGGAGGTGAAGAAGTCGATCTTCTCGACCATGCCGCGCTTCGACTGCGCCATCGTGATGTAGACCTCTCTCGACGAGGTGGCGATCTCCGGAGCGCCGCCGCCGCCGGGCAGCCGCGTCTTCGGATGCGCGTAGTCGCCGATGACGGTGGTGTTGATATTGCCGAACTTGTCGAGTTGAGCGGCACCGAGGAAGCCTATGGAGATGCGGCCGCCCTGCAACCAGTAGCGAAACATCTCCGGCACCGCGACGGTGGTCACCGCCGTCTCGCACAATTCGCCGTCGCCGATCGACAGCGGCAAAACGTCAGGCGCGGTGCCGATCGTGCCGCTCTCGTAGATCAGCGTGATATCGGGCGCATGGGTCAGCCGCGCGACGTTGCAGGCGGCCGACGGCGCGCCGATGCCGACGAAGCAGACATCGTCGTTCTTCAGCGCACGGCTGGCGGCGATCGTCATCATCTCGTTGGGGGTGAAGCCCAAGTCCTCGGTGTCGCTCATGCGGCTTTCCTCAGATGCTCGACGCGGGCGGCGAAGTCGTCCGCGCTGCTCTCGATGACGTTCTTCTGCATCCATGCCTGGAAGCGGTCGCGGTCGGCGGCGATCTCGTCCCATTCGAGATAGGCGGCGTTGTCGCGCTCGTAATAACCATGCGTATAGGAGGGATGCGAGCCGCCGGGCACGACGGAGATCGCCGCGATGGTCCAGCTCGGCAGCACGGTCAGATTGGGGTGGAGATCGTCGAAATTGTCGACCACCTCCTCGACGGTCACCACGGCACGCTTTGCCGCGAGCACGGCCTCCTTCTGGATGCCGATGATGCCTTCGACCAGCACATTGCCCTTCCGGTCGGCCTTCTGCGCGTGGATGAAGGTGACGTCGGGGCGGATCGCCGGAACCGCGGCAAGAACTTCGCCAGTGAACGGGCAGGTGACGGATTTGATGTTCGGATTCACCTCGGCAAGACCCGCGCCGCGATAGCCGCGAAACACCGCGCAGGGCAGGCCGGCCGCCCCAGCCTCATAGGCGTTGGCCATGCCGGCGTGACTGTGCTCCTCGACCTCGATCGCGCGCGGAAAACCGTTCTCGATGGCGTCGCGGGCGCGCCTGAGCAGGCCGACGCCAGGATTGCCAACATAGGAGAAGACGATCTTCCTCGCCATGCCCATGCCGATCATCTGGTCGTAGATCAGGTCGGGTGTCATGCGGATAAGCGTCAGGTCGCGAAAACCCTGGCGGATCGCTTCATGTGCGGCGGCGGTCGGGATCAGATGCGTGAAGCCCTCGAAGGCGACTGCGTCGCCATCGTGCAAATTCTGCGCGACGGCCTCCTTCAGCGGCACGAACTTCACCATGTCCAGGCTCCGGTGTTCCGCGAAAAAGTTCGCGTTGCGAACATATGTTTAATATGGAATACTTTTTAGCTCCAACCTTTGCGCCGAGTCAAACGCACGTGGAAGACGAAGCAACGTCGCGCGATCATGTCGGCTCGCTGGAACGCGGCCTGGTGGTGATGGAGATCCTCGCCCGGCATCCGGCCGGCATGACGCTGACCGAGATGGCCGAGGAAGCTGGCCTGACGCGCGCCGGCGCCCGCCGCTTCCTGCTGACGCTGGCAGCCGCCGGCTATGCGACGCAATCGGGCCGGCTGTTTTCGCTGTCGCCGCGGCTTCTGACCGTCGCCCGAACCTGGCTCAGCGGCGCCTCGCTGTGGACCTTCGCCACACCCATCATGCGCGAGGTGGCGGGTCGGTTCGACGAGGCCTGCAATGCGGCGGTGCTGTCGGGCGAGGACGTCGTCTATGTCGCGCGCATTCCCGGCCGCCGCATCTTGAGTGTCGCGCTCGACGTCGGCACGAGGCTGCCGGCCCACTGCACCTCGATGGGGCGGGTCCTGCTCGCCGGCCTTGGCAAGGACGAACTGAAAAGCTTCCTCGGCGAAGCAAAGATCGAGCGACGGACGCCGAAGACGATCGCCAGCCGTGCCGCGCTGGGCAAAGCTATCGACAAGGCAAAGGCGGACGGTTTTTCCATTGTCGACGAGGAACTGGAACTCGGCCTGCGCTCGATCGCCGTGCCGATCCGCGACCGCGCCGGCCGCACCGTCGCGGCCATCAATGTCTCGACGCAGTCGGCGCGCTTCTCGGTCGAGGCGATGGAGCGCGAGATCCTGCCCGCGCTGACCAGTGCAAAACAGCGCATCGAGGAGTTCTTCTTCGTTTGATGGCGGCCAATTTCACCGCTGGCACATTTGCCGCTCCTCCAGCATGATATCTCGGCTCCAGCTACGTGCCCGGGTGACAAGCCCTGACGGTGATGCTGGCGACAAACTGTCGAGAGACGAAATCGGTGCAGCGGATCCATCCGACGATTTTTCTCTTTGCTGCTCGTGCTCTGCGGGACTTTGGCGACGGATTCGTGGCCGTGCTGTTGCCGGTCTACCTGCTCGCCCTCGGATTTACTCCCCTGCAGGTCGGCGTCATCGCGACAGCATCGCTCCTCGGTTCCGCGCTGCTGACAATATATGTCGGGTTCCTTGGCGCCCGACATGATCACCGTCAACTGCTGCTGGCCGGGGCCGGTTTGATGATTGCTACCGGCGTGGCCTTTGCCGTCGTAGATGATTATGCGTTACTTCTGGTCGTTGCTCTCGCCGGCACGATCAACCCCTCGGCCGGCAGTGTCAGTGTATTCGTGCCGTTGGAGCACGCCGTACTCACACGCGAGGTCACCGAGCGTGAGCGTACCAGGATGTTCGCGCGCTACAGCCTCGTGGGCGCGTTCGCGGGTGCCACAGGTGGGCTTGCTTCAGTGATACCCGACCTTTTGGCCCCGGCTGGTCTGGACCGACTTGCCGGCATCAAGGCCATGTTCGTCCTTTACGCGCTCCTCGGTCTGCTCGGTGGCTCGCTCTACGCATGCATCCCACACCGCCCGGCACCGGTTGCCGGCCCGCCAGCCGCGCTCGGCCCTTCGCGCCATATCGTTTTCAAGCTTGCGGCCCTTTTCAGCCTCGATGCCTTCGCGGGAGGCTTCGTCGTTCAATCTCTGCTCGCCCTTTGGCTTTTCGACCGATTTGACCTCTCGCTTTCGCAGGCAGGTGTTTTCTTCTTCTGGTCGGGCGCGCTATCGGCATTCTCGTTCCCTGTGGCCGCTCGGCTTTCGCGACGCATCGGGCTGATCAACACGATGGTATTCACGCACATTCCGTCCAGCATCGCTCTGATGTTGGCGGCACTGGCACCGACACTGCCCATGGCGCTTGTCTTCCTATTGATCCGGGCTGCGCTGTCGCAGATGGACGTGCCGACGCGCTCGTCCTACGTAATGGCCGTCGTTACGGAGGCGGAGCGCGCGGCGGCCGCGAGCTTCACGTCGGTGCCGCGCAGCCTGGCCGCCTCGGTCAGCCCTGTCCTGGCAGGCGCTCTCTTCGCTGCCTCGTTCCGAGCATGGCCTTTGCTCATCTGCGGTGCGCTGAAGATTTTGTACGATCTGCTCTTGCTGATGCAATTCCGGCGGCTGAAGCCGCCGGAGGAACGCTGACCCTGATTCAGGACCGAAGTTTGCCGTCTCTCCGGATTTCTTCGCGATTGACGCCGTCTCTCAAATGCAATATTGAACAGGATTATACAGGTTCATTGAACAGGTATTGATATGACCCGTCGCGCTACGCAGCTCACTCCCGGCACGGGCAAGCCCGAGCAGATCGCGACGGTTCTGGAGCATGAGATCCGCTCCGGCATGCTCGGCTTCGGCGACCGCCTGCAGAGCGAGAACGAGCTCGTGCAGCGCTTCTCAGTCAGCCGCAATACGGTCCGCAAAGGGCTGGAAGAGCTTTCCAGCCGCGGGCTCATCACCACCAAGGTCGGCATCGGCTCCTTCGTTACCTTCGACGGCATGCCGGTCGATGACGCGATCGGCTGGTCGCGCGCGCTTGCCAATGCAGGCGCCAATGCCGAGACCCGAACGTTGAGGCTCGAGATTATTGAGGACGCCGAACTCGCGGCAAAACTCGGTGTCGAGAACCGGTCCTTCATCGCCGTCGACCGTGTCCGTACCAATGCCGATGACGGCCATGCCATTTCGATCGAGCGCAGCCGGCTGCCGCTGTCGCCCGAGTTGGAGGACGTGCCGCTGCGCGGACTTCGGGAAGGCTCGCTGCACCAGACGCTGCGCGGAGCAGGGCTGGTGCCCGACCATGGCGAGGAATGGGCCGACATCGAGATGCTGAGCGCCGCCGATGCCGCTGTCCTCGATTGCGCGCCGGGCACGCCATTCCTCAGGACGCGGCGCCTGACGCGCGCCGCCGACGGACGTGCCATCGAATTCGTCACCAGCCTGCTCAACCCGGCGCATTTCGCGCTTCATCTGGAGTTCTGAGCATGGCGGCTGAGGCGATCGACCGGGCAATGGGCGCGCTGATCGGCGGGGCGCTGGGCGATGCGCTGGGCATGCCGACGCAGCTTCTGTCGCCCACCCGTATCGCCGAGCTCTACGGCCATGTCGAAGACTTCGTCGCGCCGTCCGCCGATCATCCGGTGTCGAAGGGGCTGCCGGCTGGCGCCATCACCGATGACACGGAGCAGGCGCTGCTGCTTGGCCGCATCCTGGTCAGTTCCGGCGATCGTTTCGATCACGCGCGCTGGGTCAACGCGCTGCTCGACTGGGAGCGCGACGTCAAGGCGCGCGGCAGCTACGATCTGCTCGGCCCGTCGACCAAGCGCGCCATAGACGCCATCAATGACGGCGTACCGCCCGAGCAAGCCGGAAGTAGCGGCGACACCAATGGCGCGGCGATGCGCATCGCGCCGGTCGGCATCATGATGCCACCGGAGCCGCTCGACGCGCTGGTCGCCAAGGCCGCGGAAGCCTGTCGCGCCACGCATAACACGTCGATCGCCATTGCTTCGGCCGCCGCGGTCGCGGCAGCCGTCAGCAGCGGTGTTGCCGGCAGCGACTGGCGCGTGGCGTCCGACCGGGCCGTCGCGGCGGCGCGGCGGGGGGCAACGCTCGGGCATTGGGTCACCGGCGGCGACATCGCCGCGCGGATCGCCTGGGCGCAGAAACTGGTGCGCGGCAAGGCGGAGAAAGAGGCGATCCGGCTGATCGTCGATCTGATCGGCACCGGCGTCGCCAGCCAGGAATCGGTTCCGGCTGCGTTCGCCGTGCTGGAGGTGGCGCAGGGCGATGCGTGGCGGGCGGCCGTCATCAGCGCCAATCTCGGCGGCGACACCGACACGATCGGCGCCATCGCCGCCGGCATGGCAGGCGCCTGTTCCGGCCTGTCATGCCTGCCGCAGGGGCGCATCGCCAGGCTGAAGGGCATCGACCTCGCCGAGGTTCGCGCGCTGGCTGCTGATCTGGTCGCCGCACGAAACGCGAAGGCTGGCTCCGGCAAGGAGGCTGCCGCATGAGCGCGCGGCTCGTTCATGTCGGCAGCGCCGTGGTGGACTATGTCTACCGCATCGACGCCTTGCCGGCCCCCGGCACGGAAAAGACCGCGACGAGCTACGCCCGGGTCGCCGGCGGCGGCTTCAACATGATGGTCGCGGCAAGCCGCACCGCCATGAAGGTGGTGTTCGGCGGGCAACTGGGCACAGGGCCCGACGGCGATTTCCTGCGCGCGGCATTTGCTGCGGAAGGCATCGACACGCTGACGCCGCCGTCGCCCTTGATGGATAGCGGCAATTGCGTCGCCATGATCAGTGGCGACGCCGAACGGACCTTTGTCTCATGGCCGGGCGCCGAGAGCGTGCTCACGCTCGACGTGATGGTTCCGGTCGAAGTCACGCCAGGGGACTGGGTTTTCGCTTCCGGCTATACGCTGAGCTATCCCGGCAGCCGCGATGCGCTCGCCGGCTGGATCGAGGCGCTGCCGGCGGAAGTTCCCTTCGTCTTCGATCCGACGCCGGTGATAGCGGACATTCCCCGCCCGATCCTGGACAGGGTGTTGGCGTGCACGACCTGGCTCAGTTGCAACGCTGACGAGGCCGCCGAGATCGCCGGTTCGGGCGACGCCCAGACGGTAGCCATCCGGCTGCTCGCCGAGCACTGCCCGAAGGCGGCCGGCGTCGTTATCCGCGCCGGCGCGCAGGGCTGCCTGGTGCGTCTGGCCGATGGCGGCACGCGCGCCATACCCGGCTTCGAGGTCCCCGCGGTCGATACCAATGGTGCCGGCGACACCCACATCGGTGCCTTCGTGAGCGGCCTGTCGCGCGGCATGCCGCCTTGCGAAGCGGCGCGTTACGCCAACGCGGCGGCTGCGCTTTCGGTCACCCGCCATGGCGGATCGTCGGCGCCGACGGACCGGGAAATACAGGAATTCCTGATCCAGCGCGGGCAGGCGGCGGCCGCGCATGGCCGGGAACAAGAGGCCACAACTTAACAAGCCCTCAAACCGGGCAAACAATGAGAGGAAAGAAAACATGTGCATGCCCAGACTGACCGCTTTTCTGACGGCGACGGCCGTCTTCGTTTCAGCCTTGGCCGCCCAGGCCGCCGAAGAAGTGCATGTGCTCAACTGGAAGGGCTACGGCGCCGACGAGCCATGGGCGGTTGCCGATTTCGAGAAGGCGACGGGTTTCAAGGTTGTCAACGACTTCTTCAACTCCGAGCAGGAGATGCTGACCAAGCTGAGGACCAATCCCGGCCTTTACGACGTCGTCATGATCAATGCCGCCTTCAACGACCAGGCGATGGCCGGCAAGCTGATCCAGCCGATCGATGCGTCGAAGCTCTCCAACTACGCCGACATCGCCAAGGACAAGGCCAACTCGCCGATGCTCAACCATGACGGCAAGGTCTATGGCGTGCCGTGGGTCTGGGGTCTGACCGCGGTCGCCATCAACGAAAAATCCTTCGACAAGCCGCCGACGAGCATCGCCGAAATGTGGGATCCCGCGCACAAGGGCCGCGTCATCATCCGTGACGACGCCGTCGAGGCGGTGCAGTTCGGCGCCATTGCCAGCGGCCAGAACATTAACGACATCAAGGACATGGAAGCCGTCAAGGCGAAGCTCACCTCGCTGATGCCGCAGATCAAGACCTTCTGGAGCTCCGAGAACGACTGGAACCAGATGGTCGCCTCCAACCAGATCGACATCGGCACCTACTGGAGCGGCTCGGCCGACCGCGCCAAGACGCATTTCAAGCTGCCGGTCTCGCTGGTCATTCCGCAGGAGGGCGCGGTCGCCTGGCTCGACGCCTTCTCGATCCCGGCCGGTTCCAAGAACGTCGCCGGCGCCGAAGCCTTCATCAACTACATGATCGACCCGAAATTCTACGTCGAATGGGTCACCAAGGTCGGCGCTCCGGTCTCGGCCAACACCAAGGCGGTCGAGACGCTGCCTGAGGATGCCTTCAACCGCAAGGTCATGGGCAACCCCGAGGTCGCCAAGCGCATCCAGTTCCAGGCGCCGATCACGGATGAGCAGCGTGAAAAATACCTGGCGCTGTGGCAAGAGCTGAAGGTCAACGTGAAGTAACAGGCGTCTTTCGGGGAGGAGAGGCATCATGGCTGACCAGCTTGCGACCGGCTCGCGCCGTGGACTCAAGCCCGCCCTGCCGCTTCTCCTTCCTGCCTATCTGTGGCTGACGGTGGCGATCTTCCTGCCGCTGTCGGCCATGGTCTTCTTCTCCTTCATGACCGACCTGCCGCTGGCGGAGAAGGAGTGGGCGTTCACGCTCGGCAACTACACGGCCTTCTTCTCGCAGGGCCTTTACCTGACGCTCCTCCTCGCTTCACTGCGTCTCGGGCTCGAGGTGACGCTGTGGTGCGTCGTCATCGGCTATCCGGCGGCCTATGTGCTGGCCAAGGTGCTCAAGGGGCGCAGCCGCGAGGCGATCTTCCTGCTCATCATTCTGCCGTTCTGGTCGAACGGGCTGGTGCGCATCTTCTCTTGGGCGATGGTGCTGCGCGAGGGCGGCATTCTCGACACGACGCTGAATGCCGTGCTGCCGTTCAAAATCAACATCGATCTCATGTATTCCTATCCGGCCGTCATCATCGGGTTGGTGCACTCCTATGTGCCCTACATGGTGCTCACCTGCTACCTCACGCTGCAGGCGATCGACGACTCGCTGATCGAGGCCGGGCGCTCGCTTGGCGCCTCGCGGTTTCAGGTGCTCAAGCGGGTGATCATCCCGCTGTCGATGCCCGGTCTGATCGCGGGTGCTGCGCTGATCTTCGTGCCGGTCGTCGGCTCCTTCATGGAGCCGCGCATCCTCGGCGGCCGCACCGGCACGTTCTACGGCACCATCATCGAGGACCAGTTCGTCGCCGTCTTCAACTGGCCGCTTGGCGCGGCGTTGTCCTTCATCCTGCTTGCCGTCGTGCTAATCATCCTGGCTTTAGCCGCGCCGGTCTTGCGGAGGGCCGGCTGATGGCGACGACGCGCATTCTCGAATGGCTCGGCCGCTTTTACATCTTCCTGCTGCTCGCCTTCCTCTACCTGCCGATCATCATCATGGCGCTGATGTCGTTCAACGCATCGCCTTTCTATCAATTGCCGTTCGAATGGACGACGGACTGGTACGCCTCGCTCTGGCAGAACGACCAACTGATCGCGGCGACCTGGAACAGCATCGAGATCGCGGTGATCACCACCTTCATCAGCACGGTGCTGGGCTCGATGGCTTCGCTGGCGCTCTACCGCTATGAATTCCGCGGCAAGAAGCTCCTGCAGGCGCTGCTCTTTCCGCCGATCGCCATTCCCTGGCTGATCACCGGCACGGCGATGCTGATCTTCTTCTTCGGCATCGGCATCGGCCGCGGGCTGGTCGCCATCCTGCTCGGCCATGTCGCGCTGGCGCTGCCTTATGTGATCGTCGTCGTGTCCGCGCGGCTGCAGACCTTCGCGCCGGAACTGGAGGAGGCGGCGCGTTCGCTCGGCGCCAATCAGTGGCAGGTGACGCACCGCGTCACGCTGCCCTGGATCATGCCCGGCGTCATTGCCGGCGGGCTGTTCGCCTTCGCGGTCTCCTTCGACCAGTTCGTGGTCTCATACTTTCTGTCGACGCCCGGCCAGACGACGCTGCCGGTCGAAATCTATGCCGCGATCCGCAAAGGCTTCACGCCCGAGATCAACGCGGTCTCGACCATCATCATCGTGGTGTCGATGGCGCTGATGCTGCTCACAGCACGCTTCTTCAAATTCGGCGGAGAGAAATAATGGCAGGCGTTCAGGTAGCGAACGTCTCGCGCAGTTTTGGCGCGCACAAGGCGCTGGACGACGTCTCGATCGATTTCGCCGACGGCGGTTTCTACGCGCTGCTCGGGCCTTCCGGCAGCGGCAAGACCACGCTGCTGCGCCAGATCGCCGGCTTCGACTTCCCCGACGCCGGCCGCATCGCCATCGGCGGCGAAAGCGTCGAACGGGTGCCGGTCGAGAAGCGGCGCATCGGCATGGTGTTCC
Source organism: Mesorhizobium tamadayense (assembly GCF_003863365.1). Lineage (GTDB taxonomy): Bacteria > Pseudomonadota > Alphaproteobacteria > Rhizobiales > Rhizobiaceae > Mesorhizobium > Mesorhizobium tamadayense. Next base: position 295,733 of record NZ_RQXT01000002.1, on the reverse strand, counting down.
AGAACTACGCGCTGTTTCCCAACATGAGCGCCGCCGACAATGTCGCGTTCGGGCTGTCGGTGCGCGGTGAGCCGAAGGCGACGATCGCTGCGGAAGTGCAGCGCGCGCTCGATCTCGTGCAGCTCGGCAAGCTCGGCACCCGCCGTCCGCACCAGCTCTCCGGCGGCCAGCGCCAGCGCGTGGCGCTGGCGCGCGCCATCGTCACCAAGCCGCGCGTGCTCTTGCTCGACGAGCCGCTCGGCGCGCTCGACAAGGCGCTGCGCGTCGACATGCAGATCGAACTGAAGCGCATCCAGCGCGAGATCGGCATCACCACGATTTTCGTCACGCACGACCAGGAAGAAGCGCTGACGATGAGCGACCGCATCGGCATATTGCGCGACGGCAGGCTGGTGCAGGAAGGGCCGCCGGAGGAGATCTACGACCGGCCGCAAAGCGAATTCGCCGCGACCTTCCTCGGCGACGCCAACATCTTTCGCGGCGACGCGACCGGCGCCGGCATCCGACTCCCCGATGGCACCGCGATCGCCGCGGGAGCGGGCGCAAAGCTCGCCGCTGGCGCCAAGGCGAGCTGCGCCGTGCGGCCAGAGCGCATCCAAATTTCGACCATCGCGAAAGGCCACGATCAGGTCGATACCAACATGCTCAAGGGGCAGGTGTCCAAGCGCATCTTCGCGGGCAACAACAGCACCTACTTTGTCGATCGCGACGGCCAGACACTCAAGGTCATTGTTCAGAACACCGGCGCCGAGCGGCTTGCCGAAGGCCAGGAAGTGGTGTTGCTCTGGTCTCCGGAGAGCACGGTGCTGATCGCAGCTTGATGCCGCACTTCAAGGTCTCGTGCCGAGCCCGGTCAAATCTCCGGGATGCTCTCGCGAAAGATCACCTGCAGCCGCGGCTGGTGCAACTCGTAGGGCAATCCCCTGACGGCGTGGGACAGGATGTTGAGCGCCTCGCGCGCCTCGACGCGCGGGTTCTGGTCGATCACCGCATCCAGCGTGCCGTCGAGCAGAAGCTCCTTGGTGCCGTCGGTCACCTCATGGCCGAGGAAGAGGATCTCCCTCGCGCGGCCGCGTTCCTTGAGCGCGCGGGCGATGCCGGTGTTGCCGGCGCCGACATTGTAGATGGCGGCGAGGTCGGGATGGCGCTCGAGCAAGGCGGAGGCCTCCGAATAGGCCTTCTCGCGGTCGTCGAGCATCTCGCGCATCTCGACGATTTCGAGGTTGGGGGATTCCTCCGCGAGGATGTGACGGAAGCCCATCTCGCGCTCCTCATGGCCGCGATAGGCAAGCGAGCCGGCGAACAGCGCCACCTTGCCCGGCCGCCCGGCGCCCATGAAGCGGTTGAGCAGGTAGCCGGCCAGCCGACCCGCGGCGCGGTTGTCGATGCCGATATAGGCGACCCTCGGCACATGCAGGATGTCGGAGGCGATGGTGACGACCTTGATGTCGCTCGCCGACAGCGAGCGGATCGCCTCGCGCACCGTCGGATGGTCGAGCGCGATAACGCCGACGCCTTGCGTCTGGCCGTGCAGGTCCTGCAGCAGGCGGGCGAGCCGGTCGGGATTGAAACCCTCGATCGTCGTCACGCGGACATCGAGGTCGGGCCGTGTCAGTGCCTGGGCCTCGATGTGACGATGCAGCAGCTTGATGAAGGAGTTGGTGCCGGCGGGCAGCGCGAAGTCGAGCCTGATCGTCTGGCCCGGCACGGATCGTTGCGGCGTGCCGTTCGGGCTCTCGGCAATGTAGCCAAGGCGCTGCGCCATCTCGATGACGATCTCGCGGGTGCGGGCCCGCACCCCCGGCCGGTTGTTGAGCACACGGTCGACCGTGGCGGGAGAAACGCCGGCTTCCCGGGCTATGTCTGTCAGGGTTGACCGCACGTCGAGCACCTCATCGCAAGCATCAAAATCACGCAGCTCCGAACCAGTTCCTGAAAACCGCTCAGCCGCAGCCGCGATTCTGATGTGAAATGATGTAACCAGCCTTGGCCCGCACGCAAGCAGACGCGTTACACAAGGCAGCGAAGGTCGGGCAAAGCCGGCCGGATCGACGCAGGAATCCCTCAAAACCACGCAGCGGGTGCGATGTGACTAGCTTGGCGGACTGCATTCTCTCCCTCATTTGCGATCTTATGACGTGTTTTGAGCATTAATGATGTTGACAGGCTCGCCACGGTTCCGTCAATATCCCTCATAAGGGCCAAGGAGGAACAGGCCCTTATGGGAGAGTTCCAATGACTGATTTGATCCGCGTCTCGCGGCGCCGCCTGCTGGCGTCCGGAGGAAAGGCGGCGGTTTTTGTCGCCGCGACGGGTATCGCGCCGCAATTCATTCGTCCCGGCCGCGCTTATGCCGCCGACGCGCTGGCGCCCGGCATGATCGGCGGGCCGACCGGCTTCGACGGCGCCGAGCGCTACCAATACGGGCCGGATACGCCGGAAGGGCGCGCCGTCGAAGCGGCCAAGGCGTTGAAAGCCGCCGGCAAGGCGCCGGCAAAAATCGTGCTCGGCCTTTCGGACGGATCGATCGGCCAACTGACGCAGCCGTTCCCGGCCGGCGCGCCGTCGATCAAGGACCTGTGGGAAAAGGAAACCGGCATCCCGATCGAGATCGTCGGCCTGCCCAACGGCCAGGAATTCACCAAGACGATGCAGGACATCTCCACCAAAGGTGGGGCCTACGACATCTATTCGACGGAATGGAACCGCCTCGGCGATCTCGCCGAAACCGGCGGCATCGCCAAGCTCGACGACTTCGTCGCCCAGCACAAGCCCGAATGGGACGATCCGGAGCGCGGCTACGTCAACGGCGCCAAGGGCGTGTCGCTGCTCAACCAGTATCGCGGCTCGACCTATGGGGTGTCGCTGGACGGCGACTTCCAGACCTGGGTCTACCGTACCGACCTGTTCGGCGATGCCGGCGAGCAGAAGGCCTTCAAGGACAAGCATGGCTACGACCTTGCGCCGCCGAAGACCTGGAAGCAGCACAGCGAGATCGCGGCCTTCTTCCAGCGCCCGGATAAGGGCCTGTTCGGCTCGACCGACCTGCGCAACCAGGGCTGGGGCTACACCAACTGGTACCAGCGCTATGTCTCGATGGCGTCGCCAAACCAGTTCTTGTTCGACGACGCCGGCAAGCCGCTGATCAACTCCGAACAGGGCGTCGCGGCGACGAAGGAATATATCGACTCGCTGGCGCATCACTCGCCGGACGCGATCTCGTGGGGCTGGCCGGAGCAGTACGGCAATTTCGCCAAGGGGGGTGCTGCGATGACCTGCGCCTTCTCCAACTTGCCGAAATTCCTCGACAATGCCGGCAACAAGGATTCCAAGGTCACCGGCAAGATCGGCTCGATGCTGCCGCCAGGGCGCGAGATCGATGGCAAGCTGATCAGCCGTTCTGTGCTCTGGTTCTCGCTGACCGGCATGGTCTCGTCGCAATCGAAGAGCCCGGAAGTCGCATATCTCCTGCTGCAGTGGCTGGGCTCGAGCCGCATCTATGCCTGGATGACGGCCAATCCGGGCGGCTATTTCGATCCGTTCCGGCTGTCGGACTTCTCCGATCCGCTGGTCCGCCAGACCTACCACGCCTACCACATGGACGTGGTGCGCGAGACGGTCGCCCGCACCGTGCCGACCATCAACTATCCAGGCGCCACCGCCTTCCACAACGCGCTCGACGAAAACCTCGTCGCGGCGCTGACCAAGGCCAAGACCGCCGAGCAGGCGATGGCCGACACCGAACGGGAGTGGAAGAAGATCGCCCGGCGCACCGGCGAGGACAAGCTCAACGAAGCGATCAAGACCAACAAGGAGGCCTGGCCCACGGTTCTCGATCCTATCAGCTGATCCGTCTCCCTGGATCAGAACCGGAGGGGAGGGGCGCCAGCTCTTCCCCTCCGCCGTAACGCCACCAGCAAAGCAGCCAGATGAAGCGTTCCATTCCTTTCGAGATCTTCCGCTACGCAGCGATCCTCGCGGCGCTCGCGGTGACGCTGGTGCCGATCCTATGGATGGTGTCGATGGCCTTCAAGCCGATCGCCGAATGGTCGGCGACCGGCGCCGACCTGACATGGTGGCCGAAGAACCCGACGCTCAGCAACTTCCAGTTCGTATTCGGCGAATCCACCAACAGCCTGATCGTCGCGCTCGACCGCACGGCACTGAAGCCGATCGTGTCGTCGCTCTTGTCGGCGGTGTTCGGAACCGCGATCGCCATGTCGGCGGGCACCGCGGCCGCCTACGGCCTGTCGCGTTTCGGCGCCGGCCAGAACCTGCAGCTGGCGCTGATCCAGCTGAGGCTGTTTCCGCCGATGGCGGTGATGATCCCGGTGATGATCATGTGGGCATTCCTGAACTTCAACGATACCTGGTGGGGGCTGGCGCTGATCTACGGCATCGTCACGCTGCCCTTCGCCTTCTGGCTGATGAAGACCTTTTTCGACGACATGCCGCGCGAGATCGAGGAGGCGGCGCTCGTCGAAGGCTGCTCGCGGTTGCGCGTCTTCACCCGCATCACGCTGCCGATGATGCGCGCGCCGCTGGCAAGTGCGGCGCTCTTCGTCTTCATCCTCAACTGGTCGGACTATCTGATCGCGCTGCTGCTCACGACGCGCGAATGGGTGACGATCCCGGTCTACATGGCGTCGCTGTCGTCGTCGATGACAGGGCAGCTCTACGGCGCCAAGGCCGCGCTCGGCCTGATCGCGGCGGTGCCGCCGGTCATCATGGGCATCGCCATCCAGCGCCACCTGGTGCGCGGGCTGACCTTCGGAGCGCTCAAGCAATGAGCGCGGTGACTGCGACGATTGCGGAGGGCGAGATGGACGCAGCCCTTGCAAAGCCAACCCTGCGGGACGAGGGCGCGCGCCTGGGTTTCCGGTTGACCCTGCCGGCGCAGATACTGGTGCTGTTCATCTCGGCGTTTCCGCTGCTCATGCAGCTCTACATCAGCGTCACCGACTGGTCGCCGCTTTCGGGCGCCGGCTGGTGGAGCGCCTGGGAGATGTGGAACAGTTTTGCCAATTACACCGACCTTGCAGCCGACACGCGCTTCTGGAGCGCCCTGGAGCGCACGGCGATCGTCATGCTCGTCTGCGTGCCGGCGGAGTTCCTGCTGGGGCTAGCGCTGGCAACGCTGTTCGCCGACGACTTTCCCGGCAAGCGCATCTTCTATTCGATCCTCTTGATGCCGATGATGGTGGTGCCCGCGGTCGCCGGCTACATGTTCTTCATGCTGTTCCAGTCGGGCGGCCCGGTGAACGACATCCTGTCGAGGATCATCGGCACGCCCGTCACCATCGCCTGGCTTTCGGATCCGACGTTGGCGCTGATCGCGGTCATGATCGCCGACATCTGGCAGTGGACGCCGCTGATGTTCCTCATCCTGCTCGCCGGCCTGGTCGGCGTGCCCGAGGATCAGATGAAGGCGGCGACGCTGCTCGGCGCCAACGCGTGGCAGCGCTTCACCACCATCGTGCTGCCGAAGATGAAGACGATCATCATCATCGCGCTGGCGATCCGGGTGATCGAGAATTTCAAGATCTTCGACACGCTCTATATCATGACCGGCGGCGGTCCCGGCGTCGCCACCGAGACGATCTCCGTCTACATCTACAAGGTCACCACACAGGACCTGATCTGGGGATATGTGGCGGCGATCGCTTTAGCCATCCTCATCGTGCTTTCCATCGTCGCGGTCTACGCCATGAAGCGCATGGCAAAGGTACGGGAGGTGGCGGCATGAGCGCCATCCATCTGCACAACCTGGTCAAGAAATTCGGCGACTTCACCGCGCTGAAGACGATGGACCTCGAAATCGCCGACGGCGAGTTCATGGCGCTGCTCGGGCCTTCGGGCTGCGGCAAGTCGACGACGATGAATATGATCGCCGGCATGGAGGAGCCGACCAGCGGCAAAATCCTGTTCGGCAAGCGCGACATGGCCGGCGTGCCGATGGGGCGGCGCGGCGTCGGCTTCGTCTTCCAGAACTATGCTATTTTCACCCATATGACGGTGCGGCAGAACCTTGCCTACGGGCCGAGGATGCGCGGCGCCGCCAAGGCCGAGATCGACCGCCGCGTCGGCGCCATCGCCGAGATGCTGCAGCTTTCGCCGCTGCTCGACCGCAAGGCGGACCGGCTGTCGGTCAACATCCTGCAGCGCGTGGCGATCGGCCGCTCGGCGATCATGGAGCCGGCGATCTTCCTGCTCGACGAGCCGCTCTCCAATGTCGATGCGGCGTTCCGCGCGGTGATGCGCACCGAGCTCAGGCAGCTGCAGCGCCAGTTCAGGCAGACGATGGTCTATGTCACGCACGACCAGCTCGAAGCGATGACCATGGCCGACCGCATCGCGGTGATGGACCATGGCGTGCTGCAGCAGGTCGGCACGCCGCTCGAGGTCTACAACAACCCGGCCAATGCCTTCGTCGCCCGCTTCATCGGCGCGCCGGGCATGAACCTGCTGAAGGGCAAGCCGGCCGAAAGCGATCGCGGCCTGGTCATCGATCTCGGACCGCTCGGCGTCACGCCGCCCTTGCCGGACGAGCTCGCTCCAGTGGTGAGGGCGGTGCGCGGAGATGTGCTCTACGGCTTTCGGCCGGAGCAGGTGACGCTTGCCGAGCGCGGGCTTTCGATGCCGGTGAGCTTCGTCGAACGGATCGGCGCGCGCACCATCGTGCATCTGGGCGAGGGCGGGAGCGCCGTGAAGGCGGTGTTCGAGAACGATGTCGGGCTGTCGATCGGGCAGACCGCGGTCGTCGCGCCGCCGGCTTCCTCGGTGCGCGTCTTCGACGCCGCCAGCGGCCGCGCAGTGAAGGCAGGCTGAATCATGGCGGATATCGTTTTTCGCAATGTCACCAAGCACTACGGCGCCACACTTGCCGTCGACGATGCCTCGTTCATCGTCAACGAAAACGAGTTCTTCTGCTTCTTCGGCCCGCCACTGTCGGGCAAGTCGACAATTCTGCGGCTGGTGCTTGGATTGGAGCAGCCGGATGCCGGCGAGATCCTGATCGGCGGCAAGCCGGTCAACAGCGTCTCGCCGGCCGAGCGTAACGTCGCCATGGTGTTCCAGAACCTGGCACTGTTCCCGCATATGAGCGCGCGCGACAATGTCCGCTTCCCGCTGGTCGAGCGGAAGGTCGCGGAAGCCGAGATCGAAAGGCGCCTCGGCGACGTCGCGGCCAAGCTCCATATCGGCCATATCCTGCACAAGCCGCCGGCGCAGCTTTCCGGCGGCGAGCGGCAGCGGGTGGCGATCGCACGGGCCCTGGTGCGCGACCCGGCTGCCTATCTGATGGACGATCCGATCTCGGCGCTCGACGCCAGGCTGCGCGAGGAGACGCGCGTCGAGCTGAAGCGCATCCAGCGCGAGCTCGGCAAGACGCTGATCTATGTCACGCACGACCAGGAGGAAGCGATGTCGGTCGCCGACCGCATGGCCATCCTGGAGAACGGCCGCATCCGCCAGATCGGCGCGCCGGCGGAAATTTACGACCGGCCAGCCAGCGCCTATGTGGCGAGGATGCTCGGCTCGCCGATGATGAACATCCTGCCGTCGGTGCGCGGCGCAGGCGGGATCGAAGCGGCCGACGGCGCGATCCGCATTGCCGACGACAAGGCGCCGGCCGAGGCGATCGAGATCGGGCTGCGGCCCGAAGACATCAAGGTCCGGCCCTGGACGGACAACGAGACGGCGGAAGGGGGAACGGGCCGCCCGGCGCGGGTGTTTGAGGTCGAGCCGCTCGGCGGCTACACCGTGGTGACGCTCGCCGCCGGGCAGGCGCGGCTTCGCGCGTTGCTGCGCGGCCAGCCCGACATCCGACCGGACGCGATGGTGGCAATATCCTGCGAGCCGGCCAGAGTGCATTATTTCGGCCAGGACGGAGGCGCGTTGTGACGGCGGCCGCAAGCACAGAATTTTGGGAGAAACATATGGCAAGCAAAGGTTTCGAGCCGGACGTTAAGGTTCGCACCAAGGAATACCGGATCGGCTGCGTCGGCGCCGGCATGATCATGGCCGAGTGCCATCTGGCGGCTTACAGGGAGGCCGGCTTTCCGGTGGTGGCGATCGCTTCGCGCACCAAAGCGAACGCTGAGAAGGTTGCCACCCGCTGGGGCATTCCCACGGTGCACGACACGCCGGAACGGCTGATCGAGGACGAGCAAGTCGAGATCATCGACCTTGCCTTTCCGCCCGACCAGCAGCCGGCGCTGATCCGGCACGCGCTGAAGCAGAAGCACATCAAGGCGATCCTGGCGCAGAAGCCGCTGGCGCTGACTGTGGAGGAGGCGGTCAAGCTGCGTGACGAGGCCGCAAAGGCCGGCAAGATCCTCTCGGTAAACCAGAACATGCGTTACGACCAGTCGATGCGCGTGTTGAAGCAGATCATCGACAATGGCGAGCTCGGCGACATCGTCTTCGCGCAGATCGACATGCACGCGATCCCGCACTGGCAGACCTTCCTCGAAGACTACGACCGGCTGACGCTCGCCAATATGAGCGTGCACCATCTCGACGTGCTGCGCTTCCTGTTCGGCGATCCCGACGAGATCACGACGCTGACGCGCAAGGACCCGCGCACGCGCTTCGACCATTCCGACGGCATCACGGTGTCGACACTGCGCTTCCCGTCGGGCGTGCTCGCGGTGTCGCTGGAGGACGTGTGGTCCGGTCCGCGCCAGGAAGGCTATCACGACGACCAGCACATCAACTGGCGCGTCGACGGCACCAAGGGTGTCGCCAAGGGCACGATCGGCTGGCCGACGGGTGCTGCCTCGACGCTGACCTATGCGTCCGCCGAAACGACCGGCGGCGAGTGGGTCAGCCCGAGCTGGAGTACGATGTGGTTCCCGCATGCCTTCATCGGCGTGATGGAACAGCTGCAGCATGCCGTGAAGACCGGCACGCCGCCGGCGCTCTCCGTCGCCGACAACGTCAAGACGATGGCGCTGGTGGAGGCGGGCTATCGCTCGATCGCCTCGGGTCGCACGGTCAAGCTCTCCGAAATCGCCATCTGACCAACTGAATCACCAGCAACTCGAATCGCTTACAGGGAGGAATTCACACCATGATGCAGGCAGGCATTTTCACGGGTTATTTCCCGTACGGCCTCGAAGAGACGGCGCAAAAGATCCGCGGGCTCGGTTTCAACACGGTGCAGCTCGACCTGCATTTCAAGGACATCGACCTGTCGGACGGCCAGATTACCAAGGACAAGGCGAAGACGGTGCGCGACACCTTCCGCGACCACAACCTGCCGGTCTGCTGCGTGTCCGGCTACACCAACATCATCCACCCGGACAAGGCTGAGCGCGAGAAGCGCGTCGGCTACCTCAAGGAGATCATCCGCAATGCCCGCCATTTCGGCAGCCCTTACGTGATCTCGGAGACCGGCACCTACAACACCGAGTCCGACTGGGTGCATCACCCCAAGAACAAGACCGAGGAAGGTTTTGAGGAATGCCGCAAGGTGATCGCCGACCTTGCCCAGACGGCTTACGACCACGGCGCGGTCTTCCTGCTCGAGACCTATGTCAACAACGTCGTCGGCTCGGTCGAGGAGACGGTGAAGATGTTCGCGCAGGTCGACCATCCCGGCCTCGGTTTGCTGATGGATCCGACCAACTATTTCGAGACGCACAACATCGACCGGATGGACCAGATCCTGAACCAGGTATTCGACACGCTGACCGACAAGATCAAAATTGCGCATGCCAAGGACGTGAAGCGCTCGGGCGGCGACAAGTCGGAGAAGCACGCCGACATCGGCGACGAGGACGCACTGGAGAGCCACACTTTCCGCGGCGTCGGCGAGATCGAGCTGCCGGCGCCCGGCCTCGGCTCGCTGAACTACGACCTCTATCTGCGGCGGCTCGCTGAGAAGCACCCGAACATCCCCGTCATCATCGAGCATCTGTCAGAGGACGACGTGCCGCGCGCCAAGAAGTTCCTCGACGGGAAGTTCCGCGCCAACGGCCTTTGACGGTCGCCCTCGTGCCGCCGGTCCGCGGCGGCGCGACCCAAAATCCACGGGAGGAATGAAAATGCTGAAATTCGCAATGAAACTGGCGGCTGCCGCAACCTTGCTCGCCGGCGTCGCGCTAGGCTCGCCGGCATCCGCGCAAGACGGCCAGAAGATCTTTTATCTCCTGTCGCATGGCGGCCCGTCGGACGCATTCTGGATCGACTGGAATGCCGGCGCCACCAAGGCCTGCGACCAGCTCAAGGTCACCTGCAAGATCTCCTTCAGCGGCGGCGACATGGCGGCGCAGAAGGAAGCGTTCAATTCGGCGCTTGCCGCCAAGCCCGACGGCATCGCCACCACCTCGGCGCAGCCCGGCCTGTGGACGCAAGAGGTAAAGGCGGCGAAGGCGGCCGGCATTCCGATCGTGTTCTTCAACACGGACGATCCGCCGACCGGACGGCAGGCCTATGTCGGTGCCGACCTCAAGGAAGCCGGCGCCATCTGGGCCAAGTACCTCGTCGACCACAAGATGGTGAAGCACGGCGACAAGGTGTTCCTGCCGGTCGAGGTGCCCGGCGCCAGCTACCAGCAGTTGGAGACCGAAGGCATCGCCGGCGTCTTCGGTCCGCTCGGCATCAAATTTGACGTGGTCGACTGCGGCACCGATCCGGCCGGCATCATCGCCAAGATGACCGACTATATGGTCGCCAACAATCCGCCGGCGATCATCGCGCTGGGCGACTCGGTGGCGGCAAGCGTGAAGCGGGTCTTCGACGGCGCCGGCATTCCGGCCGGCAAGGTCCCGGTCGTCGGCTGGGGCAATTCGAAGGAGACCGCCGAAGCGGTCAAGGACGGGTTCGTCAATGCCGCCGCCTGGCAGTATCCGTCGGCGCAGGGCTTCATGCCGGTCGCGCTGCTCGGACTTGCGGCTTCGGGCGAGCCGATCGGCTACGACATCCACACTTTCGGGCTCTACGACGCCTCCAGCGTCGAACCGATCCTGAAGCTCTACGACAAGAAGTGAGAACTGGTGCCCGCCGTTCACGCGGCGGGCACCACGCAGAAGCATGGTTCAGCAAGTCATGGCGGTCACAGCGGAAGACGGCGTACGAAGCGCGAAAGGCAGGTCGAGCCTGATGCGCTCGCCGCAATTCTCCTCCTTTGTCATTCTTGTCGTCCTGCTCGCGGTGTTCGCGGTCGCCGACGGCAATTTTCTGTCGCCGCTCAACATCTCCAACATGATGGCGTTCCTGCCGGAGCTCGGCATCATCGCCCTCGGCATGACGCTGCTCTTGACCGCAGGCGAATTCGACCTGTCGGTCGGCGCGGTCTTCGCGTTGGCGCCGGTGGTGGTCATGCTGCTGGCGCAGAACGCCGGCGTCGATATCGGCGTCGCGCTGCTTGTAGGACTTCTGCTCTGCATCGCGATCGGCGCGATCAATGGCGTGATCGTCACCAAGATCGGCATCTCGTCCTTCCTGGTGACGCTGTCGATGCTTTTGATCGTGCGGGGCGCGGCGCTCTATATCACACAGGGGTTTCCGCTGAAGTCCTGGGACCAGCCGGGCTTCTTCGTCACGCTGCTTGCCGGCAGCGTCAACATCGGCTCGTTCCGCTTCTATACCTCGCTGTGGTGGTTCATCGCCCTGTCGCTGCTTGCGGTCTATGTGCTGCGCTACGCCAAACTCGGCAACTGGATCAGCGCCATCGGCTCCAACCGCAACGCGGCGGTGGCGCGCGGCGTGCCGGCCGACGCCGTCAAGATTTGGCTGTTCATCGCAACCTCGGTACTTGCCGGGCTCGCCGGCATGATCAGCGCCTTCCGCATCTCGGCGGCATCGCCCGTAGCGGGCACCGGCTACGAGCTTGAAGTGATCGCCATGGTGGTGGTCGGCGGCACGGCGCTGACCGGCGGGCGCGGCACGATCCTCGGCACCATCGTCGGGGCACTGATGCTGCGCACCATCCGCAACGGCATCGTGCTCGTCGGCGTGCCGGGGCTGGCCTACAACATCTTCGTCGGCGTGATCATCCTCGCCATGCTCATCCTGCACGCTTTGCTGCAGAAAAACGCCGCAAGGAGCTGACGATGATGCAGGAAGTGCTGCGGCTGCAGAATCTGCAAAAATCCTTCGGCAGCGTGCGGGCGCTGAAGAATGCCTCGCTGACGCTGAGCGAAGGCGAGGTGGTGGCGCTGCTCGGCGACAACGGCGCCGGCAAGTCGACGCTGATCAAGGCGATCTCAGGCGTCTTCCCGATCGATCGCGGCGACGTCTATGTGCGCGGCGAGAAGGTCTCGATCCGGTCGACGCGCGAGGCGATGGATCTCGGCATCGAGACCATCCACCAGGACACCTCGCTGGCGCCGGATCTCAGCATCGCGCGCAACCTGTTCCTTGGCCGCGAGCCGGTCAATCTCAAATGGCTCGGCGTCTTCGCGCCGCTCGACCTCGCCAAGCTGCGCGATGCCGCCTCGACGCTGCTGAAGCGGGTCGGCATCTCGAAGAAGCTCGACGCCGACGCGCTGGTCAGCACGCTGTCCGGCGGCGAGCGGCAGTCGATCGCCATCTCGCGCGCCATGCAGTTCGCCGCCAAAGTGATCATCCTCGACGAGCCGACCAACAATCTCGGCGTCGAGGAGACGCATGGCGTGCTGCGCTTCGTCAAGGAAATGCGCGAGGCCGGGCACTCGGTGCTTTTGATCACCCACAACATCCATCACGTGTTCGAGGTCGCCGACCGCATCGTCGTCATGCGCCGGGGCGAGATCGTCGCCGAGCAGACGGTTGCCGACACCGACCTTCTGACCGTCGAAAGCTTGATAACCGGCGCCGACATGTCGGCCCTGATGAAAAGGGCGCAGTGACGGCATGGTGAAGCTTTACGGCCAGACGCTTTCGCGACGACAGGTTTCCGAGCGGTCCGGCATGCTGTCGCAGTTCGGCGGGGTACGGCTGATGACGCTTGGCGACGGCGTCGAGCGCGGCATCCGCATGCTCGAGTTCCGCACCGGCTCGGGCTTGCGCTTCACCGCGCTGGTCGACCGCGCTCTCGACATCGCCGATTGCGAATACAAGGGGCAGGCGATCGGCTGGCATTCGCCGAGCGGCTTCCGCCATCCGGGGTTGCATGACTATGAGGGCGAGGATGGCTTTGCGTGGGGGCGGTCCTTCTCGGGCCTGCTCGTCACCTGCGGCCTCGACCATATACTCGGCCGCAACGTGGTGCCAGCCGAGAACTACAACTATCCGGGCCGCAAGACGGTGACGCATTCGCTGCATGGGCGCATCGGCACCATTCCGGCGCGGCTCACCGGCTATGGCGAGAGCTGGGACGGCGACCGCTGCGTCCTGTGGGCCGAAGGCATCGTCCAGCAGGCAACCGTGTTCGGCGAGGATTTGCATCTCATCCGCCGGATCGAGGCCGATGTCGGGGGCAGCGAGATCCGGGTTTCGGACCGCGTCGTCAATCACGGTTTCCACCGCACCCCGCATATGTATTTCTACCACGTCAATGTCGGGCATCCTTTGCTCGACGAGGGCTCGCGCTATCTGGCGCCGATCCGTGACGTGGTGTGGGCCGCGCATGCCGGCGAGCACTACGAGGCGCAGAAGGTCGGTTATCGCAGCGTTCCGGCGCCGCGGCTCGGCTTCAGCGAGCAGGTCTGGCAGCACGAGCTCGGCGCCGACGACAAGGGCGAGGTGCCGGTGGCCATCGTCAATGACCGCCTTGGTCTCGGCTTCGAGGTCGTCACCCGCAAGGATCAGTTGCCCTGCTGCTACCAGTGGCAGAATTTCCAGGCCGGCCAGTACGCGCTCGGCATCGAGCCCTCGACGCACCATGTGCTCGGCGACCTTGCGGCGCGCGAGCGCGGCGAGATGATCTGGCTGGAGCATGGCGAAGCCCGTGCATATGACGCGGTGTTCCGCATTCTCGACGGCAGGGAGGCGATCGCCGACGCCGAAGACAGGATCGCGGCCATCGCCCGCCAACCCGAGCAGGATTATCCTCAGCCGTCCGGCAAGTTTCCAAGACTGGCGGGCAGGGCATGAGCGCGACAATTATCCATAGCGAGCCCTCCGGCCGGCGGACCGGATTGCCAGCGGTGCGCGAAGATTGGAGGCAAATGTGACGACGACGGCAAAGAAGCGCGATTACAGCCTTGTCGGCGAAAGCACTCGGCTCGCGATCGAGACCGGGCTTGCCTCGGCCGAGTGGTATCACACCGACGTGCCGCGCAAGACCATGAAAGAACTGATGCAGCGTTCCGACGGGCCGGCGATCCGCGACACCATCATCTGGATCGTCGCGATCCTGGGCTCAGCTGCCGGCATCATCTGGTTCTGGGGCACGTGGTGGGTCGTGCCGTTCCTGTTCGTCTATGGCGTGCTCTACGGCTCGTCGAGCGACTCGCGCTGGCACGAATGCGGCCACGGCACGGCGTTTCGCACACGCTGGATGAGCGATGTCGTCTACCACATCGCCTCCTTCATGCTGATGCGCAATCCCGTGCAATGGCGCTGGAGCCATGCGCGCCACCACACCGACACCATCATCGTCGGCCGCGATGCCGAGATCGCCGTCATGCGGCCGCCGGACCTCATCAAGGCGGCATTGGCCTTCACCGGCATCCTCGACTTCCGCTATTCGCTGCCGACGCTGGTGCGCCAGGCCTTCGGCAAGCTGTCAGACGACGAGAAGAGCTATATCCCGGAGATGGAGTACGGGAAGGCGGTTGTGGCGGCGCGCTGGCACATGGTCGTGTATGCCGCGACGATCGCTGTCGCGATCGCGCTTGGGTCATGGATACCGCTGGTGCTGATCGGCCTGCCGCGTCTCTACGGCACCTGGCACATGGTGATGACCGGCCTGCTGCAGCATATCGGGCTCGCCGACAACGTCACCGACCACCGGCTCAACACGCGCACTGTCTACATGAACCCGATCAGCCGGTTCATCTACTGGAACATGAACTACCACGTGGAGCACCACATGTTCCCGATGGTGCCCTATCACGCGCTGCCGAAGCTGCATGAGTTGATCAAGCATGACCTGCCGGAACCGAATCCGTCGATATGGCATGCCTATCGCGAAGTCTGGCCGGTGCTGCTCAGGCAGCTGAAATATGAGGACTACTACCTCAAGCGGGAACTGCCGCCGACGGCCAAGCCTTATCGCGGCGAGTTCCACGAGGTCGACATGACGGCGGCTGCCGCGGAATAGGGTTTGTGCGCCGCGTAGCAGCGGCACGAACCGGTCAGGAGAAAGCAGATGGCGGATTGGGTCGAAGCGTGCGCTGTGGACGATGTGGATGAGGAGGATGTGATCCGCTTCGACCATGGCGGCCGCACCTTCGCGATCTACCGCTCGCCGGACGACGAGTTCTTCGCCACGGACGGGTTCTGCACGCATGAGCAGGCGCATCTGGCCGATGGGCTGGTCATGGACGACATCATCGAATGCCCCAAGCACAATGGCCGCTTCAACTACAAGACCGGCCAGGCCAAGGGCGCGCCGGTCTGTGTCAACCTCAAGACCTATCCGGTCAAGGTCGAAGCCGGCAAGGTGATGATCGATATCGGCTGAAAGCGCTCAGCCAAAACCACAGGGATGTACCGATGAGCCGAAAGAGACCGACCGTAGCCGATCTGCGCGCCATGAAGGGCAAGCGGCAGCTGACCATGCTGCGCGTGCTGACGCTGGAAGAAGCGGAAGCCGCCGAGCGCGCCGGCATCGACATCGTCTCGGTGCCGCCGGAACTGGTGCTCAATCCGCAATACCGCGATGCAGCACCCAGCCTCTTCACCATGCCGGGCGACAATTTCTTCGAGATCGGCACCGCGGACGATTTTGTCCGCTGGTCGTTCCGGCTCTACAAGGCCGGCGCCGACGCGGTCTATTGCAGCGCCGGCTATGCCACCATCAAGCGCATGGCCGATGATGCTATTCCCGTCATCGGTCATGTCGGGCTCATTCCTTCCCGCGCGACCTGGACCGGCGGTTTCAAGGCTGTCGGCAAGACCGCCGACACTGCCATGCAAGTGTTCGAGGCGGTGAAGCAGCTGGAGTCGGCAGGCGCGATCGGCGCCGAGATAGAGGTGGTGCCGGTCGAGGTGGCGAAGGCGATCTCCGAGCGCACCTCGCTGATCATGCTGTCGATGGGCGCGGGCACGGGCTGCGATGCCCAATATCTGTTTGCCGAAGATATCCTCGGCACCAATCGCGGTCACATGCCTCGGCATTCAAAAGTCTATCGCAACTTCGCCGCCGAATACGACCGGCTGCAGCAGGAACGCATCGCGGCGTTTTCCGAATACGTCGCCGACGTCAACAGCGGCGCCTATCCGGAAGACAGGCATGTCGTGCATATGGATCCCGACGAGCTCACCCTCTTCATGAAGAAGGTGGACGGAAAGGTCTGAAAGAGCAGCGTTGGCCCGCCGTTAGGCCCGCCAGGTCCCATCGGCGAGCACGGCGTGGAGCGCGTCGGCATTGGGGCCGAGCGGCCGGTCTTCCTTGAGCGTCGGCACATGCGTGCGCACAGCCGCGTGAATCACGCCGGTCGCCGGCGCCAGCGTGAGGCCTTCGCGCAAATCGACGGCCTGTGCCGCCGCCATCAGCTCGAAAGCGATCAGGCGCCGCCACAGCGCGATCATCTCGGCGCATTTGGCGACGGCAAGCGGCGTCTGTGTGGCGTGATCCTCGACGCCCTCGGACACGGGCAGGAAGTCGAGCATCACAGGATTGGCCTTGTGGCGGATGGCGGCCAGCATCGCCGTCACCGTCTTCTGCAGCGGCACGAAGCCGGCGGAGGCGCCGCCGATCGGTGACAGATATTTCGGCAGGCCGTGGCGGGTTGAACCGGTGAGCTGGATGAAGCGGGCGGCGGAGGCCGCCGCGCATTGAGCGATCGCCAGGCCCAGCGTCTCGAAGGCCAGAGCCAGCGAGGCGGTGTGGAAATTGCCGGTCGACAAAACCTGCACGTCATCAACGAGCACCAGCGGGTTGTCGGCGGCGGCGTTGAGCTCGATCTCGACGGCGAGCCGCGCATGGTCGATCGCCTGGATCAGCGCGCCGTGGATCGAGGGCATGCAGCGGATCGACAGCGGATCCTGGATGGTGGTCGGCGCAAGCTGGTTGTCACGGGCGAGCAACTCGCGCAGCGCCTTGGCCGCAACCTGCTGGCAGGCCGCGGGCCGCGCCTGGTGTTGGCGCGGATCGAGGATGGCGCGGTTGGCGCCGAGGGCCTCCATAGTCAATGCACCGGCCTGCTGCTGCTGTTCGAGCGCTGACAGCGCGTCAACCAGCGCCAGCGCACCCGCCCCGGTGGAAACAGCCGAGGCGTTGATCAGCGACAGGCCGTCCTTCGGCGCCAGGCGGACCGGGGCGAGGCGCGCCATCGTCAGCGCCCGAAGGCATGCGCCTGCTCTGATAGTCGGCGTCGCCTTCGCCGATCAGCGTATGGGCGATCGCCGTCATCAGCACCAGGTCGCCGGCGCCGATCGAGCCGAGCGAAGGCATGACCGGATGGACGCCGGCGTTGAGCAGATCGACGAGCGCGGCGAAGACATGCGGCGACAGGCCGGAGCCGCCGGCTGAAAGCATGGCGATGCGGGCGAACATTGCCGCGCGCACGAGCTGGGCAGGCAATGCGTTTCCCACCGCGGCGCCGCGGCCGTCGAGAAGCTGGCGCTGGAAGGCGCCGGCATCGCCTTCGACAGCCGTGCCGAGATTGGCGCCCAAGCCGGTGTTCAGCCCGTAGATCTGCTGGCCGCCAGCGGCAGCCTCGTCGAGCACCTTGCGCGCCTTGCCCAGCCGCTCGACGACCGTGGGCGTGACCTCGATCTTGCATGCATCGCGCGCGACGGCCGCCACATCCTCGATGCTGACGCCGGCGCCGGTGAGAACGAGCGGGCTCATGCGAAGCGCAGCCTCTGGCCGACGCCTTGTTCCGCGGCCTTGGCCAGCATCGCCGTGCCCAGCGCGATATCGGAAAGCGAGAGGCCGCGGTGCCAGAACAGGATCGTCTCGCCGTCGCTTTGCCGGCCCGCTTTGACGCCGGCCGCGATCTGGCCGAGCTCGGCATGCAGCGTCGCCTCGCTCAGCCGTCCTGTCTCGACATGGGCGCGCAGCGAGCCGAACTTGCCGCCCTTGCACTGCCCCCAGTCGTCGACGACGATCTTTTGCATGATGTCGGTGAGCGAAAGCTCCACCGCGCTCATCGTGCCATAAGGCACCACCAGCGCGCCCCGCTTGATCCATTCGGTCTTGAGCAGCGGCTGCGGTTCCGGCAGCCGCGAGGCCTCGACGACGATGTCGGCGCCTTCGACGCAGCTCTTCCAGTCGGCCGCGGCCATGACCGGCTTGCCGAGGTCGGCAGCCAGCTTCGCGGCGAAAGCGTTGCGGCTTTCCGGCCGGCGCGAATGGACGCGGATCTCGTCGAAGTCGAAGAGGTGATCGAGGAGGCGCACGTTCCAGTAGGCGGTGCCGCGCGTGCCGATATGGCCGAGCACCTTCGACGATTTTTTCGCCAGATGTTTCGCGCCGATGGCGGTCACCGCGCCGGTGCGCATGTCGGTGATGACGGTGGCGTCGAGGATGGCGCGCGGCGTCCCGGTGCGCGGATCGAAGAGGTTGAGGATGCCGAATTCGGACGGCAGGCCGTGCAGGTAGTTGTCGACGTAGTCGCCGACGATCTTCACGCCGGCCGCATCGAGCGGCGCCACATAGCCGCGTAGCACGTTGAAGTGGCCGTGGAAGGACGGGTCGGGCTCAAGATGGACGCGCGGCTCGATCACCGTCTGGCCGTTGCCTTGCGCGATAAGCCCAGCCTCGACGGCGCCGATGATCTCGGCGTCGGTCATCGCCAGCGCCTCGATATCGAGGGCGTTGAGGTAGTCGATATAGATGGGCTTCATGCATTTCCCTCGGCCGGCCCGCGCTCATCCATAACAGGCGGCGAGGCGACACGGAAGTTTGTTGGATAAGCTCTAGACTGGTTCCGCCTTATGCTGTTCAACCAGCGCGTCATGACCAGAATTTCCGACAACGAGGCCGTGTCCCAGCCCATGCCGATAGCGGCGCGCCAGGCTCGGCGCTGATCGTCCGTTAGGGTATTTGGAAATCAAGCGGTATTCCGCTCTAATGGTCAATATGAGCGGAATATCGCACTCTGATGAGGCGGCTTGTTGGCGAGCGCCCGTCAAACCGGCCGGTAAACACGCTCTGCGGTATTCCAGAGGATGTCCGCCTCCGCCGCAGGTCCGTGCCTCGCCACCGCCGCGCGGTGCGCCTTGATCAGCTCGGCGTGGCTGGTCCAGAGCTTCTCGATCGGGAAGTTCGAGCCGAACATCAGATGGTCGCTGCCGAGGATATCGATCGCGTTGTCGATGATGTAGGCGATCAATGCCGGGTCGTTGCGGTGCACGAAAGTGCCGAGCCCCGACAGCTTGGCGTAGAAATTGGGCGCCGCCGAGAGCGTGCGCAGGCCGGCCTTCCATGCCTCGGTCGTTTCCGGTTCCATGCCGGTCAGCATGCCGGCGTGGGTGAGGATGAAATTGGTTTCGGGGTTCTCGCCGACCAGCGTCAGGCCGTCCTTCATCTGCGCCGGGAAGAGCTGCAGGTCGAAGGACAGGCCGTAATCCCTCAGCCGCGCCACATTGGCCCGCACCTTGGGATCGATCACCTGGTCGGCCGAAGCGGCGAAGCGGAAGGCGGGGGTCTCATGCCAGTGCAGCTGCACGCGCACGCCGCGCAGCAGCTTGTATTTCATCAGCCGGTCGATCTGCGGCCGGACGTCGTCGACCGTCATGTCGGCATAGCCGACGATGGCGTGCGGCCAGCCGGTCTCTTCCGCCGTCTTCTGCAGGAAAGCGACTTCCTTCTCGAAATCCTCCTTGGCCCAGTTGGTCTGGACATAGACCGCCTTCTCGACGCCGGAGCCTTTCTGGTCGTCGAGAAACTCGCCGATCGGATAGTCGCGGCGGATCGGCTCGTAGTGGCCGAAGATGCGCGGCACCATCGGCCCGACCAGCCAGGGCTGGTCCTGCTGGCGCCAGATGTGGAAATGCGCGTCGATCACTTTCTGCATCACGCTACCCTTTTCCAGATGGTTTCGGCCGCCGGAGCGGGGCGGGCGAGCGACAGAATGAAATCAGAGAGACTCCTCGCCGACGAACCGTCGACCAGGTCGTCGAGCACCGGCAGGATGGCACGCAGTGCCGTCGTTGCCGGCCGGAAGCGCGGGTCGCCGGCGAGCGGCGTCGCCAGCGACAGCCGGAAGGCGCGGGCGCTGAGGCGGCGCATCGCGGTTTCGAGGTCGGAATGGTCGCCGCGTTCCAGCGCATCCGACAGGATCACCACCGCCGCGCCGCGCGCGAAGGCCGAGAAGCGCGGCACCGAGAGAAAGGCAAGCAGCGCCGGCCCCATGCGGGTGCCGCCGTCCCAGTCGTCGACCAGGGCTGCCGCGCGGGCCAGCGCCTGGTCGCGATTACGGACGCGCAGCGCCGAGGTGATGCGGGTGAGCCGGGTGCCGAAGGTGAAGATTTCGGCACGGTCGGCGCCTTGCACTGCAGCATGCGCCAGCTTGAGGTAGTCGGCAGTGTGCAGCTTCATAGAGCCGGAAACATCGATGAGCAGCAGGAGCTTGCGCGGCACGGTCTGCCGGCGGCGCAGCAGCGGCGAGGGAATGTCGCCATCGGCGCTGACGATTTCGCTGAGCGAGCGCCTGAGGTCGAGCGTGCCTCGCGAGCGGGTGCGCGCGGTGCGGAAGGAGCGGCGGGCGGGCAGGGCGGACGCCAGCCGGCGGCGGAATGAACTAAGGCCATCGGTGTCTTGCCGGAAATCGCGACTGCTCAGTTGCTCGAGCGCCGAGGACAGCTCGCCGCCTTTCTCCTGGCGAACGGCCTGGCTTTCTTCTTCACGCGTCCCGCGATCATCCTTGACGCGGATCTCATCATCCTCTTCGCCTTCGACCGAAGGCTTGGCGCCGCCATAGAAAAAGCCTTGGAAATGCGCCTCGAATTCGCCGCGGCGATCCGGCGGGGGCGCGAGCGTCGCAAGCGCCGCTTCGCGGATGTCGTTCATCGAGCGCGGCCCAAGCAGCGTCACCGCCTGCATGAAGGCGGTCACTTGCTCCGGCGCGATGGCAAAGCCGTGCCGGCGCAGCAGCCTGGCGAAGGCGAGAAAGGGCGCGGCGGCGCGGGGCAAGCTCTCCTCTCCCCGTCCACGGGGAGAGGATGCCGGGAGGCGGGGCGGCGCCAAGCTTTGCCCAGTATGGCGCTGCCCCTCATCCGCCCCTTCGGGGCACCTTCTCCCCGTGAACGGGGAGAAGGGATTGTTGAGATCACGCATCACGCCAATGCCTCCTCGACAATCCTCCCCAGCTCCGGCGCGATCGAGGACAGGTCCTCCTCGTCCTTGATCAGCACGCCGATGGCGCGGCGGAAGGCTTCCGGCCATGGGCTGCCTCCCTTTTCGAGGATGGTCGCGGCATTCGCCCATTCGACGGCTTCGGCGATGCCCGGCGGCTTCGCCAGCGGGCGGGCGCGGATTTCCTGCACGGCATTCGCCACCGCGCGCGCGGTGGCTTCCGCCACGTCGCCCGCGCGCAGCATGATGATCTCGGCCTCGCGCGCGGCATCGGGATAGCCGATCCAGTGGTAGACGCAGCGCCGGCGCAGCGCCTCGGCCAGCTCGCGGGTGCGGTTCGAGGTCAGGATGACGATGGGCTGCGTTGCGGCGCGGATCGTGCCGCGTTCCGGAATGCTGATCTGGAAGTCGGAGAGGAATTCGAGCAGCAGCGCTTCGAACTCATGGTCGGAACGGTCGATCTCGTCGACCAGAAGCACGCGCCGGTCCGGCGCGCGCAAAACCTGTAGCAGCGGACGGGCGATCAAAAAACGGTCGTCATAGATGTCGATCTCGTGCTCGCCGGCATGGCGGATGGCTAGCAGCTGGCGCTGGTAGTTCCACTCGTAGAGCGCATGCGCGGCGTCGATGCCCTCGTAGCATTGCAGCCGCACCAACTCGCGGCCGAGCAATTCGGCGACCGCCTTGGCGGCTTCGGTCTTGCCGACGCCCGGCGCGCCTTCGAGCAGCAGCGGCTTGCCCAATCGTATCGCCAGGAAGATCGCGGTGGCGAGGCTGTCGTCCGCCAGGTAGCGCGAGGCGGCAAGGCTCGCGGCCACCGCCTCCGGTGAGGCGGCGATCTGTTCTGTGTTGACGCGGGTCATCTTCCGCTCAGCCCGCGGCCTGCGCCTTCAGCGCGCGCAGGATGCGCTCCGGCGTGATCGGCAGCGCGTCGATGCGCACGCCGACGGCGTCGAAGACGGCGTTGGCGATCGCCGGGATCTGCGGGTTGGCGCACATCTCGCCCGGCCCCTTGGCGCCGAACGGGCCGTCGGCGGAGGGACGCTCCAGCACGATGATCTCGGTCTCGGCAAGATCGCCTAGCCCCGGCATCAGATACTGGTTGAAGTCGGTGCCGCCATGGTCGCGGTTCGGATAGTAGGGCTCGGTCGTCTCATAGAGCGCGTGGCTGATGCCCATCCAGGAGCCGCCGACGAGCTGCTGCTCGACCATCTTCGGGTTCAGCGCGCGGCCGATCTCGAAGACGTTTTTCACTGTCAACACCGTCACCTCGCCGGTCTCGTCGTCGACCTCGACCTCGGCCACCGTGCAGGCATGGGCGTAGCAGGTCGAGGGCTTCATCGCGCCGGTCTCTTTCTCCGGATAGGAGCGCGGAATCAAGAACATGCCGCGCCCCGAGATCGAGCGGCCGCGCTTGAAGTGGGCCGACAGCGCGACATCGAAGATCGACATCGATTTCTGCGGCGCGCCCTTCACCAATATGTTGCCCTGGCCGTCGGTCTCAAGGTCCGAGGCGTTCACCTCCAGCTCCTCTGCCGCGACTTCCAGCATCACCTGGCGGGCTTCCCTAGCCGCCTGGATGACGGCGTTGCCGGCGCGGTGCGTGCCGCGCGAGGCGAAGGTGCCCATGCAGTGCGGGCCGGTATCGGTGTCGGCGGTGTCGACGACGACGCGGTCGGTCGGCACGCCGATCGTCTCGGCGCAGATCTGCGCCATGATCTGCTTCATGCCCTGGCCGAGATCGACGCTGGACAGCGTCACCATGAAATTGCCGGTCGGCGTCGAATGGACCAGCGCCTGGGTCGGGTCGCCGCCAAGGTTCATGCCGGTCGGATAGTTGATAGCGGCGACGCCGCGTCCGCGCCGTATCGCCATCTCACTCTCCCTTTCCGTAGGAGGATATCGCCATGTATTTTTCCGCCACCGGCCAGTTGGCGGCGCGCGAGGCTTCCTGCATGCACTCGATCAGCGCGGCACCCTCGGTCGGCTGGCGATGCGCCTTCATGTCGCCGTCGCGGTAGGCGTTGATGAAGTGGAATTCGAGCGGGTCCATGCCGATCAGCCGCGCCAGCTTGTCCATCTGCACCTCCAGCGCGAAATCGCCGATGGTTACGCCGAAGCCGCGCATGGCGGAGGAGGGGGTGCGGTTGGTGTAGACGCAGTAGGTGTCGATCCAGACATTGGGGATCGTGTAGGGCCCGGGATAATGCGCGGCACCCTTCTGCGCGCCGTAGGGCGAGTGGCGCGAATACGCGCCGGCGTCGGTGTAGCCCGTCACCTTGCGGGCAACGATGCGGCCGTCCTTCATGACGCCGTCCTTGATGACGACCTTCTCGGCCGCACGGGGTGACGAAACCTGCATCTCCTCCTCGCGGCTATAGATAAAACAGACCGGGCGTCCGGTTAGCTTCGCAGCGAGGATGGCGATCGGCTCGACGATGACGTCGACCTTGCCGCCGAATCCGCCGCCGACCGTGCCGCCGACGAAATGCAGCTTGCTGCCCGGCATCTGCAGGATGATCGAGGCGTTGTCGAGGGTGAAGAACATCGCCTGCGTGTTGGTGTAGCAGGTGAAGCGGTCATTGCCCTCGGGCGCGACCACGCAACCCGTCGTCTCGGTCGGCGCGTGCTCGATCGGCGAGGACTGGTAGCTCTGTTCGAGGATGTGGTCCGCCTGAGCGAAGCCTGCCTCGACGTCGCCGAAGCGCACCTTGCGGCACTCACCGCTGTCATAGAGGTAATAGTTCTGGCCGTGATATTCGTTGACGATCGGGGCGCCGGGCTTCAGCGCTTCCTCCATGTCGAAGACGGCCGGCAGCACCTCGTAGTCGACCTTGACCTTGGCGGCGGCTTCCTGCGCCGCCCGCTCGGTCTCGGCCAGCACGGCAACAACCGCCTCGCCCTTCCAGCGCACCTTGCCGTCGGCAAGTACCGTCTCGTCCTCGGGGCCGATCTGGATCAGGATCAGGATGGTGTAGACGTTGTGCGGTACGTCCTTGGCGGTCAACACCCTGACCACACCCGGATGCTTTTCCGCCTCGGAGGTGTCGATCGAGCGGATGCGGGCATGGTGATGCGGGCTGCGCACCATCTTCAGATGCAGCATGCCGGGAAAATTGCGGTCGGCGAAATAGGCGGTCTTGCCGGTGACATGTCCAGGGGAATCGAGCCGCGGCCGCGGCTGGCCGATCTCGTTGAGGCCGTCTTTGCGGACATCGGCGAAATAGCTCTTGCGCAGTTCCATGGCTTTGTCCTCAGGCGGCGTTCTGCGAATTGGCGCGCGCGGCAGTCAGCACCGCCTGGATGATCGGCTCGTAGCCGGTGCAGCGGCAGACGTTGCCGGAGAGCGCTTCGACCACATCCTCGCGGCTGGGGTTCGGCATGCGGTCGAGCAGCACCTTGGCGGCCATGATCATGCCGGGCGTGCAGAAACCGCATTGCGTTGCGAAGGCATCGAGAAAGGCGCGCTGCAGCGGATGCAGCATGCCGCCTTCGGCAAGTCCTGCGGTCGTTTTGATGTCGGCGCCGTTGCAGGTCTCGGCCAGCGTCAGGCAGGAGAGCCTCAACTCGCCGTCGATGATGACCGAGCAGGCGCCGCAGGTGCCCTGATGGCAGCCGCCTTTCGGCGAGGTGTCGCCGATCTTGTCCCTGAGCGCATGGAGCAGCGTCGTGCCGCTCTCGACAAATTCGGCCTTTTCCGAGCCGTTGAGCGTGAATTGGACAGGTACCTTCGCCATTCTTCCTCCTTGCGCGCCTGCCCGGATGAACCGGATAGACGCGCGTCCCCCACGGACTTGCTTTCGTGCTTGTCGTTATCCCAAAAGCGCTGCGCACTTTTGGGCGACAAGCATCAACCGAGGAGCAGCCGGCCGAGATGGACCGGCAGCACCTCCGCGCGATACCAGGCGCTGGCGATCGGGTCGGTGACCGGTGTGATGCCTTCGCCGGCAACGGCAAGCGCCGGCGCGATCTCCTCGGGCGTGAGCTTGCATCCGAGCAGCGCCTTCTCCGCCGCCTTGGCCCGTATCGGCCGATCGGCCATGCAGCCAAGCGCGATGCGTGCGGCGGTCACGGCGCCGTCCGCCGTGCGCTGCAGGAGCGCTGCGATGCTCAGCACCGAGACGCCTTTCGGCTTGACCCGCGACACTTTGAGGAAGCGGAAGGTTTCTGCCTTGGGCAACGAAAAGCCCACAGCGGTGACGACAGCGCGGCCGGTGTCACGGCCCGCCAGGAAAGTCTCGATCGGCATTTCGCCGTCCTCGGTCGCAACCGAGGCATCCAGCGCGAGCAGCGCCACGGCGAAGTCGCCGTAGGGGGCGGGGGCAAACAGATTGCCGCCGACGGTCGCCATGTTGCGGATCGCCGGGCCGCCGACGGCTCGCGCGGCAGGCGCGATCATGCCAAGCTCGGGATGGCGGGCGATCGCCGCCATGGTGACCGAGGCGCCGATCCGCGCCTTGCCGCCAGAAATGGTGATTTGCGACAGGCTCGGCTCGGTGACGCGCACGAGGCTGGAAACAGAGACGTCACCCTCGTTGGCGGCGCGAACGACCAACGTGCCGCCGCCGAGATAGCGCGTACCCGACGCCTGCAGAGCCGAATTGGCGTCTTTCACCGTCGAGAAGGTCTGCAGCGCAAGGCTCATGACGCGCTCCTCCGATCCTCAGTCTGACCGGCAAAATGGCTCTTCAGGGCATTGAAGCCGCCCTGGAAGACATTGGCGCCCATGCCTTCGGCCAGCTTGTCGGCTTCCTCGGGAGCTGCGTCGAAGCTCGCGGTCCATTCGGCATAGGTGCGGTTGCCGTCGGTCACGCGGCGCAATTGCAGCGTTGCCTTGTGGTTGGTGATCGGCTGAGGCGTCTCGAGGATCGCGTAGCTGACCAGGAAATTCTCGTCGGAGAAGTCGAGCAGTTTCTCGCGCAGCCGCGCACCGCTGACCAATTGGAAGTTGCGCACGCAGCCGATCGTGGCGGCGTCCTTGCCGTCCTCGATGTGGCTTTCCACCATGCGCGGATGCCAGCTCGGCAGGCCGTTGAAGTCGCGGATACGCGCCCAGACCTGCTCGACCGGCGCGTCGATGACGCTGGAGATGCTGACTTTCGCCATAAGCTCGTTCCCTCGCAAAAGATGGGACAAGGCTAGGACGGCCGGTGATCCGGCGCTTATCAATGCGTCTAGCGGGCCTATCAATCAGTCGGAAAAACAGCTGGCTGCTCGGCCCTCGAGGCGCTCAGGACACTGCGCGAGCCGCTTCGCGGTAGAGCGTCGGCGGCACGCCGACATGGTCGCGGAAGAAACGCGAGAAATTGCCCTGGGTGGTGAAGCCGAGATTGCAGGCGACGGAGATCAGCGGCTCCTGCGACCATTGCAGCTGGCGCACGGCTTCCTCCATGCGCAGCGTGTTCCAGTAGACGTTCGGCGTCAGGTTGGTCTGTTCCTTGAACAGCGCGAAGAAATGCGGACGGGACAAGCCGACACTGCGCGCCACGTCGTCGAAGGAGATGCGCTCGCAGACATTGGCCTTCATCAACTGGATCGCCTTGCGGACACGGAAATCGAGCATCGTGTTCACGCGGGCACGCGCTGCGTGGGGCGCCGACGCATCGGCCGCATCGAGCACGCTGTCGATGAAACGCTCGATCTCATAATTGGCGACGTCGTCGATGCTCTCATTGTCGGTCAGGTGATCGAGCAGGTTCGCCGCAGCCTGATGCAGCCACGGCTCCAGCGTGATTGCCGCTTGCGCGAACAGCGGCGCCGACGAGGGCAGATCGCGGCGCCGGCGCGCCCAGTCGGGATCGATGTAGAAGGCGAGGAAAAGGCCCGGTCTGCCGTCATGCGATAGGGCATGGCTGTGCGGTTGAAAGGAGTTGATACCGGCGGCGGTCCCCGGTCCCAACCGCACCGTCTCGCGGCCGATGGTCATTTCGCCGGCCGTGCCTTCCAGCCAGATGATGAGATGCGCCTCGCCATGGGCATGGGTGACGAAGTCGTTGGCGACATTCAGGACAGAAACATGTCCGAACCGGCCCCAGTAGAGCCTGATCGCTTCCGTCATCGGTATCCTCCCGCAAGCGACTGGCCACCCTTCGCCTGCCCGGGGATTGTGCGGTCGGGGTCTGGTCCCGTCAAGGCGTGCAGGAAAGACGGGTGCTTCGCACCGACTGTCCGGGCGGATTTTCAGACTGAGCGATAGGCACCAATCGGGCCAGAGCCAAATCGCAATCCGTTCTCAGTCACTGCGCCGGAAGTTGCGGATGCGGTCGAACAGCACGGCCAGAAGGATGGCGCCGCCGATGAAGGTGCCTTGCCAGAAAGCATTGATGCCGAGCAGGCCGAGACTGTTGCGGATCACCTCGATGAGAGCAGCACCCACGATGGCGCCGAAGGCGGTGCCGACGCCGCCGGCGAGATTGGCGCCGCCGATGACGGTGGCGGCGATCACCTGCAGTTCCATGCCGTTGCCGAGATTGGTGGTGACGGCCCCGAGCCAGCCGGTCTGGATGATGCCGGCGAGACCAGCCGACAGCGCCGAGATCATGTAGACCGCGACCTTGATCTGGCGCACCGGAACACCGGTCAGCGTCGCCGCATGTTCGTTGCCGCCGATAGCGAAGATGTGGCGGCCGAATTTCGTCCAGCGCAGGATGAAGCCGGTGATCAGCGCCAGCAGGATCATGTAGAGCACCGGATTGGCGATGCCGAACACCCAGGCGCCGCCGCCGAGCGCGAGCAGCTTGTCGTGATCGGGTCCGAACTGGAAGACGACGGTGTTGTTGGAGGCGACCATGGCGAGGCTGCGGGCGACCGACAGCATGCCGAGCGTCACCACAAAGGGCGGAAAGCCGAGATAGGCGATGAGAATCCCGTTGAAGGCGCCGATGATCAGCGCCGTCGCGACCGCGGCGGCAATACCGATCTCGATGCTGTAACCGGCATGCATGGTGACGGCCAATATCATCGAACACAGGCAAAGCACCGAGCCGACCGAAAGGTCGATGCCGCCGGTGATGATGACGAAGGTCATGCCGAGCGCGATGATGGCGACGAAGGTGACGTTGCGAGTGATGTTGTAGAGGTTCTTCGGGGTGGCGAAGGAATCGGTGGCAAACGACAGGAACAGGCAGGCGAGGATGACCGCAATCACCACCCAGAAGGTCTGGGTGGCAAACAGCCGCGACATAAAGGTGTGCTGCTTCTGCGCGATCGTCTGGTCAAGGGTGACTGCCATTATCGACCTCTCACGCCGGTGGCCAAAAGCGCCGGCACGGCGAATTCAAAGCTTCGAAATTCCGGACCCGCCACTCTCATGATACCTGCTCGATGGCGCCGGTGATCAGGCCCGTGACCTCCTCGGGCGAGCTCGAGGCGATCGCCTTGTCGGCGACCTTCCTGCCGCGCCGCATGACGATGACGCGATCGGCGACGTCGAAGACGTCCGGCATGCGGTGGCTGATGAGCACCACGGCGATGCCCTGGTCCCGCAAGTGGCGGATCAGGTTGAGCACTTCGGCGACCTGCCTGACCGAGATAGCCGCCGTCGGCTCGTCCATCAGCACGATCTTGGCCTGCGACAGCATGGTGCGGGCAATTGCCACCGCCTGGCGCTGGCCGCCCGACATCTGCTTGACGAGGTCGCGCGGCCGCGTCTCGGATTTCAGCTCGGCAAAGATCTGGCCGGCGCGCTTGTACATGGCGGCATAGTCGAGAATGCGGAAAGGGCCGACGCCGCGGCGCAGCTCGCGGCCGAGATAGACATTGGCGGCGGCCGTCAGATTGTTGCAGAGCGCCAGATCCTGATGGACGATCTCGATGCCGTGCTGGCGGGCTTCCACTGGTTTGTGAAGGATCAGATCCTTGCCATCCATGTGCATGGTGCCGTGGCTCGGTCGGAAATTGCCGGCGATCATCTTGACCAGCGTCGACTTGCCGGCGCCGTTGTCGCCCATCAGCCCGACGACCTGGCCGGCCTCCAGCGTGAACGAAACATCGTTCACCGCCTGGATGGCGCCGAAATGCTTCGAGATGTTGGTGAGTTCGAGAACCGCCACCAGCCTTCATGCCTCCCCGTTTTCGAGCCTGCGGCGCTGCCGCGGCCTCGCTCTCCCGGCTCCTCCCGGGACACAGCGATGTTCATGCCATTTACGCAATGGCCGTCCGGGCGTCAATCAATTGTCGGATGAATTGAAAAGGATTTTATCCAAAAATCTGTTTTGTAGGACAAATAGGATTGACGTTGGCGGCCCGCCGAGATTAGCTAAGTATCGGAGGAAGATTAAGCCGATCCCTCGATCCCGGTTCGCCGGGCGGTGTCGGCGAAGGTTAATCGGTCGAGGGCCTGGCGGCGGCTGTGTCCGCCTCACCGGCTCGGGCCGCATCTGGAAATGCTTATCGGCCTGGCCTGGCGGCACGAGCGCTCGCGAAGCGATCCTCTGTCATCCGGCACCGGGCTGATCTGTGTGGCGGGCACGTCGTGCCCGTCTGTTTCAAGGGAGGACTGAAATGAGGAAATCACTTTTGCTCGCCGCTGCCGCCGTCATGGCGTTTGGCGCCGGGCCGGCTTTGGCCAAGAAACAGCTCGTCATCGTCGTGAAAGGTCTCGACAATCCGTTCTTCGAGGCTATCCACCAGGGCTGCGAGAAGTGGAACAAGGAAAACGCCAGCTCGGAATATGAGTGCTTCTACACCGGCCCGGCATCGACCTCGGACGAAGCCGGCGAGGCCCAGATCGTGCAGGACATGCTGAGCAAGCCGGATACGGTCGCCATGGCGATCTCGCCGTCCAACGCTCCGCTGATCGCGCAGACGATCAAGAGCGCCAATCCGTCGATCCCGATCATGACCGTCGACGCCGACCTTGCCAAGGAAGATGCAGCGCTGCGCAAGACCTATCTCGGCACCGACAACTATCTGATGGGTCACAAGATCGGTGAGTACATCAAGAAGGCCAAGCCGAACGGCGGCACGGTCTGCCTGATCGAAGGCAACCCCGCAGCCGACAACATCCTGCGCCGCGCCCAAGGCACGCGCGACGCGCTCAGCGGCAAGGAAGGACTTGCGGCGCTGGCCGGCGAAGGCGGCTGGACCGAGGTGGCGGGATGCCCGGTGTTCACCAATGACGATGGCGCCAAGGGCGTGCAGGCGATGACCGACATCCTTGCCGCCAATCCCAAGCTCGATGCTTTCGCAATCGAGGGTGGTTGGCCGCTGTTCGGCGCGCCGCAGCCTTACCGCGACCTGTTCAAGCCGATGGCCGACAAGATCGCCAGCAACGAGTTCGTCATCGGCGCCGCCGACACGATCGGCGACGAAGTGGCTATCGCCAAGGATGGCCTGGTGACGGCTCTGGTCGGCCAGCGCCCGTTCGAGATGGGCTACAAGGCGCCGTCGGTGATGATTGACCTGGTCGAGGGCAAGAAGGTCGACGACCCGGTCTTCACCGGCCTTGACGAATGCACCAAGGATACGGTCGACACCTGCATCCAGAAGTAGGCTTCGATCGCGGGGTGCTCGCTTGTGGGCGCCCCGCCTCATCGTTTCAAGATAACGGATGAAGCAGCATTGTCGGGGCGTGAGGCTCCGGCTTTGACGCGCCCATGGCGTGTATTTTTCGGCGAAGCGACCGGCGGGCACGAAAGCAACAGACGGTTCCCCGCACAGTTTATCGCCACATTGGAACGTCGATGTCGGACGAGAAAGCAAGGAAGCGATCCGCCAGGGCAGGGGCGCCAGCCGCCAGCCCGGCCGCAACTGTTCGCCGGCCTGACATGGCATGGGTTCCAGGTTCAAGCGTCCATGCCTCGCTGGCCGGCGAAATCGGGCTGCGGATCGTGCGCGGCGATTATCCGCCTGGAACCATTCTGCCCAACGAAGCCAAATGGTCGGAAACCTTCAATGTCAGCCGCTCGGCGGTGCGCGAGGCGATCAAGATGCTGATGGCGAAAAGCCTTCTGGCATCACGCCCGAAGATCGGCAGCTGGGTCGAGCCGAAGGAACGCTGGAACCTGCTCGACCGCGACGTGCTTGCCTGGTACGCGACGTCGCCCGATCGCGAGGTTTTCCTCAAGACCGTGCAGGAATTCCGTCACATCATCGAGCCGGAGGCCAGCGCCTTCGCCGCCTTGCGGCGGAGCGAGGAGCAGATGGCCGAGATCAGCCAGGCCTGCCGGGAGATGGGCCAAGCCACGAGCCTGCAGGAGCGCACCCGGGCCGACACACGCTTCCACCTCGCCATCCTGAGAGCTTCGGGCAACGACCTCCTGGTACCGCTCGGCGTGCTGATCGAATCGGCGCTCGATCACCTATTCATCTTCGTCACGCGCGAGCACAGCGACCAGCGGCGGGCTCAGTCACTGCACGAAGCAATCGAGCGGAACATCCGACTGCAGCGCCCGGCAGCCGCCAGGAGCGCGGTGCACAAGCTGCTCGCCAACACCGACGAGGTGATCGAGCTGTCGCGGCGGTAAGGCCAGGCCGGCCTTTCGGGGCCTTCAGATCTTCTGCTTCACGCCGTCCTTGGTCGGCATCAGGTCGACGCCGTTGAGCTTGCCGATATGGGTGGCCAGCATCGGCACATACTGCTCGGCCGGCCCGGCGGCGAAGGCAGTCGCGAATGAGTTCTTGGTGGCGTTGCCCAGCGGGTTGGCAATGCCGGCAGCACCAGCCATCGACTCCAGATAGGTCAAATCCTTGAAGGCATTGGCGATGGAGAATTTGTGCGCGTCGCGGTCGCCCTCCAGCGTCCAGCGCATGAAGGTCTGGTAGAAGCCGCAATCCATGCGCCCGTTGCGGATTACGCTGTCGAAGCGCGGCGGCGAGATGCCGACCTTCTCAGCCAGCGCCAGCGCCTCCGAATAGATCGCCGCGTAGCCAAGCGAAATGAAGTTGTTGAGCAGCTTCATGCGATGGCCGTCGCCGGTATCGCCGATATGGACGATGCGGCCGGCCCAGGTTTCGAGGACCGGCTTCAGCCGTGCGAACACCGCGTCGGGCGCGCCGACCATGGCGTCCAACGTGCCTTCCCACGCCTCCTTCGGCGTGCGGCTGAGCGGCGCGTCGACATAGTCGACGCCGAGTGCCTTGAGCTCGGCTGCGAGCGCTACTGTGGAGACCGGATCGGATGTCGAGCAATCGACGACAACCGAGCCTTTCTTCAGGCCTTCCTTCAGCCCGCCGGGACCGCGGATGATCGCCTCCACCTCGCGCGAGCCGGTGACGCAGATGAAGACGATGTCGGAGGCAGCCGCCACCTCGCGCGACGTTGATGCTTCCTTGGCGCCGCGGCCCAACAGGTCTTCCGCCGGCTTGCGGTTCTTGCGGCCGAGGAAGGTGAGCGGATAGCCTTTGTCGACAATGTTCTTGGCAATGCCGTGTCCCATGAGGCCAAGACCGATGAAACCGATGTTTTCGCGGGCAGCGGTGGTGGTCATGTCGTTTCGTCCCTGTCTTTCTTGATGATTGGCGCCGGCGCGGCCGGCCGGTGGCCGATTGCCGGAAAAGGTTTTCGCGGATCGCGGTTGGCAGGCGATTGTGGAATGCCATATTGTCTGACAATACACATAGTTTCCGAGCAATGTGGAGAGCAAAATGACGAAGCGCATCATGTTCACCGGCGGCAGCGGCAAGGCCGGCCGCCACGTCGTTCAGTATCTGGTCGAGCATGGCTGTCAGGTGCTCAACATCGACACCAAGCCGCTCGACAACCCGAAGGTGCGCACGCTGATCACCGACATCACCGACAGCGGCCAGGTGTTCAACGCGCTGTCGAGCTATGCGGGGCTGCACGAATTCGACCCGTCGCTGCGGGCGCAGCCGGTCGACGCGGTGGTGCATTTCGCCGCCATCCCGCGCATCATGATCACGCCCGACAACGAGGTGTTCCGCATCAATGCGATGGGCACCTACAACGTCATCGAGGCGGCGGTGAAGCTCGGTATCCGCAAGGTGATCATCGCTTCCAGCGAGACGACCTACGGCCTGGTCTTCGCCAACGAGCCGCGCAACCCGACGCATTTTCCGCTCGACGAGGACTATGACGTCGATCCGATGGACAGCTATGCGCTGTCGAAGATCGTCAACGAGAAGACGGCGCGCGCTTTCGCGCTGCGCAGCGGATTCGACATCTACGCGCTGCGCATCGGCAACGTCATCGAGCCGCATGAATATGCGCTGTTTCCGAAATGGTTCGCCGATCCGGGTTTCCGCAAGCGCATCGCCTGGAGCTACATCGACGCCCGCGATCTCGGCCAGATCACCTTGCGCGCCATCGAGAAGGATGGGCTGGGCTATCAGGTGTTCAACGCCGCCAACGACGACACCTCATCCGACCTGCCGACGGCAGAGCTCTTGAAGCGCTTCTATGCCGGCGTGCCGGTCAAAGCCGAGCTCGGTGAATTCGAGACGCTGCTGTCGAACCGCAAGGCGCGTGACGTGCTGGGCTTCCGGCCCGAGCACAGTTGGCGCAAATACGTCAAGGCGGCGTGAGGGGCCAAATCCCGGCTGAGCTGTGCACATCCACGCGCGTTGCGGCAAAGCTGGCTTGCCGTGCTTGACAGCTTCCGAAAACCGGACTTTCTGGACATATGCGGGATGCAAAGCCGAACAGCGAACAAAGGCCGACGAAAACGGCATCCGCCGAGCGTTCGGCCGGCGTTCGGCGACCCAACGCGCCGCGCATCCCGGGCTCCAGCGTGCACGCGTCGCTGGCGAGCGAGATCGGCCTTAGGATCGTGCGTGGCGATTATCCGCCTGGAACCATCCTGCCCAACGAAGCGAAATGGTCGGAAACGTTCAGTGTCAGCCGCTCGGCGGTGCGCGAGGCGATCAAGATGCTGATGGCCAAGAGCCTTCTGGCATCGCGCCCGAAGATCGGCAGCTGGGTCGAGCCGAAGGAACGCTGGAACCTGCTCGATCGCGACGTGCTCGCCTGGTACGCGACCTCGCCGGATCGCGAGGTGTTTCTGAGGACGGTGCAGGAATTCCGCCACATCATCGAGCCGGAGGCGACGGCCTTCGCGGCGATGCGGCGCACCGACGAGCAGATGGCCGAGATCAGCCAGGCCTGCCGCGAGATGGGCGAGGCGACCAGCCTGCAGGAGCGTACCCGCGCCGACACGCGCTTCCACCTCGCCATCCTCCGGGCCTCAGGCAACGACCTGCTGGTGCCGCTCGGCGTCCTGATCGAGTCCGCCTTCGACCATCTCTTCGCCTACACAACGCGCGAGCTGGACGACCTGCAGCACGCCCAGAAGCTGCACGAGGCGATCGAGAAGAACATCCGGCTGCAACGGCCGGATGCCGCGCGCAATGCCGTGCGCAAGCTGCTCGCCAATACCGACGACGTCATAAAGTCGCGCTAGGGCGGAATTCGCCCGGTTTGGTCGCTTCGCGCCCGCCTGCGGCTCGGCTGGCCTGACGTAAATCTCGTCACGCCTTAGCTGTTTTCTCTCTCGCGCCCGAAGGCGACGCGCAATTCGTCCTTGGCCTTTTCCAGGATCCTCTTGCGCGATTCCGGCAGGTTTCTGCCGGCGCGGTTGATGTAGAAATTCAGCATCGACATTGCGGACCGGAACGGCTCTGCCTTGCGGCGGTCGCTGTGCTCGGCCGAGCGCTTCAGCGAGGCGGCGATCTTCTTCGCATCGTCGGATTCGAAGACGTGCTCCTCGAGATCCAGCGCATCGCTGTGCTTGGTCACTTCGGCCGACCATTTTTTCCTGGCGGTCATGGCGTAACTCCTTCCTGATGCGTGTCGCCCAAAAGCGCGCAGCGGCTTTGGGGCAATGACATGCGTCAAAACAGGGACTTAACGGGCATCGCTTAAACACGTTTCTGCGCGACGCGCCTTAAGTTCACAACTCCAGACAGCATGACCGGTTCCCGATTGCTGGAGCCACGGATTTGTACCTTGTGGCGCTGCTCGGCACAGGAAATGCGCCGATAGTGGGTGAAACCGCCCGATCTTAGAGAATCGCGGACTGGAAACGCCTTGACAACAACCGTCTCCAGCCGGGCGAGTGGCCCCGGCGTCGACAGCACCTACGCATGGACGCGGCTCGGCATCTCGATGCTTTTGTCGACGATCGGCGGCGCCGGCATGTGGGCGGTGGTCGTTGTTCTGCCCGCCGTGCAGGCTGAATTCGGCCTCGACCGCGCCGCGGCTTCGATGCCCTATACCGCGACCATGGTCGGCTTCGCCGCCGGCAATGTGCTGGTCGGACGCGCTATCGACCGCATGGGCTACTGGATCCCGGCGCTCGTCTCGGCGATGGCGCTCGGCGCGGGCTTCCTGCTCGCCTCGCTGACGACCTCGATCCTTGCGTTCACCCTTGTCCAAGGGCTGCTGATCGGCGTCGGCACCTCGGCGATCTTCGGCCCGTTGATCGCCGACATCTCGCACTGGTTCAACCGCCGCCGCGGCGTCGCGGTGACGGCGGCTGCATCCGGCAGCTACCTTGCTGGAGCGGTCTGGCCGACGGTGATGCCCTATGTCATGCAAGGCGAAGGCTGGCGCTTCACCTATGCCGCGATCGGCATCTTCTGCCTCGCCACAATGGTGCCGCTGGTGCTTTTGCTCAAGCGCGGCGCGCCGCGCGAGGCCGCCCAAGGCTCGCCGGGAGGCCGGCCGGCGCAGCCGATCTCGCTGTCGCCGGCGGCGCTGCAGATGCTGCTGGTCGTTGCCGGCTTCGGCTGCTGCATGGCGATGTCGATGCCGCAGGTGCATATCGTCGCCTATTGCATGGATCTCGGCTACGGCGTGGCGCGCGGCGCCGACATGCTGTCGATCATGCTGGCGGCGGGCGTTGTCAGCCGCATTGGCTCAGGCTTCCTCGCCGATCGCATCGGCGCGGTGAAAACCTTGATCATCGGCTCGGCGCTGCAATGCCTGTCGCTGTTGTTCTACATTCCCTTTGACGGGCTGGCCTCGCTCTATGTGGTCTCGCTGGTGTTCGGCCTGTCGCAAGGCGGCATCGTGCCCTGCTATGCCATCATCGTGCGCGACTACATGCCGGCCAAGGAAGCCGGCCAACGGGTCGGCATCGTCTTGATGGCGACGATCTTCGGCATGGCGGTCGGCGGCTGGATGTCGGGCTGGATCTACGATCTCACCGGCTCCTATGCCGCCGCATTCCTCAACGGCATCGCGTGGAACCTGGTCAATCTCGCGGCGATCATGCTGCTCCAGTGGAAGGCCAGCCGTAGCGCGGCCGCCGCGGCCTGACTGCTTGACAATGGCGGACACGTGCGCGACCCCAGGGCCGAGGCAGAACGGGCCGGGTGGCGCAATGACAAGGGTGCCGATCTTCTTTCCGCGGCGGCGCGCCGAACGTGCGGGGGCAAGGTGGTGACGGGGCCGCGATCGCGACGCGGCGGCGGCCGTCCCACCATTGCAGACGTGGCGCGCAAAGCCGGCGTCGGCGCGATCACCGTGTCGCGCGCGCTGCGCGAGCCTGGGCGGGTTTCGCAGGATCTGCGCCGGCAGATACAGGACGCTGTCGACGAACTCGGCTATGTGCCGGATCCCAACGCGCGCGCATTGGCTTCGGCGCGGGCGGAGGTCTTCGGCGTGCTGGTGCCGTCGCTCACCAACAGCGTCTTTGCCGAAGTGGTGCGCGGCATCTATGACAGCCTTTCGGACAGCCCGTTCCGCATCCAACTCGGCAACACGCATTACTCGGGCCTGGAGGAAGAGCGGCTACTGCAGGTTTTTGCCCCGCAGCGGCCGGCGGCGCTGATCGTGGCCGGGATCGACCAGACGCCGTTGTCGCGAAAGCTGCTGGAGACGGCCGGCTGCCCGGTGGTGCAGGTGATGGAAACCGGACCGGATCCGGTCGACATGCTGGTCGGCTTCTCGCATTTCGACGGTGGCCGAACGGCGACCGAGCACCTGATCGAGGTCGGCTGCCGGCGGATCGGCTTCATCGGCGCGCGCATGGATCCACGCTCGCAACGGCGCCTTGCCGGCTATCGCGCGGCAATGGAGGCGGCGGGCCTGTTCGATCCCCGCCTGGTCACCACCACGCCGCTGCTGTCCAGCGTGACGCTCGGCCGCGAGCTTTTCCGCGATGCGCTGGCGAAGATGCCGTCGCTCGACGGCGTCTTCTGCAACAATGACGATATCGCGCTTGGCGTTCTGTTCGAGTGCCACCGCGCGGCGATCGCGGTGCCGAAGACCATCGGAATCGCCGGCTTCAACGACCTCGACATGATGCAGACGGCTTTCCCGTCGGTCACCAGCGTTCGCACGCATCGCTACGAAATCGGCAGGCGCGCCGTCGCCATGGCATTGGCCGCGATTGCCGGAAACCGCCCTGAGCAGCGGATCGTCGATCTCGGTTTCGAGCTCATGCGCCGGGAGAGCACCGCGCGTTGAAACACGCAGAGGCGACTGTGCGAATGCCGGTTTACACTACGGAATGGTAGCGCTACCATTCCACCTGTG
Organism: Mesorhizobium tamadayense; assembly: GCF_003863365.1. GTDB lineage: Bacteria > Pseudomonadota > Alphaproteobacteria > Rhizobiales > Rhizobiaceae > Mesorhizobium > Mesorhizobium tamadayense. The sequence continues at coordinate 257,955 of NZ_RQXT01000002.1, read as the reverse complement.
GGGTTTTCCGGGGCGCAGTGTAGACCTGTTTATTATACATAAGTAACAGTTCATACTTGTTTATTATGTATAATATGATAGTTCTTTAAGCCGCCTGCAGGGGCGAGGGGAGGACGAAAAGGGGGACGGCGCAGTCGCCCCGGAAGCGCATCGGACTGGCAGGAGGTGCCGGCCGACAGCGCCAGGAAGCCATCAACAAGCAGAACTGCAACTGGGAGGAATACCGATGATCAAGTCACTCGTTGGCGGCGTCATTGCCGCCACTGCATTCGTCATGCTGAGCTCTTCGGCGATCGCCGATCCGGAAATCGTGAAGGGGCCGGCGGCCGAGCCGGACTGCTTCGCGCCCTGGTCGGCCGACACCCAATTTTTCAAATTCCCCAAGAAGGATGGACCGTACCGCATCGCGCTCGCCAACGGCTATATCGCCAATACCTGGCGCATCCAGATGATCCAGACGGCCAAGGCCTATGCCGCGCAGCCGGACGTCGCCAAGAAGCTCAAGGAATTCAAGGTGGTGTCGACCGGCGAGGATGTGCCGGCGCAGATTTCGGCGATCAACAACTTCATCGATTCCGGCTTTGACGCGATCGTCGTCAACGCCCAGAACCCGACCGCGTTCGGGCCGGTGATCAAGCGCGCCAAGGAAGCCGGCGTCGTTCTCGTCGCCTTCGACAATATCCTCGACACCAAGGACGCCATCAACGTCAATGTCGACCAGAAGGGCCTCGGCGAATTGTGGGGCAAGTGGCTGGTCGCGCATGTGCCGAACGGCGGCAAGGTGCTCGAGGTGCGCGGCGTCGCCGGTACCTCCGTCGATACCGACCGCCATAACGGCATCCACGAGGTGCTCGACGCGTCTGGCAAGAAATGGAGCGTCACCGAGGTCGTCGGCAAGTGGGACGACGGCGTGGCGCAGAAGGCCACGGCCGACGCCATCGCCACCAGCGGGCCGTTCGACGGCATCACCGGACAGGGCGGCGACACCGGCATCGTGCAAGCGATGATGGACGCCAAGCATCCGTTCGTGCCGTTCGGCGGCGAGACGGAAAACGGCTTCCGCAAGTTCTGCGCGGCCCATGCCGGTGATGGGCTGAAGTGCTCGTCGGCCGGCACCGGCCCGGCGCAGGTCGCGGTCGCCATCAAGACGGCGATCGCAGCCCTCGAAGGCAATGTCGTGCCGCAGTCGGTCAAGCTGCCGCTGGCGATCGTCGAGGATCCGAACTTCAAGGCGGGCCAAGACTACTTCCCCGACCAGTCCGACAATTTCTTCGTCGGCAATTCCTTCCCCACCTGTGGCATCAATTTCACCGCCCAGGAAATCATGGGCCAGACCAAGGAAAACAAGTAGCCTGATCTTCCGGCGCCGCGGCTTCCGCGGCGCCGGCCGCATGATGCCAATCGCGAACTGGCCTGGGGAGGGCTGATGGACGGCGCGGCTCCGCTCTTCCGCATGGAAGGCATATCCAAACGCTATGGCGGCGTTCGGGCCTTGGAAAAGGCCGATCTCACGGTCACGGCCGGCAGCATCCACGCCATCCTCGGCGAAAACGGCGCCGGCAAATCGACACTGATCAAGGTGATGGCGGGCGTCGTCGCGCCGGACGAGGGCCGCATGATGCTCGATGGCAGTGAGGTGAGCTTCGCATCGCCGGCAGCGGCAAATCAGGCCGGCATTGTCTGCATCTTCCAGGAACTCTCGCTCATCCCGGAGCTGAGCGTCGCCGACAACATCGTCATTTCCGATCCGCCGAAGCGCTTCGGCATGATCGACCGCAAGGCGCAGCGGCGCATGGCGGAAGAGGCGCTCGCCCGCGCCGGCGCCTCCGACATCCATCCGCTGGCGCTGGTCAAGGACCTGCCGCTGTCGCGCCGGCAGATGGTCGAGATCGCCAAGGCGCTGGCCAGGAAGCCGCGCATCCTGATCCTCGACGAAGCGACCTCGGCGCTGACGGCGGCGGATGTCGCCAAGATATTCGGGGTGCTGAAGCGGCTGCGCGAGGAAGGGCTGGCGCTGCTCTACATCTCGCACCGCATGAACGAGATCGCCGAGCTTGCCGACCACTGCACGGTGTTCCGCAACGGGCGCAATGTCGCCAGTTACGCAGCGGGTTCGAAGAGCGACAACGAAGTCGTCGAACTGATGATCGGCCGCGAATACAGCCACATTTTCCCGCCGAGGCCGGTCCGGCCCGAATCCGTGGCGGCACCGGTTCTGGAAGCGCGCAACCTATCCTGGAGCGGCCGGCTGCACAATATCTCGTTGTCGATCGCGGCGGGCGAGGTTGTCGGGCTGGGTGGGCTGGACGGCCAGGGCCAGCGCGAATTGCTGCTGGCGTTCTTCGGCGTGCTGCGCGGTCTTTCCGGGCAGATCCTGGTCGACGGCAAGCCGGTCTCGATCGCAAGCCCGGCGGCCGCGAGCCACGATCGCGTCGGCATGGCGCTGATCCCGGAAGATCGCAAGACCGAAGGGTTGATGCTGCCGATGACCGTGCGCGAGAACCTGTCCTTCGCGGCGCTCGACAGGCTGTCGAGAGCCGGCTTCATCGACCGCGGCGCCGAGCAGCGGCTGATCGACGACATGGTCGGGCTGCTCGCCATCAAGACGGCAGGCCTCGACATTCCGGTCGGCGCGCTTTCCGGCGGCAACCAGCAGAAAGTGGTGATCGCCAAATGGCTGATGCGGCAGCCGCGCATCATCCTGCTCAACGATCCGACGCGCGGCATCGATGTCGGCACCAAGCAGGAACTTTATCAGCTGATGCGCAAGCTGGCCGACGCGGGGGCCGCCATCCTGTTCTATTCGACGGACTATGACGAGCTGATCGGCTGCTGCGACCGCGTGCTGGTGCTTTATGACGGCGCGGTCAAGCGCCAGCTGGTCGGCGCCGAGATCACCGAGCATGCGCTGATCGCAAGCGCGCTAAACATCCACCCCCGGGGCGAAGGCGCGGCGAAGGGAGGCGAAGCGTGAAGGAATGGCGCTACTGGCTGGCCGAGCAGCGCGGGACCTTGCTGGCTTTCGCCATCTTCATCGTCATGTTCGCAATCTACAGCGCGAACCATCCGGCCGGCTTCACCGCCAATGTCGTGCAGACGGCGGCGAACAAGGGCGTGCTGCTGGCTTTCGTCGCCATGGCGCAAACGCTGGTGGTGATCACCGCCGGCATCGACCTGTCGATCGGCATGATCTTCACGCTGACCAACTGCATGGCTTCCTGGCTGGTGATCGGCACGGGGCTCGAAACCGCATTCGGTGTGGTCGCGGTGCTCGGTACCGGGCTGCTGTGCGGCGCGGTCAACGGCGCTATCGTGATTTATGGACGGCTGCAGCCGATCGTGGCCACCATCGCCACGGGCGCCGTCTATTTCGGCCTTGCGCTGCTTCTGCGCCCGGTTCCCGGCGGATCGGTCAATGAGGACCTCGCCGACTTTCTGACCGGGCGTTTCTTCGGCGTCGTGCCGGCGAGCCTTGCGGCGCTGCTCGTCGTCGTGCTGATCGTCTGGGTGCCGTTCCGCCGCTCCGAGCTCGGCCGCGCGGCCTATGCGGCGGGTTCGTCGGAGACGGCGGCCTACATGTCCGGCGTGCCGATCCGCAGGGGCAAATTCCTTGCCTACACCCTGGCAGGGCTGCTTGCCGCGATCGGCGGCCTGTTCCTGACGTTCTTCACCTATACGGGCGAAGCCGCCTATGCCAGCGGCAATGCCTATACGCTGTTCTCGATCGCGGCGGTCGTGCTCGGCGGTGTTTCCCTGTTCGGCGGCAAGGGCAGCGCCATCGGCGCGATCTTCGGCGCGCTCGCCTTCCGCACCATCGGCGACCTCCTGTTCGTCTTCGATTTCGATCCGCTCTGGCAGCCGCTGTTCCAGGGCGTTATCCTGTTGATCGCGGTCAGCCTCGGCGCTTTCGCGCTGTTTCGGGTGCGCAACCGGCTGGAGTGGTTCCTGTGAGCGAAACGACGTTTGGCGGTATCGCCGGCCGCATGCCGAAATTCATCCGCTGCGCCGATCCGGCGGTGGCGACCGCCTTTGCCTGCATCGTGGTGCTGCTTCTGCTCGGCAGCCTCTATTCGCGCAGCTTCCTGTCGCCGGAATATCTGTTGCAGCAACTGAAGGTCGCCTCGTTCCTCGGCGTGATCGCCACCGGCATGATGCTGGTCGTCCTGCTCGGGCAGATCGACCTGTCCGTGCCATGGGCCGTGGCGGCTGGCGCGATGATGGCCTGCGCCGCGGCGGCCTATGGTCCGGTGGGGGTCGCTCTTGCCATCCCGTTCGGCGTCCTGTGCGGGGTCGCGATCGGCATCGTCAACGGCATCGGCGTCGCCTACCTACGCATCCCCTCGATGATCATCACTTTGGCCACCAACGCCGTCGCGCAAGGGCTGATGGTGGTCTACACGGGCGGGTTCTCACCGCAGGATTCGGCGACTTCGGCGATGCGCTACCTTGCGACCGGTTTTACCGTTCCGGGGGTGCCGAACGCCGTGATCATCTGGGCGCTGATAGGGGCGGCAATGGTTTTCGTGCTGACACGCACCACCTTCGGCCGCGCCGTCTACGGCATCGGCAATCGCGAGCGTGCCGCCTATCTTTCCGGCATCGACACACGCCGCGTGGTGATGATTGCCTTTGCCGTGTCCGGCGGGCTCTCGGCCTTTGGGGGTGTCCTGCTTGCGGGCTATGCGTCGAAGGCAGCACAGTCGATGGGCGATGCCTATCTGCTGCCGTCGATCGCCGCGGTGGTGCTCGGCGGCACCTCGATCCTCGGCGGGCGCGGCTCCTACCTCGGCACCGTCGCCGGCGTGATCCTGATCACGCTGCTGCAGTCGATCCTGTCGGTCATGCAGATGCCGGAGGCGGGACGGCAGATTATCTACGGCGTCGTCATCGTCGCCATGCTTTTGCTCTATGGCCGCGCGCCGGCAAGTCGCTGACCGTGGATGAAGGATCGGCAAGGGCACAGCCATCGGAGGCTCGATTGAACGGCATGCGGTCAGCGCCGGCCATCGTCGTGATGGGGGTCGCCGGCTGCGGCAAGACGGTCGTCGGCGAAGCGCTGGCCAAAGAGCTGAGCGCGGTCTTCATCGAAGGCGACCGACTGCATCCGCCCGAAAACGTGGCGCGCATGGCGCGCGGCGAGCCGCTGACGGATGCGTTGCGCGAAGGCTGGCTCGACGCCATCGGCGAGCGCATCGCGGCCTCCGTCGCCGACGGACAGAAAGCCGTTGCGGCTTGCTCGGCGCTGAAGCGCAGCTATCGCGACCGGCTGCGCGGCTTTTGCCCGGGCATCGTCTTCCTTTATCTCAAGATCGATCGCGAGACCGCCTGGCGGCGGGTCGCGGGCCGCAAAGGCCATTTCATGCCGGCAAGCCTGGTCGACAGCCAGTTCGCGACCCTGGAAGAGCCGGGCCCGGACGAGCTCGCGGTAACGGTGGACGCGGCGCGGACCGTAGCCGCGATCGCGAAGGAAGTGCTCGGCTAGAGCATGTCTCCCGAAAGTGTGCAGCGGTTTCGGGACAAAGACATGCTTAAAATCAAAGGCCTAAAGCAGGTCGCGTAAATCCTTTTTCACGCGACCTGCTTTAGCCTGTATCGCCACCGATCGCGGGTTGGTCCTGTCGCCCGGTGAGCCGGTTGGCGCCAGACCAGGCCATCATCTGGTCCGGGTATGATTTCACCGCTTCCAGCAGGCGGTCCCGCTTGAGCAGGATGTAGCCGGCTTGCAGGACGAGGTTCTTTGCCGCCACGTCCTTTGCCGCCACGTCTTTTGCCGGCTGGGATGCCGGCTGGGCAGCGTTGGGCTTCAGTTCCGGGCTGACGATCGCCCGGTATTCGCGAAAGGGCACAGCCTCCAAGGTCGACATGGCAAACAGCGCAGCACCTGCGCGCGCCGCGAAATTCGCCGGCGCCGAGGCGAGGTGGGTCCAGCCACGCTCGCCCATGGCGATCTCGGTGAAGGTGGAGCCCGCGTGGACGGTGTTGGTCATCAGCACGACGCCGTTCTCCTTCAGCGTCTTCTGGATCCGCACCGTGACCTGGTAGGCGTCGGCGCGCTCGAAGACGATGCGGCTTTTCAGGAAGCGGTTCTCGACCTCGACCAGCGGCCTGTTGATCACATGCAGGCCGAATTTGCTTTCCGAAAAGCCGTGGAAGTTGACGCTCACCTGGTGTGCTTCGATGCCGGCTTCAAAGAGGGCGCGCTTGCCCATGATCGTCTGGGCGATGAACTGATCGCACCAGACAATGGCGCCGCGGCCGCGCTGCAGGGCCTCGCGCAAGCCGTCGATGCCTTCCAGCGGGATTGCCGGCGACCAGCGCCTGCCGGGCACCAGATGAGCGGCAAGCATCAGGCGGCGGCGATGCGCGGCGGCGAGATGGCCCTTGAAAAGGGCTCGCGTGTCGGCGTCATCGCCAAGCACTGCTTTGATCGCGACGTCATAGCGCGCGAATTCCTTGCGAAAATGGCGCTTGCGCCGAAGCGTCGAGACCCAATCGCAGATCGGCGCCCACCAGGCGACCGGCAAGACCGCCGCCACGCTGAGATAGAACAAGGAGAGCAGGCTTTCGCGCAGATCCTTGTTGGAGACGCTGCGCAATTTGCCGGGGCGGACGAGCTTGCGGCTGAAGAAGCGGACGGTTTCGCCCCGCTCCGGCACCGGCACGTCGGCGATGATCTCGGTATGATAGACATTGGGGGATGACGGTTGCGTGTCGGCCCTGCGCGAATTGCCAAGCCAAGGCAGCCTCATGCGTCAGATACCCCCAAACCTTGTTCCATGCGTCAGCCGATTTACTGCGTCTGCCGCGGACAGACAACCAACGGCGTGGCGCGCGGCCGGGCAGCTAAAGCGCGTCGCGTCGAGACGGAATCAGGCGACGCGCTTTAAATCTTTGTTTTGATGCATGTCGTTCTCCCCAAAACCGCTGCGCACTTTTGGGCGACATGCATTAGATCTGTGAGGTCAGCTCGGCCGGGAAATCGTCGTTGTCGGCGTCGCGCATGGCGGCGAGGCTGCGATTGTCGAGCACCTCGGCGATCGCCTGCCGCACTTCCAGCATCATGTGGCGGACCTGGCATGTCGCCTCGTCGCAGTCCTCGCAGCGCTGATATTGCGTCCGGCTGGCGCAAGGGATCGGCGCCAGCGGTCCGTCGAGCACGCGCACGACATGGCCGATCTTGATCTCGGAGGCGGGCCTAGCGAGGCGATAGCCGCCTTCCTTGCCCTTGCGGCTCTGCACGAAACCGGCATTGCGCAATTCGCCCAGGATGGCATCCAGGAATTTCTTCGGGATGTTGTTGGCGACCGCTATGTCGTTGACGAATGCAAGCTGGCCAGCCGGCAGGCTGGAAAGATGCACGAGGGCTTTGAGGCCGTATTTGCCTTTTTTGGTCAGCATGCCCGATTCAGTTCATCAAACCCCAATTGCCCTGCATCTGGCGGTTGTTTGTGTGCAAATCATGACAGTTCGGCCGCGCAGCGCCAATTGGCACAACAATTCGTCAACACAGGTTTAGGCACAAACGCGTTGATTCTTCGTAACGTTTTTCACATTGGGCGCGGTGATTTCCCCGACAAAACGATGCCGGCACCGGATAACGAAGAAAGCCGGCTTTCCTGCTCTCTTTCCGATCGAGTGGGCTAGCGGCTGCCGTAGACCTGGTCGAGCAGGCCGCCTGCCGCGAAATGCTCTTTCTGCACCTTGTCCCAGCCGCCGAAGACCTCATCCACCGTCAACAGGCGGACGTCGGGAAAATCGGCCTTGTATTTGGCGGCGACTGCAGCGTCGCGCGCCCGCAGGCCATCGCGGGCGGCAATGTCCTGGCCTTGGGGCGAATAAAGGAAGTCGAGATAGGTCTTGGCAAGATCGCGGCTGCCGTGCTCGTCGGCGACCTTGTCGACGATCGCCACTGGGAATTCTGCCAGCAGGCTGACCGAAGGCGTGACCTGCTCGAACTTGTCGTCGCCATATTCCTTGCGGATGCCGCGCGTTTCGGATTCGAAGGTGATCAGCACGTCGCCGATCTCGCGCTGCACGAAGGTGGTGGTGGCGGCGCGGCCGCCGGTGTCGAAGATCGGCACGTTGTTGAACAGCTTGGTGATGAACTCCTTCACCTTGGCGTCGTCGCCCTTGAAGGCCTCCTTGGCGTAAGCGGTGGCGGCGAGATAGGTATAGCGCGCATTGCCTGATGTCTTCGGGTTGGGGAAGATCACCTGGACGTCGTCGCGCGCCAGATCGCTCCAGTCCTTGATATGCTTGGGGTTGCCAGCGCGCACCAGGAAGGACGGCAGCGAATAGAAGGGCGAGGCGTTGTCCGGAAAATCCTTCTGCCAGTCGGCCGAGACAAGACCCTTCTTGACCAGGAAATCGACGTCGGTGACTTGGTTGAAGGTGACGACATCGGCAGCCAGGCCTTCGGCGATGGCACGCGCCTGCGCCGAGGTTCCGGCGTGGGACTGATCGACGGTCACGCCGGGATGCTGCGCGATGAAAGCCTTGTTGATGTCGGCAAACAATTCGCGGCCAACGTCGTAGGAGGCATTCAATAGCCTGTCGGCCGACCAGGCTTGGGAGGGCGCCAGGACGAGGCCGGCAAAAGTGACGATGCCAAGCAATAAGCGCTTCATGAAACGATTCTCCTCTCGAATAATGCGGAACTATGGTGCGACCATAAAAAGGAAAGCCTGGCCCGACCAGGCACGGGGTCCGAGGGGCGGGCAGGCGGCTGAAAAATACCTCGCCGAAACAGCTGTTTGGTAGGTTTTTCTTCCAAGCAGATTCAGCGCGGCGCTGCTAGATCCCGATAAAATCGGGATCGCTCTATCTCTTTTGTTTGAGCATGATCTTTTCCGAAAACCGAATTCCGGGATCATGCTCTAGGGTGCCGCAGCAAGCGCCGGGCAGAAAGATGCGTCAGGAGGCGGGGAAGAGCTTCCAGCGCCTCGGCCTGAAGGCCACCCGGCTCTTCTGTGCCGCGGGATGGTCGACCGGCAGCTCGATCTCGACGCGCTGGCGCTCGCCGCCGACCTCGAGCTCGACCCGCCTGGTGCTGGCGACGCGGCGGCTGGCGGCGACCGTGCCGGCGATGCAGCCGCTGCAGCCGTCGAGCAACTCGACATCATGCGGACGGAAGCAGAGCAGCGCCTCGCCGGATGGCGCGTGCGGCGGCGCCTGCAGGCCGATCGGCCGGTCGGCGAGCCAGACCTCGCCATTGTCGACCTTGACCGGCAGCGAGCTCGATTCACCGATGAAGCTGTAGACGAAAGGCGAGTTCGGCGTGTCGTAGATTTCGTCGGCGGTGCCGACCTGCTCGATGCGGCCCTGGCTCATCACCACGACGCGGTCGGCGAGCTCGAGCGCCTCCTCCTGGTCATGGGTGACGAAGACCGTGGTGTGGCCGGTCTGATCGTGGATCTCGCGCAGCCAGCGGCGCAGCTCGCGACGCACCTGCGCGTCGAGGGCGCCGAACGGCTCGTCGAGCAGCAGCACCCTGGGCTCGATCGCCATGGCGCGGGCCAAAGCGACGCGCTGGCGCTGGCCGCCGGAGAGTTGTGCCGGATAGCGCTTTTCCAGCCCCGACAGTTGGACGAGGTCGAGGAGCTCGGAGGCGCGGCGGCGGATTTCCTGCGCCGATGGTCTGGTGGCGCCGTGCCGGACCTTCAGGCCAAAGCCGATATTGTCGGCAACCGTCATGTGGCGGAACAGCGCGTAATGCTGGAACACGAAGCCGACATTGCGCTCCTGGATCGACTTCTGCGAGGCGTCCTCGTCGCCGAAGAAGATGGCGCCCCTGGTCGGCCGCTCCAGGCCGGCGATCAGCCTGAGCAGCGTCGTCTTGCCGGAACCGGACGGCCCAAGCAACGCGATGAGTTCACCCGACCTGATGTCGAGAGACACGTCGTGGAGCGCCGGAAACCGCTCAAACTCCTTGCGCACGTTGGTAACGCGAACTTCCATACAGATCCCTCAGTTAGTTGATGCACGTCGTTGCCCTAAAACCGCTATGCAGTTTTGGGCGACATGCATCTTAGTGTCCGCGCGCTGCGGCGATCTCGGCGCCGTAGCGCATCTCGAGAAGTGTTTTCAAGACCAGCGTCACCAGCGCCAGGCCGGCAAGCAGCGAAGCGACCGCGAAGGCGCCGACGGCGTTGTACTCATTGTAGAGAATTTCCACATGCAGCGGCATGGTGTTGGTGAGGCCGCGAATGTGGCCCGAGACCACCGACACCGCGCCGAACTCGCCCATGGCGCGCGCGTTGCAGAGAAGCACGCCGTAGAGCAGCCCCCATTTGACGTTGGGCAGCGTCACGTACCAGAAGGTCTGCCAGCCATTGGCGCCCAGCGAAAGGGCCGCCTCCTCGTCTCCATTGCCCTGTTCCTGCATCAGCGGGATCAGCTCGCGCGCAACGAAGGGGAAGGTGACGAAGATGGTGGCGAGCACGATACCGGGCACGGCGAAGAGGATGACGAGGCCGTGCGCCTTCATCCATTCGCCGAGCAGTCCCTGAGCGCCGAAGAGGAGCACGTAGACCAGGCCCGAAATGACGGGCGACACCGAGAAGGGCAGGTCGATCAGGGTGGTCAGAAACGCCTTGCCCTTGAATTCGAACTTGGCGATCGCCCAAGCGGCCGAGATGCCGAAGACGATATTGAGCGGCACCGAGATCGCCGCCACCAGCAGCGTCAGGCGGATCGCCGAACGCGTGTCGGGGCTGGAAAGGGCCTCCGTGTAGGCGCCGATGCCCTTGGCAAGCGCCTCATGGAAGACGACGATCAGCGGCAGAAGCAAGAAGACGGCGAGGAAGGCGAAGGCTGTTCCCATCGCCACCCAGCGCACCGGCCGGCTTTCGGTAACTGCCGCCGACTGGCTCTCGTGGTGCGGTTCGTAGGTTTTGATCTCGGGGTCAGCCATAGCGCTTGCGGCTCCATGTCTGCGCGAGATTGACGACCAGGAGCATCACGAAGGACAGTGCCAGCATGATCGCTGCGATCGCGGTCGCCGCCTCGTAATTGTATTCCTCGAGTCGGATCACGATCAGCAGCGGCGCGATCTCCGACTTGAACGGCAGGTTTCCGGCGATGAAGATGACCGAGCCGTATTCGCCGACACCGCGCGCGAAAGCGAGCGAGAAGCCGGTGATGATGGCCGGCGCCAGGCCGGGAAACAACACGCGGGTGATGATCTGGAAGCGGTTGGCGCCAAGCGTGGCAGCGGCCTCCTCAACCTCCTTGTCGATCTCCTCCATGATCGGCTGGACGGTGCGCACGACGAAGGGAAGGCCGATGAACACCAGCGCGATGACGATGCCGAGCGGGGTGTAGGCGACCTTGATGCCGAGCGGCATCAGAAGCTGGCCGATCCAGCCATTCGGCGCATAGAGCGACGTGAGCGCGATACCGGCGACTGCAGTGGGCAAGGCGAAGGGCAGGTCTACCATCGCGTCGGCGATGCGGCGGCCGGGGAAACGGTAGCGGACCAGCACCCAGGCGACGATCGTGCCGAACACGACATTGACCGCGGCGGCGATGAAGGCGGTGCCGAAGCTGATCTTCAGCGCGTTGAGGGTGCGCCGATCGACGGCGATCGCCCAGAAATCGGTCCAGCCGAGCGCGGCCGAACGCCAGACCAGACCCGAGAGCGGGATAAGGATGATGAGCGTGAGGTAGGCAAGCGAGAAGCCGAGCGTCAATCCGAAGCCCGGAATGACGCTCGGCTGTCTGAATCGCCACCCCGCCTTAGCGGGTCCTGTGTTCATGCTGTTCTGGATCGTCCCTTCTTATTCAGACCAGATTGCCCTTCGCCTCGGCCCGGGCATTCGTACAATAGACCCAATCAGGTTTCATCCGGCCTATGGCCACCATGCTTCATTGGGCGGGCTTGTAAATCTGGTCGAATATACCACCGTCGCCGAAATGATAAGGCTGCGCCTTCTTCCAACCGCCGAATTGCGGATCGTCGATGGTAACCAGCTTGATCGCCGGCAGCTTGGCGAGATCCTCGGCAGGCACCAGATCGGGCTTGGCCGGTCGGTAGTGGTTCTTGGCGATGATTGTCTGGGCTTCCTTGGAATAGAGCCAGCCCAGATAAGCCTCGGCGACCTTGCGCGTGCCCTTGGCGTCGACATTGGCGTCGACCACGGCGACCGGCGGCTCCGCCAGGATCGAGGTCGGCGGGTAGACGATATCGAAATTGTCGGCGCCGAATTCGTCCAGCGCGAGATAGGCCTCGTTCTCCCAGGCGATCAGCACGTCGCCCAGCCCCTTCTGCGCGAAGGTCACCGTCGAGCCACGGGCGCCGGTATCGAGCACCGGGACGTTCGCATAGAGCTTGCCGACGAATTCCTTGGTCTTGGCTTCGTCGTTGCCGTCATTGGCGTTGGCATAGGCCCAGGCGGCGAGGTAGTTCCAGCGCGCGCCGCCCGAAGTCTTTGGATTCGGCGTGATCACCTGGACGCCGTCCTTCACCAGATCGCTCCAGACGTGGATGCCCTTGGGGTTGCCCTTGCGCACCAGGAAGATGATGGTCGAGGTGTAGGGTGCCGAGTTGTTCTCGAACTTCGTGCGCCAGTCCGGGTTGATTTTCTTCGTCTTCGAGACGATGGCGTTGATGTCGCCTTCAAGCGCGAGCGTCACGACATCGGCGTCGAGTCCGTCGATGACCGCTCTGGCCTGCGCGCCCGATCCGCCATGCGACTGCTGGATGGTGACCGTCTCGCCGGTCTCTGCCTTCCAGTGGGTGGCGAAAGCCTCGTCATAGGCCTTGTAGAGCTCACGTGTCGGATCGTAGGACACATTCAGAATGGTCGTGTCGGCAAACGCGAAACCGAGCGTGCCGAACTGGACAGATGTGGCGACCAGCGCGCCGAGCAGTTTCCTGAAATGAGGGTTGGTCATTTCCGCCTCCGTTGAACTGCTGCGAACTCTAGCGAGTTTATAGAAATTAGATGCATTGAATGTTGCCTTTTTCACCTCTTCGAAGCAATTTTTCGCCGAACGGCGGCTATTCGAGGAAATGATTTCCTCAACCGCGGCAGCGTGGCTTCCTCATCAGCCGGCCTAATTAGAACTCATCAGCCGGCCTAATTAGAAACTGTCGCGGCCAAGGCAAGTCCTACGGCCTAGTTGGCGGTGACCGGAAAATCGAAACGCTGTTTTGGAAACGGCTCGTCGGCAAGCGTGAAATGCCACCATTCGCGTGCATAGTTGCGGAAGCCGGCGGCGCGCATGGCGGCAAGCAGCATCTTGCGGTTCGCCGCTGCGTCGGCGGCGAGCGGGCGGTGAGCCGTCTCGCTCGCCCGATCGAAACAGTCGAAGCCGGTGCCGAAGTCGAGCGTGCCGGTGTCAGGCGCGCCGCAAGCGGGACGAGCCGCCCTCTTCTTGTCCGCCTCGGCAATTGCAAGGTCGACGGTCGAGCCGCGCGAATGGCTGGACAGTTCGCCGACATAGCCCTTGGCGATGAGATCGCCACGCTCGACCTTCGGGTACCATTGCGGGTCGGGCGGGCCGCCTTGCCGCGTCCATTCACCCATATCGGCGACGGCGCGCGCCGGGCGGTAGCAGTCGAAGACGACCAGGGTCAGGTCCTTGGCGGCGATTGTCTTCTGAACGCCGGAAAGCGCCTTGGCCGCCTGCCCGGTCAGGATGCAGACCGGTGCTTCGTAGCCGTCGGCCTTGCGGTGCAGGAAGTTTTCGAGGCCGGCATAGCGGATGTCCTGGCGAATGGTGGGATCGACATCGGCGAGTCGGACGAAGCCGGCAGGGAGGGGATCGGCGCGGGCGAGGAGGGGGGCTGCGGTCAGGAAAGCCAGCGTCGCGAGGATTGTAGCCAGCGAAGGATGGCGCGAGGCACCCCCCTCTGCCCTGCCGGGCATCTGCCCTGCCGGGCATCTCCCCCGCAAGGGGGAGATCGGATGTCGCGCCGCCTTCGCCAGTCGCCAACGTTGCAGAAAGGACGGCGCCGTCGAAGCTGCCAATCTCCCCCCTTGCGGGGGAGATGGCCGGCAGGCCAGGGGGGTGCCTCGCACCATGCATCAGGCGAGGGTTCCTTCAGGTCTAGCCTTGAGAAGCGCAACGCGCTGAATCGCTTGCCGCATTCTATTCAACGAAAACCTTCACGCTGGCCGCGCGGCCGGCGGCGTCGATCACCGTCAGCGTCGAATAGCCGGCGCCGTCAGGCTGCCAGGTCGCGGTGCGGCGGCGGTCGATGCCGGCGAGCGGCTTGCCGTTGGCAAGCCAACGGAACGGCGCGCGGCCGCCCTGCAGCTTCAATACCAGCGGCGTGGCATCCGCCGAATTGGCGCCGAGATCGACGCGTGCGCCGTCCGGTGGGAAGATGATGGTGGGCGCCGGCTCGGTCGGCGTTGCCTGCACCAGCCCGTCCGATCCGGCGCCGAAGCGGGCGAGCGTCACCGGCAGTTCCTCGCGTTTGGGGGTGAAGACGCCCGGCGGCCGGCCTGGCAACGGCATGATGGTGAGCCCCGAGCGGACAAAACCCTCGAACAGGATCGGCGCCGCCGAGACATAGCCGGAGAGGCCTGGGATGGGACCGGCGTCGGCGCGGCCGACCCAGACGCCCAGCACGTAGCGGCCGTCGAAGCCGACCGACCAGGCATCGCGATAGCCATAGGACGTGCCGGTCTTGTAGGCGATGCCGCGCTGCATCGCGCCCTCCGGCGGCTTCATGCCGGAGAGGATATCGGTGATCTGCCAGGCGGCCTGGTCGTCGAGGATGGTGGCCGTGACGCGCTCGGCATTGGCCGGCTCGGTGCCGTCATGCAGCGTGTGCATCTTCCCACCATTGGCGAGCCCCGTATAGAGTTGCACCAGATCGCGCAACGTCACGCCGGCGCCGCCGAGGCCGATCGCCAGGCCGGGCGCCTCGTTGAGCGGCAGGACCAGGTTGACGCCGGCCTGGCGGAAGCGCGCCGTGAGCCGCGCGGGACCGACGGCGTCCAGCACCCGGATCGCCGGCACGTTGAGCGACAGCTGCAGCGCCTGCCTGATGCTGACGTCGCCCTGGTAGCCCATGTCGAAATTCTTCGGCCGGTAGCCGCCGAAATCGGCCGGACTGTCCTCGATGATCGTCTCCTGCGCCACCAGCCCTTGCTCGAAGGCGAGCCCGTAGATGAACGGTTTCAGCGTCGAGCCGGGCGAGCGCACGACCTTGGTCATGTCGATCCAGCCGGAGCGGCTGGCGTCGAAGAAATCGGCCGAGCCGACTTCGCCAAGAATGTCGCCGGTGCGCGCATCGGCCATCACCATGGCGACGGAAAGTTTTGGCCCGAGCTTCCTGGCGGCCTCTTTCGCCACCTGCTCCAGCCCTTGCTGCACGCTTCTGCGGATGGTGAGCTGCAGCGGCTTGCCGGGCTCCGCCCTGGGCAGCACGGCATAGGAAGCGTGCGCGGCCAGCGCCGGCAGCTTGCGGCGCAGGCCTGAAACATCGTCGAGGGCGGCCCGCGCGGCCTCGCGTTCGCCGAGCAGGCCAGCGGAAACCATGCGGTTGAGCACGCGGTCGCGAGCGGCATGCGCGACGTCGAGATTGCGGTCGGGCCGGCGTTTTTCCGGCAGTTGCGGCAATGCGACCAAGAGGGCTGCCTCAGATACGGTCAGCCGCTTCGGCTCCTTGCCGAAATAGGCGAGCGAGGCGGCGCGCACGCCTTCGAGATTGCCGCCATAAGGCGCCAGTGTCAGGTAGCGTTCGAGGATTTCGCGCTTGGACAGACGCCGCTCGATCTGGATGGCGCGCAGGATCTGCTTGGCTTTGGAGGCGAGGCTGCGGCTGTCGCGCGGCTCGATCAGCCGGGCAAGCTGCATCGACAGCGTCGAGCCGCCGGAAATGATATGGCCGCTGGTGGCGAACTGGCCTGCCGCGCGGCAAAGCGCCAGAACGTCAACGCCACGGTGGTCCCAGAAGCGCTTGTCTTCATAGGCGACCAGCATGTCGACGAACTGCTTGTCGACCTGGTCCAGCCGGGTCCCGAGCCGCCAATAGCCGTCCGGCGTAGCGAAGGCGCGCAGGAGCTGGCCGTCGCGGTCCTGAGCTTCGGTCGACACCGTCAACGTCGCCGGCAGCGGCGGCGGGAAGGCGCGGTCGAGTTGCCAGAGGGCGGCGACGGAAAGGGCAAGAAAGCCGGCGAGGCACCCGCCCGCGATGGCGGTCCGCCTAAGGAACTTTTTGGAGAGCATGGCGCTGCCCCTCATTGCCCTGTCGGGCATTTCTCCCCGTCTAGAGACGGGGAGAAAGGAGCCTGCGCCGCGGCTTTCGCCAATTTCCAACGTTGCAGAACAGGTGCCGACGATCGCGACTGTTCCCTTCTCCCCGTCTCTATACGGAGAGAAGGAGCCGGCAGGCGGATGAGGGGCAGCGCCATCGCTATGGTCATGGTTCCCATCCTTGCCTTACTCCGCCTTGACCTCCATGACGCCGGTCGCCGTGCGGGCCGAATATTGCGGCCGGTACATGTCCTCCACCGTCGCCGCCGGATGGGCATAAGTGCCCGGCGTCACGGCGCGCACGACGTAAGCCAGCGTGATGTTGCGGTCGCCGTCGCCTTCGTTGGGGTTGAAGGCGGCGACGAAGCGGTCGTTGCGGAACTCCAGATGCGCGGCATCGGTTTGCGCCAGCCAGGAGAAGTTCGACAATTGCGCGCTGGAGACCAGGCCCGGATTGTCGATCTCGAAGCCTGCCGGCAACAGGTCGGTGATCAGCAAGCGCGAGGGCCACTTGTTCTGCTCATAGACCTTGAGCACGACGACATAGCGTTCGTTCTGCCTGGCCTCGGTGACATTGGCTCCGGTGCCGTCGAGCTTGTAGTAGGTGCGATCGATGGTGAAGCCGTCGCCGCCGGCCGGCAGCGGCTCGACCGGTGCCGCCACCGCGGTGACGACGGCCTGCAGCGCCGTCGTGCCGGTGTTGGCGATGGTGAGCGGGCTGCCCTCGAGGTCGCTGCCGGAAACCCGGTCCGAATAGCCGCCGGCATGCGGTGCGCCGTTGACGGAAAGCGTGATGGAATCATTGCCTTCCTTCAGCGCCCTTGCCGCCAGCAGCATCCAGGATTCATCCTGCGTGCTCATCCAGCGGGCATCGGCACGTTCCCTCGCCACCAGCCTGATCAACTGCGGCACGATGCTCGGCACCGGCTTCGATTCGGCCGCAAGCGCCAGAATCGCAGCACCATCGCGGAGCTGCGAGCCGTAATCGGAGCGGTAGTAGTCATACTCGGTGCTCTCCTGCGCCAGCTGCAGCGCCGTCTGGAAGGTGGCTTCCGAACGCTGCGTGTCGCCATAGAGCGCCAGGCTTGCCGCCAGTTGCGCGACGGCCAACGGGCTGGAGAAGGCTTCGAGCTGCGTGTCCACATAGTAGCGCAGATCGCCGATCGAGGCCTTCTTGTTGCGGGCAAGCACGTAGAGCGCGTAGGCAATCTCGCTGCCGCGATCCTGGACGTCCTGGTCGTAGCCCAGCGAGTTCTGCAGGTTGTTCAGCGCCTGGTTCATCGCCAGGGCCGGGACGTCATACTTCTGCTCGCGCGCCCGGGTCAGGAACTCCGTGACATAAGCGTCGAGCCAGAGATCGCCGGAGCCCGGACCCCAAAGGCCGAAGCTGCCGCTGGAAGCCTGGTAGCTCAGCACCTTGTAGACGGCGTCCTGGATGCGGCCGTGCAGCTCCGGATCGCTCTCCATGCCGATGCTGGTCGCCATGTCGTTGACATAGAGCAGCGGCATGGCGCGGCTGGTGGTCTGCTCGGCGCAGCCATAGGGGTAACGGTCGAGCGTCATCAAAAGCGAAGGCACGTCGAAGGCCGCCGCCTGCGAGACGCCGACGCTGACCGAAGCGCCGTCGAGCACGCTTGAAGCAAGCAGCTCCTTGTCGACGCGCAAGGCGCCGCCATTGGGTTTCAGGTCGACCACCATGCGGTTGGTGACCGGAAGCTGCGCCGGGCGAACCGGCAGATAGAGCGTCTGCTCGACTTCCGTTCCACTGTCATGCGCGAGCTTGACGGTGACCGAAGCATCGCCCGCCGTCCGTGCAATCAACGGGAAGGAGAGCGACTGCCGCTTGCCCTGGGCGAGCGTCAGCTTCTCGGGCAGGGGCTTGTCGCCGGTCGAGAGATCGCCGGTCGTGGTGACCGAGAGCTTGTAATCGCCGGCCGGGCCGTCGGTGTCGGCGATGTCGAGGCGCATGGTCGCTGCATCGCCGGGCGCCAGGAAGCGCGGCAGGCCGGCGGTGATCACCACCGGATCGCGCACGATGACGTCGGTTTGGGCATGGCCGACCGCCTCCTTGGTCCAGGCGACAGCCATGAGGCGCACGGTACCGTTGAACTGCGGGATATCGAAATCGACCCGCGCGTTGCCGTTGGCATCGAGCTCAACCGGGCCGGAGAAGAAGGCGACCAGCTTTTCGGTCGGCGGGCTGCCTTGCGACTGCATGTTGGCGCCGTCGCCGCCGGTCCGCAGCTTGCCGGTGGTGCCGAGCGAGCCGTCGATCAGGCGGCCATAGAGGTCGCGGATCTCGAGCCCCAGCATGCGCTGGCCGAAGAACCAGTCCTCCGGATCGGGCGCCTTGTAGTTGGTGAGGTTGAGGATGCCGACATCGACGGCCGCGACCATCACATAGGCATTGCTGCCAGCCTGAGCGCCGTTGACGGCGACCGGGATCGACAGCTGCTGGCGCGGCGCGGTCTTTTCAGGCGGCGTCAGCGTGACGGCAAGCTTCTTCGAGCCGGGATTGACGGTCAGCCATTTGACGCCGATGGCGCGGGCCGGCATGCGCGATTCCTGCGCATCGCCAGGTCTGAACAAAGTCGCCGTGACATAGGCGCCGGCGCCCCAGTCGTCGCCGACCGGGATGTCGACGGTGCTGCCGCCGGCCGGCACCGAGTCGGTGACGGTCTTCAGAAGCTTCTCGGCGCCGATGGTGATGAGCAGCTCGCCGGCAAAATGCGGCGAGACTTTCAGCTTGGCGACCTCGCCGGCGGCGTAAGCGTCCTTATCGAGGGCGATCTCCAGGCCATCGGGCGTTTCCGTGGTGGTCGAGGCGACATACCAGCCGGCGTCGAACTCATAGCTGGTTGCCGGACCATCGGGGTCGGCCGTCTCGACCTCGAGCCGGTAGCGGCCCCAATCGACAGGCAGCGACACGGTCGCGTCGCCTTCGGCGTTCAGGTCGATCTGGCCGTTGGCGACGGCCTGTGTGAGGTTGACCGCTTCATAGTTCCAGGAATTGTTGGAGCGATACCATTGGTAGTTGCGCTCGACCTTGACCAGCGACCACTGGGCGCCTTTCAGTTCCTCGCGCTTGCCGTTCGGATCGACGGCGATGATGCTGAACTTCGCCGTTCCGCCTTGCGGCACCTCGCCGCCTTCGAAATCCGGGCGAATGCCGATCATTTCCTTCTCCGGATGCGCTGCGATATCGAGCGAGCGCTCGACGGCGCGGCCGCCGGCTTCGCGCATGCGGACAGTGACCTTGGCGTTGACCAGCTTGGTGGTCGAAGGCAGTTGGTCGATCGAAACCGGGAAGGTCGCCTTGCCGTCATCGCCGACGACGGGAAGGTTGGCTAAAGGCGTCACCGAAGGCTCGGCCGACTGCTCGTCGGAGAGACCGAAGGTGAAGCCCTTGAACCGGTCCCAACTGCTCGTGGTCGACAGCGTCATCTCGCCTTCGAGCGCGAGACCGGCGGCCGGCGCGCCGTAGAGGAAGCGACCGTCGACGCTGACATTGGCGATCTCGCCCTGGGCGATCTCCTTCTTGTCGGCCGTCAAGTCGAACTCGATGCGATCCGGCACGAAGTCTTCGACCAGGAACATCTGGCTCGCCACCGGCGCCTGCTTGGGATCGGTATAGATCGACACCGTCCACGTGCCGCGCATGGCGTTGGGCTCCAGCGGCAGATCGACCGCATGGCCGCCGGCTGAGACGCCGTCGCTGACGATGCGGCGGTTCTCGACGCCGTCGGGGCGGGTGAAAATGAAGGTCAGCGGCAGGTTCTCGACCGCCTTGGCGGCGCCGTCGCGGGCAAGGGCCGCGACATGGACATCCTCGCCGGCGCGGTAGATGCCGCGCTCGGTCCAGGCATAGACGTCGAGCGCGCCGGGCGCGGCACGCCCGGCAACGCCGCGATCCGACAGATCGAAGCCTGCGCGGCCCATGTCGAGGAAGACAAAGTCGTTGCCGCCCTGCTTGGCCATCAGCACGGCCGGCACCATGCCGCCTTCGCCGCGGGTCAGGCCCGGGTTGAAGACGGCGTGGCCTTCGGCGTCGGATGTCGCCGTGCCGAGGATTTCATTGTTCCTGGCAAGCAGCGTCAGCTCGGCGCCGGCAATCGGCTTGGCGGAGCCGAGCGAACGGGCAAAGACATTGAGGCCGTCCTGCCCGGTATAAGTAGAGAGGCCGATGTCGGAAACGACGAACCACTGCGTGGCGAGCGAACCATAATCGTCGCTCTTGTCGTCGACCGCCTGCGCGGTCAGCACATAGACGCCCGGCTTGCGCTGCGGGATCGCCTGATCCACCGGGAACGAGGTGGTGACCTCCTTGTTGAGGTCGTTGGCGATGTCGAGCGTGCCTTCCCAGACGGGCTCGCCCATCTGGTCCGAAATGGTGGAAATGTCGTAGCCGTCGAGCTGACGCAGGAACTGATAGCCGGACAGAAGCTGCGCCAGCGAACGGTCGCCGATGCGGTAGAGCTTCATCTTGGCGGCGTTCATGTTGACGGTGACCACCGGAATGCCGCGGCGGGCGCCAGCCGGCAGCACGAAGCTGTCGCCGGTGAAGCGGGTCGAGGGGGCGCGGTCCTGGACATAGATCGACAGCACGACCGGGGCTGCGATCGTCTCGCCGATCGCCGCCGGCAGGCCGGCGCGGAAGGTCACGTCGTAGTGCTGGCCGTGTTCCAGCCCCTCGACGCAGATCTGCTTGTCTTTGGCCTCGACGGCCTTGGGAGGCGCGTTGTCGACGGTGACGAACTGTGAATAATCGACGCCGGTCTTGACCAGCTCCTCGGAAAACTGCGCGCAGATGCGCGGCGAGCTGGAGTCGGCGTCGACAGTGTGCTCGACAACGCGAAACCCCTTGCGCGCCTTGAGGTCGGCGTAGTCGGCCTGAACGGCGGGCGAGCTCACCAGCGCAAGGCTCGCCTCATAGGCCTGAATGGCCGGCCGGAAGAGGTCGCGCTTGTCGAGGCCGGCGCCAAGCAGCGCAAGCGCTTCGGCGCGGGTCTTTGCGGTACGCACGAGCTTATAGGCGTTGAAAGCGGCCGACGTGACATTGGCCGGCAAGGTCGAGGGTTCGGAGGTGTTGGAAGCCGGCTGCACGCCGAGCGTCTCGCGCGCCAGCGCCAGCCAGAGCGCGCCGTCGTCCGGTAGGATGGAAAGCGCGGCCTGGTATTTCTGCATGGCGAGACGATGATCGCCGGTCAGCGCCGCCTGCTCGGCCGCGGCCTGAAGCGCTGCCAACCCTTCGGTCGGCTTGTCATAGGCCGGATCGGTCAGCTTGTTGCGGAACTGCTGGGCCTGGTCGGCCATCCAGTTGGGGAAGAAGGCAAGTGCCGGCGGCGCGCCGATATCGGGGTCGCTGTCGACATTGGCGATCTTGCCGGCGACGGCGCCGCTGAAGGGTTTGAGCTGATTATAGTCGGATTTGAGAAAGCACCATTTGGCCTTCGTGTTGTAGGTGAAGGCACGGCAAACAGGGTCGCCGAGACATGTGGTCTTGCATTGGTCGAGGCTGACATTCTGGTCGGACCTGAGGTCGAAACCGAAATAGTCGGAATTGTCGGTGGTTACGATTCGCCGGGCTTCGGCCGCAAGTGCCGCCCCGCTCGATGCGAGGAAGATAGGGGCGAAGAAGATCAGAAGAAGGAAAGAGAGACCACGAGCCGCGCGCATTGCCACATCACCCTCCAGACGCTGCTAACGTTCGGGCATGATCAAGCTTCGCTCAGGCTTGTCAACGCCGGAACGCGGCAGGTTTTCAACCTGCCAACGGTTTCCATGCCGGCCAAAGGCCGGTATTTCGACAGAACCTCTGTGAGACGGATCACACATTCTTGCGAAAATGCAAAAGGTGTGAATTCCAAGCCCCGTCTATTTCAGACAATTGGATTGTGGCCCCTTTACGAGCGTTTCAGAACTTCATTCCAATTTTAGTTTTGTCGACTAGGTTGTCTTAATGCCGGCGCATGAAACGCAGATGTCAGGAGGGATCGCGCCAGGGCGCGGGCTTCCGCGCGCCCTGCTTTTGGCGCTCGTCTGCTCGACCATGCTGGCCGGCGAAGCGCGCCAGGCGGCCGCCTTCGAGATATTCGGCATCAAGCTCTGGGGCTCATCCAGCGACGAGGACGCCGATATCGTCGATCCGCTGCGCTATTCCGTGACCATCGATGCGCCGGATGCAGACAAAGACCTGGTCGAGAGGCTTGAAAATGCCTCAACGCTGAAGAGCGATGAGGAACACCCGGTTTCCGGATCGCTCGGCCTGATGGCCAAGGCGCGCAGCGACCGGGAACAGCTCGTTGCCGCCCTTTACGCCGATGCCCGCTACGAAGGCGTGGTCACCATTACCATAGAGGGCAAGTCCATAGACGAACTGCCGCCGGACGCCGAATTCAAGGGGCCGCAGCCCATTCCGGTGGTGGTCAGCATTGCCGCCGGGCCGAAATTCACGCTCGGCGACATCAGGCTGAAAGGCGATGCTGCGGGGTTGGCGAGCGCCGATTTCGGCTTGATCGCGGGCGGCGATGCAGGATCGGGCGCCGTGCTCAAGGCCGAAGCCGCGATCGTGCGCGCCCTGAAGGACGAGGGCAGGCCGCTCGCCAAGGTGACGGATCGCGAGATCGTCGCCGACCATGCGACCTCGACGCTCGACGTCACGCTGACGGTGGCGGCTGGCCCGGTCGCCGGCTATGACGGCACGATAGTAGAGGGCACCGACAAGGTCGATCGCGACTTCACCGAATACATGACCGGACTGAAGCGGGGTCAGCAATATTCGCCGCAAGAGATTGATGATGCACGCGATCGCCTGCTCGGGCTGGAAGTCTTCAACAGCGTGACCATCAAGGAACGCGACAGCCTCGACTCCGAAGGCAACATCCCGATCGACGTCCAGGTGAGCGAGCGCAAGCCGCGCTTTTTCGGCGTCGGCGGCACGTTTTCGAATACGGAAGGGCTGGGGCTGGAAGGCTATTGGGGCCACCGCAACCTGTTCGGCCAGGCGGAGAAGCTGCGCATCGACGGTTCCATCAGCGGCATCGGCAGCAACAGCATTTCCGCGCTCAACTACAACGCCGGCATCATGTTCGAGAAGCCGGGCGTGCTCGGGCCGACCTCGAAATTCTTCACCGGCATCAAGACCGTGTTCGAGCACCCCGACGCCTACGACCATTTCTCGGTCAAGGGCAACATCGGCGTCTCCTACGATCTCGACAAGAGGCAAAGGGTTTCGGCGGAATTCGCCCTCGACTATTCGCGGATCACCGACACGTTCGGCAAGCACACCTATCTGATCGCCAGCGTTCCGCTGCAATATGTCTATGACAGCCGCGACGACAAGCTCAACCCGACCAGGGGTTTCAGGGCGCTCGCCTATGCAGAGCCCAGCTACGACACCCTGAACGGCGCGGCCTTCCTCAAGCTGAAGGGCGAAGGCTCCGCCTACCAGTCGCTCGATACGGCAAGCAAATTCGTCCTCGCCGAGCGCGCCGTGCTCGGCTCGATCGTCGGCACCGGCCTGCAGAACGTGCCGGCCGACCGGCGCTTCTATTCCGGCGGCGGCGGCTCGGTGCGCGGCTATGCCTATCAGGGTATCGGCCCGAAGGACATCGACGGCCAGCCGATCGGCGGCCTGTCCTTCTTCGAGACCTCGGTCGAGATGCGCATCGGCGTCACCGACACGATCGGCATCGTGCCCTTCGTCGATGCCGGCACGGTCTCGACGAAGTCCTTCCCCGATTTCTCGGACGTCAAGGTCGGCGCCGGCGTCGGCTTGCGCTATCTTACGCCATTCGGGCCGCTGCGCATCGATGCCGCCGTGCCGCTCAACCGGGATCCGGGCGATCCGCATTTCGGCATCTATGCCGGCATCGGTCAGGCGTTCTGACGATGAAGATATTCTGGCGCATCCTTCGCATCTTCCTTTACGCGCTGCTGCTGTTGCTCGTGGTGGCGATCGGCGCGCTCGTCGTGCTGACCGGTACGGAAGGCGGCCGGCAAAATCTCGCCGGCATGATCTCAAAGATGACCTCGACAGAAGATCGGAAGGTGACGGTCAGCGGCATCGAAGGCATCTGGTCCGGCGCGTTGCGGGTCGATCATGTCGTGCTGGAGGATCGCGCCGGGCCCTGGCTGGTGGCGCGCAGGGTGGCGCTCGACTGGTCGCCGACGGGGCTCTTGTCGCGCAATTTCAACGCCGAGCGCATAGCAGCCGAGCGCATCGAGCTGGCGCGGTTGCCGCAGGCCAGCCAACAGCCGTCGCAAGGCGGATCGACGAGCCTGCCGGTCTCGATCGACGTCAGAGAGATCGACCTGCCGGAAATCGCGCTCGGGCAGGAGCTTGCCGGCAGCGGCATTGCCGAACTTGCCGCCAAGGGCTCGCTCAAGGCCGATCCGTCGCCGCTGGCGATCGAGACGGTGCTCAACGTCGCCCGCCACGACGGCAAGCAAGGCAATGTAGACGCCAAGGTCCATTTCGCGCCGGCCGACAACAAGCTCGACCTCGACCTCAAGGCCTCGGAGCCGGCTGGCGGCATCATCGCCAATTTGCTCAAGCTGCAGGATGCGCCGCCGGTCGATATCATCGTTTCCGGCACCGGGCCGCTCGCCAATTGGAGCGGCATCGGCACCTTCGTCGTCGACCACCAGATCGTCACCCAGCTCACCGGCCGCCACCAATTGAGCGACAAGGGCCACTACATCGAGGCCAAGGGCGACGGCCAATTCGAGCGCTTCCTGCCGGAGAAGTTTAAGTCGCTCTTTGCCGGCAAGACGAGCTTCGACATGGCGGGCACGGCGACCACGACAGGCGGGATCGATATCGAGCGCGCAAATATAGAGAGCGACGCGGTTCACGGCACTGCCACCGGCAATGTCGATCCGAAGGGCGCCAGCGACCTTGCCGTCGAGCTCTTCGCCAAGGACAAGCCCGTCACCATCGATGTCGGCACGAGCGCCGTGCCGATCCTGGTCGCGGTCGAGAAGGCGACCGCACGCGTCTTTGGCGACGGCAAGGCGCCGATGGTCGATGTCGGCACGTCGCTGGCCTCGGTCGCCGTCGGCGGCACGCAGTTCAACAACCTCACGGGCGAGATCCATTCGGACGGCTTCGATGTCGAGAACCGCAGCGGGCCTGTCACCATCAAGCTTGCCGCCGCCGGCTTGAAGACCGACGTGGCGACGCTGGCGCCGCTGGTGACGGGCAAGCTCGCCGCCGATCTCGCCGGCTCGATCAGCCGTGACACCATAACCGTCGACCAGGGCACGCTGCGCAGCGATGCGCTGAATGCGGCGCTGACGGCCGGCGTTTCGCTCGCCGATCTGTCGATGACGCTGAAGATGAACGCCGACGCCGTATCGAAGGCGCTGCCGCCGCAGATCAGCTCGCTGCTTGGCGAACGGGTGAGATTCTCGGCTACCGCCACCCGCGATCCGGAAGGCGCCTTCGCGGCCAATGAGCTGGAGCTCACCTCCGGCTCGCTCAGCGCCAGCGGCACCGCCAGCGCGCAAGGCTCGGACATCCAGGCCAACGTCAAGGGAACGCTGGGCGATGTATCGGCGCTGTCGTCGCTGGCGGGCACGCCGCTCGCCGGCGGGATCAATTTCGCGCTGAGCGCCAGCGGTCCGCGCTGGGCTCCGGACTTCTCGGTCTCGGCCGACAGCGCCAGCCTGACTGCGGCCGGCCGCACGGTGAAGGACATCAAGCTCTCGGCAAAGGGCAAGGCCGACATCGCCAACCCCTCTGCCGACGTTTCATTGACCGGCAGCGTCGAGGAGCAGCCGCTCGACATCAGGGCCTCGCTGGTGACCGCCGCCGGCAAGCGCTCGGTCAGGGAGCTGAGCCTGGCGCTCGGCGACAACAAGGTTTCAGGCGACCTCGCGCTTGACGATCAGCTCCTGCCGCTCGGCACGCTAACGCTCGCCGTGCCCGATATCGGGCCGTTGGCGGCGCTTGGCGGCCAGACTGCGACCGGCGATATCAACGGCACGATAGCCTTCGCCAAGGACGGCACGGCGCCGAGCGTCACCATCAACGCGGCCAGCGGATCGATCGCGCGCGGCGCGCTGGCGGCGAAGACCATCACCGTCAACGCGCTGATCGCCAACTATCTCGAGGGACCGGCGATCTTCGGCACGATCAAGGCCGACAGCGTCACCACCGGCAGCACGGTGATCAGCGGCATCGGCATCGATCTGAAGCGCGATGGCGACTGGACCAATTTTTCCGGCGGCGCGACGGCATCCGGCATTCCGGCCACCGTCAGCGGGCGCGTGAAGATCGCGGACGGCAAGACGAGTGTCGAGATCGCGTCCGGCGAAGCTACCGTCCGCGGCATCAAGGCGGCGATCGCAGAGCCTTCGAGCCTCTCGATCGCCAATGGCGTCGCCACTGTCGAGAAGCTCGCGCTCAACCTCGGCGGCGGCACGGCGACGGTTTCCGGCAGCGCCGGCCAGACCCTCGACCTGACGGCCAATTTCGCCAGCCTGCCTGCGGCGCTCGCCAATGATTTCGTGCCCGGCCTCGATGCAGCCGGAACGCTGGAAGGCGCGGCACATGTCACGGGTCCTTCGGCCAACCCTGATGTTCAGTTCAACGCCAAGCTCGCGGGCGTCGAGACCAGTCAGACCCGCCAGGCCGGGCTGGGGCCGCTCAATCTCGACGCCGCCGGCAGCGTCTCGACCGGCGCCGGCCTGACAATCGACCAAGCGACGCTTTCCGGCGACAGGATCTCGGGCAAAGCCGCCGGCACCATCAATCCGAACGGCGCCAGCGATTTATCGCTCGATCTCACCTCGAACGGGCCGAGCCTGCCGCTCAAATTCGGTACCGCCGAAAGTCCCGTCGAACTGGAAATGCAGGCTTTGTCGATGAAGGCCGTGGGACAGGGCGCGACGCCGCGGCTCGACATCTCCGCCACGCTGCCCTCCGCCACGGCCAACCATGTCAAGGTGGAAGGCCTGGCGCTGGCGCTGCATTCCGACCGATTCGATGTCAAGAGCCGGACCGGTCCTGTCTCCGGCACGGTCGCAGCCGACAAGATCGATCTCGACAATCCGACGGTCGCGCCGCTGGTCGCCGGCAAGGTCACGGCGAAAGTCGCCGGCAGCCTTGCTCCGGACGCGATCACCATCGACGGCGGCTCGGCGACCAGCGGCGCCGTGGACGGCGCCTTCAACGGCCGGGTGTCGTTTGCCGACGGCTCCGTCGACTTCACCGTCAAGGCGGACGTGCTCTCGGCCGCCTTGCCGGCAGCGGTGCGCGGCGTGCTTGCCGCGCGCACGCAACTCAGCGCCACGACGCAGCGCGACGCCAAGGGCAATGTCAGCGTCGGGCCGGTCAAAGTAGTCTCCGGCGCGTTCACCGCCGACGGGCAGGCGAGCATCGCCGACAACACGCTGAGCGCCGCCGTCAAAGGCGCGCTGGCGGACATTTCGCTGCTGTCGAAGGACGCCAAGGGCGCCATCACCTTCGCCCTCGACGCGCAAGGTGCCGCCACGGCGCCGGACCTTTCGCTGACGGTGAACAGTGACAGGCTGTCGGTGGCGGCGCGCGAGATCACCGGGCTTAAGCTAACGGCCACCGGCAAGGCGGATGCGGCCAATCCGGCTGCCAATGTGCAACTGACCGGCAATGTCGCCGAACAGCCGCTGCAGGGCAGCGCGGTGCTCGCGACCACCAACGGCAACCGCGCGATCAATGGGCTTTTGCTGTCGCTGGGATCGAACAAGATTTCCGGCGATCTCGCCCTCGACGAGGCCTTCGTGCCGCAAGGCAGCGTCTCGCTCGATCTTCCCGATATCGGCCCGTTGGCGGCCCTTGCCCTGGAAAAGGCCGAGGGCGACGTGCGCGGCACGATCGCCTTCTCGAAAGCCGGCAACGGACCGAACGTCACCGTCAAGGCGAGCACGGCGGCGATCAGGCGCGGCGACCTTTCGGCCAAGAACGTCGCCATCGACGCGCAGATCGCCAACTACCTTGCCGCACCTGTCATCTCCGGCAAGATTCGCGCCGGCGACGTGACCTCCGGCGGCACAGCCGTCACCGGCATCGATGTCGACCTGAAGCGCGACGGCGACTGGACCGGCTTTTCCGGCGGCGCCACCGTCAAGAACATTCCGGCGAAGGCGGCCGGCCGGGTGAAAGTGGCGAACGGCACGACGACGGTCGAGCTCGCGTCGGGCCAGGCGACGGTGCAGGGCATCAAGGCGGCGATCGCGCAGGCCTCAACCCTGACTATCGCCAATGGCGCGACGACGCTCGATAAGCTGGTGCTCAATCTTGGCGGCGGCACGGCGACGGTGACGGGCAAGGTCGCACAGACGCTCGACATCAACGCCAATCTCGCCAGGGTGCCGGTCTCGCTCGCCAACAGTTTCTCGCCCGGCCTCGACGCGGCAGGTTCGATCTCGGGCACGGTGAAAGTGTCCGGCGCGCCAGCCTCTCCGGCGGTCGCCTTCAAGGTCAATGCTTCCAGCGTGCAGACGTCGCAGACGCGGGGCGCCGGGCTCAGCGGCATGAACGTATCGTCGTCGGGAACCTTTGCCGGCAACAAGCTCGCCTTCGACGCCAGCATCAGCGACGGCGCCGGGCTCGGCCTCAAGGGCGGCGGCACGGTGACGACGGCCGGCACGCCGACATTGGCGCTCGATTTCAAGGGCAAGGTGCCGTTCTCCTTCCTTGCCGCCAAGCTGGCCGCGCAAGGCCTGGCGCTCAACGGCACAGCCAATGTCGACGTGCAGGTGCGCGGTCCGGCATCCGCGCCGGTGATCAGCGGCAAAGTCACGACATCCGGCGCACGCCTTATCGACGCGCGTTCCGGGCTTGCGGTCAACGACGTCGCCGCCGACGTCTCGATCGGCGGCGGCGTCGCCAGGATCAACCGACTGACCGGCACGTTGTCGACGCGCGGCAGCCTTTCGGCGAGCGGTACCGTCGGCATCACACCGGCGCAAGGCTTCCCGGCCGACCTGTCGATCAAGCTCACCGACGGCCGCTATACCGACGGCAGGGTGGTGACCGCCAATCTCGGCGGCGATCTGACGATCAAGGGGCCGCTCGTTTCGGCGCCTGTGATCGCCGGCACCATCAATCTGACGAAGATGGTCATCACCGTGCCGGAAAAGCTGCCGGGGTCGCTCTCGGCGCTTGACGTCAAGCACAAGAATGCGCCGCGCGCGGTGCGCGCGCAGGACAGGGCGCTGAACCCGCCGACATCCAGCGGCAGAGGCAATAGCGGCAGCGGCCTTACCCTCGACGTGACGGTCAACGCGCCGAACCAGATATTTATCCAGGGCAGGGGCGTCGACGGCGAGCTCGGCGGCTCGCTCAAGCTGACCGGATCTGCATCCTCGCCGCAGGCCGTCGGCACCTTCACTTTGCAGCGCGGCCGGCTGACGATCCTCGCCAAGCGGCTGACCTTTACCGACGGCACAGTCGGGTTCCAGGGTTCGCTGGTGCCCTACCTCAACCTGACGGCGACAACGACGACCAGCAGCGCCACCGTCACCATTGTCGTCTCAGGCGAGGCGACCAATCCCAAGTTCAATTTCTCCTCCGTGCCGGCGCTGCCCGAAGACGAGGTGCTGGCGCAACTGATCTTCGGCCGCTCGATGTCGAATCTGTCGCCACTGCAAATCGCCCAGCTCGCCGACGCCGCCGCGCAACTGGCCGGCGCCGGCGGCTCGACCTCGCTGCTCGACAACCTGCGCAATGCTATCGGCTTCGACGATCTCGACGTGACGACGGACGAGAAGGGCGGCACCGCCGTTTCGGCCGGCAAATACCTCAACGACCGCACCTATGTGACGATCCAGAAGGGCGACAAACCAGGCTCCGGCAAGGCGGCGATCGACCTCGATGTCGGGCGCGGGGTGAAGCTTCGCGGCGAAGCCAATGACGCGGGCGAAGCAAAAGGCGGCGTCTTTTACGAACGCGAATATTGAGGGGCGCTGCTCGCCCACGGCAGGACTGAGAGGACTTTTGCCCCGCCGGCAAGGCCCTTATCCGCCTATAATGTCTTGATTTAATCGACCTGTCGATTTTTCGGGAAATGTGCGGTGCACTAGCAAATTTGCGTCAAGACTGTCGCTATCACGCGAACCGGCCTCATTCCAAAGTTGCACATTCCCCAACAAGTTCCCACTCCACACCGCCTTTTGACATCGCGGTCTGGATACGGAATGTTAAAAGGCAGAAAGCCAACAATGGGAGATAGTCATGGCAATCTACAAAAGTAATAGCGACCGCGTTCCGGACCATATCCTGGCGATGGCCGAAGAGGCCAAGTCGGGCAAGGTGGACCGCCGCGAATTCCTGGCATTGGCCAGCGTCTTTGGCGCATCGACGGCAATGGCTTACGGCATGCTTGGCCTCGCTGCGCCGACCCCGGCCAAGGCCGAGGACGTGCAGGGCAAGAAGGGCGGCGTGCTGAAGGTCGCGATGTCGATCAAGGATCCCAAGGATCCGCGCACCGCCGACTGGTCGGAAATCGCCAATGCGCAACGCCAGGCGCTCGAGCCGTTGGTGAAGTACACGAAAGAGTACACCTTCCAGCCGTACCTGCTGGAAAGCTGGGACATCAACGACGACGCCACCGAGTACACGCTGCATGTGCGGCCGGGCGTCGAATGGAACAACGGCGACAAGTTCACCGCCGCCGACGTGGTCAACAATTTCACCCGCTGGGCCGACAAGGCAGCAGAAGGCAATTCCATGCCTGGACGCCTCGGCAGCCTGGTTGACGACACCACCAAGAAGCTGCGCGAAGGCTCCGTCGTCAAAGTGGACGACATGACGGTCAAGCTCAAGCTGACCAAGCCCGACATCGCCATCATCCCGAACCTGTGCGACTATCCGGCGCTGGTCGTGCACAAGACCTTCGACGAGAAGGGCGCCAACTTCAAGAACTGCCCCATCGGCACCGGTCCGTTCGAGCTCGTCTCCTACGATGTCGGCCAGAAGGTGGTCTACAAGCGCCGCGAGACCGGCAAGTGGTGGCAGGGCGAGGCTTTCCTCGACGGTGTCGAGTTCATCGATTACGGCACCGATCCGGCAGCGACGGTCTCGGCCTTCGAATCCGGCGAAGTCCAGACCAACCACGAAACGACCGCCGACTACATCAAGATAATCGCCGACGTCGGCGCTCCGGTTTCGGAAGTCGTAACCGCTGCCACCGTGGTGTCGCGCTTCAACGTCAGCCACAAGCCTTATGACAACCAGAAGGTTCGTCAGGCGATGTTGCTTGCCGTCGATAACGCCACCGTGCTGCAGCTCGGCTACGGCAATGCCGGCACGCCGGCCGAAAACCACCATGTCGCCCCGATCCATCCGGAATATGTGAAGCTGCCGGAGATCAAGCGCGATATCGCCAAAGCCAAGCAGATGCTGACGGAAGCTGGCGTGATCGATTTCGAGCACGAGCTGATCAGCAACGACGAGGACTATCACAAGAACACCACGGACGCGATCGCGGCGCAGCTGCGCGAAGCCGGCATCAAGGTGAAGCGCACCGTGCTGCCGAGCTCGACCTTCTGGAACGACTGGACGAAGTATCCGTTCTCGGAAACCAACTGGAACATGCGCCCCTTGGGCATCCAGGTCATCGCCATCGCCTATCGCTCCGGCGAAGCCTGGAACGAAACGGCCTACTCCAATCCCGACTTCGACAAGAAGGTCAACGAGGCGCTCGGGATCGCCGATGCGGAGAAGCGCAAGGTGGTGATGAAGGATATCGAGCAGATCCTGCAGGATTCCGGCATCATCATCCAGCCTTACTGGCGCAAGCTCTACATCAACATCAAGCCCGAGGTGAAGAACCACTCGATGCACCCAACCTACGAGCACGACTTCGGCAAGGTCTGGCTCGAGCAGGCGTGATCCTTCGCGCGGCAAATACGAGGGGCGCCAGCCTCTCGTATTTGCAGCTTCGTCGCCGTCGCGTATTGTGCAGCGGTGGCGGGGCCTCACAAGGTTTCCGACACAGGGTTGAACGTATCTGACCCCAACCCGGCCGGCAGGGGGCACGCATGTTCTCATTCATCGCCAGACGCATCGGCACGATACTGCTCACGATGCTGTGCCTGACGCTGGTCGTCTTCTTTCTCGTGAATCTCGAGCCCAACCTGAAGAAGCTGGCGATCAGCCAGACCGAGATGCACACATCGGCCGAGCAGCTTGAAAGCTGGCTGGTCGGCCATGGCTACCGGCAGAACTTCTTTATGCGCTACGGCCAGTGGCTGGGCATTCTGCCCAAGCAGCCGATCACGGATCCGGCAACCGGCAAGACGACGCAACGCTTCTCTTTCTGCAATGACCCGACCGTGCCGACGTTCTCCGGTGTCCTCGAAGGCGATTTCGGGTGCTCGACCAAGTTCAAGACGACGGTCGCGGCCAAGTTGTTCCCGGCGCTCGGCGCCACCGGCGTATTGATGTTCTGGGTGCTGGCGCTGATGGTGCCGGTCGCGCTGCTGATCGGCATCCTTGCTGGCATGCGCGAAGGCTCGCGCACCGACCGGACGCTCTCGGTCGCCTCGATCGCCTCGACGGCGACGCCCGAATATGTGTCGGGCGTCATCTTCACCGTCATCTTCGCGTCATGGCTCGGCTGGCTGAACGGCTCGGCCGCGTCCGCCAGCCAGGGCATCACCTTCTACAATTTCACCCTGCCGGTGATCACGCTGGCGATCTACGGCACCGGCTATATCGCCCGCATGACGCGCGCCTCGATGGTCGAGGTGATGACGCAGCAATATATCCGCACCGCCCGCCTGAAGGGCCTGTCCTTCAGCAGCGTGGTGATCAAGCATGCGCTGCGCAACGCGCTCATTGCACCGTTCACCGTCATCATGCTGCAGTTCCCGTGGTTGCTCACCGGCGTCGTCATCGTCGAGGTGATGTTCCGCTACCAGGGCTTCGGCTACACGCTGGTCGAGGCCGCGGGCAACAACGACATCGACCTTCTGCTCGGCTGCTCGCTGGTTTCGGTGTTCATCGTGCTGATCACGCAGCTCATCTCGGATGTCGGCTACGCGTTTCTCAATCCGCGTATTAGGGTTCAGTAGGGGGCAGGGCGGATGCAGACCGAATATATCAACGCCTTCGACGTCGTGGTCGGCGTGCTTTGGCGCTTCTGGCCGGTGTGGGTCGGGCTCGTCCTGGTGATGGGCGTGAGCTTCGCCTATAAGAAGAGGCTCGGCCTCTACGGCCAGCTTTTCGACAGCGGCGTCGGCATTGCCGGTGTCGGCATCTGCCTGTTCTGGCTGTTCACGGCGATCTTCGCCTCGACAGTTTCGCCCTTCGATCCGCTGGCGCAGGTGTCGATCATGAAGGACACGCTGCCCGGGGCGATCGAGCCGACTTCGAAGCTCATCTACTATTTCGGCGGCGACAAGCTTGCGCGCGACGTGTTCTCGCGCATGGTCTATGGCAGCCAGATCGTACTGATCATCGCGCCGGCGGCAACCGGCTTCGCGCTGATGGTCGGCATCACGCTCGGCCTGCCGGCCGGCTATTACGGCGGCAAGATCGACACGCTGCTGTCGTTCCTCGCCAACCTGGTGCTGGCCTTCCCGGTGATCCTTTTG
This sequence comes from Mesorhizobium tamadayense, assembly GCF_003863365.1. Lineage (GTDB taxonomy): Bacteria > Pseudomonadota > Alphaproteobacteria > Rhizobiales > Rhizobiaceae > Mesorhizobium > Mesorhizobium tamadayense. The sequence goes on along the minus strand of NZ_RQXT01000002.1, from coordinate 224,160 downwards.
TTCTACCTGCTGGTGACGCCGGGCATCATGGACACGCCGATCCCCTATGCGATGGCCGGGCTGTTCTTCCTGTTCCCGATCATCTTCTTCAGCGTGCTCTTCTGGACGCGCTACAAGAACCGGCCGGACCGCCTCTATATCCTGCTCGGTGTGACGCTCGTCGTCGGCGGCTGGATCTATTCCGGCCTGGTGTTCGACAAGGACCCGCTGAAGATCGTCCACATCGATCCCAACCAGCTCAACATCTTCGTGGCGGTGGTGTTCGCTTCCAGCCCCGGCGTGTTCCGCATCGTGCGCGGGCTGACCATGGACATCAAGACGCGCGACTATGTGGCGGCGGCGCAGACGCGCGGTGAATCGCCCTGGTACATCATGCTGTGGGAGATCCTGCCCAACGCGCGCGGACCGCTGATCGTCGATGCCTGCCTGCGCATCGGCTACACGACGATCCTGCTCGGCACGCTCGGCTATTTCGGCCTCGGCCTGGCGCCCGAAAGTCCCGACTGGGGCACTGCGATCAAGGACGCGAGCCGGTTGCTGCGCTCCTTCATCCATCCGGCGCTGCCGCCGACGATCGCGCTGATGTCGTTCGTGCTTGGGCTGAACCTATTGGCGGATTCGCTGCGCGAGCAGTCGATGAAGGATTGATGGCGGGGTCTTCGACCCGATATGCTAAAAAGAACAAGGATTGGAGCGACCCATGAATGAGGCAGTTCGAAATCCCGCCAAGCCGACCAATGGGCCGATCATCGAGATCGAGAACCTCTCGATCTCTTTCTTCACCCGCAAGGGCGAGATCCCGGCGGTGATGGACTTTTCCTGTACCGTCATGCCTGGCGAGGCGATGGGCATCGTCGGCGAATCCGGCTGCGGCAAGTCGACCGTGTCGCTCGGCATTATGCGCGACCTCTCCAACATCGGAAAGATCGTCGGCGGCAAGATCAAGTTCCAAGGCAAGGACATGGGCGAATTGTCCGAGGAGGAGCTTCGCGCCATCCGCGGCAACAAGATCGCCATGATCTACCAGGAGCCGATGGCGAGCCTCAACCCGGCCATGAAGGTCGGCCAGCAATTGATGGAAGTGCCGCTGATCCACGACAAGGTGTCGAAGGACGAAGCTTACAAGCGCGCCCTCGAAATGGTGCGCGCTGTGAGGCTGCCCGACCCCGAGCGCATGATGCGCTCCTATCCGCACCAGCTTTCCGGCGGCCAGCAGCAGCGCATCGTCATCGCCATGGCGCTGCTGTCGAAGCCGGCGCTGCTCCTGCTCGACGAGCCGACGACGGCGCTCGACGTCACTGTCGAGGCCGGCATCGTCGAACTGGTCAAGGGGCTGGGCGAGAAGTTCGGCACCTCGATGATCTTCGTGTCGCACAATCTCGGCCTCATCCTCGAGACCTGCGACAAGATCACGGTGATGTATTCCGGCGAGGCGGTGGAGACCGGCAAGATCGAGGACGTGTTCGACCGGATGCGCCATCCCTATACGCAAGGGCTGTTCCGCTCGATCCCGCTGCCCGGCGCCGACAAGAACTCGCGGCCGCTGATTTCCATTCCCGGGCAGTTGCCGCTTCCGCATGAGCGGCCGAGGGGATGCAATTTCGGCCCGCGCTGCCACCATTTCGTCGAGGGCGTCTGCAACGCGGCGGAAATCCCGATGATCGCCGTCGAAGGGCACGAGGGCCATTTCTCGCGCTGCGTGCGCTTCAACGAGATCGACTGGGAAGCGCTGCCGCCCGGCGCCAAGAAGGTCAGCGAGCGCGTCGTGCCCGGCGCGCCGGTGCTTAAGATCGAGGACCTCAGGAAGTATTACAAGGTCGGCGGCAGCGAGGTGTTCGGCTCAAGCGAAGGCCGCGTCGTCAAGGCCAACGAGACGATCTCGTTCACCGCGCGCGAGTCCGAGACGGTCGCGATCGTCGGCGAGTCCGGCTGCGGGAAGTCGACGCTCGCCAAGGTGCTCCTGGGGCTCGAGATCGCAAGCTCCGGCAAGGTGACGCTCGGCAACAAGGAGATCCAGTCGACCGGCATCGAGAGCCGCAATGTCGAGACCGTGTCTTCGATCCAGATGGTGTTCCAGAACCCGTTCGACACGCTGAACCCCAGCCACACGGTCGGCTCGCAGATCATCCGCACGCTGGAGAAGTTCAATGTCGGCAAGACGGTCGCCGAGCGGCGCAAGCGCATGCTGGAGCTGCTCGACCTGGTGAAGCTGCCCAGGGCCTTCGAGACCCGCAAGCCGCGCCAGCTCTCGGGCGGCCAGAAGCAGCGCATCGGCGTGGCGCGCGCCTTTGCCGGCGATGCCAAGGTGGTGGTGGCCGACGAGCCGGTCTCGGCGCTCGACGTCTCGGTGCAGGCGGCGGTGACCGAGCTGTTGATGGACATCCAGCGCAAGAACAAGACGACGATGCTGTTCATCAGCCACGACCTGTCGGTTGTGCGCTACATCGCCGACCGCGTCGTCGTCATGTATCTCGGCTATATCGTCGAGCAGGGCACGACGGACCAGATCTTCTCGCCGCCCTATCATCCCTACACCGAAGCGCTGCTGTCGGCGATCCCGATCGCCGACACCAGCGTGGTCAAGAAGCACATCGTGCTCGAAGGCGACATCCCGTCGGCGATGAACCCGCCGACCGGCTGCCCGTTCCAGACGCGCTGCGGCTACAAGAAGCTGGTGCCGGACAATCTGTGCGAGACCAAGGTGCCGCCGGTGAAGAACCTTGGCGACGGCCATATGAGCCTGTGCTGGCTGGCCGACGACGTGCTGGCGAAGATGGAGCCGGTCATCAAGTTCGACAAGGAGCACGCCGCCCATGAGGGCGTGCCGGATGATGCGCCGCATGGCGCTGGCCCGGGCTTTGTCGGCACGCCGCCAAAGCGTCCGCGCGGCAAGAAGCCGAAGCCGAACTAAGGGGCAGCGCGGTTCCGCGCCGCCGTCAGCTGCCGCACTGCCGTAGCTGCGTGGCGTAGTCGCGCGCCATCTGGTCGGTGGCGCGCGCGTAGCTTTGCACGCCGGCGTCGCCGCGATTGCCGCGGCCGTAGGCCGACCAGCCGAGATAATAGGCGAGATAGAGGTTGTAGGTGTCATTGCGGGCGACGCCGAAGGTGTCGACGGTCTTGGAGTGGTACCAACCGACGAAATCGATGGCGTCGGCGAAACGGCTGCGCCGCGCCGCCCAGCTGCCGGTCTCCATCTGATACTGCGACCAGGTGCCGTCGAGCGCCTGGGAGTAGCCCGCGGCGCTCGAGATGTGCGTCCAGGGAATGAAGCCGAGCAGCTTGGTGCGCGGCGGTCGGGCATTGCTCTTGAAGCCGGACTCCTTGCGCACCGTCGCCATCAGCACCGGAACGGGAATGCCGTATTTCTGCTCGGTGCGCTCGGCGGCGGACTGCCAGTTGTCGAACCAGCCGTCATTCTGGTCGAAGACGGCGCAGACATTGTTGATATGGCTGGGCGCCGTCGCGCAGGCCGAAAGCGCCAGCAGCACAGAGACAGCGACAATTTTACTAAAACTCGACCTACGCATTGGGAAACGAATAGGCCGAAATAATAAAAGGAGTCTTTCGTGCTTCCTTAACGCCGGTGCCCAGCGGGCATAAAGCTCTGTTATCGATATTTCGACTGAACGCGTCGCTTTTGTTTCCATCAGTTTAGAAATGTGCCGCCTTGGCTAAAATCACGCCGGCAAATGACGAATTCCTGACAGCCGCCGTTTCGTGCCGGCGCTCTGATGCGCGGCATGACCGAACCAAGACGAAAGCGCGGCGCCGAGCGAACCAGCAACCGGGGACCTGCCGCCATTCCCCAACTGCCGCTGCGGCGCGTGGTCAATCCTTACCCGCCGATGGCGATGCTTTCGGCCGACCAGGTCGAGGCCATCCATCAAGCCTCGATGTATATCCTGGAAAATTTCGGCATCGAGGTGATGAGCCCGCGGGCGCTTTCGCTGTTCGAGCGCGCCGGCGCCAAGGTCGATCACGGCTCGATGAATGTGCGCGTCGACCGCGGCATGGTCGACGACGCGCTGAAGACGACGCGCGCCAGCTACACGCTTACCCCACGCAACCCGGCCCGCGCCATCCATCTCGGTGGCAACACGATCAACTTCACTCTGGTCGCCGGGCCGCCCAATGTGCACGACATGGAGCGCGGCCGGCGCGCCGGCAATCTCGCCGACTACTCGGACCTCGTCCGCCTGGCGCAGCATTTCAACTGCATCCATATGCTCGGCAACCAGGTCTGCGCGCCGGTTGAGCTGCCGGCGAACTCGCGCCATCTCGACACCTATTTCGCCAATATCGCGCTGACCGACAAATGCTTCCATGTCTCGGCGATAGGCCGCGGCAGGGCGCTGGACGGCATCGAGATGATGGCGATCTCGCGAGGACTGACGCTGGAGCAGATGTCCGAGGATCCCGGCGTCACCACCATCATCTCGGTCAACTCGCCGCGCCGCTTCGACGAGATGATGTCCGAGGGACTGATGACCATGGCCGAGTTCGGCCAGTCGGTGGCGGTGACGCCGTTCACGCTGATGGGGGCGATGAGCCCGGTGACGCTGGCCGGCGCGCTGGCGCAGCAGAACGCCGAGGCGCTGTTCGGCGTGGTGCTGACGCAACTCGTGCGGCAGGGCGCGCCGGTGATGTATGGCGCTTTCACCTCCAATGTCGACATGAAGTCGGGCGCGCCGGCCTTCGGCACGCCCGAGAACACCAAGGCCAACATCGCCTCCGGACAGTTGGCGCGGCGCTATAATCTGCCGTACCGCACGACGCCGGGCTCGGCCTCCAATGCCGCCGACGCGCAAGGCGCCTATGAGACGCTGATGGCGCTGTGGGGCGCGGTGCTCGGCCACGGCAACCTCGTCTATCACGCCGCCGGCTGGCAGGAGGGCGGGCTGACGGCGTCATTCGAGAAGCTCATCATCGATGTCGAGATGATGCAGCACATGATGGAATTCCTGCGGCCGATCGTGGTCGATGAGGCAGAGCTTGCGGTCGAGGCGCTGGGCGCGGTGCCGACCGGGGGCCATTTCTTCGGCGAGCCGCACACGCTGGAGCGCTACGCCACCGCCTTCTACCAGCCCATGCTTTCCAACTGGCAAAATTACGAGGCATGGCAGGAGGCCGGCGCGCTGGATGCGACGGCGCGTGCGACGCGGCTCTGGAAGAAAGCGCTGGAGGAGTACGTCCAGCCGGCCATGGATCCCGCCGCTCGCGAGGCGCTCGAAGCCTATATCGCGCGCCGCAAGGAAGCGATCGGGCAGGGTGAGCCGTGAGTTCCTTGGCGCTGCCCTTTCCGATTCACTCTATCTCTCCAACTCACTGAAATAACGAGAAGAACTCATGAAGTCGCATGCAAAGGTCGTGGTCATCGGCGGCGGTGTCGTCGGATGCTCGGTGCTGTTCCATCTTGCCCGCCACGGCTGGACCGACGTCGTGCTTCTGGAGCGCGATGAGCTGACCTCGGGCTCGACCTGGCATGCGGCGGGCGGCATGCATACCATCAATGGCGATCCCAACGTCGCCAAGCTGCAGAAATACACGATCTCGCTCTACAAGGAGATCGAGGAGCTTTCCGGCCAGGCGACCGGCGTGCATCTGACCGGTGGCGTGCTTTTGGCGGCGACCGAGGCGCGGCTCGACTGGCTGCGCGGTGTCGTCTCCAAGGGCCGCTATCTCGGCATCGACCTCGAGGTGATCTCCGCGAAGGAAGCGGCCGAGCTGATGCCGCTCATCGATCCAAGGCAATTCGTCGGCGCTGTGCGCAACAAGGAGGACGGTCATCTCGACCCGTCCGGCGTCACGCATGCCTATGCAAAGGCGGCCCGGAAGCTGGGCGCCGAGGTCGAGCGCTTCACCAAGGTCGAGGACATCGTGCGCCGTCCGGACGGACTGTGGCGCGTCATCACCAACAAGGGCGAGGTGGTGGCCGAGCATGTCGTCAATGCCGGCGGGCTGTGGGCACGCGAGGTCGGCCGCATGGTCGGGCTGGAACTGCCGGTGCTGGCGATGGAGCACATGTACCTGATCACCGAGGACATGCCGGAGGTCGCCGACTGGAACAAGAAGACCGGCACCGAGATCATCCATGCCGTCGATTTCGACGGCGAGCTGTATCTCCGCCAGGAGCGCGGCGGCATGCTGATGGGCACCTATGAGAAAGCCAACAAGCCATGGTCCGAATTTTCCACGCCGTGGAATTTCGGCCACGAGCTGCTGGAGCCGGACATAGACCGCATCGCGCCGTCGCTGGAGGTCGGCTTCCGCCATTTCCCGGCCTTCCAGAACACCGGCATCAAGCAGATCATCAACGGCCCCTTCACCTTCGCGCCGGACGGCAATCCGCTGGTTGGGCCGGTGCGCGGCCTGCCGGGCTTCTGGGTCGCCTGCGGCGTCATGGCGGGTTTTTCGCAGGGCGGCGGCGTTGGCCTCGCGCTTTCCAACTGGATGATCGAGGGCGATCCCGGCGCCGATATCTGGGCGATGGACGTGGCGCGTTACGGCGACTGGGCGACGATGGCCTACACCAACGCCAAGGTGCGCGAGAATTATTCGCGTCGCTTCTCGATCCGTTTCCCCAACGAGGAACTGCCGGCCGGGCGCCCGCTCAAGACGACGCCGGTCTACGACGCGCTGTCCGCCAAAGGCGCGCAGTGGGGCGTGGCCTACGGGCTGGAGGTGCCGCTGTGGTACGCGCCGGAAGGCGTCAGGGACGAGTTCTCGTGGCGGCGCTCGAGCGACTTCGACCATGTTGCGAAGGAGGTCGCCGCCGTTCGGGACGGCGTCGGCCTGTCGGAGATTTCGAGCTTTGCCAAATACAGGGTGACGGGCCAGGGCGCCGCGGCATGGCTCGATCAGATGCTCGCCTGCAAGCTGCCCAAGCCCGGCCGCTTGACGCTGGCGCCGATGCTGAAAGAGGACGGCAAGTTGATCGGCGACTTCACGCTGGCCAACATCGGTGACGAGGAGTGGTTCATCGCCGGCTCCGGCGTTGCGGAGCAGTACCATATGCGCTGGTTCGAGGCGCATCTGCCGAAGGACGGCTCGGTGCGCATCGAGGCGCTGGGCCAGAGGCTCACCGGCCTCGCCATCGCCGGGCCGAAGGCGAGGGAGATGCTGGCGAAGGTAACCCGGGCGGATGTCTCCAACGCCGCGTTCCCGTTCATGGCCGTCGCCAGGATGGATATCGGCATGGCGCCGTGTCTGGTCGGCCGCGTGAGCTACACCGGCGATCTCGGCTATGAAATCTGGGTGGCGCCTGAATATCAGCGCGCCGCTTACCAGGCGCTGATGGCGGCCGGCGAGGAATTCGGCATCGGCCTGTTCGGGTCGCGCGCGCTCAATGCGCTCAGGCTGGAGAAGAATTACGGCTCATGGGCGCGCGAATACAGGCCGATCTATGGGCCGCTGGAGGCCGGGCTCGACCGCTTCGTCGCCTATGGCAAGGAGGCCGATTTCATCGGCAAACAGGCGGCGCTTGCCGAGCGCATGCACGGCGGCAAGCTCAGGTTGCGCGCCTTTATCGTCGACGCGGACGATGCAGACGTCATCGGCGACGAGGCGATCTGGCATGACGGCGTCGTGCGCGGCTGGGTCACCTCGGGCGGCTATGCGCACAATTCAAGAAAACCGGTCGCCATGGGTTATGTGCCGAAGGAAATCGCCGACGAGGTCGACGGCTTCGAGATCGAGCTTCTGGGCAAGCGCCATGCGGCGCGCGTTCAGGCGGCGCCGCTGTTCGATGCCAACTTCGAGCGGATGCGCGCCTGACATAGGCGCGCATCGCCCGAAAGCTTCAGGCGCTGCGGCGGTTGTCCAGCGCGAAAGTGCCGGCGCCCGCGAACACCAGATAGAGGAAGATGAAGCAGAAGGAGATCGCCGAATCGCCGCCATTGTTGACCGGAAAGAAGTCGCGCGGCATGTGCGCCATGAAATAGGCGATCGCCATCTCGCCGCAAAGCAGGAACGCCACGGGACGGGTGAAGAGCCCCAGCGCCAGCAGGACGCCGCCGGCAAATTCGAGGATACCGGACGTCAACGCAAGTCCGGTCAACGATTCAGCATGGGCGCCGGCAGGAAAATTGAACAGTTTCTGGGTGCCGTGCTCGGTGAACTGCAACGCGGTCATGATGCGCAGCACGCCCAACGCCTGGGGACGGTATTGGGCAAGGCTTTCGAAAAGCTTCATCTAAGACTCCATTTTACCCCTTCAGAACCGGCCATAAATTATCGCCCGACAATGGACCACTCACTTCCGATGGCCTGCCGTCAAAAATCGGTGATGGGATGGTCCCGGTTCACCACCAAATTTGTTCTCTTTCTGGTTGCATTGGTATCGCCATGGTTGTATTGGTGTGTAGATACTCCAAACCATCTGGGTCACCTTTGCCATGAAGAAAGCCGTCATCAGCCTATTCGCATTGCTTGCAGGCACGGGCTTCGCCATCGCCGGCGACGCCGGTTGTGACGCCTTCAAATGGCCGGTGACGCGCGAGCAGGCCCTGTTTCCGGCAGCCCCCGCCGCGCAGTCCGGCGCTGCCCTGACAGTCGGGCAAGCGACAAATTTCGCACTTGCGGCGGTCGACACGATCAGCTTTGAAGTGCCGCCGGGACATACGCAGGCAGCCGGCACGTTCGGCGCGACGGCAAGCGTGACCGTACCATCTGAAGGCGAGCTCCAGTTCAGCCTGTCCGACGAGGCCTGGATCGATGTCGTCCAAGGCGGCCATGCAGTGAAGTCGGCGGGCTTCAGCCGCGCCAAGACCTGCCCGGACATTCGCAAGAGCGTGCGTTTCAAGCTGTCCGCCGGTCCGGCCACCGTTCAGCTCAGCGGCGCCAGGAAAGCCGACCTCAAAATGGCGGTGCTGACGCCGGAGTAAAGGTGTGATGTCGGCGGGAAAGCGCCCTCACTGTCCTGCCAGTCCTCCGCAGCAACTGCGGAGGCTGGCCGACATCTCCCCGCGAGGGGCGCCACGAGGGGAGATCGGCTGTGGCTGCCGGTTTCGCCAATCGCGACGCGATGTTGTTACCGCACCGGGGCCAGCAGCGCGAAATGCGCGCCTTGCGGGTCTTGGCACTGGACGACCCACTGCGCGCTCGGCACCTCCATCGGACCCATCAGGATCTTGCCGCCATTGTCGGCGACGCGCTTGGCGGCGGCATCGATGGCGTCGACATTGAAGTAGAACAGCCAGACCGGGACCGGGATCTGCGGCGGCTTGTTCATCATGCCGCCGCCCGATTCCGGGCCGGCGCCGAAGGTCTGGTAGATGCCCATCTCGCCCATGTCGAACTGGCCAGCGCTCTCCCAGCCGAACTGGCCGGAATAGAACTCGAAAGCCGCTTTCCAGTCCGAGGTGTAGAGCTCGTGCCACCCGACATGGCCGGGCGTGGTCGCGGGCACCGGCGGCTGCTCGGGCTGGTTGGGCTGCAGGAACATGAAGGTCGCCCCTTGAGGATCGGCAACCACGGCGAAGCGGCCGACGCCCGGAATATCATCGGGCGCGCGGTGAACGGCGCCGCCAGCCTCCTTGAGCGCCTTCGTCGAGGCGTCGACGTCCTTGGTGTAGATATAGCCCAGCCAGGCCGGCGACATGCCCATCTTGGCGGCGTCTTCCGGGAGGGTCATCAGCCCGCCGACCCCGCGCACGCTGGAATTCATCACGATGTAGCGGGGCATGCCCGGCGTCTTGTCGAAGGGCTCGGCCCTCCAGCCGACAACGGCGGCGTAGAAGGCCTCGGCGGCGTCGAGGTCGGTGGTCATCAGCTCGTACCAGAAGAAAGGTTGGGGGGAATTCGGCATGGTCGGTCTCCTCACCGGTTCAGGCAGCGATCGCGGTTCGATCCATCTCAGGACGATCCCGGCGACAGAAATCCGACATCTGGGCCAGAAATCGAGGACGGCAAGGCGCGCAGGCCATCGATCTTGCGCGTCCCGCGGTTTTCGACTTTGCTGCCGTCAAAGAGGGGCTGCCTTCCATGCGTCGAATGTCGCTCTCGCCTGAGCTTGTCGCGCTGTGCCATCGGGAGGAGGTCGACCCCGGTCCGAGCGGAGATTGGACGCAACTGAACGACGACGATTTCCGATCTCTCGCCTCGCGCCTGTCGTGCGAAGCCGACGAAGGCCCGCTGTGGGTGTTCGCCTATGGCTCGCTGATCTGGAAGCCGGCCTTCGATTCCGTCGAGCAACGGCGTGCGGCGGCGCATGGCTGGCATCGCTCATTCTGCCTCGACATAAACCGCTGGCGCGGCAGCCGCGAGCAACCTGGACTGATGATGGCGCTGGAACGGGGCGGGCGATGCGATGGCGTCATCTACCGCCTTCCCGAAGGTGAAAAGACCGCCCAGATCGAAAGGCTGCTGCGACGTGAGATCGACGATCACGAGAGCATCCGCTCAGTCAGGTGGGTTCCGGTGCGCACGGCGCAAGGGTCTCTGCGGGCGCTTGGTTTCTGGGTCGGCGTGACCGGCAGGGGCACGTCGCTCAAGCAGCCGCTGGAAAGGGTGGCAAGGATACTGGCGCGCGCCTGCGGCCATGTCGGTTCGGGTGCGGAGTATCTCTACAACACCGTCAGCCACCTCGAGACATTCGGCATCCATGACCGCAATCTGTGGCGATTGCAGGAACTGGTCGCGGACGAGATCAGTTCGATCCACAGGTCACAAGCGGTGAACCGCCGGAGATTGGTGCGGCGTTTATAATATGACTGCAATTATCATGTTTTTGTCGAGCCATTACAGGGACTTGGTCGAAAATTGACCAATTGATAAAAAAACAAAACGTGCTAGCCTTCCCCAAAACGACAACAAGGGGAATTGGAATGGCGACTGGTCATTTCATCGAAGGCGTTGCCGGCGGCCGGCTGTCGGCCGAGCAATATGCCGACAATTTTTCCGACCTGCATCCGCCGCTCGATCATCACGAGGCGCTGGTCGAGGCCGACCGCTGTTATTTCTGCTACGACGCTCCGTGCATGAATGCGTGCCCGACCTCGATCGACATCCCGCTGTTCATCCGGCAAATCGCCACCGGCAATCCGCTGGGCTCGGCCAAGACGATCTTCGACCAGAACATCCTTGGCGGCATGTGCGCTCGCGTCTGCCCGACCGAGACGCTGTGCGAAGAGGTCTGCGTGCGCGAAGTGGCGGAGGGCAAGCCGGTGCAGATCGGCCGGCTGCAGCGTTACGCGACCGACGTCGCGATGGGCGAGAACAAGCAGTTCTACAAGCGCGCCGAACCGTCCGGAAAAACGGTTGCCGTGGTCGGCGCCGGGCCGGCGGGGCTGGCGACGGCGCATCGCCTTGCCCGTCACGGCCATGACGTCACCATCCTCGAAGCCCGGCCGAAGGCGGGCGGCCTCAACGAATATGGCATAGCGGCCTATAAGAGTGTCGACGATTTCGCCCAGGCGGAAGTCGACTATGTCACCGCGATCGGCGGCATCGACATCCAGAACGGCAAGGCGCTCGGCCGCGACTTCCAGCTTTCCGACCTGATGCGCAACTACGATGCCGTGTTCCTCGGCCTCGGGCTTGGCGGCGTCAACGCGCTGCACGCCGACGGCGAGGATGTGGACGGCGTCGCCAACGCCGTCGAGTTCATCGCTGAGCTCAGGCAAGCGAGCGATCTTTCCAGCCTGCCGGTCGGCCGGCGCGTCGTCGTCATCGGCGGCGGCATGACGGCGATCGACGCCGCGGTGCAGTCGAAGCTGCTCGGGGCCGAGGAGGTGACGGTCTGCTACCGGCGCGGCCAGGAGCACATGAACGCCTCCGGCTTCGAGCAGGATCTGGCCGCCGCTAACGGCGTCGCCATCCGCCACTGGCTGCAGCCGAAGCGCGTCATTGCCGAGAACGGCAAGGTGTCGGCGATCGAGCTCGAATACACCGCGATGAACGGCGATAAGCTCGCGGGCACCGGCGAAACGCTCAGACTCAACGCCGACCAGGTGTTCAAGGCGATCGGCCAGAGCTTCGTGCCGGCTGTGCTCAACGGCAGCGTCGCCTCGATCGAGCTCGAAGGCGGGCGCATCAAGGTGGATGCCGAAGGCCGCACCTCGCTGGCGAAAGTCTGGGCCGGCGGCGACTGCATCTTCGGCGGCGACGATCTCACCGTCTCGGCCGTGGCGCAGGGCCGCGACGCTGCCGAATCGATCCACCGGGCACTGACCTCTAACGGGAGGGCATGAGCATGGCAGACATCCGCAACAATTTCGTCGGCATCAAATCGCCCAATCCGTTCTGGCTGGCGTCGGCGCCGCCGACCGACAAGGCCTATAATGTCGAGCGCGCCTTCAAGGCCGGCTGGGGCGGCGTGGTCTGGAAGACGCTGGGCGAAGAGGGGCCGCCGGTCGTCAACGTCAACGGCCCGCGCTACGGCGCGATCTGGGGCGCCGACCGCCGCCTGCTCGGCTTGAACAACATCGAGCTCATCACCGACCGTGACCTGCAGACCAACCTGCGCGAGATGAAGCAGGTGAAGATGAACTGGCCGGATCGGGCGCTTGTCGCCTCAATCATGGTGCCTTGCGACGAAGAAAGCTGGAAGGCGATCCTGCCGCTGGTCGAGGAGACCGGCGCCGACGGCATCGAGCTCAATTTCGGCTGCCCGCACGGCATGAGCGAGCGCGGCATGGGCTCGGCGGTCGGCCAGGTGCCGGAATATATCGAAATGGTGGTGCGCTGGTGCAAGCAGTACACGCGCATGCCCGTTATCACCAAGCTGACGCCCAACATCACCGACATCCGCAAGCCCGCGCGGGCGGCGCATGCCGGTGGCACCGACGCGGTGTCGCTGATCAACACGATCAACTCGATCACCGGCGTCGATCTCGACAGTTTCGCGCCGCAGCCGACCATCGACGGCAAGGGCTCGCATGGCGGCTATTGCGGCCCGGCAGTGAAGCCGATCGCGATGAACATGGTGGCCGAGATCGCGCGCGATCCCGAAACCCGCGGCCTGCCGATCTCCGGCATCGGCGGCATCACCACCTGGCGCGACGCCGCCGAATTCATGGCGCTCGGGGCCGGTAACGTGCAGGTCTGCACGGCGGCGATGACCTACGGCTTCAAGATCGTGCAGGAGATGATCGCGGGGCTGGAGAACTGGATGGACGAGAAGGGCCACGCCTCGCTCTCCGACATCGTCGGCCGCGCCACGCCCAACGTCACCGACTGGCAGTATCTCAACCTCAACTATGTCGCCAAGGCGCATATCGACCAGGACGCCTGCATCAAATGCGGCCGCTGCCATATCGCCTGCGAGGACACCTCGCACCAGGCGATCACCAGCATGGTCGACGGCTTGAGGCATTTCGAGGTGATCGAGGCCGAATGCGTCGGCTGCAATCTCTGCGTCAATGTCTGCCCAGTGGAAGGCTGCATCACGATGGAGCCGCTGGCGGCCGGCGCGATGGACCAGCGCACCGGCAAGCCGGTGTCGCCGATCTACGCCAACTGGACGACGCACCCGAACAACCCGATGGCCAAAGTGGCGGCGGAGTAAGGGGCAGGCGTTCGAGCCAAAAAAGCGGCGTCCTCGGGCGCCGTTTTTTTATTCTGGTATTGCAGATAAGAAATATCCATGATACAAAATATCTACGAATAGGAGTGACGAGCCATGAAGCTTGGAGAGGGCGTCGAAGCGGCGATCCACTGCGCCGCCATGCTTGCCGGCGTCGACGGCAACAGCACCATATCGGGCGCCGCCATGGCAGAGGCCTTCGGCCTGTCGCCGAGCTATCTCTTGAAACATCTCAATCAGCTTACGACGGCACGCATCCTGGAATCGGTGCCGGGACCTGCCGGCGGCTACCGGCTGGCGCGGCCGGCCGAGCGCATCACGCTGCTCGACATCGTGCTTGCGGTCGAGGGCAGAGAGCCTGCCTTCCGCTGTGGTGAGATCCGCCAGCGCGGCCCGGTCAAGCTCGATGCCTCGGCCTATGTGCAGCCGTGCGGCATCAATGTCGCAATGCTGAAGGCGGAGCGCGCCTATCGTGCGGCGCTCGCCGAAGCAAAGCTCTCCGACATCGTCGCTGCCTATCAGAGCGACGCCGATCCTCGCTCGATCGCCGTGAACTGCGCCTTCGTCGAACGCCACCAGCGGCCACAGAAAGTTCAACCGAGCCCCGCTCAACCTAGCAAAGCGTGAAAGGGAAAAGATGATGAAACAGAGGCTGCAGTTCTTCGCGAAGGCGCCGGAGATCATGAAGGCGGTGTCGGCGCTCAACAAGACGGTGGAGGAGTGCGGGTTGGAGGAAGGCCTGATGCACCTCGTCAAGCTCAGGGCCTCGCAGATCAATGGCTGCTCCTATTGCGTCGAGATGCACAGCCGTGAGGCGCGGCGCGACGGCGAGACCGAGACCCGGCTCTATCTGGTCGCCGCCTGGAAGGAATCGCCGCTGTTTTCCGAGCGCGAGCGCGCCGCGCTCGGCTGGACCGAGAAGGTGACGAACATCTCCGATAACGGCGTTACGGACGATCTCTATGCCAGGACACTGGAGCATTTCTCGGAAGAGGAGCTGGTCAAGCTGACGGTGGCGATCGGCATGATCAACACCTGGAACCGGCTCTGCGTGTCCTTCCACGCCATCCACCCGATGCCGGCCGCCAAGGCTGCGTGATCGTTCATCGGGCGGCGCGGGTCTGCCAGAGGCCCGCGCCGTCTGACGCAGTCCGCGGATTCCGCGCAATTGACGGCCGCGCGTTAATCGCTCCGTCGCGATTGTCCCGTATTAGCAAATGCAGGTTCGCCCGTCGGAGCGTTCATGGGGCAAAGCTGGACTGCATTCTGGGTACGCAATTCGGAAGCCTTCCATCAGGCGCTGTTTCCGTTCCGGGCTGTTGCCCAAGCCCTTGGCGGCCATCCGAGCGACATTCAGATATGGTGCTTCCTGTGTGGCGTCTTCTTCCTGGCGCTCGTCGCGATGCAGACCTATGGCGACATCGTGCTCAGGCGACGCGGCGTCCTTGCCACCGGCAAGGTGGTCCGCATCGACAAGTCGAGCGACGGACCCGATACGCCGATCATCGAGTTCGCTGATAGGCTGGGCAAGACGTGGAGCTTCGAGTCGCATCTGCCGGTCAACAGAACGACCAGGAACGTCGGCGCACCGGTCGAGGTGATGTATGATCCCTTTCGCCCGAAGCGGGCACGCGAAGTGGGCCGCCCGCTGATGAAGGCGGTCCACCTTCTTGTCTGGTATGCCGTTGTCGCCGGGCTGATGGTACTCGCCTTCTTGCCCGGCCTCATTTCCAGTTGATCTATTCGCTGCAGATCTATTCGCCGCTCAGGCGGCAAAGCGCAGGCCGCCGTCGCAGGTCAGCACCTGGCCGGTCATGAAGCCGTTGGCGACCAGGAAGGCGATCGCGTCGGCGACGTCCTCGGCGCGGCCGATGCGGCCGACAGGCGTCTTGCCGGCATATTCGGCAAAGACCGCCTGCCGCTGCTCGTCCGGCAAGAAGTCCCACCAGGGCGTATCGATGATGCCGGGCGCCACGACGTTGATGCGCAGCGGCTTCAATTCGACGGCCAGGATCGGCGCCACGGTGAGAAGCATGCCGTTGATGGCGCCGATGCCGGCAATGCCGGGCGCGGCGATCTGCGCTGACACGGCCGAAATGAACGTGACCGATCCGCTCCGGTTCAAGGTCGGCAGGGCCGCCTGCAGGCAGGCCAACTGCGGCCGGACCTTCTCGTCGACGCCGCCGCCGATGTCGGCGAGGTCGAGGGTCGCGAACGGTCCCAATCCCTTGCCGCCGCTTGCCGCCAGAACGAGGTGATCGAACGGCCCGAGGCTGTCGAAGAAATGCCTCGCCTCCTCCGGCTTGGCCGCATCGAATGCGGCCTTGCCGACGGTGCCGCCAAGGCTTTTCCAGGCGCCTTTGAGCTTCTCCTCGTTGCGGCCGGTGATCGTCACTTTCATCGTGGGGCTGACCAGCCGTTTGGCCGTGGCAAGGCCGATGCCCGACGAGCCGCCGATGATCACGCAGTGTTCGATATTCTCGCTCATGAATGCTGTTCCCTGGATGTCGAGGATGGATGGCCGGTCAGTTCGAGACTGAGATCCCGCAACCGGCTGCGGGCGCTTTCGTCATAGGCTTGGGCGTCGGCGCGCGATTCACGCTGGCCGTCGAAATAGAGACCGCTGCGGCCTTCAAGCGCCGGCGATGCCGCGAGGTTGAGAGTGGCGTCGGCGCCGGTCTCGACCGAACTCCATGGCGTGACGCCGGCCTGCCTGACCATGGTCGTGTCCATGTAGCTCGCCGGATGGAGCGCATTGACGGTGACGCCGGTGCCTTTGAGCTGTTCGGCCAGATCGATGGTGAACAGGATCTGCGCCAGCTTGCTCTGGCAGTAAGCGCGCACGCCGCTATAGCCGCTGGTCAGCATGACATCGTCGAAGTCGATCGCCTGCTGGCCGGCCGAGGCTACATTGACGATGCGCGCCGGCGCGCTTGCCTTGAGCAGGGGCAGCAGCTCCGACGTCAGCAGGAAGCCGGCCAGATAGTTGACGGCGAAGCGCAGCTCATAGCCGTCGGCGCTGACTTGCCGTTTCGCGCCCTGGCCGCCGGTGCCGACACCGGCATTATTGATCAATATGTCGAGCCGGTCGGTCCTTGCGCGGACGGTTTCGGCGAGGCGGCGCACTTCAGCGAGCGAAGCGAGGTCGGCGATGAGAAATTCGGCCTTGCCGACCGTTGCTTCGATGGCGGCGACTGTTGCTTTGGTGCGCCCTTCGTCGCGGCCATGCACCAGCACGCGGGCGCCAGCGGCGCCGAGTCTCTCGGCGACCACGCGGCCGACGCCGTCGGTCGAGCCGGTGACGAGAACGGTCTTGTTCTTGAGTTCCATGTTCAGAGCCTCCTTATGCTGCTCTGGACGCAAGATGGGGCACGACGCGCGCCGCAAACAGTTCTAACTTTATCCTGGTATCGATACTGCTATAATAGATTTATGGATGCAGTGACCCATTCCCCCGACGACAGCCGCCGCCGCGAGCTCGGTGCCTTCCTGCGCTCGCGCCGCGAAAGGCTGTCGCCTGCGGACATCGGCATTGCGACCGGTGCCAGGCGGCGCACGCCGGGCCTCAGGCGCGAGGAGGTGGCGATGATCGCCGGCGTCGGCACCACCTGGTACACCTGGCTGGAGCAGGGCAGGGACGTGCGGCCTTCGGTGGAAGTGCTTTCGGCGCTCTGCGAAGCGTTGCGCCTCGACGCGGTCGAAAAGCGGCATCTGTTCATCCTCGCCGGCCGACAGCAGCCCGAGCGGCGCGCGGCGGCACCCGAAAAGGTCGATGGAACGCTGTTGCATATGCTTGAGAGCCTCGTCCTGCAGCCGGCCTATGTGGTCGGCCGGCGCTGGGACGTGTTGGCCTGGAACGATGCGGCGGCGGCCGTGTTCGGCGATTATGGCCTGCTGGAGGGCGATGCCCGCAACATCGTCCATCTGGTGTTCACCAGCCCACACCACCGCCGGCTACTGGTCGACTGGGAAGAGTTGGCCCGCGTGGTGCTCGCGTCGTTTCGCGCCGAGAGCGCCAGATATGTCGGCGATCCGGATTTCGAGCGATTGATCGCGCTCATGATGCGTTCAAGCCCGGAGTTCCGCGATTGGTGGCCGCGGCGGGACGTGGCGCGAAGGCTGACGGGGGTGAAGCACGTCCGGCATCCCACCGCCGGCGCGATGGCCTTCGAGCATATGAGCCTGTCGATCGACGACGGCTCGGACATGCGGCTGATCGTCTACACGCCGTTGCCTGAGCAGAACTCGATCGCCAAGCTGCGGAAGCTGCTCGAAGCGCAGCCGACCGCGCGGCGCAGCGCGTGAGGATGGTTGGTGGCCCTTGTAGGGTTGACAGGTCGGAGGCCTTTGCGCTGGCAGATCGCGCCGCTGTGGAGATTGGCTGAAGCGCCGGTCACTTCGTCATCCCGGGGCGGAGCAAGGAGCGAAGCGACGCGGCGCAGACCCCAGGATCCATGCCGTGACTTCGACGCGCTGCAACGGTGCAGAATTCTGCTCCGCTGCATTCCTCGGCCGGCGACACGGCATGGATCCTCGGGTCTTCGCTCCGCTTCGCGTCGCTACGCCTAAGGATGACGACATTGGGGAGGCCTCGGCCAATCTCCAACGAACGACGAATGTCGGCTACCAGCTTTCGCTGCTGTCGCTATTCCTTGGGCTTCAACCCTTCAAGGAACAGTTGCTCGAGGAAACGCGCCGCATCCTCGAAGCGGCCGTCGCCGCCGCGGTCGGGGCCGAGCACGGCGCGGACCTGGACGTCGAAATCGGCGTAGTGCTGCGTCGTCGCCCAGATCGAGAAGATCAGGTGCCAGGGGTCGGTGCGGGCGATTTTGCCGGCGCGCATCCAGCCCTTGACGACGTTAGCCTTCTCGTCGACCAGCGTTTTCAATTCGCCTTCCAGCATCGGCATGATGCGTGGCGCCCCCTGGAGGATCTCGTTGGCGAACAGCCGGCTCTCGCGCGGAAAATCGCGCGCCATTTCGAGCTTGCGGCGGATGTAGCTCCTGAGCTCGGTCAGCGGGTCGCCGATATCGTCCAGTTCCCGGAGCGGCGCCAGCCAGGTGTCCAGCAGCCGCTGCATCAACGTCTCGTGAATGTCTTCCTTGCGGCGGAAGTAATAGAGAAGGTTCGGCTTCGACATGCCGGCGGCTTCGGCGATCTGGTCGATCGTCGAGCCGCGAAAACCGTTGGCGGAGAAGACTTCGAGCGCGGCTTCCAGGATCAGCTCGCGCTTTTCCTGCTGGATGCGGGTACGGCGAGGGGAGCCTTCCATCGTGTCCGTCATCCCTGCCGGCCGCAGTTGCGCGGGCTTTCTGGACCAATCCTCTGGACCAGTTTTTCTCCGAGCCGTGGAGCGCGCTTTCGATGCCGCATTTCCGTTAGTAGTCCCTTGACCGCCGACAGGGCGGTGCTAACGTTTGTCCAACCGGTCAAAATTTTGCGTAGCACGAAAACGCAACGAAGACCAAGCCTTGGGAAGACCAAGCGTTAGCGCACCGAAACAGGTTACAAGGGGAAATCTTGGTCATGTCCAACCGGCTGAAAGTCACGCCGAACGATCTCAGCGCATTCTGGATGCCGTTCACGGCAAACCGGCAGTTCAAGCAGGCGCCGCGCATGTTCGTATCCGCCAAGGACATGCACTACACGACGAGCGACGGCCGCAAGGTGCTGGACGGCACCGCCGGCCTCTGGTGCGTGAACGCCGGCCACTGCCGGCCGAAGATCACCGAGGCGATCCAGAGCCAGGCAGCCGAACTCGACTATGCGCCGGCCTTCCAGATGGGCCATCCAATCGTGTTCGAGCTGGCGAACCGCTTGGTCGATATCGCGCCCAAGGGCATGGATCATGTGTTCTTCACCAATTCCGGTTCGGAATCGGTCGAGACCGCGCTCAAGATGGCGATCGCCTATCACCGTGTTCGCGGCGAGGGCTCGCGCACCCGCCTGATCGGCCGCGAGCGCGGCTATCATGGCGTCAATTTCGGCGGCATCTCGGTCGGCGGCATCGTCAGCAATCGTAAGATGTTCGGCACGCTGCTCGGCGGCGTCGACCATCTGCCGCACACGCACCTGCCGGAGAAGAACGCCTTCACCAAGGGCGTGCCGGAGCATGGCGCGGAACTGGCGAACGATCTCGAACGCCTCGTCACCCTGCATGATGCATCGACCATCGCGGCCGTCATCGTCGAGCCTGTCGCGGGCTCGACCGGCGTCATCCTGCCGCCGAAGGGCTATCTCGAGAGGCTGCGCGAGATCTGCACCAAGCACGGCATCCTTTTGATCTTCGACGAGGTCATCACCGGCTTCGGCCGCCTCGGCGCGCCGTTCGCGGCGGACTATTTCGGCGTCACGCCGGATATCATGACGACGGCCAAGGGCGTCTCCAACGGCGTTATCCCGATGGGCGCGGTGTTCGTCAAGAAGGAGATCCACGACGCCTTCATGACCGGCCCGGAGCACATGATCGAGTTCTTCCACGGCTATACCTATTCGGGCAATCCGATCGCCTGCGCGGCGGCGCTGGGCACGCTCGACACCTACAGGGACGAGGGCCTGCTCACGCGCGGCGAGGAGCTTGCGCCTTACTGGGAAGACGCGCTCCACTCGCTGAAGGGCGAGCCGCATGTCATCGACATCCGCAATATCGGCCTTATCGGCGCGATCGAGCTGTCGCCGATTGCCGGTCAGCCGACCAAGCGGGCCTTCTCGGCCTTCGTCAAGGCGTTCGAGCGCGGCGCGCTGATCCGCACCACCGGCGACATCATCGCGCTGTCGCCGCCGCTGATCATCACCAAGGGCCAGATCAACGAACTGATCGACCATGTGCGGGATGTCCTGCGCTCGATAGACTAACTCTGGTACAACCGGTCGGGCGGCGTCGGGAACCGCCGCCCGACCGGACTTTGAATGGAAGGACTTTTGAATGGCCGCCCCCGGCGAGAATCTGCGAGTGAATTCAGATCGTTTGTGGGATTCCATCATGGAGATGGCGAAGATCGGCCCCGGTATTGCCGGCGGCAACAATCGCCAGACGCTGACCGATTCCGACAAGCAAGGCCGCGAGCTGTTCAAGTCCTGGTGCGACGAGGCCGGGCTCACCATGGGCGTGGACCAGATGGGCACCATGTTCATGACGCGGCCCGGCACCGATCCGGATGCGCTGCCGGTCTATGTCGGCTCCCACCTCGACACCCAGCCCACCGGCGGCAAATATGACGGCGTGCTCGGCGTGCTCTCCGGCCTCGAGGTCGTGCGCTCGCTCAACGATCTCGGCATCAAGACCAAGCATCCGATCGTCGTCACCAACTGGACGAACGAGGAGGGCGCGCGTTTCGCGCCGGCCATGCTCGCCTCCGGCGTGTTCGCGGGAATCCATACGCTCGACTATGCCTACGCCCGCAAGGATTTGGACGGCGCGACCTTCGGCGATGAGCTGAAGCGGATCGGCTGGGTAGGCGACGAGAAGGTCGGCGCGCGTAAGATGCACGCCTATTTCGAATACCATATCGAGCAGGGACCGATCCTCGAGGCCGAGAACAAGCAGATCGGCGTGGTCACCCACTGCCAGGGCCTGTGGTGGCTGGAGTTCACACTGACCGGCAGGGAGGCGCATACCGGATCGACGCCGATGAACATGCGCGTCAACGCCGGCCTCGCCATGGCCCGTATCCTGGAGATGGTGCAGACGGTCGCCATGGAGAGCCAGCCGGGCGCCGTCGGCGGCGTCGGCCAGGTGAAGTTCTCGCCCAATTCCCGCAACGTGCTGCCGGGCACGGTGGTCTTCACCGTCGACATCCGCTCACCGGACCAGGCGAAGCTCGACGGCATGCGTGCCCGCATCGAGAAGGAAGCGCCGCAGATCTGCGAGGCGCTCGGCGTCAAATGCTCGGTCGAGGCGGTCGGCCATTTCGATCCGGTGACCTTCGATCCGATGCTTGTCGGCCGCGTGCGCACGGCCGCCGAAAAGCTGGGCTACAGCCACATGAACCTCATTTCCGGCGCCGGCCACGATGCCTGCTGGGCGGCCAAGGTCGCGCCGGCGACCATGGTCATGTGTCCCTGCGTCGGCGGGCTCAGCCACAACGAGGCCGAGGACATCTCCAAGGAATGGGCGGCGGCGGGCGCCGACGTTTTGTTCCACGCGGTGGTCGAGACGGCGGGAATCGTCGAATGATCGGATAGGTCCACGCACCGCTCGCAAAAGAAGCGCGAAAGATCAGGGGAACAAGAGAATGACCAAAGTCATCAAGAACGGCACCATCGTGACCGCCGACCGCACGTGGAAGGCCGACGTGGTGTTCAGCCATGGCAAGATCATCGCCATCGGCTCGGATCTGCATGGCGACCACGAGTTCGACGCCACCGGCTGCTACGTCATGCCGGGCGGCATCGATCCGCACACCCATCTCGAAATGCCTTTCATGGGTACGTATTCCGCCGACGATTTCGAATCCGGTACACGGGCGGCGCTCTCGGGCGGCACGACCATGGTTGTCGATTTCTGCCTGCCGGCGCCGCAGCAGTCGCTGCTGGAGGCCCTGCAGATGTGGGACAACAAGACCTCGAAGGCGGCGTGCGACTATTCCTTCCATATGGCGATCACCTGGTGGGGCAAGCAGGTGTTCGACGAGATGGCGACTGTCGTCGACAGGGGCATCACCTCGTTCAAGCACTTCATGGCCTACAAGGGCGCGCTGATGGTCGACGACGACGAGATGTATGCCTCGTTCCAGCGCTGCGCCGATCTCGGCGCGCTGCCGCTGGTGCACGCAGAGAACGGCGACGTGGTCGCGGCTCTTTCCCAAAAGCTGCTTGCCGCCGGCAACAACGGGCCTGAGGGACACGCCTATTCGAGGCCGCCGGAGGTGGAAGGCGAGGCGACAAATCGCGCCATCATGATCGCGGACATGGCCGGCGTGCCGCTCTATGTCGTGCATGTCTCCTGCGAGCAGAGCCATGAAGCGATCCGCCGGGCGCGGCAGAAGGGCATGCGGGTATTCGGCGAGCCGCTGATCCAGCACCTGACGCTCGACGAGAGCGAATACTTCAACAAGGATTGGGACCATGCGGCGCGCCGTGTGATGAGCCCGCCCTTCCGCAGCAAGTGGCACCAGGATTCGCTGTGGGCCGGCCTGCAGGCCGGCTCGCTGCAGGTGGTGGCGACCGACCATTGCTCCTTCACCACCAAGCAGAAGCGCAACGGCATCGGCGATTTCACCAAGATCCCGAACGGCACCGGCGGCCTCGAGGACCGGTTGCCCGTGCTTTGGACCACCGGCGTCAACACGGGCCGGCTGACGATGAACGAGTTCGTCGCGGTGACCTCGACCAACATCGCCAAGATCCTCAACATGTATCCGAAGAAGGGCGCGATCGTCGAAGGCGCCGACGCCGACATCGTGGTCTGGGATCCGAAGCGCAAGAAGACGATCTCGGCCAAGAAGCAGCA
Organism: Mesorhizobium tamadayense; assembly: GCF_003863365.1. Taxonomy (GTDB): domain Bacteria; phylum Pseudomonadota; class Alphaproteobacteria; order Rhizobiales; family Rhizobiaceae; genus Mesorhizobium; species Mesorhizobium tamadayense. Next base: position 201,187 of record NZ_RQXT01000002.1, on the reverse strand, counting down.
GTCGGTGATCGACTACAACGTCTTCGAAGGTTTTGAGGTGACAGGCCTGCCGCGCTTCGTCTTCTCGCGTGGCGAGCTGTCTATCGAGGAGGCGGACGTCAAGGCAAAGATCGGCCATGGCGAGTTCGTCGCCCGCGAGCCGAACGCGGCGGTGAACCGGGCGCTGTCGACCTGGAAGGAGATCAGCGCGCCGCGCAAGGTGGAGCGCTCAGGCATTCCGGCGACTGGAGTTTGAGCGTGCGCGCAGCTCACCTCTTGATCGCGGCGGCCGCGATAACTGGCAGCCAGCCAGGCCTTCGCAGCCGGCATCGACCTCTCCAAGCCTTATGGCAACAAATCAGGCTGTATCAACAAGAACGGCCAGGAAGTCTATGCCGAGGACATGCTGCTTTTGACCAGCGAGGCATTTGTCACGGTGGCGAGCGCCTGCACCTTCACCGACAAGAAACCCCAGGCGGACGGTTCCCTCTTGGTAAAGGCGCAGTGCGAGGCGGAAGGCGAGGAGGGGCAGTCGCCCGCCCAGTTCACCATCAAGCGCAGCGCCAAGAGCCCGAAGAAGCTGGTGATCGCCGACGAGGACGGCACCGTCTACGGGGAAGTCGCCCGGTGCCGATGACGGCGAGAGCTTTTTCCTCCACCTCAGGCGACCAGCGCATCCAGTTCCGGCAGCAGGACGACGCTTTCCTGCTCGTTGGGATCGGTGCGGGCAATGACCGCCGAGGAGGGCGCGCCGCTCAGATTGGCGGGCAGATGCGGCACGCCGGCCGGAATGTAGAAGAGGTCGCCGGCCTTGACGACGATGTGCTGCCCGAGCCGGTCGCCATACCAGGTGTGGACCTCGCCGGAGAGCACATAAATCGCCGTCTCGTGGTTCTCATGCATGTGTGCCTTGGCGCGGGCGCCGGGCGGCATGATGAGCAGATGCATGCAGATGCCGGAAGAGCCGACGGTTTCGGCGGCGATGCCGGCGAAATAGCTCAGCCCCTGCTTGCCTTCATAAGTGCTTTCAGGGCGAATAAGATGACAAGTTGGTTTGGGCGACATCGGGCAAACTCCGGGCGTCGAACGAGTGGGACATAGTCGAGTGGAAAACAACATCAAGGCAAAAGCAACCGGATTCCGGCCGGCGCGGCGGCGGCTCGCCAAGGCAGGCGCCAGCCAATGAGCGGACAGTCGCCAGCCGTCGTTTCGGCAAGCAAGCTCGACCTCACCTTCCAGACCAATGACGGTCCGGTGCAGGCGCTGTCCAATGTCGATCTCACCATCGGCAAGGGCGAGTTCGTCTCCTTCATCGGCCCGTCCGGCTGCGGCAAGACGACGTTGCTCAGGGTCATCGCCGATCTGGAGAAGCCGACGTCGGGGAGCATCTCGGTCAACGGCATGACGCCGGAGCAGGCGCGCGAGAAGCGCGCCTATGGCTATGTCTTCCAGGCGGCGGCGCTTTTTCCCTGGCGCACGATCGAGCGCAATGTGGGGCTGCCGCTGGAAATCATCGGGCTCAGCCAGGCCGAGCAGGCGGAGCGCATCAGGCGCACGCTGGAACTCGTCAATCTCGCCGGCTTCGAGAAGAAATATCCCTGGCAGCTTTCCGGCGGCATGCAGCAGCGCGCCTCGATCGCGCGCGCGCTCGCCTTCGATGCCGACCTGCTTCTGATGGACGAGCCGTTCGGCGCGCTCGACGAGATCGTGCGCGACCATCTGAACGAGCAGCTGCTGGAATTGTGGGAGCGGACCAACAAGACGATCTGCTTCGTCACCCATTCCATCCCCGAGGCAGTCTATCTGTCGACGCGCATCGTCGTGATGTCGCCGCGGCCCGGCCGCGTCAGCGACGTCATCGAATCGACGCTGCCCCGGCAGCGGCCGCTCGACATCCGCGAGACGCCGGAATTCCTGGCGATCGCCGCGCGCGTGCGCGACGGCTTGAGGGCAGGGCACAGCTATGAGGATTGAGCGGGGGAAGGATGAACTCCCTCCTCTCCCCCACGGGGAGAGGGTGGCCGCGCAGCGGCCGGGTGAGGGGGCGGCCAAACACGCCTTCGTCATCCTAGGGCGAAGCAAGGAGCGAAGCGACGCGGCGCAGACCCTAGGATCCATGCCGTTACGCATCCGCTCGGCAGCGGTGCGGAACATGGCTCCCTTCGCCGCGCCCTGCCGGGAGGACATTCTCGACCGTTCACGCCCCTCGGCCGATGTCACGGCATGGATCCTAGGGTCTACGCAGGCCGCTTCGCGCCTGCTCCGCCCTAGGATGACGAAGAACAACCGCCGTCGTCCTCTGGCGTCCGTCCGGCGGAGATCGCTAAATGGATAGCTTCCGTTCCAAGATCGTCCCGGTCTCCTCCATCCTCGCCGGCGTGGTGGTCCTCTGGTATGTCTTTGCGGTCATCCTCAACACGCCGTTCCAGCGCGATCTCGACCGCAGGGCAAACGAAAATCCAGGCGCCGTCGAGTTCATCGGCAAGACGCTGTCGCAGCCGAAGCCGACGCTGCCGGCGCCGCACCAGGTGGCGGTGAACTTCTTCGAAAACACTTTCCTGCGCAGCATCACGTCGAGCCGCAGCCTCGTCTACAATGCCTGGGTGACGCTGTCATCGACCCTGCTCGGCTTCGCCTTCGGCACCGCGCTCGGCATCGTCATCGCTGTTGGCATCGTGCATGTGGCGACGCTCGACCGCAGCCTGATGCCGTGGATCATCGCCTCGCAGACGATTCCCATCCTGGCGGTGGCGCCGATGATCATCGTGGTGTTGGCGGCGGTCGGCATCACCGGCCTGATCCCCAAGGCGCTGATCTCGACCTATCTGTCCTTCTTCCCGGTCGCCGTCGGCATGGTGAAGGGCCTGCGCTCGCCCGAGATCACGCATCTCGACCTGATGCATACCTACAATGCCAGCGCCTCGCAGACCTTCTGGAAGCTGAGGGTGCCGGCATCGGTGCCGTTCCTGTTCACGTCGATGAAGGTCGCGGTGGCGGCGAGCCTGGTCGGCGCCATCGTCGGTGAGCTGCCGACGGGTGCTGTCGCCGGCATCGGCGCCAAGCTGCTCTCCGGCGCGTATTATAGCCAGACCATCGACATATGGTCGGCGCTGGTTGCGGGCTCGGTGGTTGCGGCACTTCTGGTCATGGTGGTCGGCATCGCCGGCCGCCTGGTCGACCGCGCCATGGGCGGGAGGCCGGCATGACCTGGCTGAAACCGTCCTGGCAATCGGTGCTGGCGATCCTCTTTTGCCTTGTCGCCTTTGCGCTTGGCGCGATGTCGAAGCCGGAAGCGGCCGCGCTCGCGCAACCCGCGGCGACGATCGCCTACCCGTATATGGGCACCAAGGCTCTGATCTTGGGCCTGCTGCTGATCGCGACGCTGGTCTCGACAGTATGGCTCGCGCCGCTTGCCGAAGCCATCGTGCTGTTCATCGGCGCACATATTGCCGCCTGGCTTCTGATCAGAGGCATCGCCGGTTTCGAGGGCACGGCGCTGGCACCATATTTCTTGGCACTCGCGGCCGCCTGGCTGCTGGCCTGGCGCTGCGTCGCCCTGTTGTCCTCGCTACGGCCTGCAGCCAGCGGAGGCAAGACGGCGCTACGCCTGATCATCCCGGCGATCTTCGGCGCCTGGATCCTGATCATCTGGGAAGCGGTGACGCGCGGCGCCGGCATCCCGTTCATCCTTTTGCCGCCGCCTAGCGCAATCGGCGCGCGCATCGCCAACTCGCTGCCGATACTCGGCGCCGATGTGCGGCAGACGATCTTCAAGGCGGTGATCTTCGGCTACATCGTCGGCAACCTCGCCGGCTTCGTCGCCGCCATTCTTGCGGACCGGGTGTCGTTCCTGCGGCGCGGGCTGCTGCCGATCGGCAACATGGTTTCGGCGCTGCCGATCATCGGCGTCGCGCCGATCATGGTGATGTGGTTCGGCTTCGACTGGCAGTCCAAGGCCGCGGTGGTCATCATCATGACCTTCTTCCCGATGCTGGTGAACACGGTTGCCGGGCTTGCCGCGTCGGGCCATATGGAGCGCGACCTGATGCGCACCTATGCCTCGGGTTATTGGCCGACATTGCTGAAGCTCAGGCTGCCGGCGGCCGCTCCCTTCATCTTCAACGCGCTGAAGATCAACTCGACGCTGGCACTGATCGGCGCCATCGTCGCGGAGTTCTTCGGCACGCCCGTCGTCGGCATGGGATTCCGCATTTCGACCGAGGTCGGACGGATGAACATCGACATGGTCTGGGCCGAAATCGCAGTTGCAGCACTTGCGGGTTCGGTCTTTTATGGCGTGGTCGCTCTTTTCGAGAGAGCCGTCACGTTTTGGCATCCCTCTGTCCGTGGTGGATAGGGGCGGTGGGTTTAGGGCACTAACTTCAGAGGGTAAAAACATGAAAAGACTGATTATTCCTGTCCTGGCCGGGGCGATGTCGCTGGCGGCTTTCCAGGCGATGGCCGCCGACAAGCTGACGCTGCAGCTGAAATGGGTCACGCAGGCCCAGTTCGCCGGCTACTATGTCGCCAAGGCCAAGGGATTCTATGATGCCGAAGGCCTCGACGTCGACATCAAGCCGGGCGGTCCCGACATCGCGCCGGAGCAGGTGATCGCCGGCGGCGGCGCCGACGTCATCGTCGACTGGATGGGCGGCGCGCTCGCGGCGCGCGAAAAGGGCGTGCCGCTGGTCAACATCGCACAGCCGTTTAAGAAGGCCGGTATGGAGCTGGTCTGCCCGAAGGACGGCCCGATCAAGACGGAAGCCGACTTCAAGGGCCACACCCTCGGCGTCTGGTTCTTCGGCAACGAATATCCGTTCTACGCCTGGATGAACAAGCTCGGCCTCAAGACCGAGGGCGGACCGGACGGCGTCACCGTGCTGAAGCAGAGCTTTGACGTGCAGCCGCTGATACAGAAGCAGGCGGACTGCATCTCGGTCATGACCTATAACGAGTACTGGCAGCTGATCGACGCCGGCTACAAGCCGGAGCAGCTCACCGTCTTCAACTATTCGGCCATGGGCAACGACCTGCTCGAGGACGGGCTCTACGCGCTCGAGGACAAGCTCAAGGACCCGGCCTTCGAGGACAAGATGGTGCGCTTCGTGCGCGCCTCGATGAAGGGCTGGAAATACGCCGTCGACAATTCGGACGAGGCGGCCGGGATCGTCATGGACAATGGCGGCCAGGACGAGAACCACCAGAAGCGCATGATGGGCGAAGTCGCCAAGCTGATCGACAATGCCGACGGCAAGCTCGATCCGGCGACCTATGAGCGCACCGCCAAGGCGCTGCTCGACCAGAAGATCATCGCCAAGGAGCCGACCGGCGCCTACACGACGGCGATCACCGACAAAGCGATCAAGTAAGAGGCGATCAAGTAAGATCGGGCCTTGATGGCAGGTATCGAAAGGGGCGGGCGACCGCCCCTTTTTGTTGGTGCCGGTAAAATATGCGTGTCCGGGGATACTTCGCGCCGCCTGGCCGTTTCAGTGAAGCATCCACGCGGGGAGCCGCGGCGGATGCGTCAGCCAAACGGAGGTTCTTCATGCGCATCCAATTACTGCCGCTGCTTTCGGCGCTCGCCGTTTCGACCGCCTTCCTGCTCGCATCGCCGGCCATGGCCGAGACGATGAAGTTCAAGGCGACGCTCGATGGTGGCCAGCAGAGCCCGCCCGTCACCACCAAGGGCAAGGGAACTGCCACATTCACGTTCAACACCACCAGCAAGAAGCTCACCTGGAACGTCAAATATTCCGGCCTCAGCGGGCCGGCGGCAGCCGCTCACATCCATGGCCCGGCCGCGATGGGTCAAAGTGCGGACCCGGTAATCCCGTTCAAGAAGCTGAAGAGCCCGATCAAGGGTTCGGCGACACTAACCGATGCGCAGGCCACCGACCTCGAGGCCGGCAAATACTACGTCAACATCCACACCAAGGCGAATCCTGACGGCGAGATTCGCGGGCAGATCGAGAAGGCTGCGGGTACGATGTAGCAGGTTCCTGCCGGCAGAAGAGAGGCGGCCAACCGCCTCTTTCTGTGGATCAGGACTTGTTGCGTATCTGCGTCAGCGTGCGGGTCGGCGTGATCGCTTCGGGATCGAGCCTGATCTCGACGATCGCCGGCCTGCCGCTGGCGCGCGCGCGTTCGAACGCGGCAGCGAAGTCTTCGGTCTTTTCGACCGTCTCGCCATGGCCGCCATAGGCGCGGGCAAGGGCGGCGAAGTCCGGGTTCTTGAGGTCGGTGGCGACGACGCGGCCAGGATATTCGCGTTCCTGGTGCATGCGGATCGTGCCGTAGATGCCGTTGTTGACGACGATGACGATGATCGGGAGATTGTACTGCACGGCGGTGGCGAACTCCTGGCCGTTCATCAGGAAGCAGCCGTCGCCGGCAAAAGCGATGACTTCGCGATCTGGAAACAGCGCCTTGGCGGCGACAGCGGCCGGCGTGCCGTAGCCCATCGAGCCTGAGGTGGGAGCCGCCTGCGTGGCGAAGCGGCGGGAGCGGTGGAAGCGATGCACCCAGGTGGCGTAGTTCCCCGCGCCGTTGGTGAGGATGGCGTCCTCCGGCAGCGCCTTTTCCAGATAGTTCATGATCGGTCCCATCTGGACGGCGCCTGGCCCGGTCTGGGGCGGCGTCGACCATTCGAGATAGGCGGCGTGAGCTTTCGCCGTCTCATTTGCCCAGGACGGCGTGCCGGCCGGCTTGCGCTTAGCGAAAGCCTCGACGAAAGCCGATGGTGAGGCGTTGATCGCCAGCGTCGGCCGATAGACGCGGCCGAGCTCGCCGGCATCGGCTTGGACATGCACCAGCGCCTGGTCGGGGTAGGGGCTCTTCAGCAGCGTGTAGTCGGAGGACGGCATCTCGCCCATGCGGCCGCCTATCAGCAGCACGACGTCGGCCGCCTTGATCTGCGCCGCTAGCTTTGGATTGATGCCGATGCCGACATCGCCGGCGTAGCTCGCATGAAGATGATCGAAAAGCATCTGGCGGCGGAAAGAGCATCCCACGGGCAGCGACCATGCCTCGGCGATCACGCGCATCCGCGCCACCGCTTCCTCGTCCCAGCGTGTGCCGCCGAGGATGACGAACGGGCGCTTTGCACTGCTCAGCAGCATTTCCAGCGCGTCGAGCTCAGCCTCACCGGGGCGCGTCTCGACCGGCGTGTGCGGAAGCGCTTCCGGCGCCTCAACCTCGCTGGTCAGCATGTCCTCCGGCAGCGAGATGACCACGGGGCCGGGCCTGCCCGACGTCGCGACCGCGAAGGCGCGGGTGACGAATTCCGGAATGCGCGAGGCATCGTCGATCTCAACAACCCATTTGGCGATGTCGCCGAAGAAGCGCTTGTAGTCGACCTCCTGGAAGGCCTCGCGCTCCTTGGCGTGGCTGGCGACCTGGCCGATGAACAGGATCAGCGGCACCGAATCCTGCATGGCGATATGGATGCCGGCCGAGGCGTTGGTGGCGCCGGGGCCGCGGGTGACGAAGCAGATGCCGGGCTTGCCGGTCAGCCGCCCCTGGCAGTCGGCCATCATGGCGGCACCGCCCTCCTGTCGGCAGACGATGGTGCGAATGGATGAATCATGCAGCGCGTCGAGCACCGCGAGATAGGATTCGCCTGGCACGCAGAAGATGCGGTCGGTGCCGTTCGCTTCCAGCGCCTCGACGATCAGTTGTCCGCCGGTCTTCATTTCGCTGACCTCTCCAGTTCGGCAAGAATTTCCTCTGTGTGCTCGCCGAGACGCGGCGAGGGGCGCGCATAGACGAGCGGGGTGCCGGACATCACCATCGGCGCGCGCACCGAGGGCAGGAGGTTGCCGTGGCCGTCGTCGAGGTCGAGCCGCATGCCGCGCGCGATCGTTTGCGGATCGGCAAACATCTGGCCGATCGTGTTGATCGGGCTTGCCGGCACGCTTGCGGCTTCCAGCTTCGCCAGCAGCGGGTCGCGATCCCACGTCTTCAGCGTCTCGATGAGCCGCTTGCGCAGCTCCGCCCTGTTGGCGACGCGGGCGGGATTGGTGGCGAAATCCGGATTGGCGGGCAACTCGGCGAGGCCGACGACGGCGCAGAACTTGCTGAACTGGCTGTCATTGCCGACCGCAAGGATGATGTGGCCGTCCTTTACCGGCAGCACCTCGTAGGGCGCTATGTTCATATGGGCGTTGCCCATCTGCACCGGCGACTTGCCGGAGACGAGATAGTTGAGGTTCTGGTTGCCGAGCGCCGAGACCTGGCTGTCGAAGAGCGCCATGTCGATGTGCTGGCCTTCGCCGGTGTTCTCGGCGTGGCGCAGCGCGGCCTGGATCGCGATCACCGAATAGAGGCCGGTGAACAGATCGGAGATGGCGACGCCCGCCTTCTGCGGCTCGCGGCCGGCCTCGCCGGTGATCGACATCATCCCGGCCATGGCCTGGATGATGAAGTCGTAGCCCGCGCGCGGCGCGTATGGGCCGGTCTGGCCGAAACCGGTGATCGAGCAATAGACGAGGCGCGGGTTGATCTTCCCCAGGCTTTCATAATCGAGGCCGTATTTCTTCAGGCCGCCGAGCTTGAAGTTCTCGATCAGCACATCGGCGGTGGCGATGAGGCGGCGCAGCGTGTCGGCGCCCTCGGGCTTGGAGAAATCGATGGCGATCGAGCGCTTGCCGCGATTGCAGGAGTGATAATAAGCCGCCGAGAGGTTCTCGCCGTCATGGCTCATGACGAAGGGCGGGCCCCATCTGCGGGTATCATCGCCGCCGTCCGGGCTCTCGACCTTGATGACATCGGCGCCGAGATCGGCGAGCAACTGCCCGGCCCAAGGGCCTGCCAGGATGCGGGCGAGCTCGACAACGCGGATGCCTTTCAGCGGAGGCTCAGTCATGGATCACCGTGGTTTAATGAAGCGCAGCCTCTATCAATAGCAGCCGCCCCTGTCACGGCCCTTGCAATGGGCCAAGGCGGATCAGGATTTGAGCACGCTGTGGGCCCACGCGGCGAAATCGTTCATGACGATGTCCCGATTGACCTCGTTCAGGCTTTCGTGGCGGGTCTCGGCGTAAACCTTTGAAACCAGATTCGAAAAGCCCATTGTGTCCATGCGCCGCGCGAGATGGTTGACCGCCTTGCCGTAGTCGGAAGCGGGGTCTCTCTCTCCGCCTACGAGGTTGACGAATAGGTCGCGGCGCACGGCTGCGAAGCTCGAATCCTTGCCGACGTGGAGCGCCATCTTGACCACATCGCGCCACATCGACACCGAGGCGTCCCAGCCGCAGAGCGGATCGGCGATGTATTTGTCGACCTCGGCCGGGTCGCGGGACAGCCAGTCGAACAAGGTCCGGCGGTTGGGCACGGCCTTGCCCCAGGCCTGGAAGGTGAGCTTCGGCAGCAGCCGCGACGGCACGTCGGAGCCCAGCCGCATCCGCTCCCAGCCGAGAATGCCCAGCGCAAGCTGCCCGAGCAGGCCCTGCGAGAAATTGCCGTTCCAGATCGCGGCGGCATGGACGCGCCCGGAATGGCTGAGCACGAAGTTCAGCGCGATCGAGGCGCCGAGCGAATGGCCGAAGACAATGACCGGCAGTCCCGGATGCTCGGCGGCGATCAGATCGTGGACCGCGCCGACATCGGCGATCACCTTGGCGATGCCGTCGACGTCGGCGAACCTGCCGAGCGGCGCGTCGGGCGCCTTTGTCGTGCCATGGCCGCGATGGTCATGGGCGTAGATATGGAAGCCGCGCGGGGCGAGGAAATCGGCAAAGCGGGCATAACGCGCAGCATGCTCGCCTAGGCCGTGATTGATCTGGATCACGGCACGTGGGGTCGTCTGCGCATGTCTCACATAGAGGTTTAGGTCGGCCCCGGTCGGTGAAGCCAGCCTGGTCTGCTTGTCGAATGGCATGTCTCGCTCCCTTCACGACTGATGGGCGAGGGTTTCAGCGGCGTCAAGAGAGCGCGATCGTTTCGACCGTATCGAGAGAGGATGCGCCCATCGCTCTGCTGGGGATTATTTTCGCGCGGTGAAAAAGATCGCAATTCTGACACGTCGCCTGTTCTATTGTGACGAATCCAATACGGTTCGATGATCGCCGGGAGAGCGCGAATGCGGGTTTGGGCACTATGGGGTTCGATCTTGTTGGCTGTGGCCGGCGCCGGCGCGGCGCAGGCCGATGTCAAGATGAGCGGCACCTTCGTGGCCGACAGCGCCTGTCCGGCGACGCAGGCCATCAAGAGCGGCAAGAACCCCGGCAACGTGTCCACGCAAGCAGGACACAGCTACCAGCTTCTCGCCGGCAACAAGGACGACCCCACGCACTATCTCATCCAGGTTCCTGGCGCCGATCCGGAGCGGCGTTGGGTGAAGATCAGTTGCGGCCACGTCACCGGCGGCAGCGCGTCGGCTCCCGCCGGCCAGACCAAGCCGTCGCAGCCTGGTTCCGGCAAGCCTGAATATGTCTTCGCGCTGAGCTGGCAGCCGGCCTTCTGCGAGACCAAGGCCAGCAAGCCTGAATGCAAGGCGCAGAACCCCAACGAGTTCGACGCTTCGCACTTCACGCTGCATGGGCTGTGGCCGCAGCCGAACGGCAATTTCTATTGCCAAGTGTCGGCGGGCGACAAGGCCAACGACAACCCCGCGCATTGGGGCGATCTGCCGCCCGTCGATCTCGATGCCAACACGCGCGCCGAGCTCGACCAGGTGATGCCGGGCACGGCTTCCAAGCTGGAGCGTCACGAGTGGATCAAGCACGGCACCTGCTACGGCAAGGGCCAGCAGGAGTATTTCTCCGACGCGCTCAATTTGATGCGGGCGGTGAACGCTTCGCCGGTGCGCGATCTCTTCACCAAGAACATCGGCAAGCAGCTGACATCGGACCAGATCCGTGATGCTTTCGACCAAGCCTTTGGCAAGGGTGCCGGCGACCGCGTGCGCGTCTCGTGCCTGGTCGATCCGTCGAGCGGCCGGCGGCTGATCGGCGAGCTGACGCTCGGTCTCTCCGGTCCGGTCGGCCCTGACACCAAGCTCGCCGACCTGCTCACAGCCTCGGCGCCGACAGGCAAGGCCGGTTGCCCGAAGGGCACGGTCGACGCGATCGGGTTCCAGTAGGGCGCCACGCCAGGCTTGGCCGCCAAACCGGACGGGACTCCCGGTTGGTGAAAGATCGCGATGTGCCGAAAGCGATTGCCGTTCGGCGCTTCATCGCCTACATACCGCGCAACCCCATCCAACCTGACACCTCAGTTCCAGGGAAAGCACGCGTGGCTCGCCAGTTCATCTATCACATGTCCGGCCTGTCGAAGGCCTACGGCACCAAGAAGGTGCTCGATAACGTTCACCTGTCGTTCTATCCGGACGCCAAGATCGGCATTCTCGGCCCCAACGGCTCGGGCAAGTCGACCATCCTGCGCATCATGGCCGGGCTCGACAAGGAATATCAGGGCGAGGCGTGGCTGGCCGAGGGCGCGACCGTGGGCTACCTGGCGCAGGAGCCGCAGCTCGACCCCAACAAGACCGTGCTCGAAAACGTCATGGTCGGCGTTGCCAGGAAGACCGCCATCATCGAGCGCTACAACGAGCTGATGATGAACTATTCCGACGAGACGGCCGACGAGTCGGCCAAGCTCCAGGACGAGATGGACCGGCTGAACCTGTGGGACCTCGAGCAGCAGATCGAGATGGCGATGGACGCGCTGCAGTGCCCGCCGGCCGATTCCGAGGTGACGAACCTGTCGGGCGGCGAGCGTCGCCGCGTCGCGCTCTGCCGGCTGCTGCTCGAGCAACCCGATCTGCTGCTGCTCGACGAGCCGACCAACCATCTCGACGCCGAGACCACGCAGTGGCTGGAAAAGCACCTGCGCGACTATCCGGGCTCGGTGCTGATCATCACCCACGACCGCTACTTCCTCGACAACGTTACCGGCTGGATCCTCGAGCTCGACCGCGGCCGCGGCATCCCCTACGAGGGCAACTACACCAAATATCTCGACGCCAAGGCCAAGCGCTTGATCCAGGAAGGCCGCGAGGACGACTCCCGCCAGAAGGCGATCTGGCGCGAGCGCGAGTGGATCCAGTCCTCGCCTAAGGCGCGCCAGACCAAGTCCAAGGCGCGTATCAAGGCCTATGAGGAACTGGTCGAGCAGTCGCAGAACCGCAAACCGACCGACACCCAGATCGTCATCCCGGCGAGCGAGCGCCTCGGCAACGTCGTTATCGAGGTCGAGAGCCTCAACAAGGGTTTTGGCGATGAGCTTTTGATCGAGAACCTGTCGTTCAAGCTGCCGCCGGGCGGCATCGTCGGCGTAATCGGCCCGAACGGCGCCGGCAAGACGACGCTGTTCAAGATGTTCACCGGCCAGGAAAAACCGGATGCCGGATCGATCCGCATCGGCGAGACGGCGAGGTTGGGCTATGTCGACCAGAGCCGCGACGCGCTCGACCCGAACAAGACCGTGTGGGAAGAAGTCTCCGGCGGCGCCGAAGTCATCAAGCTCGGCAAGCACGAGGTCAACAGCCGCGCCTACTGCTCGTCCTTCAACTTCCGTGGCGGCGACCAGCAGCAGAAGGTCGGCAACCTTTCGGGCGGCCAGCGCAACCGCGTGCACCTGGCCAAGATGCTGAAGGGCGGCGGCAATGTGCTGCTGCTCGACGAACCGACCAACGACCTCGACACCGAAACGCTGAGCGCGCTGGAAGACGCGCTGGAAGCCTATGCCGGCTGCGCGGTCATCATCAGCCACGACCGCATGTTCCTTGACCGCATGGCGACCCACATGCTCGCCTTCGAGGGCGACGCCCATGTCGAATGGTTCGAAGGCAACTTCGAGGAATATGAGAAGGACAAGCTTCGCCGGCTGGGTGCCGAAGCGGCCGCCCCGCACCGCATGACGCACAAGCGGCTGACAAGGTAGGGTCAAGGTAGGGGCGACGAGGCAGGTGAGGAGGTCAAATGGCTGACTGGTCCGCCGCCCAATATCTCAAGTTCGAGGACGAGCGCACGCGGCCCGCGCGGGATTTGGTTGCGCAAGTCCCGGTCGACTTCCCGCGACGGGTCGTCGACATCGGCTGCGGTCCAGGCAATTCGACCGAGCTTCTGGTCGATCGCTGGCCGGATGCCGAGGTCAGCGGCTTCGACACCTCGCCCGATATGATCGAGAAGGCGAAGGTTCGGCTGCCCAACGTCAATTTCGCACTCGCGGATGCTGCCGCCTGGCAGCCCGAGCTTCCGGTGGACGTCATCTTCGCCAACGCGGTCTTCCAGTGGCTGCCGGAGCATCCGGCGGTGTTCCAGCGGCTGATGGGATTGCTGGCACCCGGCGGCGCCTTGGCCATTCAGATGCCCGACAATCTCGGCGAGCCCTCGCATCAGCTGATGCGTGATACGGCGGCCGAGATGCCGTTCTCGGCCAAGCTCAAGGGTGCCGCTCGCGCGCCGCTGCCGCCGGTTTCCTTCTACTACGATCTTCTGTCGCCGCTCGCCGACCGCGTGGATATCTGGCACACGATCTACAACCATCCGCTGGCCGACGCGGAAGCGATCGTCGAATGGGTCAAGGCGACGGGGCTGAAGCCGTTTCTCGATCTGCTCGATGCGGATGAGAAGAGGATATTCCTCGAAAGCTATACCGCCAAGATCGCACAGGCCTACCCGAAGACGGCGACCGGCAAGGTGCTGCTGCGTTTCCCTCGCATCTTCATCATCGCCAAGCGGGCCTGACCGCCTTCCGGTCAATTCATCGCGATAGCCGCGCGCAACTGAGGTTTAAGCTGGCATAAACCGGCCAAATGCGACAAGGGTAGCCCGCTTCGGCACCAAGGCCGCACGTCGGACGGATTGGACATGCATCGCGTCATCATCAGCGGCATCGGCGCCGAAATCCCCGAACCTGTCATCACCAATGAAGAGCTGGTCGAGAGCTTCAACCGCTGGGTCGACATCGAGAATGCGCGCCGCGCCGCCACCGGCAAGACGCCGCTGCAGAAATCGGACAGTGAGTTCATCGTCCATGCGTCGGGCGTGCGGACGCGCCATGTGGTCGAGCGCGAGGGCATCCTCGACCCGACCCGCATGGCGCCGCGCATTCCGGCGCGGCCGGACGATGCGCTGTCGCTGGAGGCGGAGTTCGGCGTCGCTTCGGCGAGAAAGGCGATCGCCCATGCCGGCGTCGAACCGTCGGACATCGATCTGGTGATCTGCTCGGCCTCGCACCATCAGCGGCCTTATCCGGCGATCGCCATCGAGATGCAGCAGGCGCTGGGCACCAAGGGCGCCGGCTTCGACATGGGGCTCGGTTGCTCATCGGCCGCAGCCGCGCTGCACATCGCGGTCAACCTGGTCAGGGCAGGGGCGCACAAGCGCATCCTGGTGTCGACGCCCGAGATCATCACCGGCCATCTCAACTTTCGCGACCGGCAGACGCATTTCATCTTCGGTGACGCTTCGGTGGCCATGATCGTCGAAGGGCTCAACCAAGGCGAGAAGCGGCCGGGGCGCTTCGAGGTGCTCGACACGCGCACCTGGACGCAATTGTCGAACAACATCCGCACGAATCTCGGCTACCACACCCGCACCGCCCAGGACGATCCCTACATGATCAACCTGGAGGGCAACCTGATCAAGCAGGTCGGCAACAAGGTGTTCAAGGAAGTCACTGTCGCCGGCCACAAATTCATCGTCGAGTTCCTGGCCGAGCATGGGCTGACGCCGCAAGGCATCCGCCGCTTCTGGCTGCATCAGGCCAATGCGCGCATGAATGCGATGATCCTGAAACTTGCCTTCGGCCACGATGTCGATCATGACCGCGCGCCGATGGTGCTGGAGCGGCTCGGCAACACGGCCGGCGCCGGCGCCATCGTGGCGCTCGAGGAGAACCATGCCGACATGAAGGCCGGCGATTTCGGCCTGCTCTGTGCTTTCGGCGCTGGTTATTCGATCGGTGGCGCGCTTCTCAAGATGCTGTAGCCCAATCCGGCTCAGGCCGGCGCGAAGGGCACCAGCATCGGAACGCGCTTCATATAATCGTCATAGGCTGCTCCGAGCTCGCCGCGCAGGAAGCGCTCTTCCAGCCTTGCCTTCATGACGATGCCGATGGTGAGCAGGGCGGCGCTGGCGATGCCCCAGACAGTGCCCTTCGCCGCCATGGTGGCGAAGATCGCCAGCAGCAGGCCGGTATAGATCGGATGACGGACCAGCCCGTAGGGGCCGGTGTCGACGACGCGGTGCTCGGCCTTGGCCGTCACCGTCCCCGACCACAGCCGGCCGAGATGCAGGCGGGCCCACCAGGTGAAGGCCAGACCGACGGCAATCAGCGCGGCGCAGATCCAGGCTCCCGCAAGGCTCGGGATCCACAGCCGGAGCCTGCCGGCATAGCCGTGCGCCGGTATGAACAAAAGGATCGTGCCGACCACCAGCACGGCCCGGTAAGGGAATTCGGCCAGGAAACCGGCGCGTTTTTGCACAGGGTCGGCCCAGAAGGCGGCCGCGGCCCATGACACGATCCAGATCAGCCAAATCGCTGCAATCGCCGGTGCGGGATGCATCGGTAACCCCTTGTCTTTGGCATGATTATCACCGGTCGTCGCGCGGCGGCAAAACCGTATAGGAGAAAAGAGGCTCGATCCGAGGTAAGAAGCTCGTGATCGGCTGTGATGTTCATCAAGACGGTTGATCGGATCATCACCGCTTTCGACTGGACCTTACGATTTTCCTTTGCTCTAAAGCGCGTCGCGTTGAACGGATTCAGGCGACGCTCTTTAGGTCTTCGTTTTGATGCATGTCGTTCTCCCAAAACCGCTGCGCACTTTGGGCGACCTGCATCTAGAGCCGAGGCGTAGAAGGAATGAAGCCATGTCGGACCTCCTCCCCGAGGCTGAGAGCGCTATTGAAATTACCCCGGCGCGCAAACTCGTGGCGCGGGTTGCGGCGCTTTACGTCGCCCCTTTCGACCATTTCCAGACGCGGGCAGTGGATGAATTGCGGCTCGGCTTCGACGGCATCGAAGGCGATTTCCACGCCGGCGCGACACGGCGCTCGGGCGGGCGCGAGCCCTGGTATCCACGCGGCACCGAGATGCGCAACGAAAGGCAATTGTCGCTGGTGGCGGCGGACGAGATTGCCGTCGTCGCCGATCGCATGGGCATCGCGGAGATCAAGCCCGAGTGGATCGGCGCTAATCTACTGATCGAAGGCGTGCCGCGTCTTTCCATGCTGCCGGCAGGTTCGATCTTGTTCTTCCAGTGTGGAGTGACCATCAAGGTCGATGCGCAGAACGGGCCTTGCCGCATCGCCGGCCGCTCGATCGCCGAGAATGCCGGCATGGCCGACCATGAGGCGGGAGCGCTGCTGTTTCCGAAAGCGGCGAAGCGGCTGCGCGGCCTGGTCGCCTGGGTCGAGAAGCCAGGCACCATCAGGGCAGGCGAGGAGATCTCGGTGCGGGTGCCGGAACAGTGGATCTACCGCGCCTGACGCTCACTCGTCCTCGTCGTCTTCCTCCAACAGGCGCGTCGCGCGCCAGCGCGTCAGCACCTCATTGGTCTGCTCGATGACGAAGAAGCGCGCCGCGTCCCGGTCATAGCCTTCGGCGAGCAATTTCTCGTAGTCGGTATGGGCATGGCGGATGTGAGCGATGGTCGCCAGCCACACCGCGATTGTCGGCGGCAAGGTTTTCATATGGACGGCGCCGGCCTCCGCACGGATCTTTTCCATGTCGGCGTAAGGGGCGAGCGGCAAGAGCGCGGTCAGCGCCTTGGCAATGGCGCGGCGACGGGCTGTGGGAGCGCTCATTTCTCGTCGCGTCCGGCAATGGTCGCTTCGGGGAAAGCATCGGTCGAAGCGTGGTAAGGTTTGATGTCGATGACGGGCGTGCCGTCGAGCAGGTCGATGGCGTCGATCTCGATCCGGCCAGCCTCGATGTCGAGCATGACGAGCTTCGCGACATGCAGACCGACAGGGTTCGGCCGGGCCGGAGAGCGCAGGGAGAAAACGCCTTTCGGTTCAGCCGCATGGCGCGGTTTCTGCACAATCAGGTGGCGCGGCGCGTGATTGAGCCAGGATAGGATGACGATGTGGCTGGCGCGGTCGAGGTTTTGCAGTCCTGGGCGATAGGGTTCGTCGATCAGGACGGTCGCTGCCCGGCCGGTCTCGCGGGCGGCGCGCATGTTCTTGGGACAATCCTCGCGGCTCGCCCAGGGCGAGACGATGTGGCCGATGAAGACGACATGGCCGTCCGGCGGCATATCTGCCGGGTCGGTCTCCAGGAGCTTCTCACCCTCGCGCCTCTCGAACATCGCTTCCCGTCCCTCAACCGTTTCCGGCGCGCGGATCACGGCTGCGCCATTTTCTTGTCCGGAAGCGACATAGTGCTTGCCAGGGTTTCAAATTCGACATAAACATATCTTTATATCTTTTAGCGAGAGCCCGCTCATGCATGTCACGCTCGACACGATGGTAGATACATTGAAGGCGGCGGCCGAATCCAGCCGCCTTCGCATTCTGGTATTGCTGTCACGCGGGGACCTCACGGTCTCCGACCTTACCGAAATCCTCGGCCAGTCGCAGCCGCGCGTCTCGCGGCACCTGAAGCTGCTGCTCGATGCCGGGCTGATCGGCCGCTACCAGGAAGGGTCGTGGGCCTTCTTCAGGCTGTCGGACACCGACAGCTCGCGCGATTTCGTGCAGCGTCTGGTCGCTGGCGTGCGCGAGGCCGATCCGCAGGTGGTGCGCGATCTGGAGCGGCTGGCCGCGGTCAAGCGCAAGCGGCAGGACCGCGCCGCCGAATATTTCTCGGAAAACGCCGCAAGCTGGGATCGCATCCGCTCGCTGCATGTGCCGGACCGCGCGGTGGAGGCGGCGCTGCTCAAGCTCGTCGGCAAACGGCCGTTCCAGTCGATGCTCGACCTCGGCACAGGCACCGGCAGGCTGCTGGAGATCTTTGCGCCGCTCTACCGGCGCGGCGTCGGCATCGACATGTCGCGCGAGATGCTAACGGTGGCACGCGCCAATCTCGACAGGGCGGGCATCGCTAATGCGCAGGTGCGCCAGGGCGACATCTTCTCGCCGCCCGTCGAGCGCAGCGCATTCGATCTCGTCACCATCCACCAGGTGCTGCATTATCTCGACGATCCGGCCCGCGCCATCGGCGAGGCGGCGAGGCTGCTGCGTCCCGCAGGCCGGCTGGTCATCGTCGACTTCGCGCCCCATAATCTGGAGTTCCTGCGCGACCAGCACGCGCATATGCGGCTCGGCTTTTCAGACCGCCAGATCGCCGACTGGTTCGAGGAGGCCGGGCTCGACCTCGAGGACAGCCAGGAGTTCGAGCCGCGCGGCCAGGCCGAGGCCAGGCTCACCGTCAAGCTCTGGCTCGGCCGCGACCGCCGGCTGCTGATCGCCGATCCGTCCAATGACCCGCTGCCGGCCAAAGCATATCCAATGGGGGAAACAGCCTGATGAACCAGTTCCGTTTTTCCCGCCACCCCGACATTGGCGACAAGGTCCGGGTCTCGTTCGAGTTCTTTCCGCCGAAGACGGAAGATATGGAGGCAAGGCTCTGGGACACCGTCACCCGGCTGGAACCGCTGAAGCCGAGATTCGTCTCGGTGACCTACGGCGCCGGCGGCTCGACCCGCGAGCGCACCGCCCGCACGGTGAAGCGTATCTTGAACCAAACGACGCTAACGCCGGCGGCGCATATGACCTGCGTCGACGCGGCCCGTCATCAGGTCGACGGTGTCATCCAGGAATTCGCCGGCATGGGCGTCACCCGTTTCGTCGCCTTGCGCGGCGATCCGGCAGCGGGCGTGGGTACGGCGTACCGTCCGCATCCCGACGGCTATGCCAACGGCGCCGAGCTGGTCGGAGCGCTGAAGAGCGCCGGCGATTTCGACATTTCGGTTTCGGCCTATCCGGAAAAGCATCCGGAAAGCCCGGATTTCGCCACCGACATCGACATGCTGAAGCGCAAGGTCGACAATGGCGCCACGCGGGCGATCACCCAGTTCTTCTTCGACAACGATCTCTACGAGCGCTATGTCGAGCGGGCGCGCCGTGCCGGCATCTACATCCCCATCGTGCCGGGCATCCTGCCGGTGCATAACTTCACCCAGGTCGCCAATTTCTCATCGCGCTGCGGCGCGCTGGTGCCGGCATGGCTGGCCGAACGCTTCGAGGGGCTGGAGAACGACCCGCAGACGCATGCGCTGGTGGCGTCGGCGGTAGCGGCAGAGCAGGTGCACGATCTCGTCGAGCGCGGCGTCGGCGATTTCCACTTCTACACGATGAACCGGGCCGATCTTGTCTTTGCCGTCTGCCACATGATCGGCATCCGCTCGCGTGAAGCGGAGGCGGCCGGCTCGGCCGCGGCCTGAAACGGAAAAGGCCGGGTTCTACCCGGCCTTTTCGAATTGGTTGGACTATTTTCGGTGCTGGTCTTCCCGGCTTCGGCGGGTCAGGGAAGAACGCCTATGATAAGGGCGCCGATGAATGCAAACGCAGCACAAATCATCAATGCGTTGATTGGCCTCGTCAGTCCCATGCCATAGCCTCCTCTTCAGAGCTATGGCCGGAATCTAGAGTCATTTGGGTCACAGGCAAGCGGAAAATGTGCTGCAATGCGACGTGATTGTGGAATTTGCGACTTCCGATTTGCCGTTAGCCGTTGAAATTCTTCGGCAAAAATCGATCCAAGAGTTGTGAATAAATTGTGGCGACGCCGTGGCATGACACCGCTACCATCGGCCGAACAGGCGCCCGTCGATGGTGATCAGGCCGAGTCCGATCAGCGCCATGCCGCCCATTTCGAAAAGCTGCAGCCGTTCGCCGAGGAACAGGATTCCGAGCAGCACGGCGCTGACCGGCACGATCAAAGTGACCAGCGAGGCATTGGTGGCGCCGGCCGAGGCGACGAGGTTGAAATAGAGGATATAGGCGAAGGCGGTGGAAAGCAGCGCCAGCCCCAGCACCGCGGCCCAGACCGGCGGCGAGACCGAAAACAGTCCGGCCGGGCCGTAGGCGATCAGCACGACGGGGATCATGATGATGGTCGAGGCGGTTAGTTGCCCGGTGGCGATGACCGGCGACGGCACGCCCTTGAAACGTCGCGCAATCATCAGAGCGACCGCGTAGGAGAGCGAAGCGCCGATCAGCGCGAACTTGGCCCAGACCGGCCCGCCAAGGCCGGCAACCAGCCGGGACCGATCATGACGGCCGTTCCGGCAACGCCGAGCGCGATGCCGGCCAGTTTGTTCCAGGACAGCTTTTCGTCCGTGGTGAGCGCATTGGCGAGGATCAGCGTCCAGAACGGCGTGGTGGCATTGAGCACAGACGCAATGCCGGCGCCGAGCTCGGTCTGGCCGGCGAAGATCAGCGAGAAGGGCACGACGTTGTTCGCGAGCGCCAGCAGCAAGAACAGGCTGGCGTGCGGAAAGGCGAGGCGGAAGGACGGGCCGCGGATCGCCAGATAGAGATGAAGCGCCGCCGCGGCGATGGCGACGCGAAACAGCACGAGCGCCAGCGGATGGATCTCGGACACGGCGATACGGGCAAAGAAGAACGAGCCGCCCCAGATCGCGCCGAGCAGCAGCAGTTGCGCCCAGTCCTTGAGCGACATCGGTCCGCGCATCGCCGCGGCGCTAGCCGTGATCGTCATGTCGTCAACCCTCCCCAGGCCGATCGCAATCTCAGCCCGCCGAACAGTTCCAACCAATATACGGTCCGGCGGCAAGGGCCACCCGAAACCTGACTGGTGGTTTAGCGTCGGCGGAAAAGGTGCGCTAGGCCGCACGCGAAGGCGAGACACAGAACTGTTTTCTTTGGCGGCTAGCTAGGATTAATTGTGCGCGCCTAGATCAAGGATTCGTCCATGCAGCGATTCGAAAATGCCCGCGAGGCGGCACTGGCGCTTCGTCCGGACGATCCGGTCTACTGTTTCCGCCCGCAGGTGCTGAGGGCCGATGCCCTGCAGTTCATGGGCATGTTCCCCGGCAAGACCGCCTATGCGGTCAAGACCAATGGCGAGCAGATCGTGCTGAAGACGCTGGTCGAGGCCGGCGTCGGCGCCTTCGACGTCGCCTCGCCCGGCGAATTTGCCGCCGTGCGCGCCGTCTCGCCCGATGCCGAGATGCTCTACATGCATCCGGTCAAGGCGCAGTCGGACATCAAGCTGGCGCTGGAGAAATACGGCATCCGGGTTATCTCGCTCGACCATGAGGACGAGATCACCAAACTGACGCGCGTGGTGCGGGCACTCGATATCGACCCGGGCGCGCTGACGGTGTTCGTGCGCATCCAGACCAAGGGGCATGCCGCCTACGAGCTGTCGAAGAAGTTCGGCGCCGGCCCTGCCAATGCGGTCGAGCTTGCCGAGCGGCTCAACCGCACCGGCTACAGGGTTGGCCTATGCTTTCATGTCGGCAGTCAGATAGAGGATCCCGACACCTATGAGCGGGCGTTGGCCTCGGCCGACTGGGTGCGCAACCGGCTGACCTTCGACATTGCCGGGCTCGACGTGGGCGGCGGCTTTCCCGCCGAGTACGGCCACGATCCCAATCGCAAGCACATCGAGATGCCGTCGCTAGGCCAGCTCATGTCGCGGCTGGCCGGCGACCTCAAGGAATACCAGTTTGATGAGATGCTGGTCGCCGAGCCCGGCCGCGTGATCGTGGCGCGCTGCCTGTCGCTGATCGTGCGCGTGCTGCTGCGCAAGGGCAAAAGGCTCTACATCAATGACGGCATCTGGGCGTCGCTGTCGGATTCATGGACCGGCAAGATCACGCTGCCGGCGCGCTTCATCCCGGATCCCGCCATCCGCGCCCGCAATGGCAGCGAGAAAACCATCGTGCCGTTCAAGGTCTGCGGCGCGACCTGCGATTCTGTCGACATATTGTCCAGGCCGTTCTGGCTGCCGGAAACGGTCGACACCGGCGACTGGATCGAAATCGGCCATATCGGCGCCTACTCGCTATCGCTGCGGACGCGCTTCAACGGCTTCTATCCCGATACGTTCGTCGAATTGACGACGCCATTCGACGAAGGCGACGCGCCGGAAGGGTTCGCGAGTTTGGAGACGATGGCGGACTAAGCCACGCCACCGCCTGCCTGGATATTCTCGCCAGTCAGCCAGCGGGCCTCGTCGCTAGCCAGGAAAACAGCAACATCGGCAACATCGCGCGGCGCGCCTATCCGGCCAAACGGCGACATGCCGGCAGCCACGGCGCGATCCCGCTCCGGCAATAGTTCGGTGTCGGTGAAGCCTGGCGACAGCGCATTCACGGTGACGCCGCGCGGGCCGAGCTCGCGCGAAAGCACGCGAACGAACTGTTCGACAGCGCCCTTGCTGCCGAGATAGAGCGCCGTCTGGGTGAAGAACATCTTGGTGCCGCCGGTCGAGACGGCGATGATGCGGCCGCCGTCGCGAACACGCTTGGCCGCTTCCTGAAGCGTGAAGAACGTCCCCTTGGCGTTGGTGCCGAAGACAAGGTCGAAATCGGCCTCGCTTGCTTCGACGAGCGGCTTGATGACGGCGATGCCGACATTGGCAACGACAATGTCGATGGCGCCTAGGCGGCTCTCGGTTTCGTCGAACAGCCTGCGGACATCGGCCGGCATGGAAATATCCGCTTGTATGGCCAACGCTTTTCCGCCGTTGGCCGAAATGGCAGCTACCACGTCATCGGCGGCTTTCCTGTTGCCGACATAGTTGACAACGACGGACGCGCCGTCGGCGGCGAGAACTTCGGCTATGGCACGGCCGATGCCGCGTGAACTGCCGGTGACGATTGCGGTTTTGCCCCGTAGCGGCTGAGACATGATCGATTTCCTTCAACTCTTCACGGCCGCGCCGATGTGGCGACTGGTTGAGAAATAGCGGCATGTAATTGATCGGATAA
Source organism: Mesorhizobium tamadayense (assembly GCF_003863365.1). Lineage (GTDB taxonomy): Bacteria > Pseudomonadota > Alphaproteobacteria > Rhizobiales > Rhizobiaceae > Mesorhizobium > Mesorhizobium tamadayense. The sequence continues at coordinate 178,353 of NZ_RQXT01000002.1, read as the reverse complement.
TCGCCTATTATCTGACTATCTTGTTAATCCAGGAATACATAATGCGCGGGTCCGAATTCACCGAACTCAAAGCGTTCGCGGCTATCGTGGAAGAGGGCAGCTTCGTTCGTGCGGCTGCGCGGTTGCGGTTGTCGCCGCCGGCGCTCAGCCAGTCGATCCGACAGTTGGAGACGCGTGTCGGCGTACGATTGCTCAACCGCACGACGCGCAGCGTCGCGACGACCGCGGCCGGCGAGACGCTGTTCAGGCGCCTTGGCGTTGCGTTCGGAGAGCTGGAAGAGGCTGTCGCCGAGGTTCAGGCCGCTCGTGACAGCCCCGCCGGTTCGCTGCGCATCAATGTTCCGCGCGTTGCTGCAATGCGGTTCATCGCGCCGATCCTCGGTGATTTCCAGCGCGTCTATCCCGACGTCGCGCTGACAGTCATCGTCGACGACCTGCTGACCGACATTGTCGAGGGGCGTTTCGACGCCGGAATCCGCCTCGGTGAGCGGCTGGAAAAAGACATGGTGGCGGTGAAGCTGAGTGACGATCTGCAAATGGCAGCGGTGGCTGCTCCGGCCTATCTGGAGGGCCGCGCAATCCCTCGTCATCCACAGGACCTGCACCAGCACCGCTGCATCAACTTCCAATGGCCCGGCGGAGGAAACATCTACCGATGGGAGTTTTCGCGCGGCAAGCGATCGCTGGAAATCGGGGTCAAGGGAAGTCTCACCGTCAACGATACGGAGCTGATGCTCAACGCGGCGCTGGAAGGGGCAGGCGTGGCCTACATGATTGACTATCAAGTCCAGCCGTGGATCGAAAAGGGCAGGCTCGTCCGGTTTCTCGAAGCCTGGTCGCCCGGCTTTCCGGGCTTCTATCTATACCATCCGAGCCGCCGGCTTGTGCCGCCGGCGCTGCGCGCGTTCATCGATTTCGTGCGGTCGAGACGAGGGTAGCAGACTCTCGCTACTATTCACAATTTCGCCAACAGCTCCGGCGTAGGCCAGCCATCCACCGGAAGACCAAGCCGCATCTGTTCCTTGCGGATCGCTTCGCGCGTGTTGGTTCCCAGGATGCCGTCGACGGTGCCTACGTCGTAGCCCTTGGCTTCGAGCTTGGTCTGCAGCGCCTTCATCTGATCGCCGTTGAGCCCTTGCTCCGGCGTGCGCGGGTCGAATTGCGGCGCTCCGGCCAGACGGGTGGCGAGCACCGCAGCGGTGAGCGCGTAGGTGAAAGACTGGTTCCACTCCAGGTAAACGTCGAAATTGTCGTAGGTCAGGAAGGCTGGACCCTTGCGACCCATAGGCAAGGCAAGCCCGGCTTTGAGACCGTTGTCGACCAGCGGTGTGCTGTTCGAGTTGGTGACGCCCCACTGAGCCCATTGCGAGATCGGCAGCTTGTTGGTGCGGCCAGTCTGGTCCCACGGCATGTCGTCGGGAACGCGCACTTCCTCGACCCAGGGCTGGTCGCGCTTCCAGCCGCGCGACAGGATCTTGTCGGCCGTGGTCATGATCACGTCCGGCACGCTGTTCCTGAGATCGACCTTGCCGTCGCCGTCGCCGTCGACGCCGCGGGCGAGGTAGTCGGTCGGCAGGATCTGCGTCTGGCCGATCTCGCCGGCCCAGGCGCCCTTGACGTCGGCCGGCAGCACGCCGCGGTCGATCAAGGTCAGCAGTGGCACCAGTTGCGGCCGGAAGAGCTGAGGGCGGCGGCAGTCATGCGAGAGGGTGACCAGCGCGTCCAGAGTATGGAAATCGCCCTGCACGGCGCCGAAATCGGTCTCCAGTCCCCAGAATGCGGTAATGACGGCCGGTTGCACGCCGAATTCCTTGTCGGCGCGCGCGAAGACATCGGCATATTTCTCGAGGTTGGCCGAGCCCTGCTTCAGCCGATAGGCCGAGATCATGCGGTTCGAGAATTGGATGAAGGTCTGGGCGAACACCCCTTGAGCGCGGTCGCGCGCCAGCACCTTCTCGTCGATCGCGGCATTTTCCAGCGCGTCCAGGCCAACGGCGCCGACACCGGCTGCCTTGGCTTCCACTGCCACGCCCTGTTTCCAGGCTTCGAAATCGCCGCCGCATTGCTGCGCCGCCACAGGCCAGGCGAAAGCGCCGACCAGCAGCGCCGCCAGGATTTCAACGCGCAATCGCATCGCTTCCCTTTCGAGACCGCCGCATGATCCGCGGCCGGTGCGGACACGATCATGCGTAGATTTCAAAGTTCAGGAGCACATTCGGCACCCCGGTGGGGTGCGCCGCTCCGCATCACCAGCGGTTGCATATATCGCCGCCCGCCGTGTCGAAAAGCAGGCACGGGGGCCGATGTCAACGGGTGTTCTGCCGCAGCCACTTGTTCCAGGCGGCTTCCGAGCCATTGAAAACATTGATGTCGGACTTGCCGGTCATGCCGGGCACGATGCCGGTGCCGGTGTACTGCCAGAAGGCGAAAGGATGGCTGCCATACTTCTGGCGCGGATGGCCGGCGACCGAGCGCAACCAGTAGGGATAGCCGCGGAACGTCGCCAACTGGTTGTCGTCGAAGAAGTCGAGCGACGTGTAGATGATCGGCTTCTTGCCGTAATGGCGCTCGACGATCTCGAGGAAGGTGCTCATTTCGCCGCGCACCATCGCTGGATCGGGGCGCAGCCTGCAGGTCGGCGACTTCGGATTCCATTCCATGTCCAGCACCGGCGGCATAGCCGACGGGTCTCTCGGGACATTGGCGATGAACCAGCGCGCCTGAGTGGCGGCCGGCGTGCAGAAATAGAAGAAATGATAGGCCGCGCGCGGGATTCCGGCGGCCCTGGTGCGTGCCCAGTGCTCGCTGAAATAGTCATCGAAGCGGTCGCCGCCCTCCGTCGCCTTGATGAAGGCGAAGGAGATGCCGCTGGCCTTGGCCGTCGGCCAATCGACCGAGGTCTGGTATTTGGAGACGTCGGTGCCGTGGATGGCATAATTCCATGGCGTGCCGCTGTCCCATTCATGCGGCTTGGAATCTTCGAAACGGGGAGCGCGCACCGCGACCGTCTGCGATGACGGCGCCAGCGGCGAAAGATCGTCGACGGTCGAGCAGGCGCCCAACAGCGTAAGCATCAGGATGGCCGCAAGACGGCGCATGGCATCCCCCGAGCCGGGAGTCAGCCGGCCGCTGATGGGTCCTTCACTAATGGTGGTCGCTTACGCGGGCCCCCTCCGGACGGCCGCCCCACAGTACCGCCCGTTCTTCATACTTGTCGTTGTCCCAAAGCAAGTTGGCACTTTTGGACGACATCCCTCCGTCATCGCCGAACATGGTTGATAATCCATTGACGGCGCTCGACATCGGTTGTGATTTTGCGGAAGCAATGGCGGCAAATCGATGACATAAATCGAGCCGGAAAATCCATAGGGCGGGAAAAGATGCGGGCGGTCGTGAAGTTCATCAAATGGCTGCTGGGTCTCGTGGTGGCGGCGGTGGCCGCGCTCTTCGCCTGGCTTTATCTTGCGCCGCCCGAACTGATCCGTGTCGGCTCAGGCTATTCGGCCAAGATCGTCTGCTCCAACGTGTTCATCGCCGGCCGCGATGCGAATGAAGTGCTGGCCGTCGACGTGCAGGCGCCAGGCCATCCGCTGCTCAAGCTGATGAAGGTATCCGTCGACAAGGAAAGGGGCCTTGTTTCGGCGGGCCTGCTTTGGGTTCTGGGCAAGAGCGTCGCCGTCGATCGCGACGGGGTCGGCTGCGCGTCGGTTCCGGATGGCGACACCGGCAAGGCGCGGCAGACGTCTGTTCGCGCAGCGGCGCCGACGGCAGCCGCGCAGCCGGAAGCGCTGTGGCCCGAGGGCGAAAGGGTGGGTGCGTGGCAGAATCCGGAGGTTTCAAAGATCATCGACGATCCCGCGATGGCCGGCGCCGGCCTGCGCGCGGTCGTGGTGGTGAAGAACGGCCGCATCGTCGCGGAGCGTTATGGCGACGGCTTTTCGGCCAAGACACCGCTGCTCGGCTGGTCGATGACCAAGACGGTGAATGCGGCGATCGTCGGCACGCTGGTGAAGGACGGCAAGATGGCGCTCGACAACAATGGCCTGTTCGCGCCGTGGAAGGCCGACGGGCGGGCGGCGATCAGCCTTGCCGACATGATGGCGATGTCGAGCGGGCTGGAATTCAACGAGGACTATGGCAACGTCGCCGATGTGACGCGCATGCTCTACCTCGAGTCGGACATGGCGGGCTTCGGCGAGGCCAAGCCGCTCACCGGCGAGGCCGGCAAGGTGTTTTCCTATTCGAGCGGCACGGCCGTCATGCTGTCGCGCCTGTGGCAGGACGCGATCGGCGACAAGGCGAAGGCGCTGGCATGGCCGCGGACGGCGCTGTTCGAGCCGCTTGGCATGCACAGCGCGGTGCTCGAAACCGACGAGCAGGGGACTTTTGTCGGCTCGTCCTATCTCTACGCAACGGCGCATGACTGGGCGCGCTTCGGCCAATTCCTGCTGCAGGGCGGCGTCTGGAATGGTGCGCAGGTTCTGCCTGCGGGCTTCGTCGACTGGATGCGGCAGTTGGCGCCGGCCTCGAAGGTCTACGGCAAGGGCCAGGTTTGGATCGAGGGTCCGGGTGATGAGGAGAGCCCAGGTGCCGGCGTCGCGGCGGGGCTACCCAACGACACTTACTGGATGGAAGGCCATGACGGGCAGACGGTCGCCATCATTCCCTCGGAGCAGTTGGTGGTGGTGCGGCTCGGCCTGACGCCAGCCAAGCTCGGCTATCGGCCGCAGACGATGGTGGCGGCATTGGTGAAGGCGCTGCACTAGCTACGATGGTCGATCGCCGCAAACTTCTTTCTATGCAGCGGTCGGCAAGGGTTTGGCGCGATTGACACGCGCCCGCTCATCAGGCGAGTTCATGACTTGCCAAAGATCGCTGCGGCGTTGGACGTTCAGCCAGAAATCGGGGCTGTTGCCAAACACTCGCGCCAAAATGAGCGCGGTCGCTGCTGTCACGTTGCGGCGGTCGTTGCACAATTCGTTCACATGTTTGCGCTGAACCCCCATTGCCTCAGCCAAAGCGGCCTGTGTCAGGCCGAGCGGCTGCATGAATTCTTCCGTGAGGATTTCGCCGACCGTTGCGGGCTTGCGCGTGGTCATCAACATGTCTCACCTCACTTATAGCTGTGGCCGTCCAGATAGATATCCGACGCCTCGCCGCGGCCGCCATCCCAGCGGAAGACGAGCCGCCATTGCTTGTTGACGCGGATCGAATGCAAACCTTCGAGATTGCCGCGCAACTTCTCGAAATGATTGCTGGGCGGCACACGCAAATCCTGATCGGTCGTCGCATCGTCAATCATCTGGAGCTTGCGGAACAAGCGGCTTTCGAGATCAAATGGAATATTGCGAGAGTGGGTGTCGTCAACGAAGAAGGCCCGCAGCCATCCGTCTCTAAATCCGACGATCATCGCATTTTCCAGAGTGGAGATAATGTACCACCCGGTGGGTCATTTTGCAATGGGCAGTCTATTGCAATGTGCAATCTATTGATCGTGTTTGCCGCCTTCTCAGGGTAACAGGCCCTACAAACTGCGAAATTCAAATAGCGATCTCGATCACCGCCAGCCAGGCATAGCCGCGATAAAGCGTTCTGAAATGGAAGGTTGCGCCGGTTCGCTCGGATTCCGATTCAAGGACGTCGCGCAATGATGCACGCGGCTCGACATGGAATTTCCGCAGCCAGCCGCGAAGCAAGGCCCGAAACCAGCGCGGCAGGCCTTCCTGCTGGCCGAAATCGACTACATGCAGCGAGCCGCCGGGCGCAAGCGCGGCGAGCGCCGCCGATACGGTCTTCTCCCAGCCAGGGATCATCGACAGCGAATAGGATACGAAGATGCGGTCGAAGCGCGCGGTGCCGAAAAGGGCTTTGGCGTCGAAATCGGTGGCATCGCCGCGCGCCAGTTTGACCTTGCGCGAGAGACCTTCACGGGCGATGGATGCGTTTGCCGTTTCCAGCATCTCGGCCGAGATGTCGAGGCCGAAGAAGCGGGCGTTCGGATAGCGGCGTGCGGCAAGCACGATGTTGCGGCCGGTGCCGCAGCCGAGCTCGAGCACGGTGCCGCCTTGCGGCACGTCGAGCCCGGCGATCAGCCGGTCGCGGCCGAGCAGGTAATATTTGCGGGTAAGATCGTAAAAGCGGCGCTGCCAGCGATAGACACCGTCCATCAGCTCGGCATGGCTGGCCGGCAGCTCCGTAGTGCTCATGCGGCGCGCTTCACATAGAGATGGAAGCCGCCATAGATTGCCGAGCGGTCCCTGGCCGAGAATTCGCGCGAGGCTTCGGTCTCATAGTGCCATTGGTCCAGCAGGGAATTGGAGACGCGGCCCGGCAGCAGGCTGGGCTCGGCCGCGGTGCGGAAGATCACGCGCGCGCCGACCGAGGCCGTGCGGGTGATCTCGGTCCACAAATCGTTGAGCAGGTCGTCGGTCATCCAGTCTTGCGCGTCGAGCAGTACGAAGCGGTCGACCGAGCCCGCATCCTTGCCGGCCAGGAACTTGATCAGGTTGGCATGGTGGATGGCGACACGATCGATGTTGCCGCGGATCGTCTGGTAGTTGCTCTGTTCGAGGTAAGCAGGAAGCGCGGCCTCGCCCGGCTCCGGATAGCGGCGGGCAAAGGCCTGCCAGGCGAAATAGTTGTTCTTCAGCGGAAAGTCGCAGGCGAGCTTTTCCAGCCGCGCCTTCAAGACGCTCGCCATCGAGCCGTCGCCGGAGGTGATCAGCGAATCGTACTGCGCCGGCGGGATGCCGAGACCGAACAGCGAGGCCTTGCGCGACGTCGCCCAGCGCAACAGTTTCTTGTCGAAGACCGGCGCCAGTTCCTCGTCGAAGAAGCGGCGCTGCTCGCCGATATTCTCGGCCTGCATGATGCCGGCCGGATCGACACCGAACAGTTTTGCCACCCGATGGCCCATGGCGATGAAGAGCCCAAGCAGCCCGGTCTGATAGAAGTTGCGATCGAACACCGCGATGCGGCGGCGGCCGCGCCAGTTGCGGCGCTCCCAGTAGTGTCGGCTGACCGGATCGAGATGCGGCGCGATGAAGCGGTCGTAGGCTTCCGAATTGTGGCTGGTGCCCGCGGCGCCGAAGAAACGGAACAGGTCGCCCTGCGAGGGCAGGTGGCGCACCGCTTCCAGCTTCATGCGGTTCAGCGCGACGTGCGCGGTGTTGAGGTCGACGGCATCGATCCGTGCCGGCGAGCGGGTGAGGTAGGCCAGAATGTTGCAGCCGCCCGACGCGATCGTGACGACGCGATGGCCGGCGCCGAGTTGCATGGCCTCCATGTCGACATCCGGGTCTTCCCAAATCTGCGGATAGACAAGGCCGGAGAACAGGAAGGCGAAAAGCCGCTCGGAAATGCCGTCCTTCGACAGCGCGCGGTTCTGATAGACCGCTTTTCCAACTTCCTTGCCGCGCCGAAAAACGAGTTCTCCCGAAACATCCGACATGGCAAGGTGATTCCCCGTTTGCTTTGGCGCAAGCGGGTAGCGCAGCGTTGTGACACGCGGGTGACAGGCTGTTGACGTAGTATCTTACGCCTTGCCGAACCCGCCGGGCGTCGGCGTGACGACGATGACGGCCTCGCCGGCATCGAGCGTCGTCTGGTCGCAGGCCTTCAGCACGTCGATCGACCCGTCGTTGCGCCTGACGTTGGTCGTTCCCGCCTCGCCGTCACCGCCGCCGTTGAGGCCCAGGGGCGGGCGGTTGCGATGCGAGGAGAGGATGGCGCATTCCATCCTTTCCAGGAAGCGGATGGTGCGCTTGGTGCCGTCGCCGGCCTTCCACTTGCCCTGGCCGCCGGAGCCCTCGCGGATGTGGAAGTCCTCCAGCACGACCGGGAAACGCAATTCCAGCACCTCGGGATCGGTAAGCCGCGAATTGGTCATGTGGGTGTGGACGCCGGAGGTGCCGGCAAAGGCGCGGCCCGAATTCATCCGGCCGGCCGGCGAGCCGGAGCAGATCGTCTCGTAATACTGGTATTGCTTGTTGCCGAAGGTGAGGTTGTTCATCGTGCCCTGCGCGTTGGCCATCGAGCCCATGGCGCCGAAAAGCGCATTGGTGACATGCTGCGATGTCTCGACATTGCCGGCGACGACGGCTGCAGGGTAGGTCGGCTTCAGCATGCAGCCGTCGGGGATGACGATGTTGATCGGCCGCAGACATCCGGCGTTCATCGGGATCATGTCCTCGACCATGACGCGGAAGGCATAGAGCACTGCGGCTCGCGCTACCGGCTCCGGCGCGTTGAAATTGTTCTTCATCACCGGCGAGGTGCCGGTGAAATCGACCGTCGCCTGGTGCTTTTGCCGGTCGACAGTGATCTTCACCTTGATCACCTGACCGGTGTCGGTGGGATACTCGTATTCCGAAGCGTCAGGCAGGCGTTCCAGCACGCGGCGCACGCTCTCGGCGGCATTGTCCTGGACATGGCCCATATAAGCCTCGACGACTTCGAGGCCGAAATGCGCGACCATCTTGCGCAATTCTGCCACGCCCTTTTCGTTGGCGGCGATCTGAGCCTTGAGGTCGGCGATGTTCTGCGTGGGATTGCGGGCAGGGTAGGGATGGTCGGTAAGGAGCGCCTCGAGTTCCTCCTCACGAAAGCGGCCGCGATCCACGATGCGGAAATTGTCGAACAGCACACCTTCCTCGTCGACGGTGGTGGCTAAAGGCGTCATTGAGCCGGGTGCCGTGCCGCCGACATCGGCATGGTGGCCGCGCGAGGCTGCCCAGAACAGGATTTCCTTGCGCGCATCGTCGAACACCGGCGTCACCGCGGTGATGTCGGGCAAATGCGTGCCGCCATTGTAAGGCGCATTCAGCGCGAAGACGTCACCCGGATGGATATCGCCAGAGTTCAAGCGGATGATGGTTTCGACCGAGCGATCCATGGAGCCGAGATGCACCGGCATGTGCGGCGCGTTGGCGACCAGCGCGCCATGACGGTCGAACACCGCGCAGGAAAAGTCGAGCCGCTCCTTGATGTTGACCGAATAGGCGGTGTTCTGCAGCGTCACGCCCATCTGCTCGGCGATCGACATGAAGAGGTTGTTGAACACCTCCAGCATCACCGGGTCGGCTTCGGTGCCGAGCGCCGCCTGCCGGCGCTTCTTTTCGATCCGACGCAGGAGCACATGATTCCTGGCCGTGATCTCGGCCTGCCAGCCGGGCTCGACGACGATGGTCTGGTTCGGCTCGATGACGAGGGCTGGGCCTGCTATCCTGTGGCCGGGCTTCAGATCGCCGCGCCGGAAGATGCCGGCATCACACCAGCCGCCGTCGGCGAAGAATTTCCGGGTCTGCCAAGGGTTTGCCGGCTTGTCTTCGAGACTTGATTCAATTTCCTCACGTCCGCCGGTCCCGACATCGGTGCCTTCGACGCCGATCGCCTCGACGATCATCGGCTTATCTTCATAGACGAAGCCGAACTGTGCCTTATGGGCGGTCTCGAAATCGCTTCTCGCGCGAAAGATCGAGCCATGCTCGAAGTTCACCGGCAGCGCCGTGTCGGTACCGTCATAGCGGATCTGCAGGACCGGCTTCGAGGCGACGGCGGCCTCCGCAATGCCTTGCGCGGCAAGCTCAGCGATGACGCCTTCGCGCAATGCCGCAATCAGCTCCTCGATCGACGAGCGGGACTCTTCGGCGAGCGGTTTCAGCAGCGCCTGCTGGCGCGAGGCAAAAACCGTCGACAGCCCGATGCCGTAGGCCGAAAGCAAGCCGGAGAAGGGGTGGATGAGCACGGCTTCCATGCCGAGCGCATCGGCGACCAGGCAGGCGTGCTGGCCGCCGGCGCCGCCGAAGCAGTTCAAGAGATATTCGGTGACATCGTAACCGCGCTGCACCGAAATCTTCTTGATGGCGTTGGCCATGTTTTCGACGGCGATGGTGACGAAGCCTTCGGCCACCGCTTCCGGCGATCGACCATCGCCGATCTCGGCGGCCAAAGCCGCGAATTTTTGGCGCACGGTGCCGACATCGAGTGGCTGGTCCTGGCCGGGACCGAAGATCGCCGGGAAGACATCCGGCTGCAGCTTGCCGAGCATGACATTGGCGTCGGTGACGGCGAGCGGCCCGCCGCGCCTGTACGCGGCCGGACCGGGATTGGCGCCGGCGGAGTCCGGGCCGACGCGGAAGCGGCCGGCCTCGTAATGCAGGATCGAGCCGCCGCCGGCGGCGACCGTGTGGATGCGCATCATCGGCGCGCGGATGCGCACGCCGGCGACCTCGGTGTCGAAGGCACGCTCGTACTCGCCGTCATAGTGGGCGACGTCGGTCGAGGTGCCGCCCATGTCGAAGCCGATGACCTTGTCGAAGCCGGCGAGCCTAGCCGTCTCGACCATGCCGACGACGCCGCCGGCCGGGCCGGACAGCAGCGCGTCCTTGCCTTGGAACATATTGGCTGCGGTCAGCCCGCCCGATGACATCATGAACATCAGGCGGGGCCCGGCGCCCACCTCCCCCGCCACCCTCTGCACGTAGCGCGACAGGATCGGCGACAGATAGGCGTCCACCACCGTGGTGTCGCCGCGGCCGACCAGCTTGATGAGCGGCGAGACCTCGTGGCTGACCGAGATCTGGCTGAAGCCGATCTTGCGGCAGACCTTGGCCACCGCCTTCTCGTGGTCCGGATGTTTCCAGGCATGCATGAAGACGATGGCGACCGCGTCGATGCCATCCGCCTTGGCCTGCTCTATCGCAGGGCGGCAGGCGGCGATGTCGAGTAGCCGCTCGACGCAACCGTCGGCGCGGACGCGCTCGTCGATCTCGATAACCCTCTCGTAGAGTTGCTCCGGAAGGACGATTTCCTTGGCAAAAATGTCCGGACGCGCCTGATAGGCGATGCGCAGCGCGTCGCGAAAACCCTTGGTGATGAGCAGGAGCACCCGGTCGCCCTTGCGTTCCAGCAGCGCATTGGTGGCGACCGTGGTCCCCATCTTGACGTCGCCGATCCGGTCCGCGGGAACGGCAGCGCCGGTTTTCAGTCCAAGCAGATCGCGGATGCCCTGGATGGCGGCATCGGCATAGGCCTCGGGGTTCTCCGACAATAGCTTTCGGGGATGCAATTGCCCTTGCGGGTCACGGCCGATGATGTCGGTGAAGGTGCCTCCACGGTCGATCCAGAAATCCCATTTTTTGTTCACCGCGGCTTCCGCCATTCTGCTTATCCAATCTGTGCGAGCGTGTGCTCTGTTAGTTCGCGGTTTCGGCCGCGGCAATCGCAAGTTGATGTTACATTTGGAAACGGAACGTTACGAAACCTGCGAGCCGCTTGATGCATTTCTCCTGCGACCGTTCACCGAAATGTGAACGTTTTCTGAAGGAGAGATAGCATGAAGAAGCTCATTCTGGCGTCTGTTTCGGCGCTCGCCCTGCTGGGGGTCGCGGCTTGCAGCGAGAGCGGCACGGGTACGGACAACACGACCACCCAGAGCACCAACCCGCCGGCCAACGAGCAGCCGATGAAGCCAGCCTCGCCTGACGCTTCGAAGCCTGCTGAACCGGCTCCGGCAACACCTCCTGCTGCACCCGCGCAGTAGAAGTCAATCCAATGAAATCCGGAAGGCCGGCCTCGTGCCGGCCTTCCCTTTTTGTGGGACTGCCATCAACACCTGCGGCATCGTCCCGGCTTGATAGCGATGCCCGGTTCGCACTAAGAAGCCGGCATGTCGATTTGGGACCGCCTTGGCGACTTCATCGCTCGTGTTTCGTCGTCGGCGTCCTCGGGCGTCGGCGATGTCGTCGAGGCCGTGCGGACCGTGTTCTCCGGCGACCCGGACCTGCGCCGGCGTGTTGCCTTTTCGGTGGCGATGATCGCGCTTTCGGCCAAGATGGCCAAGGCCGATGGCATCGTCACGCAGGACGAGGTGCGTGCCTTCCAGGAAATCTTCGAGGTGCCGCCGAGTGAAACGCGCAATGTGGCGCGGCTCTACGACCTTGCCAAGCGCGACGTTGCCGGGTTTGAAACCTATGCCCAGCGCATGGCGCAGCTTTGCGGTTCCGGCCATGCGAACTGCATGATGCTGGAAGACATACTTGACGGGCTATTCCATATCGCCAAGGCGGACGGCCTGATCCACGAGCGGGAAGGGCAATTCCTGCATCGCATCGCCGAGATTTTTCGGATCGACGAGGCGCACTACCAGGCGATCCTGTCGCGGCACGTCAATCTCGGCTCCGCCGATCCCTATGTTATTCTCGGCATCGAGCGGGGGAAGCCGTTCGAGGAGATCAGGAAGCGCTACCGCAAGCTGATCTCTGACAATCACCCCGACAGGCTGATCGCACGCGGCCTGCCGCAGGAATTCATCAAGATCGCCACGACAAGGGTCGCCGCGATCAATGCAGCCTATGAGATGATCGAACGAGGCCTCAGGCACGTATGAGCGGTTTCCTGCCCGACCAGCCGGATGCCGAAGTCAGGGTGTCGCCTAATTTCAGTCCGCGACGCGAGACGCTCAGGCCCGACATGATCGTGTTGCACTATACCGGCATGGCGACGGGCGCCGGCGCCGAGGCGTGGCTGTGCGATCCGGCGAGCGAGGTGTCCTCGCACTATCTTATCCATGAGGACGGCCGCATCGTGCAGATGGTGCGCGAGAGCGACCGCGCCTGGCATGCCGGCAAGAGTTCATGGTTCGGGCGCACCGACATCAACTCCTGCTCTGTCGGCATCGAAATCGTCAATCCGGGGCATTCGCTGGGCTACAAGGCCTTCCCCAAGCGGCAGATCGACGCCGTGATCGGCTTATGCGCGGGGATCACCGGCCGGCATTCCATTCCGCCGCAAAGGGTGCTTGCGCATTCCGACGTGGCGCCGGGACGCAAGGTCGACCCAGGCGAGAAGTTTCCCTGGAAGGCGCTTTTTGCGGCCGGCATTGGCCATCTTGTTCCCGCGACCCCGATCAGGCAGGGCGCGGCGCTGCAGGCGGGCGACACGGGTGCCGACGTGGAGGCGCTGCAGTCGATGCTGGCGCTCTACGGCTACGGCGTCGAGATATCGGGCGTCTTGGACCGCCAAACAGAAATCGTGGTGGCGGCGTTTCAGCGGCATTTCCGGCGGCGACTCGTCGATGGCGTGGCGGACGGTTCGACTCTCCGCACACTGCAAAGGCTGTTGGCTTCCGTTAAGGCAGCCTCACCCAAATAGGTCTGGGCCAGGCCACCTAAATTACAATTTGTCATACAAAGTGAATTGCCTCGCCTTTATTGGCGCCAATTCCCTCTCCAAACGCGTCCCTCGCAAGTTGTCGGACGTTTATCTCCCGAGATGCTCCGGTGTTGAATTGGCCTAGCTGTGCGAAGTTCTTCGCACGGTTCTAACAGAACAGGACTACATGAAAAATTTGACCGTCGTAGCGGCAGCCGTTGCTGCCGGAGTGATGACTTTTGCCTTCAGTCCGGCGAACGGCGCGCCGCTGAGCCTGCGGGCAGACAATGGCTTTGCCGCCGCTCCCGCAACGCAAAAGGTCGCCCCGGATCCCAAACCTGCAAAAGCCAGGAAAGTCGCCCAGACAAAAGTGCAGAAAGCAGCCGCAGCGCGGCCGGCGAAATCAACGGTCAAGCGCTATTCGAAGCGCGGCAGGCAGGCCATCGATCTGACGGCGACGGCGTCCATCCATCCCGGAAAGCCCGTCCCCGGAAAGCCCGCCCCCGAAAAGCCCGGCTTGTCGTCCTCGGCGACCGGCAGCGGCCAATATTCGGCGATCATCGCCCGCTATGCGGCAAGCTATGGCGTGCCGATGTCGCTCGCCAATGCCGTTATCAAGATCGAGAGCAATTACCGCCCGAACATGGTCGGCGGTGCCGGCGAGATCGGCTTGATGCAGATCAAGCCGGCCACGGCGCGGATGATGGGCTATACGGGTTCAGTCAAGGGGCTGTTCGATCCCGACACCAACATCAAATACGGCATGAAGTACCTCGCCATGGCGCAGGGCCTTGGCGGCGGCACGACCTGCGGCACGATCCTCAAATACAATGCCGGCCATGGCGCAAGGCGGATGAATCCGGTGTCGGCCGCCTATTGCAGCAAGGTGAAGGTGCAGATGGCGGCGCTCGGCTCACCCGCCTAAGGGCGAGTTCGCCTTTTTCATTTGCGTTTTCAGGCGCGAACCCCTTTATACGCGCTTGTCAGCTGGCCGGGCGGCCGCGCGCGCAAGAGCCGAAAGGCTGCGGGTGAGGAAAGTCCGGGCTCCATGGAGACACGGTGCCGGCTAATGGCCGGCGGGGGCGACCCCAGGGAAAGTGCCACAGAAAGCAAACCGCCGCGGCATTCGCCGCGGCAAGGGTGAAAGGGTGGGGTAAGAGCCCACCGCGCGACTGGCGACAGGAGCGGCACGGCAAACCCCACCGGGAGCAAGACCGAATAGGGGCGGTGCGAAGGGAAACCTTCGAGGGCTGTTTCCGGCTCACCGCTCGGGTAGGTTGCGTGAGGTGCATGGCAACATGCGCTCAAGACGAATGGCCGCCACGTTCCCGCGCCGCAAGGCGCGGGGGCCATACAGAACCCGGCTTACAGGCCAGCTGGCATTTTCCGAGGTTTGATAACCGAATGATATCAGAAGCTTGCGCCAGACGGCGCAGCTTTCGATTCAATTTTTGGGCGCGGTCTCATCTAACACTGTCGCGGCCATGTTTTCTTGAAAGCGGTACGATTAAATCGTACCTTGCTCGGAAAGATAGGAGCGCATCATGGGCCAGGTAGACAAACGCAGCATCACGCTTTCGCCGGAACTGGCGCAGGCGGTCGACGACGTGGTCGCCGCCGGTGAGTATGCTTCGGCGAGCGAGGTGATCCGCGATGCGCTCAGGCAATGGAAGGATCGGCGCGACCTGCTCGGCTATACGGTCGAGGAGCTGCGCAAGCTGGTGCGGGAGGGGATCGACAGCGGGCCTGCCCAGGACGGCCAGCCAATCATGGAACGTTTGCGCGCCAAATACGCAAAGATGGCCGCGGCCCGAGGCTTCGAGGAGTGAAATGCCGGCTGCTTCCCCGGGCAGAATCCGACGTTGAGGCTATCGGTGACTATATCGCCGAACGAAATCCGAATGCTGCGATCCGCCCTCGTCGACGCGCTGGAGAGGCGATGGGATTTGTTGACCTTGCATCCCTTCTCCGGCGCGCCGCGTGACGATATCGCTCCCGGTATCCGCCACCTCATCGTCGGCGAATATCTTACTCTTTATCGCGTTGGCGAGGACGCGATCGAAATCATCCGCGTCCTGCACGGGCGGCGCAACATCGAAGCAGGCGCGTGAATTCGTGATCGACCCGGTCGGGCGAGGCTCAATCGCCAAGCCGGTCCAGAGACGCCTCGATCGCCTGCCAGAGTTCCTCCACCGGTTCGCAGCCGATGGACAGTCGCACGAAGCCGGGCGGCACCGCATCACCGCGCTTCGATCGCCGTTCGGCCGAGCTGTGCACGCCGCCAAAGGAGGTCGCCGATTCAATCAATGGGCAATTGTTGATGAAATCCTCGGCCTTGTCCTCCGAGGCCAATTCGAACGAGATCAAGAAGCCGAAGCGTTCCATCTGGGCGCGCGCCAGATTGTGCGAGACATCGCCCTCAAGGCCTGGAAAGCGCAGGCCGCTCACGGCGCGATGCCCCTTCAGACGACGGGCGATCGTTTCGGCCGAAGAGCACATGCGGTCTAACCGCACCTCCAGCGTTTCGAGGCCGCGATGCACGAGCCAGGCCTCGAACGGTCCCGGAATGCCGCCGGCCGTCTCGCGCCAGTCCCTGACCTTTGCGACAATATCCGGATTGCGGCTGGCGACATGGCCGAACAGCACATCCGAGTGCCCATTGATCGCTTTGGTGTCGGCCGACACCACGACATCGGCGCCGAGATCGAGCGGGCGCTGGCCGAAGGGCGTCATCGTCGTGTTGTCGACGATAAGGATCGCGCCTTGCTCGTGAGCCGCGTTGGCGACGGCGGCGATGTCGCAGATATCAAGCCGTGGATTGGATGGGGTTTCGGCGAAGACCAGCCGGAAGCCGGCGAAACCGCCGTCCAGCATGCTCGATGTGGGCCTGACGTCATAGGCGACCCCGAGCGGCTTCAGGAAGCGTTCCGCCAGCGCGCGTGTCGTGTGATAGCCGTCCGAAGGCAGGAGAATGCGGTCGCCCGACTTGACGAGCGCGAAAAACACCGCCGAGATCGCGGCCATTCCCGACGGAAAGGCGACGCATTGCGCATCTTCCAGATGACCGAGCACATGCTCGACGGCATGCCATGTCGGATTGCCGAAACGGCCGTATTGATCGAAGCCCGTCGCGTCGCCCGGTGAATGAAAGATCGAGGCCATGGTCAGCGGCAGGGGGATCGGATCGCCCTTGGCGAAATCGCGGCTGCGCAGATGGGCAAGTGCGGCGGCGCGTGATTTCGCGGTTTCGGACATGGGCTCATTCCTCGCTGAACAGAGGTTCGACGCTAGGCGCGCCGGCTGTTCGCAGCAAGCTTCGTCTTTTTGGGCCAGAGCCTTCTAAACGCTTCGTTAGGCTTAATGGACGATAAAGACGAGACACGCCGTCAGCCTGCTCTTTCTGGTTGTGGCGCGCGCGTTTGTGATGCCTCTTCCCGTTGACGCCCATAATACCCCATGATATCCCATTCGCATCATCAAGCCTTCGTTCCGCGTCAGGGTGAAGCGTACGCCAATCGGGCAGTCGCGGCGGCTGCGCGTTTGCCGGTTCTCGCCTTGGTGAATGAAGCGATTTGTCGCGAGGCGATGCGCGGCGGCGCGGAGAAAAGCATGGGAAGGGGTGCGGCGGCGGAAGCGGCTGTAACGTGTAGTGGACCGATTTCTGTCAAACGCAGTGAACAGGATCGATGCGAAGGGACGGGTATCCGTTCCAGCGCATTTCCGCGCGGTCGTGCAGAAACGTGGCTATGCGGAGCTCTACGCGCTACGATGCCTGGATCGCCCGGCGATGGATGTCGGCGGGCTCGACCTGCTCGACCGCTACGAGCAGCGGATCGCGATCGAGGATCCCTTCCTGCAGACGGCGGACGACATGTCGTTCTTCTGCCATGGCGACGGGACATTCCTGAAACTCGACCAGGACGGCCGCATCACAATGACCGATTTCATCCGCGAGCACACGGGCATCTCTATGGAGGTGGCCTTTGTCGGCCGCGGCAATTTCTTTCAGATCTGGGAGCCGGGTCGGCTTGCCGCCTATGGGGCGCAGGCGCGGGCCAGGCTCTTGCAGCTTCGGCAGGGGACGAAGCCCGGGGAGCGACCGGAATGATGGCTGGCCACGGCGATGACCCTCACGCCGTTGGCGGACCGGCCCGCCATATTCCGGTCCTCCTTGCCGAAGTGCTGGAGGCGCTTGAACCCAAGGCGGGCGAGACAATCGTCGACGGAACATTCGGCGCCGGCGGCTACACCGGCGCCATTCTCGAGCGAGGCGCCTCGGTCGTGGCCATCGACCGCGATCCGGATGCGATCGCCGCGGGCAGGGCTCTGGAACAGCAGGCCGGCGGCAGGCTGAAGCTCGTTCAGGCGCCGTTCTCGACGCTGGATGAATATGTCGGGAGCGCCGACGGCGTTGTGCTCGACATCGGCGTGTCTTCCATGCAGCTCGACCAGGCCCAGCGCGGCTTTTCCTTTCGCGCCGACGGGCCGCTCGACATGCGCATGGCGCAGGCTGGCCTGAGCGCCGCCGACGTCGTCAACACCTTCAAGGCGGGCGACCTTGCCCGCATCTTCGGCTTCCTCGGTGAAGAGCGGCATGCCGGCCGCATCGCCCGCATGATCGAGGCCCGGCGCGAGAAACGGCCCTTCGAGCGCACGCTCGATCTTGCGGACGCCATCGCCACCCATATCGGCCGCGCGCCGAAGGACAAGATCCATCCGGCGACGCGTGTCTTCCAGGCGCTACGCATCTTCGTCAACGACGAGCTCGGCGAACTGGCCGGCGCGCTGTTTGCCGCGGAGCGGGTGCTCAAGCCCGGCGGACGGCTTGCCGTCGTGACCTTCCATTCGCTGGAGGACCGCATCGTCAAGCGCTTCATCGCCGATCGCGCCGATGCGGCCAGCGGATCGCGTCATATGCCAGACGCGCCGGCGCGGCTGGCGACCTTCCGCAAGTCCGGCGGCGGGGTGACGCCGGGCGAGACCGAGATCGCCGCCAATCCGCGCGCGCGTTCGGCCAGGCTGCGCGCGGCAATCCGCACCGATGCACCGGCACGCGCCGGCGACTTTTCGATTTTCGGCCTTCCAAAGCTTCCCGCCGTCGAGCGGCCGGGGGAGAGGTAAGCACGTGTTTCGCACCAGCGACATAGTCCTGATCGCCGTCATGGTCTCGGCGGCGGCGTTGACCTACAAGACTAAGCGCGAAGCCGAGGACCAGCTGGCGGCGGTGCAGAAGCTGCAGGCGCAAATCCGCTACGAGGAAGACACGATCGATCTTCTGAAGGCCGACTGGAGCCTGCTCACCCAGCCGGCGCGGCTGCAGAAGCTTGCCGAAATCTACAAGTCGCAGCTCGGGCTCGAACCTGTCAACGCCCGCCAGATCGGCGGGCTCGACGACGTGCCCATGAAGCCTGTCAACATCGAGGATCTGTCGTCGCAGCGGCTTGGCGGCATGGCCGACAATGCCGGCAAGGGAGCCTCGGGCGGCAAGGATCCGGTGGTCACCGGGAGCACCGTGCAATGATCAGCAGGCTTCCAAGGATCGGTGACTTGCTGAGGCGCCGCAAGAAGCCCGCGGAGGACGGCTCGATCATCGTCGACGCCGCCCGCAAGGCGACCGGCGGCAAGGCCAGGACCCGCATCGTCATGACGATGGCGGTGTTCTTCACCATCTATTCGACGATTGCCGGACGGCTGGTCTATCTCGGCCTGCAGAACCCCGACAATTCGGGCGGCCCGCAAAGCCGCGTCACGGCCTCGCGGCCGGATATCGTCGACCGCAACGGCGAGGTGCTGGCGACCGACATCAAGACGGCGTCGCTGTTCGCCGAGCCGCGCCGGATCGTCGACGCCGACGAGGCGATCGAGAAGCTTTCGACCGTGCTTCCCGAGATCGACTATGAGCAGACCTACCACAAGCTGAAAAGCGGCACCGGCTTCGTCTGGCTGCAGCGGCAGCTGACGCCGAAACAGCAGGCCGATATCATGGCGCTGGGCATTCCCGGTCTCGGCTTCCGCACCGAAAAGCGCCGCTTCTATCCGAGCGGCGAGACGTCCTCTTACATTGTCGGTCTCACCAACATCGACAACCAGGGCATCTCCGGCATGGAGAAATACATCGATGACCAGGGCCTCACCGACCTGCAGGCGTCGGGGCTGGCGGTGGCCAGGGACCTGAAGCCGGTGAAGCTGTCGATCGACCTGCGCGTCCAGCACATCGTCCGCGACGAGGTCGCGACCGGCATGGAGCGGTTCCATGCGATCGCGGCCGGCGCGGTCGTCCTCAACGTCAAGACCGGCGAAGTGCTCGCCATGGCTTCGGTGCCGGATTTCGACCCCAACAATCCCTACAACGCCCAGGACAAGGACCGGCTGAACCGCATGTCGGCCGGCCTCTACGAGATGGGCTCGACCTTCAAGAGCTTCACCACCGCGATGGCGCTCGATTCCGGCAAGGTGACGCTGGAAAGCCGCTTCGATGCGTCGCGACCCATCCGGATCGGCCGTCAGACCATCCATGACTTCCATGCCAAGGGCCGTGTGCTGTCGGTGCCGGAAGTGTTCATCTATTCGTCCAACATCGGTTCGGCCAGGGAGGCCGAGGCTGTCGGCATCGAAGGACATCGCGAATTCCTGCATCGCCTGGGCGTGCTCGAAAAAATGCAGACGGAATTGCCGGAAGTCGCGCGTCCGACCGAGCCCAAGGTCTGGAAGCAGGTCAACTCGATCACCATCGCCTTCGGCCATGGTGTGTCGACGACGCCGCTGCAGACGGCCGTCGGCTGCGCCGCGCTGATGAATGGCGGCTTTCTGATCCAGCCGACCTTCCTGCCACGCACGGCGGAACAGGCGATGGCTGTGGCCAAGAAGGTAGTCAAAGAAAAAACCGTCGAGGGCATGCGCTATCTTTACGCGCTCAACGCCGAGAAGGGCTCGGGCAAGAATGCCAGAGTTCCGGGCTTCCGGGTCGGGGGCAAGACCGGCACGGCGGAGAAAGTGGTCAACGGCCGCTATTCAAAAGACAAGAATTTCAACGCCTTCGTCGCCGCTTTTCCGATGGACGATCCACAATATATCGTGCTCACAATCGCCGACGAGCCGAAGCCGGAAAAGCCCGGCATGGGCGCCACCGCCGCCTCGAACGCGGGCGTCATGGCGGCTAACATCATCAGGCGTGCGGCTTCCATGCTTGGCGTGAAGCCAGATTTCAGCCATGAAAATGGTGCAACGCTGGTTTCCTATCAGTGATTCTTGGGGCGCGCCGGTAACTGCGCGCTTATTTTGTTGCGGTGAACGGGACTCAATGCATCTGAAAGATCTAACCGGCATCCTGCCTGTCGAGGGAACAGCTTCCCCCGATCTGGAGGTTACCGGTCTCTCCTCCGATTCCCGCCAGGCAGGACCTGGCGTCGTCTTTTTCGCGCTCGCCGGTAGCAAGGCCGATGGCTCGGCCTACGCAGCCGACGCCGCGAGCCAAGGTGCGGCTGCAGTTGTCGCCGCCAAAGGGAACACCATTTCCGGACTGTCGATCCCCGTCCTTGCCGTCGATGATCCTCGTCTGGCGCTGGCGTTGAGCGCGTCGCGCTTCTTCGGCAAGCAGCCGGAGACGATGGTCGCCGTCACCGGCACGAGCGGCAAGACGTCGGTTGCCGCTTTCACCCGCCAGATATGGGAGCACGCCGGCCTTGCCGCCGCCTCGATCGGCACGACAGGCGTCGTGGCGCCCGGCCGCAACGAGTATGGTTCGTTGACCACGCCGGATCCGGTGGCGCTGCACAAGCTGCTGAAGGAACTTGCGCAGGCCGGCGTCACCCACGCCTCGATGGAAGCCTCCAGCCACGGCCTCGACCAGCGCCGTCTAGACGGCGTCAAGCTCGCCGCCGGCGGCTTCACCAATCTCGGCCGCGACCACATGGATTACCATCCGACGGTCGAGGACTATCATCGCGCCAAGCTGCGCCTGTTCGATACCCTGCTGCCGAAGGGGGCGCCGGCGGTCATCTTCGCCGATGATCCCTGGTCGGAGCCGACGGTTCACGCCGCGCGGGCGGCGGGTCTCAACGTGCTCACGGTCGGCCGCCACGGCGAATTCCTGACGCTGAAGCGCGTCGAGCATGAGCGGCGGCGCCAGCGCGCCGAGGTCGAGGCCGACGGCGTGCTTTACGAGATAGACCTGCCGCTGGCAGGCGATTTCCAGATCGCCAATGCGCTGGTCTCGGCCGGCCTCGCCATCTCGACTGGAACATCCGTCGGCAAGGCCTTGGCCGCATTGGAGAAACTGAAGGGCGCGCCGGGCCGCCTCGACCTTGTCGGCACGACAGCGGCCGGCGCTCCGGTCTATGTCGATTACGCGCACAAGCCCGATGCGCTGGAAAATGTGCTGACCTCGGTTCGCCCGTTCACCACGGGCCGAGTCGTTGTCTTGTTCGGCTGCGGCGGCGATCGCGACCGCGGCAAGCGGCCGATCATGGGCGAGATCGCGACCCGGCTTGCCGACATCGTCATAGTCACTGACGATAATCCGCGCACGGAAATCCCCGAAACCATCCGCGCGGCCATCCTTGCCGCGGCGCCCGGCGCCATCGAGATCGGCGACCGTCGCAAGGCGATCCATGAGGCGGTGGCGATGCTCCATGCCGGCGATACGCTGATCGTCGCCGGCAAGGGGCACGAGGAAGGCCAGACGATCGGCACCGAAACCTTCCACTTCTCCGACCATGAGGAAGTGCGCGAAGCGCTCCAGGAGCGCGTCACATGAGCTTGCTCTGGACATCGGAAGCGCTCGTCGAAGCCATGGGCGGCAGGCCGGTCGGCTCTCTGCCGGAAGGCATTACCGGCATTTCGATCGACAGCCGCAGTCTCGAGCCCGGAAACGCCTTCTTCGCCATCAAGGGCGAGACGATGGACGGTCATGATTTCGCGACCGCAGCCGTCAAGGCTGGAGCGGCGGTGCTGGTGGTGGCAGAAGGCAAGCTGCCGTCGCTCGGTAGGCTGACGGCGCCGATGATCGTGGTGCAGGACGTGCTTGCGGCGCTTGAGAAGCTCGGCATTGCATCGCGCGCCCGCTCAAGGGCGAAAATCATCGCGGTGACAGGTTCCGCGGGCAAGACGACCACCAAGGAAGCGCTGCGCCACGTGCTGTCGGCGGTCGGCAAGGTGCATGCCTCGGCGCAGTCGTTCAACAACCACTGGGGCGTGCCGCTGACCTTGGCGCGCATGCCCGAAGACTGCGACTACGCGGTCTTCGAGATCGGCATGAACCATCCCGGCGAGATCAGGCCGCTGGTCAAGATGGTCAGGCCGCATGTCGCGATCGTCACGCTGATTGCCGCCGCCCATCTCGGCTTCTTCAAGAATCTCGACGAGATCGCCATGGCCAAGGCCGAGATTTGCGAGGGGGTGGAGCCCGGCGGCGCCGCGCTGCTCAACCGAGACGATCCGCGCTGGAAGCTGCTCGGGAAAATGGCGAAAGAGGCCGGTGTCGAGCATGTCTTCGGCTTCGGCGAAAACGCCCGTTCGGCCTTCCGCCTTGCTGGCTGCGAGCTTTATGCCGATCATTCCGACATCGCCGTCAAGATCGGCAAAAGGGACGTGGCGGCTCGTGTCGGGGCGCCTGGCCGCCACATCGTGCAGAATGTGCTGGCCGTTCTGGGCGCCGCGCAACTGGTCGGCGCCGATCTCGACAAGGTCGCGGCGGCGCTCGCCGATCTTTCGGCCGAGCGCGGGCGCGGCAGGCGCCACATATTGCACCACCCCAACGGCCCGATCACGCTGATCGACGAGAGTTACAACGCCAACCCCGCGTCGATGGCGGCAGCCATGGCGCTGCTCAACGCCACGCCGGTATCGGGCGAGGGCAGGCGCATCGCCGTGCTTGGCGACATGTTGGAGCTGGGCAGCCACTCTGCAAAACTCCATGCCGCGCTTGCCGAACTCATCGTCGGCACCGGGACGCGCAACGTTTTTCTCGGCGGCCCGGAGATGCGGGCGCTGGCCGACGTCTTGCCTGCCGATGTCGAAACCGAGTACCGCGCTGGAGCGGCAGAGCTGAAGCCGATCGTGATGTCGGCAATCAGGCCCGGCGACGTGGTCATGGTCAAGTCGTCGAAAGGGATCGGATTTTCGAAGCTGGTCGAGGCATTGCTCGGCAGATTTCCGGCGGAAGCCACAACCATTGAACCGACCTGAAGTCGGGCTCCGGGGGACGGAAGCGCATGCTCACTTTACTCGTTGATTTCGCGGACAAGATCTCGGCCTTCAATGTCTTCCGCTACATCACCTTTCGCACCGGCGGCGCGCTGATCACCTCTGCGCTGATCGTCTTCATCTTCGGACCGACCATCATCAATTCGCTGCGGCTTCGCCAGGGCAAGGGCCAGCCGATCCGCGCCGACGGCCCGCAGACGCATTTCAAGAAGGCCGGAACGCCGACCATGGGCGGGCTGATGATCCTTTGCGGCATCATCGGCTCATCGCTTTTGTGGGCGAACCTTTCCAGCATCTATGTCTGGGTTGTGATGTTGGTGACGCTCGGCTTCGGCTCGATCGGTTTCTACGACGACTATCTCAAGGTGACGAAACAGTCGCATCTCGGCTTTTCCGGCAAGGCGCGGCTGGCGATCGAATTCGTCGTCGCCGGCATCGCCGCCTGGGTGATCATGCACAACGGCCAGGCGCCGTTCTCGTCATCGCTGACCTTTCCGTTCGCCAAGGAATTCCTCATCAATCTCGGCTGGTTCTTCGTGCCGTTCTCCTGCTTCGTCATCGTCGGCGCGGGCAATGCGGTGAACCTGACCGACGGCCTCGACGGGCTGGCGATCGTGCCGATCATGATCGCGGCGGCGTCCTTCGGCGTCATCGCCTATCTTTCGGGCAACGCGGTCTTTGCCGAATACCTGCAGATCCACTTCGTCCCCGGCACCGGCGAACTGGCGGTCGTGCTCGGCGCGGTGATCGGCGCCGGCCTCGGCTTCCTCTGGTTCAACGCGCCGCCGGCTGCAATCTTCATGGGCGACACCGGCTCGCTGGCGATGGGCGGCCTGATCGGCACCATCGCCGTCGCCACCAAGCACGAGATCGTGCTGGTCATCGTCGGTGGCCTGTTCGTGGTTGAGATCCTGTCTGTCATCATCCAGGTCGGCTATTTCAAGATGACCGGCAAGCGCGTCTTCCTGATGGCGCCGATCCATCACCATTTCGAAAAGCTGGGTTGGACCGAGAGCCAGGTGGTGATCCGCTTCTGGATCATTGCCGTCATCCTGGCGCTGGTCGGCCTCTCCACCCTCAAGCTCAGATAGGACACCGCTTGATCCCCGCCGCTTCCTTCGCAGGCAAACGCGTTTCGCTCTTCGGGCTTGGCGGCTCGGGGATCGCGACTGCGCATGCGCTAATTGCCGGCGGCGCCGAGATCCTGACCTGGGACGACAATCCCGACAGCGTCGCCAAGGCGGCCGCCGCCGGCATTGCGACCGGCGACCTGCGCGGCGCCGACTGGTCGCGTTTCGCGGCCTTCGTCCTGTCGCCGGGTGTGCCACTCACGCATCCGAAGCCGCATTGGACGGTGGAGCTGGCGCGCGGCGCCGGCGTCGAGGTGATCGGCGACGTCGAGCTGTTCTGCCGCGAGCGGATCCAGCGCGCGCCGGCCGCGCCCTTCATCGCGATCACCGGCACCAACGGCAAATCAACGACGACGGCGCTGGCGGCGCATATCCTGAAGTCCGCCGAACGCGACACCCAGATGGGCGGCAATATCGGCCGCGCCATCATGACGCTCGATCCGCCCGAGCCCAAACGGCACTATGTGGTGGAGTGCTCGTCCTACCAGATCGATCTCGCGCCCTCGATCAATCCGACCGCCGGCATCCTGCTCAACCTGACGCCCGACCATCTCGACCGTCACGGCACGATGGCGCATTACGCCTCGATCAAGGAAAGGCTGGTGGCCGGCAGCGACACCGCGATCATCGGCGTCGACGATTCCTGGTGCGCCCAGATCGCCGACAGGCTGGAGCGGGCAGGCCGGCAGGTCATCCGCATTTCCAAGCGCCTGCCGCTCACCGACGGCTATTTCGCCGACGGCACCAATCTGATGGAAGCCGTGCACGGCCGCTACAGTCGTATTGCCTTCCTCGAGGGCATCGGCTCGCTGCGCGGCCAGCACAATGCGCAGAACGCACTGGCCGCCGTTGCCGCCTGCCTGAGGGTCGGCCTCGAGCTTGGCGAGATCCAGGCGGGTCTGGAAAGCTTCCCAGGGCTGGCGCATCGCATGGAGCAGGTCGGCCGCAAGGATCATGTGCTGTTCGTCAACGATTCCAAGGCGACCAATGCCGATGCGGCAGCACCCGCTTTGTCGAGCTTCAACCGCATCTACTGGATCGCCGGCGGCTTGCCCAAGGAAGGCGGCATCGAGCCGCTGCGGGGCTTCTTCCCGCGCATCGCCAAGGCCTATCTGATCGGCGAGGCGGCGCCCGCCTTTTCCGCCACGCTCGGCGAAGCGGTGCCTTACGAGATATCGGGAACGCTGGCTGCCGCGGTCGAGCACGCTGCCCATGACGCGGCGAGCGACAGCGGCGGCGAGGCGGTCGTGCTGCTTTCGCCGGCCTGCGCCAGTTTCGACCAGTTCAAGAATTTCGAGGTACGCGGCGAAGCCTTCAGGCAAGCTGCGACTGCTATTGATGGTGTGAAACCCATCGGAGGACCACGTTGATGCAAAGCCGTCTCGACAAAAGTCCAGTCGCAACATGGTGGTGGACGATCGATCGCTGGTTCCTGGCGGCATTCCTGTCGCTAATGGGGCTGGGCATCGTCCTGTCCTTCGCGGCGAGCCCGGCGGTCGCCGAGCGCATCGGTCTCGACAGCTTCCACTTCGCCACAAGGCAGATCATCTTCACCATCCCGGCTCTCATCGTGATGCTGGCCGTCTCCTTCCTGGAGGCCCGGCAAATAAGGCGCATGTCGCTGGTGATGCTCTGCATCATGCTGGTGCTGATGGTGGCGGTGCTCTACATCGGCGTCGAGGTGAAGGGCGCGCGGCGCTGGGTGTCGCTCGCCGGGCTTTCGATCCAGCCGTCCGAGTTCCTGAAGCCTGCCTTCGTCATCATCTGCGCCTGGCTTTTTGCCGAGCATAAGCGCCAGCCCGACATTCCCGGCAATCTCTTCGCCATGCTGTTGCTGGCCCTGGTGATCTCGCTGCTTGTGGCGCAGCCTGATCTCGGCCAGACCATGCTGGTGCTGGGTACCTGGGGCGTGATGTTCTTCATGGCCGGCCTGCCCTGGTTCTGGATCGTCGCGCTTGGCGCCGCCGGCGTCGGCGGCGTGTTCGCGGCCTATACGGTGTTTCCGCACGTCGCCGCCCGCATCGATAAGTTCCTCACCGGCGAAGGCGACACCTTCCAGGTCGACATGGGCCGCGAAGCGCTGATCAATGGCGGCTGGTTCGGTGTCGGCCCGGGCGAGGGAACGGTGAAGCGGGTCATTCCGGACAGCCACGCCGACTTCGTGTTTTCGGTCGCGGGCGAGGAATTCGGCCTGATCATGTGCTTCTTCATCATGTCGATTTTCGCCTTCATCGTGCTGCGCGGCTTGAGCATCGCGCTCAAGGAGCATGACGATTTCACCCGTTACGCCGTCGGCGGGCTGGTCACCGTTTTCGGCCTGCAGTCGGCCATCAACATGTGCGTGAACCTGCAGCTGATGCCTGCCAAGGGCATGACGCTACCCTTCATCTCCTATGGCGGCTCCTCGCAGATTGCGATCGCCGTCTCGATGGGCATGGTGTTGGCGCTGACGCGCAGGCATCCCGAAAAGCGCAAGCAGATCGGCTATACCTTCTCGCAGCGCGCCATGCCGGCGGAATGAGGCGGGATGTCGAAGGGTGTCATCCTGCTGGCGGCTGGCGGAACGGGCGGACATCTGTTCCCTGCCGAGGCGCTTGCGCATGAGCTGATCGAGCGCGGCTGGGAGGTGCATCTTGCCACCGACCGTCGCGCCGAGCGCTACTCCGGCCATTTTCCCGCCGCCGACATCCACTCGATTCCTTCGGCTACGCTGGGCTCGAAGAACCCGATCGCCGTGCTCTCGGCCTTCTGGACGATCTGGCAGGGCGTCCGCAGGGCCGGGCGTGTCATTGCCAGGATCAAGCCCGAGGCCGTCGTCGGCTTCGGCGGCTATCCGACGCTGCCGCCGCTCTATGCGGCGACCCGGCGCAAGGTGCCGACGCTGATCCATGAGCAGAACGCTGTCATGGGTCGCGCCAACAAGGCCCTGGCCGCCCGGGTCGACGCCATTGCCGGCGGCTTCTTGCCGGAAGGCGCAAGTGCCGAAGGCGCCAAGACGGTGACCACCGGCAACCCGGTGAGGCCGCGGATACTGGAAGCGGCAAAGACCCCTTACCTGGCATCCAACGACGCCGAGCCGTTCCGCTTCCTGGTGTTCGGCGGCAGCCAGGGCGCGCAGTTCTTTTCCGATGCCGTGCCGGCGGCGATCGCGCTTCTGCCCGAGGCACAGCGCAAACGGCTGGAGATTACCCAGCAGGCGCGGGCGGAAGACGTGGCGCGGGTGAGGGCCGCCTATGCCAACCTTGGCGTCGATGCGCAGGTCTCGCCCTTCTTCACCGACATGGCGGCGCGCATGGCGGCGGCGCATCTGGTGATGTCGCGTTCCGGCGCATCGACCGTATCGGAGATCGCCGTCATCGGCCGTCCCGCGCTGTTCGTGCCTTATCCGCATGCCCTCGATCATGACCAGGCGGCGAATGCCGCGGCGCTCGCCGCCGCCGGTGGAGCCGAGGTGCATCCGCAATCCACGCTGTCGGCCGAGCGGATCGCCGCGCTGGTCGGCGGGCTGATGCAGGAGCCCGGCAGGCTGAAGGCGATGGCCGCGGCCGCCCGCTCGGCCGGAAAACCCGACGCTGCGCGGTTGCTCGCCGACCTGACAGAGGCTATTGCGTCCGGCAAAACGGTTTCGGACTATAGGAGGACGCGCGCATGAAGATGCCGCAGACGATTGGCCTCGTGCATTTCATCGGCATCGGCGGCATTGGCATGAGCGGCATCGCCGAGGTGCTGCACAATCTCGGCTACAAGGTGCAGGGCTCCGACCAGGCGGACGGCGCCAATGTGCAGCGTCTGCGCGACAAAGGCATCGAGTGCTTCGTCGGCCACAGGGCCGAGAACGTCGGCGACGCCGAAGTGGTGGTGGTGTCGACGGCGATCAAGAAATCCAATCCCGAGCTCAAGGCTGCGCGGGAGAAGCTGCTGCCTGTCGTGCGCCGCGCCGAGATGCTTGCCGAGTTGATGCGCTTCCGCCAGGCGGTCGCCATCGGCGGCACGCACGGCAAGACGACGACAACCTCGATGGTGGCGACGCTCCTCGAAGCCGGCGGGCTCGATCCGACCGTCATCAATGGCGGCATCATCAACGCCTACGGCACCAATGCCCGCATGGGCGACGGCGAGTGGATGGTGGTCGAGGCCGACGAGAGCGACGGCACGTTCCTAAAGCTGCCGGCCGACATCGCCGTCGTCACCAACATCGATCCTGAGCACCTCGACCACTATGGCAGTTTCGACAAGGTGCGCGAGGCGTTTCGCCAGTTCGTCGAGAACGTGCCGTTCTACGGCTTCGGCGTGATGTGCACGGACCATCCGGAGGTGCAGGCGCTGGTCGGCCGCATCGAAGACCGGCGCGTCATCACCTACGGCGAGAACGCCCAGGCCGACGTGCGCTTCACCAACCATCGCATGGAAGGAGCCGTATCCGAATTCGACGTGGTGATCCGCGACCGCAAGGGGCGGGGCACAACGACGATCGCCGGTCTGCGGCTGCCCATGCCTGGCCACCACAATGTGTCCAACGCAACGGCGGCGATCGCGGTCGCGCATGAGCTCGGCCTGTCGGCCGAGGCGATCAAGAAAGGCCTGTCGTCCTTCGCCGGCGTCAAGCGGCGCTTCACCCACACCGGCTCCTGGAACGGGGTCGAGGTGTTCGACGATTACGGTCACCACCCGGTCGAGATCGCGGCGGTGCTGAAGGCCGCGCGCAGCGCTACCAAGGGCCGCGTCATCGCGATCGCGCAGCCGCACCGCTTCACCCGGCTGCACGACCTGTTCGAAGAGTTCTCCGTCTGCTTCAACGATGCCGACACGGTGATGGTGGCGCCGGTCTATGCGGCCGGCGAGGAGCCGATCGATGGCGTGACCTCGGACACGCTGGTGTCGCGCATCCGCGCTGGCGGCCACCGCGACGCGCGCTATATCGAAGGTCCGGCGGCGGTCGCGCCGGCCATTCGCGAGCTTGCCAAGCCCGGCGACTTCGTCGTCTTCCTCGGCGCCGGCAACATCACGCAATGGGCCTACGCGCTGCCCAAGGAACTCGGGGCCCCCTCATGATGCGCGGCCAAGACCTGATCGATAAACTCGGCGACAAGCTCGCCGGCCTGCGCGGCCGCGTCACGCCCAATGCCGAGATGGACAAGATCACCTGGTTTCGTGCCGGCGGCCTGGCGGAAGCATTGTTCCAGCCGGCCGACGAGGAGGACCTCGCTGCCTTCCTGCGCGCGGTGCCGGAGGAAATCCCGATCACGGTCGTCGGTGTCGGCTCGAACCTTTTGGTGCGCGACGGCGGCATTTCGGGTTTCGTGGTCAGGTTGTCGGCCAAGGGCTTTGGCGAGGCCGAAGTTACCGGATCGACCTCCATTAGGGCGGGCGCCGCGACGCCGGACAAGCGCCTCGCAGCGGTTGCCTATGAGGCTGGGATCGGCGGTTTCCATTTCTTACACGGTATTCCCGGCGCTATCGGCGGAGCGCTGCTGATGAATGCTGGCGCCAATGGCGTCGAGACGCGTGAGCGGGTCGTCGAGGTGCGGGCGCTCGACCGTGCCGGCAATGTCCATACGCTAAGCAACCCCGCCATGGGTTATTCCTATCGCCACTCATCGGCACCCGCCGGATTGATCTTCACCTCCGCCATTTTCGAAGGCGTTCCGGAAGACAAGGCGGCGATCAAGGCGGCGATGGATGCTGTGCAGAACCATCGCGAGACGGTGCAGCCGATCCGCGAGAAGACCGGCGGCTCGACCTTCAAGAATCCCGAAGGCACGTCGGCCTGGAAAGAGATCGACAAGGCCGGCTGCCGCGGGCTGATGATCGGTGGCGCGCAGATGTCGCCCATGCACTGCAACTTCATGATCAATACCGGCACCGCGACCGGCTACGACCTCGAATATCTCGGCGAGACGGTACGGGCGCGGGTGCTGGAACATTCGGGCATCCGTTTGCACTGGGAAATCAAGCGGCTGGGCAATTTTCGCCCCGGCCACGCGGTGCAGGAGTTCCTGGGGCAGCTTCTCTAGCCCGCAGCGATGTTCACGTAGTGCTTGAACTTGCGTGGTCGGCGAGCCCGTCCAGCGTTGCCACAAAGACTCAACAACACGCTTTTCTGACCCGTTTTCGCGGAAAGTGAATCTCTCGGAATCATAGACACTTGCCAGGGAATCAACTCTCTGATTCTCTGCCCTGAAGCGTTTCCTGATTTGAGTCGTTTGACGCGTTACTCGCGTTTTCCGTCTGGGGGTCAACCTGCCGGAAGACTCGGACTCACTGTGCGGGAATGTTGCGTGCGGAAAATATCGGTTGCAGGCCCGGCGTGAGAGGGGGTGACGGGATGAAGAAGAAGCATGTGGCTGTTCTCCTGGGTGGATTCTCCTCGGAGCGGCCCGTGTCTCTGTCCTCGGGGAAGGCATGTGCGGATGCGCTCGAGAATGAAGGCTATCAGGTCACCCGCGTCGACGTTTCGCGCGATATCGGGTCCGTGCTTGCCGAGCTCAAGCCCGATGTCGCCTTCAATGCGCTGCATGGCCCGTTCGGCGAGGACGGCACGATCCAGGGAATTCTCGAATATCTCGCAATTCCCTACACCCATTCGGGTGTGCTCGCTTCGGCGCTCGCCATGAACAAGGAACAAGCCAAGAAGGTCGCCAAGGCGTCCGGCATTCCGGTCGCGGAATCGAAGGTGGTCAACCGCTTCGCCATTCGGAATAAGCATCCGATGAAGCCGCCTTATGTGGTGAAGCCGGTCAATGAAGGCTCGAGCTTCGGCGTCGTCATCGTGCATGAGGGGCAGTCGCATCCGCCGCAGGTGATCGGCTCGTCCGAGTGGCAATATGGCGAGATCGTCATGGTCGAGCGTTACATCCACGGGCGCGAATTGACCTGCGCGGTGATGGGCGACGTGGCGCTCGGGGTCTGCGAGATCATCCCGACCGGCCATTCCTTCTACGACTACGATTCAAAGTACGTGCCTGGCGGATCAAAACACGAAACCCCTGCAAAAATTTCACCGAATATTTACCAAAAAATACAGACACTGGCCCTCAAGGCTCATCTTGCTATCGGCTGCCGGGGCGTTTCCCGGTCGGACTTCCGTTACGACGACCGTCACTCCGAAAACGGCGAGGTTGTCTGGCTCGAGATCAACACCCAGCCGGGCATGACGCCGACGTCTCTGGTGCCTGAAATCGCCGCGCAAGCGGGGCATTCGTTCGGCGATCTGTTGAGTTGGATGGTGGAGGACGCTTCGTGTCTGCGTTGAGGTGGGGACAGGGCAAAGGCGGCGGGGTTGGGCCTGCGCTGTTCGGCGTGCCGCTGTCGTTCGACCATTTCGTGTTGCCGCGCCAGCTTCGGCGACCGGTGCGTCTGCTTGCACGTCTCTGCGGTGGCGAGTACGAGGCGCCGCGCTTTTCGGCCGCAATCCTCTCGGCTGCCTTGTTGGCATCTGCCGGAGCCTACGGCGCCTATCTCGGCGGCTATGCCGACAGCATCGTGCAGGGCGTTACGGCCCGAACCGGTTTTGCCGTCGACCAGATCAAGGTCGTCGGCAACCGCCAGACTTCAGAGATCGACATACTGGACCGGCTTGGCCTCGACGGCTGGACATCGCTGATCGGCTTCGACGCCGAGGCCGCGCGCGAGCGCATCGCGACGTTGCCCTGGGTCGAGGTGTCGGCGGTGCGCAAGATCTATCCGCATACGCTGGAAGTGCGCGTCGAGGAGCGCGAACCTTTCGCGCTCTGGCAGCAGGGCAGTTCGCTTTCGGTCATCGAGCGGTCGGGCGAGGTGATCGCACCGTTCTCGGGCGGCAAGCAGGCTTTGCTGCCGCTGATCATCGGCACGGGGGCGCCGGCCAAGGCCCCGGAGTTCCTCGACAAGATAAAGCGCTATCCCGAGCTCGCTGCGCGGGTCAAAGGCTACATCCGGGTCGGCGAGCGCCGCTGGGATATCAAGCTCGAGAATGGCATCACGGTGAAGCTGCCGGAAGATGGAGAGGACCAGGCAATCGCCGATCTGGTCAAGCTCGATCATGACAACGGGCTTTTGACGCGCGACATCGCCGCCGTCGACATGCGCTTGCCGGATCGGCTGGTCGTGGAGCTGTCGCCGGAAGCCGCGACGCAGCGGCAGGCGGCGCTCAATGAAAAGCCGAAGAACCTAAAGCGCAAGCCGGAGACGAAGATATGAGCTGGCTTGGCGGCAGCGGTGATGCTTCCTCGCGCCGGTCGGGCACGCTGACCGTGCTCGACGTCGGCTCGAGCAAGGTTTGCTGCGTGGTGGCGAAGCTGAAACCGCGCGAGGACGGCAAGCTCTTGCGCGGGCGCTCGCATCGCATCCAGGTGATCGGCATCGGCCACCAGAAATCGCAGGGCGTGAAGTCGGGCGTCGTGGTCGATCTCGACCGCGCCGAGCACGCAATCCGGCTTGCCGTCGATGCGGCGGAGCGCATGGCGGGGCTCACCGTCGATTCCCTCATCGTCAACATGACGGCCGGCCGGCTGAAGAGCGAGGCCTTCTCGGCAACCATCAATCTCGGTGGCCACCAGGTCGAGGAAGCCGACATCAAACGCGTGCTTGGCGCCGGCGCAAAGCAGGCATTGCGGACCGAGCGGGAGGTGGTTCATTCGCTTCCCGTGGGCTTCTCGCTCGATGCCGAACGCGGCGTGCGCGATCCGCGCGGCATGGTCGGCGACGCGCTCGGCGTCGACATGCATGTGCTGACCGGCGACGCCGCGCCCATGCGCAACCTGGAACTCTGCATCAACCGCTCGCATCTGTCGGTCGAGCGCATGGTGGCGACGCCCTATGCAAGCGGTCTCGCGGCGCTGGTCGACGACGAGCTTGAAATGGGCGCCGCCTGCATCGACATGGGCGGCGGCACCACGACGATTTCGGTGTTCTCGGAAGGCAAGTTCGTGCATGGCGACGCCATCGCCATCGGCGGCAACCATGTGACGCTCGACATGGCCAAGGGTCTGTCGACCTCGCTCGACGCCGCCGAACGGCTGAAGGTGATGCATGGCTCGGCTCTGCCCGGCAGCGCCGACGACCGCGACCTGGTCTCGATCCAGCCGATCGGCGAGGAAGGCGAGTTGCCCTTGCAGATACCGCGTTCGGTGATGACGCGCATCATCCGCGCGCGCATCGACGAGACGCTGGAACTCTTGCGCGACCGGCTGAACAAGTCGGGCTACGGCAACGCCGTCGGCAAGCGCGTCGTTCTCACCGGCGGCGCCAGCCAACTGGCCGGCCTGCCGGAAGCGGCGCGCCGCATCCTCGGACGCAATGTGCGCATCGGCCGGCCGCTCGGCGTGGCGGGCCTGCCCGAAGCGGCCAAGGGGCCGGCGTTCTCGGCCCCGGTCGGGCTTCTGATCTATCCGCAGATGGCGAGCTTCGAAAGCCATTCGGCGAAAGGACTTTCCGGTTTCAGAATGACCGGAACGGGCGGAAAACTGCATCGCATGAGTCAGTGGTTGAGAGACAGTTTTTAATTTGACGGGGACAGCCCCATAGGCGGCCGCAGCGGCGAGGCGGCGGGAAAGGCAAAGGACGGAGACAATGACCATCAATCTGCAAAAGCCGGACATCACCGAGCTGAAGCCGCGCATCACCGTGTTCGGGGTCGGCGGCGGCGGCGGCAATGCCGTCAACAACATGATCACCGCCGGCTTGCGCGGCGTCGAGTTCGTGGTGGCCAACACCGACGCGCAGGCGCTGACGATGTCGAAGGCCGAGCGGCTGATCCAGCTCGGCGCGCATGTCACCGAGGGCCTCGGCGCCGGCTCGCAGCCGGAAGTCGGCCGCGCTGCGGCGGAAGAATGCATCGACGAGATCATCGATCATCTGTCCAACACGCATATGTGCTTCGTCACCGCCGGCATGGGCGGCGGCACCGGCACGGGTGCGGCGCCGGTCGTGGCCCGCGCCGCCCGCGAGAAGGGCATCCTCACCGTCGGCGTCGTCACCAAGCCGTTCCATTTCGAAGGCCAGCGGCGCATGAAGACGGCCGACATGGGCATCGAGGAACTGCAGAAATGCGTCGATACGCTCATCGTCATCCCCAACCAGAACCTGTTCCGGCTTGCCAATGACAAGACCACCTTTGCCGATGCCTTCGCCATGGCCGACCAGGTGCTCTACTCGGGCGTTGCCTGCATCACCGACCTGATGGTCAAGGAAGGCCTGATCAACCTCGACTTCGCCGACGTCCGTTCGGTGATGCGCGAGATGGGCAAGGCGATGATGGGCACCGGCGAGGCTTCGGGCGAGGGCCGCGCCATGGCCGCCGCCGAAGCGGCGATCGCCAACCCGCTGCTCGACGAAACCTCGATGAAGGGCGCCAAGGGCCTGCTGATCTCGATCACCGGCGGTCGCGACCTCACCCTGTTCGAGGTCGACGAAGCCGCGACCCGCATCCGCGAGGAGGTCGACCAGGACGCCAACATCATCCTGGGCGCCACTTTCGACGAGGAACTGGAAGGCGTGATCCGCGTCTCCGTGGTCGCCACCGGCATCGACAAGTCAGCGGCCGAGATCGCAGCAGCGCCGATCTCGATCCGCGCGCCGCAGAAGCCGGTCGCCCGTCCAGCGGCGCCTGCCCAGGAAAGCCGTCCGGCACCGGTTGAGCAGCAGGCTTACGAGCCCCGCGCGGTCGATCCGGTCGCCGAAGCGATCCAGCTTGCCGAGGCGAACGCCGCCGCGATGGCGCAGCCGCGCCCCGCGCCGGTCGACGACTTCCGTCCGCAGAGCAAGATCTTCCAGGCCCCGCCGGCGCAGCCGCAGCCTCAGCCGGTCGTGCAGCAGCAGGTCGGGCAGCCCGCGCCGCAGCGCGAGATGCCGCAGCCGATGGCGGCGGCGCCGCAACGCATGCCGCGCGTCGAGGACTTTCCGCCGGTCGTGAGGGCGGAAGTGGAAGCCAAGACCCGTCCCGCGGATCATGAGAACAGCGGACCGATGGGGCTGATCAAGCGGCTGACGAACGGCCTGACCCGCCGCGAGGAGGAGCCTGCCCGGCTCCAGCCGGCGCAGCCACGCGAGCCGAAACTGCGCCAGGCGGCACCGGAAATGCGCCGCCTCGCCAGCCAGGATCCGCAGCTCTACGCGCCGCGCCGCGGCCAACTCGACGACCAGGGGCGCCTCACACCGCAGAGCCGCACGGTCCAGGAAGACGACCAGCTTGAGATCCCGGCGTTCCTGCGCCGCCAGGCCAACTGATTGTTAACGATATATAACGGTTGTTAACAGGCAGACGAGGAATCGTCTGCCTGTTTCATCAAAATCTCTTCTAAAACAAAGCCTTACAGGTGCTTTTTCGCTCAAGGTCGCGGTTACAGAGGGTAAGAAACCGTGATTTGGAGTCTCCCAGGCGGGCCATTATCTTCGCGTCGGACTTAAGTCGGTTTGCCGGGATTCGGGGAGTTGGCCCGGCCTGCCGACCATATAGAGCCGCATGCCCTGCTCATTTTCCGTATTGCGCGGACGCCAGATGATCCATCTGGCTGAAAATGCCCAGAGGCTGACAAAGCGGACGCCGGCAGTTAGGGCTTATGGGGTTTGTCTTGCACGACTATCAGACGACAGTTAAAGCGCGCGTGACGTTGACCGGCACGGGTGTCCACAGCGGCAAGCCCGTCACCGTTCATTTCCTGCCCGCCGACGCCGATAGCGGCATCATGTTCCACCTTTCGAATGGCGGCGAGGGCCGCGAGTTTCGCGCGCTGGTCTCCGAGGTCGGCGCCACCGATCTCTGCACCATGCTCGGCGATCCGGACGGCGAGCATATCGGCACCGTCGAGCACCTGATGGCGACGGTGTTCGGACTCGGCATCGACAATCTCATCATCGAGATCGACGGTCCGGAAGTTCCCATTCTCGATGGCAGCGCGGTGGCCTTTGTTGAGGCCTTCGACCAGGCCGGCATCGAAACGCTGGCGGTCAGGCGCCGCTATATTCGCGTGGTCAAGCCGGTTCGTATCGAAGCCGGCGCCTCCTGGGCGGAGTTCCGCCCCTATGACGGCACGCGATTCGAGGTGGAGATCGATTTCGAGAGCCCGGCCATCGGCCGGCAGCTCTTTGCCTCCGACATCAACCCCGACATCTTCCGCCGCGACATCGCGCGGGCGCGCACCTTCGGTTTCATGAAGGATGTCGAGCGGCTGTGGGCCGCCGGCTACGCGCTCGGCTCGTCGCTGGAGAACTCGCTGGTCATTGGTGACGACAACCGCGTCATCAATGTCGGCGGACTGCGCTATCCCAACGAATTCGCCCGCCACAAGACGCTCGATGCCATGGGCGATCTGGCGCTTGCCGGCGCACGCTTCATCGGCTGCTTCCGCTCCTATCGCGGCGGCCACCGGATGAACGCGGCGGCGCTGCGCCGCCTGCTGTCCGACCGCACGGCCTTCGAGATTGTCGAGACGCGGCGCCGCGAGCGCGGCCGCGTCGCCGAGATGATCGCTGTCAGCGGACCGGTCTACGCGCCCTGGGTCATCTGATTCTTAACGATTTTCTGGCTTTGTGGGCGGAGCGTGTGTTGCGCGATTGCATCACAGGCCTGTGAAATTATGCAGCTTTGGGCACTGCGCCAATCCGCCACAAAAATGTGCGATTGGCCGGACATAGCGTTGCCGGGCAAGGGGATAATGGTTTATGGCTGCGGCCCGGACCGAAACGACGCCGAAAGGGCGGAATTCAAACATGTTGTTTTCGCGAGTTGGTCAATCGAAGGCGCCGCATTGGGCTGTTTTCCTGGCGTTTTCGTTGGTCGCCCCGTCGCTGCTGTCGGCCTGTATGTCGTCCGAGAAGGATGTCAATCTGGCGACCTATGTCGACCAGACCGAACCCGCGGACGTTCTCTACAATCAGGGCCTCGCCAATCTCAATGCCGGCCGTCTCGATGAGGCGAGCAAGAAGTTCGACGCCGTCGACCGCCAGCATCCCTATTCGGAATTCGCCCGCAAATCCATGGTGATGGGCGCTTTCGCCGATTATCGCGCCGGCAATTACGACGAGGCGATCGGTTCCGCCAAGCGCTACCTGACGCTGTATCCGTCGACCGACGATGCCGCCTATGCGCAGTACATCATCGGCTTGAGCTACTACCGGCAGATCAAGGACGTCACCCAGGACCAGAAGGAGGCGCGCCAGACCGTGCAGACCATGCAGGACCTGGTGACGCGCTGGCCGACCTCCGAATATGTGGACGACGCCAAGGACAAGATCCGCTTCGCCACCGACCAACTCGCCGGCAAGGAGATGCAGATCGGCCGCTACTATCTCGAACGCCGCGAGTATATCGCCGCCGTCAAGCGCTTCCGCACCGTGGTCGAGAATTACTCCAACACGCGCCATGTCGAGGAAGCGCTCGCGCGCCTGACCGAAGCCTACTACGCGATGGGCCTGACCTCGGAAGCGCAGACCGCCGCGGCGGTGCTTGGTCATAATTATCCCGACAGCCAGTGGTACAAGGATTCCTACAAGCTCCTGCAGAGCAACGGGCTTCAGCCGCGTGAAAATGCCGGATCGTGGATCTCCAAGGCCGGGAAGCTGATCACCGGCGCCTGACACTCCTGATGCTGTCCAGACTGTCGATCCGCGATATCGTCCTGATCGAGAAGCTGGACATCGACTTCTTGCCCGGACTTTCGGTGCTGACCGGCGAGACCGGCGCCGGCAAATCCATCCTGCTCGATGCGCTGTCGCTGGCGCTCGGCGCGCGCGGCGACGCCTCGCTTGTCCGCCACGGCGCGCCACAGGGGCAGGTCATCGCGGTGTTCGACGTGCCGCGCAACCATCCGGCGCGCGCGCTCCTTGCCGACAACGACATCGAGGATGACGGCGACATCATCCTGCGCCGGGTGCAGACGGCCGACGGCCGCACGCGCGTCTTCGTCAACGACCAGCCATCCAGCGTCACCCTGATGCGCGACGTCGGCCGCGCGCTGGTCGAGATTCACGGCCAGCATGACGAGCGCGCGCTCGTCGATCCCGGCGCCCATCGCGAATTGCTGGACAGTTTCGGCGGCCATCTCGGCACCGTGCGCGGCACGGGCGAGGCCTGGCGCTACTGGCGGAACTGCGAGCAGGAGCTTTCGCGGCACCGCGCCAAGGTCGAGGCGGCGGCGCGCGAGGCCGATTATCTGCGCGCCTCCGTCGCCGACCTGGCGAAGCTCGACCCGCAACCGGGCGAGGAGACCGAGCTTGCCGACTTGCGCGCCCAGATGATGCGCGTCGAAAAGATCGCATCCGAGATCCACGACGCGCAGGACGTGCTGTCGGGGCCTTCGTCGCCCCTGCCGCAGCTCGCCAGCCTTTTGCGGCGGCTGCAACGCAAGGCGGGTGAGGTGCCGGGCCTGCTCGACGACGTCGTGAAATCGCTCGACGAGGCGATGCTCTCGCTCGACGCGGCCCAGTCCGGGGTCGAAACGGCGCTTCGCGCCACCGAATACGATCCGCAGCGCCTGGAGAAAGCGGAAGAGCGGCTGTTTTCGTTGCGCGCAGCCTCGCGCAAGCACAATATCGCGGTCGACGACCTGGCGCAGCTGCGCGACACGATGGCGGCCGACCTCGCCGACCTCGACGCCGGCGAGGAGCGGCTGCACGGGCTGCAGAAACAAGCCGCCGCCGCGCGCGAGGCTTACGACATTTCGGCGGCACAGCTCTCGTCGCTGCGTCATGCGGCTGCGGCCGGGCTTACCAAGGCGGTGATGGCCGAACTGCCGGCATTGAAGCTCGAACGGGCCGAGTTCGTCGTCGAGATAGTGAGCAACGCCGAAAGCCGCATGGAAGATGGCATCGACCAGGTCGAGTTCTGGGTGCGCACCAATCCGGGCACCAGGCCGGGACCGATGATGAAAGTGGCATCCGGCGGCGAGCTGTCACGTTTCCTGCTGGCGCTGAAGGTGGCGCTGGCCGACCGCGGTTCGGCGCCGACGCTGGTCTTCGACGAGATCGACACCGGCGTTGGCGGCGCGGTAGCCGACGCCATCGGCCAGCGATTGGCGCGGCTGTCGAAGCGGGTGCAGGTGCTTTCGGTCACCCACGCGCCGCAAGTGGCAGCGCGCGCCGCCACGCATTTCCTGATCTCGAAGTCCGGCGGCAAGGATCGCGTCGCCACCGGCATTGCCGAGATAGACCGTGCGGCGCGCCAGGAAGAGATCGCGCGTATGCTGGCCGGCGCCACCATCACCGACGAGGCGCGCGCCGCCGCTGAACGATTGCTGCGCGAGAACACGACGGCGGCGTAGGCTGTGTTGATATTCAGGTGATGCCGGCCTGCGAACGGTGGAATCCTGCGCTTCCGGTGCTCACGTATTGGAAGTACGCTCCGCTCCGGTTCTCGGAAACCACCATTCTCAGCTCGGCCTGACCTGAATCTCAACGCACCCTGGAAAGCCTGATTTCTCCGGCTCGGAGGATGAGTCAGCAGATGGCTGCATCCTGCTGTTCAGCAATGATTTATTCGCAAGCCGACTCCCCCGTGCCGATTCCTGATTTATATAGTGGCGCGCCATAATTCAGGGATTGCGAAGCATGTCTGAAAGACCAGTCGAATCGCTGAGCGAAAGCGAAGCCGCGGAGGAGCTGAAGCGGCTGGCGGCGGAGATCGCCGAACACGACCGGCGCTACCACACCGAGGACGCGCCGACGATCTCGGACGCGGAGTACGACGCGCTGGCACGGCGCAACCTTGCCATCGAAGAGCGTTTTCCCGATCTCGTTCGCGAGGATTCGCCGTCGCGCCGGGTCGGCGCGCCGCCGGCGGAGGGCTTTGCCAAGGTGCGCCACGCCGTGCCGATGCTGAGCCTCGCCAAGGCTTATACCGACCAGGACGTCGCCGATTTCATCGAGCGCGGCCGGCGCTTCTTCGACCGCGATAGGGATCTCGATATCGCTTTCACAGCAGAGCCGAAGATCGACGGGCTGTCGGCCTCGCTGCGCTATGAGAACGGCGTGCTCGTGCAGGGCGCAACGCGCGGCGACGGCGCCGTTGGCGAAGACATCACCGCCAATCTGAAGACCATCGCCGATATACCGAAGACGCTGAAGGGCTCGGGCTGGCCGGAGGTCATCGAGATCCGCGGGGAGGTCTATATGACCTATGCGGAGTTCGAGGCGCTGAAGGCGCGCTCGGCGGCCATCGGCGGCCTGGACTATGTCAATCCGCGCAACACGGCGGCCGGGTCGCTGCGCCAGAAGGACCCGGCGGTCACCGCCAGCCGCAACCTCAAATTCTTCGCCTATGCCTGGGGCTACACGACGGCCGATCCGGCTCCGACACAGTACGATTCGGTGCAGAGATTCGCCGAGTGGGGCTTCAAGGTCAGCCCGCTGATGGTGCGGGCGAAGTCCATAGACGAGCTCATTGCCCACTACCATCGCATCGAGGAGCAGCGCTCTTCGCTCGGCTACGACATCGACGGCGTCGTCTACAAGATCGACCAGCTCGAACTGCAGCGCCGCTGGGGTTTTGTGACCGGTGAGCCGCGCTGGGCGGTCGCCCATAAATTCCCGGCCGAACAGGCGATGACGACGGTGCAGAAGATCGATATCCAGGTCGGGCGCACCGGCACGCTGGCGCCTGTGGCGCGGCTGGCGCCGGTCACGGTCGGCGGCGTGGTGGTCGAGAACGTCACGCTGCACAACGAAGACTACATCAAAGGCTTCGACAGCAACGGCCAGCCGATCCGCGACGGCATCGACGTCCGTATCGGCGATACGGTCGTTATCCAGCGGGCAGGGGACGTCATCCCGCAGATCGTCAGCGTCGTCATCGACATGCGCCCGGCCGATGCCGTGCCTTACGAATTCCCGCACACCTGCCCGGTCTGCGGTTCGCCGGCGACGCGCGAGATCAACGAGAAGACCGGCAAGGAGGATTCGCGCCGCCGCTGCACAGGCGAGCTGATCTGCGCCGCGCAGGCCGTGGAGGGATTGCGCCACTTCGTGTCGCGCGGCGCGCTCGATATCGAGGGCCTGGGCGCCGAAAACATCGACCTCTTCTTCAATGCCGGGCTGGTCAAGACCGCGGCCGACATCTTCACGCTGAAGGATCGCCGGCCGGCCGTCACCAAGGCGCTGGCCGAGCGGCGCGAGGAGCAGGCGAGATTGCGCGAGGCCGCGTCGGGCAAGACGCGCAAGAATGTGCGCAGCGTCGAGGAGCGCAACTATGAGGGCCTCGACAAGCTGTTCGCGGCCATCGACGCGCGCCGCGAGCCGGAGCTCGATCGCTTCATCTTCGCGCTCGGCATCCGCCATATCGGCGAGACGACGGCGGCGGTGCTTGCCCGCCAGTTCTCGACCATCGAGGAACTCATCCGTGTCGGCAAGGAGACAGCGAAGGCGGAGGATCCGCATGACGTGTTCCCGTCCATCAACGGCATCGGCGACACGGTGATCAACGCGCTGCGCGATTTCTTCGGCAACGAGCGCAATGACGCCGTGCTCGATGCGCTGCTGGCGCAAGTTCATCCGAAGCCGTATGTCGTCGAGATCTCGGCCGGCAGCGAGGTCTCCGGCAAGACGGTGGTGTTCACCGGCACGCTGGAAAAGATGACGCGCTCCGAGGCCAAGGCGATGGCGGAGCGTCTCGGCGCTAAGGTCGCGGGCTCGGTTTCGGCCAAGACCGATCTTGTCGTGGCGGGTCCCGGCGCCGGCTCCAAGCTCAAAACGGCGACCGACCTCGGCATCGAGGTGATCGACGAGGACACCTGGCTGCAGCGCATCGGCAGGGGCGGCTGATGGCGGGCGCGTTCAAGGGCTTTGGCGAGAAGGCCATCCCGTTCCTGAAGGCGCTCGACTTCCACCAGAGCCGGGAATGGTTCCAGGAAAACCGCGACCTTTACGAGAGCGAGCTGCACGGGCCGTTCTGCTATCTCGTCGAGACGCTCAGCGAGCGTTTCGCAACGGCGGGCCTCGGCCTGCGCGGCGATCGCAAGAAGTCGCTGTTCCGCATCAATCGCGACGTGCGCTTCTCCAAGGACAAGCGGCCCTACAACCGGCATCTGTCGGCGATCCTGTCGCCTGACGGCACCAAGATGGAGCAGGGCGTCTTCTATGTGCATATCGGGCTCGAGCGCTGCTTTGCCGGCGTCGCCTGGTGGCAGCCGGACCCGGAACTGCTGCAGGCGATGCGCAAGGCGATCGTGACGAAGCCGGCTGCCTTCCGCGCCATGGTGACGGCGCTGAAGAAGGGCGGTCTGGCGCTCGATCCGGAAGACTGCCTAAAGCGCGCGCCGCGAGGTTTTGAAGAGGTCGGCGAAGCCGATCTTGCCCAAGCGGTCCGCAACCGTCATTTCGTGGTCAGGCACGACATCGATCCCGCAACCATCCACACGGCGGCGCTGGTCGACGATCTCGTCGACTTCACCTCGCGCGCCAGGCCGCTGCTCGATTGGGGCAGGGCAATCCAGGGCACTGCCAAATAACCGGAGAAATCCGTTTTGCGATCAGTTCCGCTGATCGTCGGCTCAAGCGAATTGGTGTGACAAGGAGCGCGACGCTCCCTACATCAAGCCGCTCAAGGGAGCAGATGGATGTCGGCGGAAGCTATTTCCGAAAGCGGTGCGAGGAACGAATTCTGGGACGGCGTGCGGCTGTCGATGCCGGTTGTCGTCGCTTCGGCGCCGTTCGCCCTGTTGTTCGGCGCGATCGCCGTCGACAACGGTTTTTCGGTGCTTGAGGCCTTCCTGATGAGCGCGCTGATCTTCGGCGGCGCCAGCCAGATGGTCGGCATCGAATTGTTCGGCCAGCACGTCGCGCCGTGGCTGATCGTGCTCTCCATCTTCGCGGTGAATTTCCGCCACGTGCTCTACTCCGCCGGCATCGGGCGGCGCATCGCGCACTGGCCGGTGTTGCAGCAGGCGCTCGGCTATT
Source organism: Mesorhizobium tamadayense (assembly GCF_003863365.1). GTDB lineage: Bacteria > Pseudomonadota > Alphaproteobacteria > Rhizobiales > Rhizobiaceae > Mesorhizobium > Mesorhizobium tamadayense. Next base: position 135,004 of record NZ_RQXT01000002.1, on the reverse strand, counting down.
TCATCCTGACCGATCCGCAATATGCCGTGGCCGAGGCGCGGGCGGCCTCCGGCCAATCGGTCGGATTCGTCTGGTATCTCGGGCTCGGCCTGCCGGTCTATGTGTTCTGGGTGGCCGAAAGCGCGCTGGGCGCGGTGTTCGGCAAGCTCATCCCGGACACCCATGCGCTTGGCATCGACTTCCTGCTGCCGATCTATTTCCTCGGCCTGGTCCTCGGTTTCCGCAAGCGGCCGCTGTGGCTGCCGGTGGTCGCCGCAAGCGCGGCCGCCTCGATCATCGCCTACAGGACGGTCGGCTCGCCCTGGCATGTCTCGATCGGCGCTATTGCCGGCGTGCTGCTGGCGGTGATCCTGCCGCCGCATCACAGCGGCGTGGGGAAGCGGCCATGAGCACGACCTTCTGGATCATCCTTGCCGGCGCCGTCGCCACCTATCTCACCCGCGTCGGCGGCCACCTCGTCATCTCACGCTTCGACAATATCCATCCGCGTGTCGAGGCGGGCTTGAACGCCGTGCCGGCCGCGGTGCTGACGACGCTGGTCGCGCCAGCCGCGCTCGGCGCCGGACCGGCCGAATGGGCGGCGCTGATCGTCACCGCCGTGGTATCGCTGCGCGGGGGGCTGATGGCGATGTTCCTGGCCGGCGCTGCGGTGTTGATTCTGGCCAGGCAGTTCGTCGGATAGAAATCAGATCTTGGCGTCGTGCGGCAGCGGCGCGGTGGCTTTCTCCAGCCAGGCCAGCGTCTCGCCGTCCACCATCGGGCCGATCTCGGCCAGGACCCATGCGTGATACTGGTCGAGCCAGTGGAGCTCGTCGCGCGTCAGAAGGTCGCTGCGGATGAGGCGCTTGTCGATCGGCGCCAGCGTCAGCGTCTCGAAGCCGTGCATGGCGATGTCGCCGCCTTCGATCGGCTCGGCCGGCGTCACCAGCACGAGATTCTCGATGCGGATGCCGTAGGCACCTTCCTTGTAGTAGCCGGGCTCGTTGGAGAGCATCATGCCGGCGAGCAGTTTTTCGGTGCCGGTGCGGGCGATGCGCTGCGGGCCTTCATGCACGGCGAGGTAGGAGCCGACGCCGTGGCCGGTGCCATGGGCGAAGTCGCAGCCATGCTTCCACAGCGCCATGCGGGCGACCGCATCGATCTCCGAGCCGCGCGTGCCGACTGGAAAGCGCAGCATCGAGATGCCGATCATGCCCTTCAGCACCAGCGTGAAGCGCTCGCGCATCTCCTCGGTCGGCTGGCCGATCGGCACGGTGCGCGTGATGTCGGTGGTGCCGTCCTGGTACTGTCCGCCGGAATCGAGCAGGAACAGCTCGCCGCTCTGAAGCTTGCGGCTGGTGGCGCGCGAGACGCGGTAATGCATGATCGCGCCGTTCGGGCCGGCGCCGGAAATCGTGTCGAAGGAGACGTCGCGCAGCGGCATCTGCGTTTCCTCGCCGGTTTGCCGGCGTACCTCCTCGAGCCTGGTGACGACGTCGATTTCGTCGAGCGTGTCCGGCTTCTGCCGGTCGAGCCAGCAGAGCAGCTTGGCGACCGCGGCGCCGTCGCGACGATGCGCGGCGCGGCTGCCGGCGATCTCGGCCTGGTTCTTGGTGGCGCGCGGGATGCGGGCGGGGTCTGCGGCTGACACAACCTTGCCGCCATTATCCTCGACCAACATCTTCAGCTTTTCCGCCGCCAAGACGGGATCGAGCGCGATTTTTGCGCCGCCCTTGGCGAGGTCGGCAACGGCCGTCTCGAACTCGCCCGGATCGTGCAGATCGGCAAGCTGGGTGAGGTAGGCCGCGACCTGGCGCGAGAATTTGCGCTGGTCCATGAAGAGCTGGTGCTTGCCGTCGGCGGCGAGGATGGCGAAGCCGAGCGCCAGGGGCGTGTGCGCAACGTCGCCGCCGCGGATGTTGAAGGCCCAGGCTATTGAAGAGGGATCGGTCAGCACGGCGTGGGTTGCGCCGTCCTTTTCGATCGCGCCCGCCAGCCGCGCCAGCTTGTTCTTGGCGAGCTCGCCGGCAAAGGCGATCGGATGGAGCTCCACTTGCGCGCGCGGCGGCTCGGGCTGATCCTTCCAGATGACGTCGACCGGGTTCCTGTCGAGCGGCACCAATGTCGCGCCGGACTGCTCGGCCGAAGCTTTCAGCGCCTTGACCTCGCCGATCGTATGCAGCCACGGATCGAAGCCGAGCCTTGCCCCCTTGCCGAGATTGTCCTTGATCCAGGTGGGCGGCGGATTGTCGATAAGGCTCTCGACGGTGAAGATCGAAAGGTCGACCTCGCCCCGCACCTGCAGCGTGTAGCGGCCGTCGACGAAGACAAAGGCGCGGTCGCGCAGGATGATGGCGACGCCGGCCGAGCCGGAAAACCCGGTCAGCCATTTCAGCCGCGCCGAGCGGTCGGCGACATACTCGCCCTGATGCTCGTCGGCGCGCGGCACCATGAAGCCGTCCAGGCCGTTCCCAGTCAGCCATTGGCGCAGCATCGCCACACGCGGCTTGCCGACAGCGGGATCCCCGGCGGAATCGAAAGTCTGGAACATCGCAGCATCTCCCTCGCATGGCTTGCGGCGACCCTAGAGCGGTTCGCCGTTTCATGGAAACGGCAAACCGCTCCATCTCCTTGTTTCGACGCAATTCCGGACGGAAAACCGCTTCACACTTTTCCTGGAATTGCTCTAGCGCATGCCCTTGGAAACCGGAATCGATTTCGGCAGGGCCAGACGGTCGGATCAGACAGGTTCAGCGCTTGAGGTGGATTGTCACCCAGCCTTCGCGATGCAAGGTGCGGACATGGCGGAAGTCTTGGCCGACATAGGCCGAGATCACCGCGTCGCGCTGCCGGTCGAGGATGCCGGAGAGCACCAGCGAGCCACCCAGACTGATGTGCCTGGCCATCTGTGGCGCCAGCCGCATCAGCGGCCGCGCCAGGATGTTGGCGACGATGAGGTCGAAGGGTGCGTGCCTGGCGAAGATCGGGTGATGGAAGCCTGGCGCCGTCACCGTCTCGACGAGCGTCTTCACATGGTTGAGGCGCGCGTTGGCGGCGGCAACCCTGACCGCCACCGGATCGATGTCGGTCGCCAGCACCGGGATATGCGCCAGCTTCGCCAGCGCGATCGCCAGCACCGCGCTTCCTGTTCCGAGGTCGAGCGCGTTGCGCGGGCGTTCGCGCTGCACCACCTGTTCCAGCATTTCGAGGCACCCGGCCGTGGTGCCGTGGTGGCCGGTGCCGAAGGCAAGGCCCGCCTCGATCTCGATGGCGAGATCGCCGCTGCGACGCTTGCCGCGATCATGCGCGCCGTGAACAAAGAAACGCCCGGCGCGGACCGGCTTCAGTCCTTCAAGCGAGCGCGCCACCCAGTCGATGTCGGGGAGCGTTTCGTGCTCGATCGGCTTAGGCAGGGCGAGACCCGCGAGGACGTCGTTGACCCGGGCTTGGACTGCATCGACGTCGCCATCGGCGTAGACCGATACCTCGTGGATATCGTTGGCCTCGTCCACCTCCAGCAAGGCGAGCGGCAGGCCGTCTTCCTCGAAGGCTGCCTCAAGCGCGGCGAAGATGCGGTCGGCCTCGGCCTTGCCCGCGGTAAAATGGAGCCTGGTCTGCCCCATCAGTGCGACTCTTGTTCAAGCATGATCATTTCCGCGAACCGATTCCCACTTCTTGCCACGCTAACCTTCGGTTCGGGATCATGCTTGGCCGCCCGCCGCAAGCCGCTTCAGCTTGGCAATGGCGGTGTCGGCTCTTTCGCCATAGGCGATGGTGCCGGCGAACTCGCCCTTGGCGTTGAGCAGCAGCACGGAGGCCGTATGGTCCATCGTGTAGTCGCCGTCGCCGGTGTCGACCTTCTTCCAGTAGATGCCGAAGGCCTTCGCCATCGCATGCACCTTTTCCGGATCGCCGGTGATGCCGGTGATGCGGTCTGAGAAGTTGCTGACGTAGGAATTCATGATCTGCGGCGTGTCGCGCTCCGGGTCCACCGTGACGAAATAGGCGTTGAGGTTCTTGCCGCTGTCGCCCATCGTCTTCAGCCAGCCGGCCAGTTCGAACAGCGTGGTCGGGCAGACTTCCGGGCAATGGGTGAAGCCGAAGAAGACAACGCTCGGATGCCCCTTTAGCGCTGCCTCGGTGATGGGCGCGCCTTTTTGGTCGATCAGCGTGAACGGCGCGCCGTAGGGCTCGCCGCCATAATGGCCCCGATACCAGTCGAAAGTGAGCCAGCCGATGCCCGCCGCCATCAGGACGAGAATGCCGACCAGAATTGAGCGCATCATCAGAGCTATCCGTCGTGATCGTCGCAGCGCGCCGGATCGGGCGTGCGATTGTTTCGGCGACAGTCTTACCGGTTTGGCGGCGGGCGCGCAAAGATGTCGCGTTGCCGCAAGCATGATGACCAGCCGTCTCTGAACGCTGCGCCGGGCCTGGCGTCACTACCATCACCGAACGGCTTGCAAATGCCATGGTCTTATCCCACCTGACATCGGCTAAACGTGAACCCGAGGAGGCTTCCTTGCGAAAAGTGATCGGCTTATTCGCCGCATGCCTTGCCCTGAGCGGTGGCGCTGCGGTGGCGGACGAAGTCGGCAAGGTCGGCGTCGACTGGGTCGGCAACGACATCATGGTCGACGCGATCAAGGACCCGAAAGTCGACGGCGTCACCTGCCACGTCGCCTATTTCGATCGCAGCATCATCGATCGGCTGCACAAGGGCAACTGGTTCGAGGATCCGTCCGATTCCTCGATCTCCTGCCGCCAGACTGGGCCGATCACCGTCGGCGACATCGATATGAGCGAGGGCGGCGAAGAGGTGTTTAAGCAAGGCCTCAGCCTGATCTGGAAGAAGCAGGTGGTGAACCGCATCTACGACAAGAAGAACGAGACCCTGATCTATCTCTCGCATTCGCGCCAGGTGCAGAACGGCTCGGCGAAGATGTCGGTGACCACCGTGCCGCTCTACGGCCAGAACGTCGTTTGGACGAAGGGCAAGCCGCAATAGGCCCCGATAGGCCTAGAGCGCGTCGCGATCTTTCAGATTCGCTCCATGCGCTTTAGGCTTTTTGATCTTACGCATGTCTTTGTCCCGAAACCGGTTCCCACTTTCGGGAGACATGCTTTTAAGCAGACGATTGGCCCCCGCTTGCGGTACCGATCGCTCGGGCGTAAAGCCGCGCCATGGACCGCCCTGAACACCTTGTCCCGAAGGATGCCGAGCCGCGCATTCATCCGACCGCGGAGCTGAAGGGGTGCAAGCTCGGCCGCTACGCCTCGATAGGCGAGCGGGTGATCCTGCGCGACGTGACGGTCGGCGACTTTTCCTATTTCGAGCGGCATTCGGAAGCGATCTACACGACGATCGGCAAGTTCTGCTCCATCGCCGCCAACAGCCGCATCAACGCGCTCGAGCATCCTGTCGAGCGGTTGACCCAGCACAAGGTCAGCTACCGGCCGAACGAGTATTTCCGCTGGCTTGGCGTCGACGCGGCATTTCGCGAGCGGCGGCAGGCAAAGGCGGTCAGCATCGGCCACGATGTCTGGATCGGCCATGGCGCCGTCGTCATGCCTGGTGTGGCGATCGGCAATGGCGCCGTCATCGGCGCCAACGCGGTGGTGACGCATGACGTGCCGCCTTACGCGATCGTCGCCGGCGTTCCGGCCAGACCCCTGCGTCAGAGGTTCGCCGCCGCCACAGCGGCGCGCATCGAGAACCTCGCCTGGTGGGACTGGGCGCCGGAAAAACTCGCCAGGGCGATCCCGGACATGCAATCGATGCCGATCGAGGCCTTTCTCGATCGTTGGGACAACGAAGCGCCCTGATTCTCCACGATTTTCCGGAAGACGGTACCCCTTCCGCCATGCGGGGGTGGCGCAGCGGAAGGGGCTGGAGGTAAACCGCCGTGAAGCGGAAGGAACAGGCTTTTTGACCTGCACCGGCACTATGGCAACAAACCCATAAGGTGTTTTTTCCGGGAGCTGCCCTTCTGGCGTGTGTTCAATTGTACCGGGTGCAGTCGCGAAAATACTGTCGCCGGGGAACCGGGAGCGGCCGCCACTTGTTTTTGATCAGGATTTGAATTCAGTCTTCGGCCGAACCTTGGGGCCGAAACCTTGGCCGTTCAGGGATTTCGATGATCGAGAAGTTTTTCACCAGGATCGCCAATGCCGTAGCGCATCTCGCCGGCATGCCGCCGACATTTGCCCTGTGCTGCTTGGTCATCGTCGTTTGGGCAATGAGCGGCCCGATCTTCGGGTTCTCGGATACCTGGCAACTCGTCATCAACACCGGGACTACGATCGTCACCTTTTTGATGGTGTTCCTGATCCAGAACACCCAAAACCGTGACAGCGCGGCCATCCAGACCAAGCTGGACGAATTGATCCGGGTCAGCCGGGCCCACAACACTTTCATCGGCATCGAACATCTGACCGAATCCGAGGTCGAGGAGATCCGCGAAAAATGCGAAAAGGCCGCAAAGCGGCATGACCGGGAGGTAGCCGCGGCGGCCGTCAAGAAGGCCGCGCAAAAACACTCCTCCAAAAAACACGCCGCTTGAGTGCAGCCTTGTCGTTCGGGAACGACTTGTCGTTCGGGCACGACCTTTGCGAACGAAAGATTGTCGCAGTAAGAACCGGACCTGTTTAGCCTATGGGCCTTCGGCTCGTGCGGGGTTCTCTAGCGGTTCATAAAGGCCGCGAACGCGTCCTTGTGATCCGGATGCCAGCGCGACAGGGCGGGGCGGTTTTCGATGATGTCGCCGATCGCCCAGGCCATGCGCTTTTCATCCATCGGCCGCGCAACCTCGTTGTCCGGGCAAAGGATGTAAAAGTCGTCCTGCCTGAGCGATGCCGGCATGAAATCGATCACCTGCTCGCCGGTCCAGGCGCCGGCCGGCTTTTCCGTCGCGCCTTCGGTCAGGCCGGTGTAGGTGAAGCCCGGTATCAAGAGGTGCGCCGTGATCGTCGATCCAGGCTCGTTGCGCAGTGCGTGCGCCAAACCCTCGGTGAATGTCTTCACGCCGGCCTTGGAGACATTGTAGGCGAGATTGCCGGGCGGCGTGGTGATGCCTTGCTTGGAGCCTGTGTTGATGATCAGGCCGGGCCTGCCCGCGGCCAGCATGCGCGGCGCGAAGGCCTCGACGCCATGCACGACGCCCCAGAAATTGATGTCGAGCAGACGCTTCCATGCGTCACGGTTTTCCCACGGCTTGCCCGGATTGTTGCCGACGCCGGCGTTGTTCATGAGCACCGAGACCGCGCCGAATGCGCCATAGGTGAGCTCCGCCAGGCGGTCGACTTCGCCGGCCTCGGAAACGTCGGTAGGAATTGGGAGAACGGCATCATCCCCGGCGATAGCGGCCACAGCCTGCCGGGCCTGGTCGAGGCGCACGCCGCCCATATCGGCGATCACCGTCTTCATGCCCATGGCCGCGAATCGTTTCGCAGCGGCAAGGCCGATACCGCTGGCGCCACCGGTGATGACGGCGACATTGCCGGAGGCGAAAGCGGGCAGGGCGGTCTGGATTTCGGCGTCGCTGGTCATGATCCGTGTCCTTGTTCTGGGTCGAGCCGAACTTAACGCCGGTCAGGGCCGAGACAAGCCTTGCTAGCGGCAACGGGTTGACCGCAAGAGCGGCAACGGGTTGACCGCAAGAGCGGCAACGGGTTGACCGCGACAGCGTCCCCCGCGCATGCTGCAAGGAAAAGGAGCTCGGCATTGACCGATTGGATCGGAATCCTGAAAGAGCAGACCGCCACCGGCGAGCAGATGGGCCAAGATGTGCCGAAGATGCTTGCCGACCCCGATATCAGCGAGATGCAGGTCAAAACGCTGTTTTCGGCGCTGGAACAACAGGCGGATTTCGCCGAAAAGCTGCGCCTGGCGCTGGAGAAGTTCGGCCATGACTTTCCCATCATCAAGGCCGCGGAGCGGCTGGAAGAGCGCTATGCCGACCTTGCCGCCTCGGCGGCCGAGAAGCTGAAGGCGATGCGGAAGTAAGAGCCGCTACTTTTCGATGAGCCGTTCGAAGCGCCTATCCGGCACGAACCATATCATCGCCACAGCCACATAGAGCGCGACGCCGATCCACTGGTTGACGAACGTGAGCAGCACGCCTGCGATGTAGATCGCCAGCGAGATCTTGCCTTTGCGGTCACGGCCTACTGCCTTGGCAAAGGTCGTGCCCGCGCCATGCAGACGGCGCAGCTCGATGACGAGAATGTAGTAGGCGAACGCGCAGAGCGCTAGGCCGACGCCATAAACGGCGACGGGCACCGGCGCGAAATGGTTCTCGCCCATGAAGGCGGTCGTCGCCGGCGTCAGCGACAGCCAGAACAGCAAATGCAAGTTCGCCCATAGCACGCGGCCATCGACGCGCTGCACGGTGTGGAACATGTTGTGCAGATTGTTCCAGTAGATGCCGACATAGATGAAGGACAGCACGTAGCTGAAGAAGATCGGCCACAAGGGCGCCAGCGCCGAAAAGTCCTCGCCGTGCGGCACTTTCAGCTCCAGCACCATGATGGTGATGATGATGGCGACGACGCCATCGGTGAATGCCTCGACCCTTCCCTTGCCCATGGTTCCTCCACTGTCGATGGGCCAACGTTAGAAGAGGAAATCATCGAGCGCCATACTGCCAGACTTGTCAGGAGTGGATTTGGGGAGGGAATAGCCTCGCTAAATAAACGCATGGGCGGGCGTTCGCCGAAAGAAAAAGAGGTCGACATGACCATCCACGCTCAAGCCATGACGCGCGACAATGAACTCGACGGCAAAGCCGCGATGGCTGCCGTCGCCGCTATGATCGCGGCGCTCTTTGCCGGCAGCACCGCGCTGACGCCGCTTTACGTGATCTACAAGCAAGCCTTCGGCTTCTCGCAGATCACGCTGACGCTGGTCTACGCCGTCTATGTGGTCGGCAACCTGGCGGCGCTGCTGTTTTTCGGCCGATTGTCGGACATCATCGGCCGCCGTCCGGCTGCGCTCGCGGCAATGGGCGTCGCCGTGATCAGCGCGCTGTTTTTCCTGTTCGCCGAAAACCTGGCGTGGCTCGACATCGCCCGCATCCTCAGCGGGCTTGGCATCGGGATTGGCGCGGGTACCGGCACAGCCTGGCTGGCCGAATTGATCGAAGGCGAGGACAAGTCGCGCGCCGCCATCGTTGCAACCAGCACCAACTTCGTCGGTCTTGGCCTAGGCGCTCTGACATCGGGACTGCTTGCCGAATATGCACCGTGGCCGCTCAGGCTGACATTCGCCGTCCATCTCGCTCTGCTGGTGCTGGTCACGCTGCTGATCTGGCGCACGCGCGAGACGGTGTCGGAGCGGAGGCGGCTCTCCGACGTCCCAATGCGGCCGCGGCTTTCGGTTCCCGACAGCATTCGCGCTGGGTTCGTGGCGCCGGCGGTGACCGGCTTCGGCGCTATGGCTCTCGTCGGCTTCTATGCCGCGCTGGCACCGAGCGTTCTGGCCCAGCAGCTGCACGTCACCGATCATGCCGAGGCCGGCGCACTGTTCTTCGAGCTGGCGGTCGTGACCGCCGCGACGATCCTGGCGACGGCGCGACTGTCTAGCCGCTTCACGATGCTCGCTGCGCTTGTCTTGATGATCCCGACCGTGGCGCTGATCGTTGTGGCACAAGTCTTCGCCTCGATGACCATCATGATCGGAGGCACCGCCTTATGCGGGGCGGCGGCTGCCTTCGGCTATCGCGGCGGCCTGCAAGTGGTGAACCAGATCGCGCCGGCCGACCGCCGCGCCGAGGTGGTGTCGGCCTTCTTCGTCTGCTGCTTCTGCGGCAACGCGCTGCCGGTGATCGGCATCGGCGTCCTGTCGAGTTGGACGAGCGCGACCGTTGCAAGCCTGGCCTTTGCCGGCATGATCACGATTTTCTCGCTGGTGGCATTGGGGTTCGGCGCACGCTACGCGAGGTGATTTCAGACAGCCAACGGTGCGTCCTCAGCCGTTCGGCGTCTCGGGCGAGAGGTGGGCGCGCTGGCGCGGCACACCGAGGCCGGTGTCCGGCGGCTCGCCCGCAGCCGGCCTGCCCTCGGTCATATGCATGGTCCGCCAGCGGCCGAAACGATAGTACGCGGCCGCCAGCACCAGCGAGGCGATCGAGCCCGCCGGAAAACTCCACCACAGCGCCTCCTGGCCGATGACGCTTCGCATGGAATAGGCAAAGCCGGTGCGCACGAAGAGCACCGAGATGATCAGGATGATCAGCGGCGGCATGACCGCACCAGTGGCGCGCACCGTGGCGAACAGCACGATGGTGATGCCGAACAGGATGAAGGACCAGGACGCCGCCTTGTTGATGTGGGCGGCGATGTCGATCGCCGTGCTGTCGCCGCTCAGGAAAAGGCCGAGCACGGGTCTGTCGAAGGCCAACAGCAGCGCCACTAGCGCGCCGGTGAGCACGAGGTTGAAGCCGATCCCCGAAGCGGCGACCGTGCCGATGCGGTCCCAGCGTCCGGCGCCGACATTCTGCGCCGCCATCGAGGAGACGGCGGCGCCGATGGCCAAAGCCGGCATCTGGATGTAGGTCCAGAGCTGCGCCGCGATGCCGTAGGCGGCGGCGACCCGCGAGCCGTAGGAATTGACGATGCCCATCACGGTCAATGCCGCGGCCGAGATGACGATCATCTGCAGGCCCATCGGAATGCCCTTGAAGACGACGATGCGCAAAAGCGCCGGATCGGGCTTGAGCAAAGCGAGGTCGCTGCCCGCCAGCCGCAGCGGATGCCTGCGCGCATAAAGCACGATCAGGATGGCGATCACGCTCACCGTCTGGCCGATCAGCGTCGAGGTGGCTGATCCTGCGATGCCGAGCTCGGGGAAGGGGCCGATGCCGCGGATCAAGAGCGGGTTCAAGACGACGTCGAGCACGACCGCCAGCGCCATGAAGACAAACGGCGTGCGCGAATCGCCGGCGCCGCGCAGCACCGTCATGACGAAGGACAAAAGGTTCATCATCGGCACGGCGACGAAGATGATGCGCAGATAGGAGCGCGCCAGCGGCAAGGCGTCCGCCGGCGTGCCGAGGCCGGTGAGGATGGCGTCGACCCAGATCCAGCCGCAGACCGCGAACACCACGGAGACGAGGAAGAAGAAGGTGGCGCTGGTGCCGACGATGCGCCGCGCCTCGGGCAGGTCGCGGGCACCGACCGACTGGGCGACCAGGATGGTCGCCGCCATGCCGATGCCGAACACTGTGCCGAGGATCAGGAACAGCACCAGATTGGCGTTGGAGGTCGCCGTCAGCGCCGCTTCGCCGAGGAAGCGGCCGACCCAGACGGCGTTGATCGAGGCGTTGAGCGACTGCAGCACGTTGGAGCCCAGCACCGGCAAGGCGAACAACAGCAGCGTGCGCGGAATGGGGCCGCTGGTCAGGTCGCCGGTCCGCCGGCGGGCGGGCTTGTCGTCATCCATGGCGGACACCGAAAATGAATCAGGCCCGCGATGGTATCGCAGGCCTGATGGCGATGCATCCCTTCCGGACTGGATGCCTCGCGGCATCCGACCCGATGGTGGTGCTAGTTCGCGGCGAGGCTGTTCCCCGACAGGCCGGGGAGCGTGACCTGATAGACGAGGAAGGTGGTGTCGACATCGGCGCCGTCGTCGGCCTTGTAGGGCGCGCCGACCTGGAAACCGTCCTGGGTCAGAAAATCGTTGTCGTTGGCGACGAACAGGAAATAGTCGTCGGGGAGCTTCGGATCGAGCACGCTCGCCAGCGACATCGCCTCCCACTTCTCCGAGAGGTTGTTCCTGTCGTTCGGCGCGCCATTGTGCAGGCCGAAGCGGCCGAGCACGCCCTTGTCGTTGATGTCGATGAATGTGGTGAGCTTGGCCGGCGTCACCGACGGGTCGAGCACGCCCTTCGGCGCAACCGGCCTGTCGGCGGCGTCGAACGGGCCGCTGGCGATATCGGTTGCGGCGGACAAGTCGACGGTCTCGATCTTGCGGTAGAGCGACTCGTCGCCCTTCACGCCTTGGCCGTTGCCGCTGTCGCGCGCCAGCATCAGGAAGCTCTTGTCGGACAGCGCCACGATTTCGCTCTGCGCGGCCACCTTGGTCTTGCCCTTGGCGTCCTTGAACATCGGCAGCGGCACGACATATTCATGCGCCAGCTTGAGGTGGGCGAGGTCGGAGGCGTCATAGACCAATGCCCTGGTGTTCTGGCGCGTCGCACCGGAATCGCCGCCATCCTGGCGGGGCGCCGACTGCAGCACGGCGATCAGGAACTTACCGTCTGGCGTCATCGACATGCCTTCGAGACCCTGGTTGTTCTGGCGACCGGTCTCGGGATCCTTCGGATCGGGCTCGGCGGCGCCCCGGCCGGGGTTGTCGGACGCGAAGTTCGGCTCGCCATGGCGCATCGGCACGAGAGCCGTCGGCGGCTGCGTCGCCGACATCAGGCGGCCGGCGGCCGAGAAGCGGTAGATGTTCGGGCCATATTCGTCGGAGATGAACATGGTGCCGTCCGGCAGGCGCGCGATCGCCTCGTCGTCCAGCGCCAGCTTGCCGTTGTCGGCCTGCGGCAGGATCGGCAGGTCGCCGGCGGCGGGGCGCACGCCGTTGAGCGGATCGAGGCCGGTGGCATCGGCGCCCTTGTCGTCGGTGAGCAGCATGGTGTCGGCGAGCGTCGCCTTGACACCCGACTGCTCCTGTCCGGCGGCGGGTGCGGCGCCCGGCGCGATCGGAGTCAGCTCGATCGAGATGGTATTGAGGCGCGGGCGGTAGTCGGTGGTGCCGGCGACGTTGTAGCCGCGATCCGGCAGCAGCCAGAGCGAGCCCTTGTAGCCCGCGCCGTCACGGGTCCAGCCCTTGGTGTCGATCGCCATGCCGGAGCCCGAGCCGAAGGTCTCGCCGAACTTGTCCTTCTGGCCGGCCGGAATGCGGCCGACGCCCACCAGGCCTTTGTTGACGTACGCGACGCCATCGGCGAGCGCCGGAGTCATGGCGGTGAACAGTGCGAGTGCTGCGCCGAGCGCGACGGTTCGGTTCAGATGCTTCATGGAATATCCCCTTCTTGACGAGCATGCAGGAAAAGCCTGAAAGGGCGCCGCATCGACGATGCCGCGAGCGCCTTCCTACAAAGCGGTCTAGAGCGTGAACGTGATGGTTGCGTGACAGGAGGGGTGCACTTTCCTTCTCCTACAAGGGGCCTGCAACGGGAGAAGGGAAGAGCGCTCAATCACTCTCCCGTGCGACCAACTCCAGTGGCCACACCTCGCGCATGATCCTCGTGCCTTCGGGGCCGGCATAGGCGGGGAGTGAGGCCAGCAGCATCTCGGCCAGCCGCTGGCCCATCGGCTCCAGCGCGGGGCGGAAGCCGGTCAGCGCAGGCGAGAAATAGCGGCAGAGCGGGGTGTCGACGATGACGATCACCGCGATGTCATGGCCGGGCCTGATGCCCATCTCGGCCAGCGCCTTGCAGCCGCCGAGCGCCATGGCGTCGTTGTTGAAGATGACGGCCGTCGGCCGGTCCTTCGACAGCATCACGCGCGGCATCACCTGGTAGCCGCCGGCCTCGTTGATGAAGCCTTCCGCAATCAGGCCGGGGTCGACCTCGATGCCATGCCGACGCAGGGCCTTGCGATAACCGGTCATGAACAGGTGACCGAAATTCAGATCGAGGGAAGGGCGGATGGCGGCGATGCGGCGGTGGCCGCGCGAGACCAGGCGGTCGACCGCGTCGCTGCCCGCCTTCTCGAAATCGAGGTCGAGCGAAGGGTAGGATTTGCCGCCCGAGCGGCTGCGGCCGAGGGTGGCGAAGGGAAACCCTCTCTCGGTCAGGTAGTCGATGCGCTCGTCGTCGCGCCGTGTCCAGGCCAGCACGACCGCGTCGGCCCGGCGCGTCTCGACGACACGGCGCAGGCGTTCCTGCTGATAGTCGCCCGGCGCGCCCATCACCACGATCAGGTCGAGGCCGCTTTCGGCGAGGCGCGCCTGCAGCCCGGTCAGGAACGGAATGAAGAAGGGCTCGCCATATTGCTGGTCGCCCGGATGCGGCTGCAGCATGAAGGCGATCGAACGGGTGGCGCCTTGCCGGAGACTCCGGCCTGACTGGTTTGGCGAATAGTTGAGCGTCCTGGCCGCATCGAGCACGCGCTGGCGTGTCTCGGCGTTGACGTCGGCACGGCCGTTCAGAGCGCGCGATACCGTGCCGATCGAGATGTTCAGGTGACGCGCGAGATCGTGGATGCTGGACGCCAAGGCCGGTTCTCCCCCTGTCTTCGCTAGCACTGGCCGCTACTCAGGCCAAGGTATTTGATGACGATTTTCGCGAGCGGGTGATTGACATTCTAGGCCATCGGGTGTGTTCTCGTAAACGTTTACGGTAGAACATTTACGGCGATGCCGTGAATGCCGTGGCGACCGGTCTGGAGGGATTGGTCGGGAGGAGCGCTGGATGATGAAGGCCGTCCTGGTCGGGTGCGGAGCCATGAGCAAGGCCTGGCTCGATGCCGCGAGGCAGGTAGATGGGCTGGCAATTGCCGGCCTTGTCGACCTTGATGCCGAGCGGGCGCAGGCGAGGGCGCGCGAATACGGGCTTTCCGGCGCCGTCATCGGCACCAGCCTCGATGCCGTTCTCGAGCAAACCAAGCCTGACGCCGTGTTCGACGTCGTGGTTCCTGCAGCGCGCCGCGAGGTCGCCTTTTCCGCCTTCGCCCATCATTGCCATCTGCTCACCGAAAAGCCGCTCGCCGACAGCCCTGAGAATGCACGCGCCATAATCGAGGCGGCGCGCCGGGCAGGGCGCGTCCATGCCGTTGTCCAGAACCGTCGCTATATCGGCAATGTCCGGCGCATCCGGCGTTTCCTGGACTCCGGCGCCATCGGCGCGCCGACCAGCATCCACGCCGACTTCTTCGTCGGGCCGCATTTCGGCGGTTTTCGCGAGGAGATGGCGCATGTGCTGCTGCTCGACATGGCGATCCACACTTTCGACGCCGCCCGCTACATGGTCGGCGGCGAGCCGGCCAGCGTCTACTGCCAGGAATGGGAGCCGGCCAATTCCTGGTACAGGCAAGGATCGTCGGCCAGCGCCGTCTTCGATCTCGGCGGCGGCAAGGTCTTCACCTATGCCGGCTCATGGTGCGCGGCCGGTTTCCGCACCAGTTGGGAGGGCAGTTGGCGCATCGTAGCCGAGCGCGGCAGCCTCATCTGGGACGGTCATGACGGGCTGAAGGCAGAGGTGGTGCTGCCGGAGCGTGAAGGGCTGCTGGACAAGGCCGGCCCGATAGATGTGCCGCCGCTTGATCCTGCCGACCGGATCGACGGCCATCTCGGCATCATCAAGGATTTCATGCACGCGATCGAAACCGGAACCGAGCCGGAAACGCGCGGCGCCGACAACATCAAGAGCCTGGCCATGGTCTTCGGCGCCATCGAAAGCGCCGAGACCGGCTGCCGCGTAGCGATCGCACAGGAAACGCAATGATGCCAAACCCGCTGCTCGACATCAGGATCGGCACGATGGTGCGGGCCAATCTCGATGACCCGGCCGCCTACATAAAGCAGATCCTGCCGCTGGGCTTCGAGAGCATCCAGCCCTTCTTCTGGCAGACGCTGGACGGCAAGGACCTGCCGCGGCTCGCCGGAGAGATCCGCGACGCGATCGGCGATGCCGATGTCACCGTGTCGGCGATCGGCGTGTTCGGCAATCCGCTGGAAAGCGGCGATGGCGATCGCGGCGTGCTCGCGGCCTGGGAGACGGTCATCGACAATGCGCATCTGTTCGGCGCCTCGACGGTGAGCGGCTTCACCGGCCGCATCCGCGGCAAGCCGCTGACCGACAGCCTGCCGCGCTTTCGCGAGGTCTGGGGGCCGCTGGCGAAACGTGCCGCCGACAAGGGTGTGCGCATCGCCTTCGAGAACTGCGCGATGGACGGCAATTGGGCGAGCGGCGACTGGAACATCGCCCACAATCCCGATGCCTGGGAGCTGATGTTCAACGAATTGCCTGACGACAATCTCGGCCTCGAATGGGAACCCTGCCACCAGCTCGTCTATCTGATCGATCCGATCCCGCAGATCCGCAAATGGGCGCCGCGCATCTTCCACGTCCACGGCAAGGACGCCACCGTGCGCTGGGACGTGATCCGCGAGCACGGCGTGTTCGGCCGCCTGCCTTTCGTGCAGATGCGCACGCCGGGCTTCGGCGACAGCGACTGGACGCGGGTGATCAGCGAGTTGCGGCTGGCTGGCTACAAGGGCGCCATCGACATCGAAGGCTGGCACGACCCGGTCTATCGCGGCGACTTGGAGATCACCGGTCAGGCGCGGGCGCTCGACTATCTGAAGCAATGCCGGGGAGGGGCCAGCTACTTGCCAAATCCGGTGTAGGGACCCGGCTGGCGGAGGAGCCGGCCGGCCAGGAACTGTGGTCACACCGATCTATTGTCGAAAACCCTCCGTTGCGAGGGGCCAAAAAGGGAGGAACGTGCATGAGCAATACGACCAGAAGGACCGTTCTGCGCTCGACCGTCGTGGCTGTCGCCGCGGCGCTCTGCGCCCCAATCTCCACCTTGCCGGCGCAGGCGCTCGACGCGCAGTGGTGCAAGGACGTTCACATCCGCTTCTTCGTCGGCGGCGCCGAGGGCGACGCCTTCGGCACCATCGTCTACAATGGCGCCAAGCAGGCGGCCGCCGATCTCGGGCCGAAGGTCGACTACATCTTCTCGGGCTGGGACGTCGAGAAGATGGTGCAGCAGTTGCGCGAGGCGGTCGCGGTCAAGCCCCAGGGCATCGCCATGATGGGTCATCCGGGCGACGCCGCGATCATGGCCCTGGCCGAGCAGGCGCATAAGGACGGCATCAAGATGATGTACCAGAACGTGCCGGTGCCGAAGGTGGTGGCGGCGTTCGGCGGCGGCTATGTCGGCGCGCAGCAGGAGCAGCAGGGTCGCGCGCTCGGCGCCGAGGCGTTCAAGCTCGCCGGGCTCAAGGCCGGCGACAAGGCGATCATGATCGGCCCGTTCGAGAACGAAAACCGCGGCGCGCGCGAGCGCGGCACGGTCGCGGCCTTGAAGGAGGCCGGCGTCGAGGTGATCCAGCTCTCCTCGCCGCCGAGCGGCGAATGGGCCTCCGACCCGAATCTCGCCATTCCGGTGATCACGGCAGCACTCCTCAACCATCCTGACGTCAAGGCGGTCGGCTATCCTGGCGGGCAGATGCTCGGCAATGTGCCCACCTACATGCAGGCGGCCGGACGCAAGCCCGGCGACATCTTCAACTTCGGCTTCGACACCAGCCCGCAGATCGTCGAGGGCTTCAAGGGCGGCTGGGTGCAGCTCACGGCCGACCAGCAGCCGTTCCTGCAGGGCTATCTGCCGATCCTCAGCCTTTGCCAGCAGGCGGTGCTGGGTCTGGCGCCGATGAATGTCGACACCGGCGCTGGCTTCGTCACGCCGCAGAATTACGAGATCGTCGCCGAGCTGGCCAAGCAGGCGCTGCGCTGACCTCCCAAGCTGCCGGCCGGGGATAGGCCCGGCCGGCAGGATCGTCGGCAAGCGGCCGGCAGACAGACAATTCAAGCGAGGATCGCATGGGCGAACGCATCATCGAACTGCGCGATATCAAGAAATCCTATGGCCAGGTTTATGCGCTTGGCGGCGTCAATCTCAGCGTCGACCGCGGCGAGGTGGTCGGCCTGATCGGCGACAACGGCGCCGGCAAGTCGACGCTGATCAAGATCCTGTCCGGCGTCGTCAAGCCGACCAGCGGCGAGATCCTGGTGCGCGGCAAGCCGGTGAGCGGATGGAGCGCGGCGCGCTCGCGCGATGCCGGCATCGAGACGGTGTTCCAGGACCGGGCTTTGGCCGTGCAGCAGACGATCGTGCGCAACATCTTCATGGGCCGCGAGCTGACCGGCTTTCTCGGCTGGCTGAAGGTCGGCAAGGAGATCGAGGAGGCAAGCCGGCTGATGCGCGAGATCGGCTTCACCTCGAAAGTGTTCACGCCACAGTCGATCGTCGGCCAGCTCTCGGGCGGCGAACGCCAGGGCGTGGCGATCGCGCGCGCCATCTACAAGCAGGCGGAGCTGATCATCCTCGACGAGCCGACGACGGCGCTGTCGCTGACCGAGACCGCCAAGGTCTTCCATTTCGTGCGCCAGGTGCGGGCGAGCGGCCGCTCGATCCTGTTCATCGGCCACAACATCCACCACGTCTTCGACATCGCCGACCGCTTCGTCGTGCTCGACCGCGGCAAGGTGGCGCTTACCGCCGACCGCAGCGAGATCAAATCGGCCGACGAGCTCATCAACTTCATGGAGGATATCGCGCATCCCGGCGGCTTGCCGGGGCTGCACGAGGCAAGCGGAGCGGAGCAGAGAGCGTGATGAGCAAGGCCATGGAACCCGATCTGCACAACCCCCTCGGGGGCGCACGCGGTCAAGCGGCGGACAAGGAATGGAACCATCCTTCCAACCACTGGCTGCGCGGCTTCGTCCTCGACAACCGCGCCGCGCTCGGCACGCTTGGCGTGTTCATCGTCATGATGGCGGTGTTCATGTTCGCCAACCCGACCGTCTTCACCACCTGGTACCTCTATAGCTCCGTGCTCACCACGCTGCCGGTCGCGCTGTTTGTGGTGGTGCCGCTGGTCTTCGTCGTCACCTGCGGCGAGATCGACCTGTCGTTCCCGGCGACGATGGGCTTCGCCTCCTGGGTCTTCGCGCTTGTCGTACAGGCCGGCTACGATCCATTCCTCGGCATTGCCGCGGCGATCGTCACCGGCACGCTACTCGGCTTCCTCGTTGGATCGCTGGTGGTCTATGGCGGGCTGTCGTCGCTGATCGCCACTCTTGGCATGAATTTCCTGCTGCGCGGCCTGATCCAGATCATCAACGAGGGCAAGTCGACGGCGCTGACCGGCCTGGCCGACAGCTGGGCTTACAAGATATTCTCCAGCCAGATCTACGGCATCCCGGTGCAGATCTTCTGGGCCATCGCCTTCGTCGTGTTCTCGGCCCTGCTCTACAACCGCCACCGCTTCGGCGCGCAGGTGAAGGTGGTCGGCGACAATCCGGACAGCGCCAAGCAGATGGGCATCGACGTCAAGCGCGTCAGGGTCAAGGTGTTTGTCTTCGTCGGCATAGGCGCTGCGATCGCCGGCACTTTCTCGGTGATGATCAACTTCACCTGGTGGCCGACGGCGGGCGACGGCTACCTCCTGCCGGTGCTGGCCTCGGTGTTCGTCGGCGGCACGCCGACCTGGGGCGGCATCGGCACCGTGGTCGGCGGCGCGATCGGCGCCGTCACGGTCTCCTTCATCCAGACCGGCGTCGTGGCGGCCGGCTTAAGCGGCTTCTACGTGCAGTTCTTCAACGGGCTGATCATCATCCTGTCGCTGCTCGGCCACAAGTGGAACCAGGCAAGGTACCGGTGAGGGGGCCGATCAAACGCCGGTGACGAACCCGTCCAGCACGCGCTTCTGGCCGGCCTTGTCGAAGTCGATGGTCAGCTTGTTGCCGTCGATGGCCGCGATGTTGCCGTTGCCGAATTTCTGGTGGAAGACGCGGTCGCCGGGCTTGAAGGCGGAAGGCGTGTCGGCCACCGATTTAGCGACCAACTCGCCATCGATGGTGCGGCCCTTCACACTGGTGCGACCGGCGCCGTAGCCGCTGTCGGTCTCGCCATAGCCGATGCGCTCGACCTGATGGCCGGAGCGGGTGCCCCAGTTGCGGTCGGTCGCCTCGGTGCGGTTCGCCTGAGCGCGCTGCCAGCCGGGGGTCGCATAGGTGTTGGAGAAGCTGCCCGAATTCTCCGCGCCGATGTTGTCGAAGCGAGACGCGCCATACGGGTTCTTGCGTCCGCCGCCGCGGCCCGAGGCGAATGAGCCGCCACCATAAGGATTGCCGTAGCCGCCGTAAGAGTTGCCGCTGTCGGCGACGTCGACATGGGTCTCCGGCAGTTCGTCGAGGAAGCGCGACGGGATCGTCGATTGCCACAGCCCATGGATGAGGCGGTTGGAGACGAACCAGATGTGCAGGTTCTTCTTCGCCCGCGTCAGACCGACATAGGCAAGCCGGCGCTCTTCCTCGAGGCCCGAACGGCCGCCTTCGTCCAGCGCGCGCTGATGCGGAAACAGGCCTTCCTCCCAGCCGGGGAGGAAGACGGTCTCGAATTCGAGGCCCTTGGCCGAATGCAGCGTCATGATCGAGACCGCATCGAGCGACTCGCCTTGCTCGGCCTCCATGACCAGCGCGACATGCTCGAGGAAGGAACGCAGCGATTCATACTCCTCCATGGAGCGGATCAGTTCCTTGAGGTTCTCCAGCCGTCCGGGCGAGTCCGCCGAACGGTCGTTCTTCCACATGTCGGTGTAGCCGCTCTCCTCGAGGATGGTCTCGGCGAGTTCGGTGTGCGGCGTGGTTTCCAGCGCCTTCTGCCAGCGCTCGAAATTGGCGGCGACCTCGCGCAGCGCCGCGCGCGGCTTCGGCTTCAGCTCGTCGCTTTCGGCAAGTGTCGCAGCTGCTTCCAGCATCGGGATGCGCAAGGCGCGCGCCGTATCGTGGATCTGGCGGATGGTGGCTTCGCCGAGCCCGCGCTTCGGCACGTTGACGATGCGCTCAAAGGCGAGGTCGTCGCCGCTGTTGGCAACGACGCGGAAGAAGGCGAGCGCGTCGCGGATTTCCAGCCGCTCGTAGAAACGCGGGCCGCCGATGACGCGGTAGCTGAGGCCGAGCGTGATGAAACGGTCTTCGAAGGCGCGCATCTGGAAGGAGGCGCGGACCAGGATCGCCATGTCGTTGAGGTTGTGCTTCTGGCGCTGGTAGGCCTCGATCGCCTCGCCGATGGCGCGCGCCTCTTCCTCCGAGTCCCAGGCGGCATGGACATGGACCTTGTCGTCCTCGGGGTCGTTGCGGTCGGTGAACAGCGTCTTGCCGAAGCGGCCTTCATTGTAGGCGATGAGATGCGAGGCAGCGCCTAGAATATGCGCGGTAGAACGGTAGTTGCGCTCCAGCCGGATGATGGTGGCGCCCGGGAAATCCTTGTCGAAGCGCAGGATGTTGTCGACCTCGGCGCCGCGCCAGCCGTAAATCGACTGGTCGTCGTCGCCGACACAGCAAATGTTCACAGGGGCCGGGCGCCGGTTTCCCTCCCCCTTGAGGGGAGGGTGGCCGGGCGAAGCCCGGTCGGGTGGGGTCCTCGGGGCAGTGCTCGACGCGCTGGTGTTTGATGACCGGGCGGTGCCTTCTGCGGCGACCCCCTCCGCCCGCTTCGCGGGCACCTCCCCCTCAAGGGGGGAGGACTGCGGCCGCTGCGCCAGCAGCCGCAGCCACACATATTGCGCGGTGTTGGTGTCCTGATATTCGTCGACGAGGATGTATTTGAACTTGCGGTGATACTCCTTCAGCACGTCCGGATAGGCGCGGAAGATGCGGATCGGATGACAGAGCAGATCGCCGAAGTCGCAGGAATTCAGCGTCTGCAACCGTTCCTGATAGGCCTTGTAGAGCTGGCGGCCCTTGCCGTTGCCGAAGCTGCGCGCATCGCCTTCCGCAATCTCGTCAGGCCCAAGGCCCTTGTTCTTCCAGTTGTCGATCATCTGCGCGAACTGTTTGGCCGGCCAGCGCTTGTCGTCCAGCCCTTCGGCCTGGATCAGCTGCTTGATCAGCCGCACCACGTCGTCGGTGTCGAGGATGGTGAAATCGGATTTCAGCCCGGCAAGCTCGGCGTGCCGGCGCAGAAGCTTGACGCCGATCGAGTGGAAGGTGCCGAGCCAGGGCATACCCTCGACATTGCCTTCGCCGATCAGCAGGCCGATGCGCTGCTTCATCTCGCGCGCGGCCTTGTTGGTGAAGGTGACGGCGAGGATCTGCGAAGGGAAAGCCTTGCCCGTGGCAAGGATGTGGGCGATGCGCGTGGTCAAGACCCGCGTCTTGCCGGTGCCGGCGCCGGCCAGCACCAGGACCGGTCCCTCCGTCGTTTCAACGGCTAGCCGCTGCTCGGGGTTCAGCCCCTTCAGATAGTCGGGCGTGCTGTGCTGGCCGCTGCGGGCGGCCATGGCGCGCGCGGCAATGCCGGACGGGGCCGCGGGCCGCGCATTCGGTTCGTCAAAGAAGGGCATGTCTTCGGAAAAGCCGGACATCACCCCGAATGTAGTGATTCGGCAGCGAAAGGCCAGAAGTGTCTACGTTTTGTTCCATATTTGCACCGCCCCGGTTCGCTTGACAGGCGCGGCCGGCCGGGGAAAGCTGCCGGCAGGGCAGGGACGGCACGCCGTTGCCTGAGATGCGCCGCAAGCGCGCAGCAGTCGAAGGAGTATCATCTTGGCTGTCACGATCACCTCCCTCGTCCTCCTCCTCATCGGTCTGGCGCTTGGCGGTGGCGGCATCTGGCTCGTCACGTTGGGCGGCAGCTGGTACTACCTGATTGCCGGTCTCGCTTTCCTGGTCGCCGCCTGGCTCATTTTCCGCCGCAAATCGACGGGGCTTTGGCTCTACGCCGGGGTCGTGCTCGCCACGCTTTGCTGGGCGGTGTGGGAAATCGGCTTCGACTGGTGGCAGCTCGGCCCGCGCGGCGGCATCATCGTCCTCATCGCGCTGTGGCTGCTGACCCCATGGGCAAGGCGGGGATTCAGCGGCCCGGACGGGCGCGCCCCGCTCATCCTGGCGGTTCTGGCCTCGCTTGCGGTGGCAGGCTATTCGATGACCGCCGACCCCAAGGACATCGGCGGCACGCTCGGCACCGACAAGGTGACGCCGACGGCCAATCTCGGCGGCGACGTGCCGGCGGGCGAATGGCACTTTTACGGCCGCACGCCGTTCGGCCAGCGCTATTCGCCGCTCGACCAGATCACGCCGGACAATGTCGCCAAGCTGCAGCCGGCCTGGACCTATCGCACCGGCGACGTGAAGGGTCCCGACGACATCGGCGAGACGACCTATCAGGTGACGCCGCTGAAAGTGGGCGATGCGCTGTTCATCTGCACGCCGCACAACTTCGCCATCGCCGTCGACGCCGCGAGCGGCAAGGAAAAATGGCGCTACGATCCGAAGGTCAAGCTGGACCCCAACCGCCAGCACCAGACCTGCCGCGGTGTTTCCTACTATGCCGCCAAGATCGCGGCCGGGCAGCCTTGCGCCACTCGTGTCTATCTGCCGACATCCGACGCCAGGCTGATCGCGCTCGATGCGGCCAACGGCCAGGTGTGTCCGTCCTTCGCCGAGGGCGGCACGCTCAACCTGTTGGCCAACATGCCGTATCCGAAGTCGGGCTATTATTATTATTCGACCTCGGCGCCGCTGATCGTCGCCGGCAAGATCATCGTCGGCGGCGCGGTCAACGACAATTATTCGACCGAGGAGCCATCGGGCGTCATCCGCGCCTATGACGCCGGCACAGGAGCGCTGCTGTGGAACTGGGATTCCGGCAATCCGGACCAGACCACGCCGCTGCCGGCCGGGCAAAACTACACCAACAACTCTCCCAACATGTGGTCGACGGCGAGCGCCGACGAGAAGCTTGGGCTGCTCTATGTGCCGCTCGGCAACCAGACGCCCGACCAGCTCGGCATGGGCCGCAGCGCCAATGTCGAGAAATTCTCCTCCTCGATCACGGCGCTCGACCTCAACACCGGGCAATTGCGCTGGGTGCGGCAGACCGTACATCACGACCTGTGGGATATGGACGTGCCGGCGCAGCCGACGCTCGTCGACATTACCTCGGCCGGCGGCGCGATCGTGCCGGCGCTGGTCGGGCCGACCAAGCAGGGCGACCTCTATGTGCTAGACCGGCGCAGCGGCGAGCCGATCATCCCGGTGAAGGAAGCGCCGGCACCGGGCGGCGCGATCGAAGGGGATCATGCCTCGCCGACGCAGCCAGCCTCGGACCTCTCCTTCAATTCCAAGCCCCTGACCGGCGCGGACATGTGGGGCATCACCATGTTCGACCAGCTGGCATGCCGGATCGCGCTCAGGAAATTGCACTACGAGGGGCGCTACACGCCGCCTTCGCTGCAGGGCTCGCTGATCTATCCCGGCAATTTCGGCGTCTTCAACTGGGGCGGCGTCGCTGTAGACCCGGTGCGGCAGGTGATGTTCGGCATGCCGACCTATCTCGCCTTCACGTCGAAGCTCATCCCGCGCGCGGACGTGCCTCCGCCCGGCGACAACAGCAAAGGCAGCGAGCAGGGGCTCAACCGCAACGAGGGCGCGCCCTATGCCGTGGTGATGGGGCCGTTCCTGTCGCCGCTCGGCATCCCATGCCAGGCGCCGCCCTGGGGCTATGTCGCCGGCGTCGATCTCAGGACCGGAAATATCGCCTACAGGCATCGCAACGGCACCGTCCACGACATGACGCCGCTGCCGCTGCCGTTCAAGGTCGGCGTTCCGGGCATTGGCGGGCCGATGATCACCGCCGGCGGCGTTGCCTTCCTGGGGGCGGCGGTCGACGACTATCTGCGCGCCTACGACCTCACCACCGGCAGGCAGCTCTGGCAGGCGAGGCTGCCGGCCGGCGGGCAGTCGACGCCGATGACCTACACGGTCGCCGATGGCCGCCAGTTCGTGGTCATCGTCGCCGGCGGCCACGGCTCGGTCGGCACCAAGCCGGGCGACTATGTGATGGCCTATACGCTGCCGAAATAGGTGCGCTGATATTCAGGTGATGCCGGCCTGCGAATGGCTCGTTCCTGTGCTTGCCTACAGCGCCGCGCGCCCTCTTGGGCGTGCAAAGGACGCTGTAGCAGTTTTGATTTTGCGCATGATCCTTTCCGAAATCGCAATCGATGTCGGGGTCATGCGCGTGCTCACGTATTTTAGTACGCTCCGCTCCGGTTCTCGGACCGAACCATTCTCGACCCGCCCTAACCTGAATCTCAGCACACCTAGTGACGTTGCGCTTGTCCCGACGTCGCTGCGGTGGGCCGGCGCGAAGGTCTCGCCGAAGGGCGCGCTTTGGAATGCCCAAAATGTGAAGGCATGTCATGCGGCAGCCGCCGCGACGGGAACGATCCCGGCGGACGAACGATCCTGCCAAATCGTCATCCATCGTGACTGGACCGCGCGGGCTCCAACTCTATCTTGCGCATCGAACAGCCGTCGAGGAGAGCCATGACCGAACCTGTTGCCAAGCCCGTCATCACCCAGGCGATGATCGATGCCTATGACGAATATACCCACCTGACGCTCGACCGCCGCCGCTTCATGGAGCAACTGACCAGGCTTGCCGGATCGGGGGCCGCGGCTGCGGCAATCGCGCCGATGCTGGCGGCGAATTCGGCCAAGGCGGCGATCGTCGCGGAGAACGATCCGCGCGTGAGGGGCGAAGACATCACCTACCCCGGCAGCGGCGGCGAGATGAAGGGCTATCTGGTCGGGCCGGCCAATCGGTCGGGCAAACTCGGCGCCGTCATCGTCGTGCACGAGAACAGGGGACTAAACCCACACATACGCGATGTCGCGCGGCGCGTGGCGCTGGAAGGTTTCGTGGCGCTGGCGCCCGATTTCCTGTCGCCGCTCGGCGGCACGCCGAGCGACGAGGACAAGGCACGCGACATGTTCACCAAGCTCGACGCTGCCCAAGTCACGGCCGACGGCGTCGCGACGGTCGCCTACCTCAAGGGCTACAAGGACGGCAACGGCAAGGTCGGCGCGGTCGGCTTCTGCTGGGGCGGCGGCACGGTGAACGCGCTTGCCGTCAATGCGCCGGACCTCAGCGCGGCGGTTGCCTATTACGGCATGCAGCCGAAGGCCGAGGATGTGCCGAAGATCAAGGCGGCGCTGCTGTTGCATTATGCCGGGCTGGACGAACGCATCGACGCCGGCATCGATGCCTACAAGAAGGCGCTGGACGCCGCCCATGTCGAGCACACGGTCTATGTCTATGACGGCGTCAACCACGCCTTCAACAACGACACCTCGGCCGCGCGCTACGACAAGAAGGCGGCCGATCTCGCCTGGGGGAGGACGGTCGCCTTCCTGAAGGAGAAGCTGGGTTAGTCGAGGCGTTGGAGGTTAGCCGGAACGTCCATCGCATCGTCATCCTGGGGCGGAGCAAGGAGCGACGCGACGCGGCGCAGACCCCAGGATCCTGTGACATCAAAGCGCTGCGGCGGTGCAGAATTCTGCTCCGCTGCGCTCCTCGGCTGAGGTTACGGCATGGATCCTTGGGTCTTCGCTCCGCTTCGCGTCGCTACGCCCAAGGATGACGACGTTCGTAGGCTTCAGCCAATTGCGAACGTCTGCGGTGGTTCACTGAAACGAGCGGTTAGATCTTGCCTGCCTGCAAGTCTGCAACCTGTCACTGCGTCGGGGAGTTAGACGTTGGTCGCCGGCTTGTGCATGGCGACGCCGGCGATCACCAGCGCGATACCAAGACAATCGGTGAGGCTGGGGACCTGCCGCAGTACGATGACGCCGATCAGTGTCGCGGTCAGCGGCAGGAGCGAGAGCATCAAAGCGAAGCTCGCGCGCGGCAGCCGCGCCATGGCGAGCTGGTCGCAGATGTAGGGGATGACCGAGGAGCAGATGCCGACGCCGATGGCGGCGATCAGCAACTGTGGCGCCGAAAAGGCCGGCAACGCCTCGCTGAAGCCTATAGGCAACACGATGAGGAAAGCGATCGCCATGGCGGTGCCGAGGCCGGCAATGCCTATTCCAGTCTGGGCGATGCGGTGGCCCAATACGATGTAGCCGACGAACAGCGCGCCGTTGAGGAAGGCCCAGAACAGGCCGATCGGATCGCTCGACCATTTGATATCGATCAACAGCAAGGTGCCGGCGACAGCGATGGCGAGCGCCATGACGTTGCGCCGGCTTCTGAGGCCGACGAGGGCGACGCCGATGGTGCCGACAAACTCGATCGCGGCGACCAGCGAGATCGGTAGGTGGTCTAGAGCCAGATAGAACGCGCAGTTCATCACCGCCAGGCAGGCGCCGAAGGCCAACAGAAGCAGGCGGACCGAGCGGTCGGCTCGCGCGAAGACCGTCCATGGCCTGGTGAGCGCCGCGAAAACGAGCGCGGCCGTGGCGATGCGCAGCCAGGCCATGCCGAGCACCCCGACCTGAGAAAACAGCAGCACGGCGAAGGCCGGCCCTAGATAGTGGAAGATCGCGCTGACGCAGAACCAGACATGCGGCGGCAGTGTGTTGGCCAGCCCAGCGAGCCCGGGCCGCGCAGCGTCGGTGTTGCCCGTGGCCGGGTTTGCTGCACGAACTTGCACTTCAGAATTCATGCGAATCATTATCGCAGGCGAACTTCGTGATTTACATGGACGATGAACGGGCCTTAATAGCCGTTGACGCTCTAAAGAAAGAGGATTCTCTTGAAACGCCTTCGAAATGAAAATGCCGATCTGGATGCGGCGGACCTGAAGCTCCTGCGGCTTTTGGAAAAGGATGCGCGCACCAGCACGGCTGAGCTGGCGCGGGCCGTCGGGCTCTCGGCACCAAGCGTGGCCGAGCGCATCCGCAAGCTGCAGGAGAACGGCGTGATCGAGGCCTATACGGTGAGGATCAGTCCGGCGGCGCTCGGCATGAAGCTGTCGGCATGGCTGCGGATCCGGCCCGTGCCCGGGCAGCTCGCCGTCGTGGCCGAGATCATCCGCGAGCTGCCGGAAATCGCGCAATGCGACCGGGTGACCGGCGAGGATTGCTTCATTGCGCTGGCGCATGTCGGCTCGGTTGCCGAGCTGGAGCGGGTGATCGACAAGATCATTCCCTATGCGATGACCAACACCGCCATCATCCAGTCGTCGCCGGTCGAGCCGCGCTCGCCGCTCGGTATTCTGAAAGAGCGTTAGGCGTGGCCGCGCTTCATGCGCGCCTGCTTGAGGATCGCGCGCCAGCGGATCATGTCGAAGGGAATAGGCTCGTTGTTGTTGGCGATGTGGAAAATCTCGTTGTTGACGTTCTTCAGCGATCGCCAGAAATCATAGTCGGTAATGCGTGGATCGGCCGCCAACCGCTCCACTTCGACCTTGATGTCGGTTTTCATGCACTGTCCTCGCACCGCATTCCGCCTGCCGCCCGCGCAAACCCGGTACGGCGGTTTTCGAACACGCCACCGAGTCGTTCAACGGACTCAAGTGGCTTGTTCACGTTAAAACCTCGGTAAGGTTAACGCCGGTAGCGGGGTTTTCAAGCGCTCTTGCGTTTGATGCCGATCGAACGGCCGGCACGCTCCGGCATCGGCAGCGCGGCGTGGGCGGCGCGCATGGCCTCCACCTTGGCCATCACATCGGCCGGGAAGGGGGCGACCTTCGGCCCGGCCATGTCGACATGCAGCGAGAGCGATTCGGACGTCGCGGCCAGCCAGCCATCGACGTGACGGATTTCCTGATAGGCCCTCAGCCGCTTCTCGTCATGGTCGATGAGCTGGAACGAGACGTTCACCTTGTGGTCGAGGTGAAGCTCCTGCACGTAGCAGACATGGACTTCCGCCGTGTAGATGGTGAGGCGGCGTTCCTTGGCATAGTTTGGCCCCATGCCCATCAGCTCGAACGCTTCGTCCGAGCAGCGGTCGAACAAGACGTTGTAGTAGGCCATGTTGAGATGGCCGTTATAGTCGATCCAGTCCTTCTCGATCGCCATCGGGTTGGAAATGATCGGCGCGGGCATCGTCATCTGGTTTTCCTCGATCGTCGCTGGACAGGACGTGGCTGGTGAGGTTCTCATTGTTCTGGCGCAATACCGGACGGAAAACCGCTTCACACTTTTCCTGGAATTGCTTTAGGCATCATCCATAGCTGCATAACAAGAGTTGCCGCTGGTCCATTCGCGGAGGAATTCATGGCTTTGAGCGACCTCAACCCCGTCGAGCGCAACGAGGAAGGCATCGCTGCCGTGCTCGGCATCCTCAAGCAACAGTTCGGCGAGCGTTTTCAGACCGGCGAGGCGATACGCGGCCAGCACGCGCACACCACCACCTACATCCCGACCCAGGCTCCCGATGGCGTCACCTTCGTGGAGAGCACGGCCGAGGTGCAGGAGGTCGTGCGCGCCTGCGCGGCGCACCGTGTGCCCGTCATCGCCTTCGGCGTCGGCTCCTCGCTGGAAGGCCACACTAATGCGCCGGGCGGCGGCATCTCGATCGATACCTCGCGCATGAACCGCATCCTTTCGGTCAATCCGCAGGATCTCGACTGCACGGTCGAGCCCGGGGTGACGCGCGAGGACCTCAACCGGCATTTGCGCGACACCGGCCTGTTCTTCCCGATCGATCCCGGCGCCAATGCCTCGCTCGGCGGCATGGCGGCGACGCGCGCCTCCGGCACCAACGCCGTGCGCTACGGCACGATGCGCGAGAATGTGCTGTCGCTGACCGCGGTGATGGCCGACGGCGAGGCGGTGACGACCGGCAAGCGGGCGAAGAAGAGCTCGGCCGGCTACGACCTGA
The DNA here is from genome assembly GCF_003863365.1 of Mesorhizobium tamadayense. Classification (GTDB taxonomy): domain Bacteria; phylum Pseudomonadota; class Alphaproteobacteria; order Rhizobiales; family Rhizobiaceae; genus Mesorhizobium; species Mesorhizobium tamadayense. Next base: position 105,664 of record NZ_RQXT01000002.1, on the reverse strand, counting down.
CGCGGCTTCTGGTCGGCTCGGAAGGCACGCTCGGCATCATCACGGCGCTGACGCTCCGCCTGCAGGGCATTCCGCAGGCGATCTCCGGCGGTGTCTGCCCGTTCCCCAGCCTGGAGGCGGCCTGCAACACGGTGATCGCGACCATCCAGATGGGCATTCCGGTGGCGCGCATCGAGCTGGTCAACGCGCTGCAGATGCGGGCGATGAAGAATTATTCCAAGCTCGACTATCCCGAAAGCCCGTGCCTGTTCGTCGAATTCCACGGTAGCGACGCCGGCGTTGCCGAGCAGGCCGAGACTTTCGGCATGATTGCCGAGGAAAATGACGGCGGGCCGTTCCTGTGGACCAGCGTCGCCGAGGAACGGACGAAGCTCTGGAAGGCGCGGCACGACGCCTACTGGTCGTCGCTGACGCTGCGTCCCGGCGCCAAGGGGCTTTCGACCGATGTCTGCGTGCCGATCTCGCGGCTTGCCGAATGCGTCACCGAGACAGAGACCGACATCGCCGAGATGGGCCTGATCGCGCCGATCGTCGGCCATGCCGGCGACGGCAATTTCCACGTGCTGGTGCTGATGGATGTCGAGAATCCGGACGAGATCGCGCTGGCGGAAAAGTTTGTCGCCAGGCTCAACATGCGCGCTATCGCCATGGAAGGAACCTGCACCGGCGAGCACGGGATCGGCCAGGGCAAGGTCGGCTTCCTGCGCCATGAGCTCGGCCACGGCGTCGACGTCATGCGCACGATCAAGCAGGCGCTCGATCCGCTGAACATCATGAATCCGGGCAAGATATTGCCGGCTGCGGGATGAGGGAGCCGCCCGCGAGCTAGTTCCGCGCTGCCTCGGCAAGCTGCTGCAGCGTGGGGCGGGTCGGAGCGAAGAAGGTCGTGCCGGTATGCGGCGTCGAGAAGTCGAGCAGGCGGTCGTAGGCGCCCGGCGGCTCGCCGACATACATGCGCTGCAGCATTTTTTCGATCACCCACAGATAGCGGGTGTAGCCGATAAAGTAGGTTCCGAATTCCTTCTGGCCCGGCCGGCCGAAAGGCATGTTGTCGCGCAGGATGTCGTATTCGTTGCCGGCGTCGTCCTCGATCGTGGCCAGAGACTTGTGCGACTTGCGCGGCTTGTCGTCATCATCGATCTCGATGTTGTCGATCTTGGTGCGGCCGATGATCTCTTCCTGGAGGTTCGTCGGCGTTTCCGCCCAGGCGTTGAGGTCGTGCAGGTATTTCTGGACGACGACATAGCTGCCGCCGGCAAACTCGGCATCCTCGTTGCCGACGAGGGCCGAAGCAGGCAAATCGAGGCCGGTCGGGTTGGCGGTGCCGTCGACAAAGCCGAGAAGGTCGCGCGCGTCGAAATAGCGAAAGCCGGCGACCTCGTCGACGACCGTGACGCTGCCGCCCAGGCTGTCCAGCAGGATGCGCTCGAGCTCAAAGCACATGTCGGAGCGATCTGCGCGGATATGGAAGAGGAGGTCGCCCGGCGTCGAGGGCGCCGAATGGACCGGTCCCGCGATCGAGGCAAAGGCTTTCAGCTCGCGCGGCCGCCGGTCCGGGGAAAGACGCGCCCAGAACTCGGCGCCGATGCCGGCGATGCAGGACAGCCGGCCGGACAGGTCACGGAAGCCGACATTCTTGACCAGATCGTCAAGCGCGCCGAGCACCGAGGCCACCTTCGAGAGGGCCGCGTTGTCGCTGCCGACCGTGACGACGAGGAAAAGCGCGGCGAGCGACAGCGGAGCATCGACGCTCTGCGCGTCGATCGGCACTCTGTCCCAGTTCTTGCCTGACATCGGGAATGCTCCGCGTTTGACGATTTGGTTCAGATGATCGCGGCCGGGCATGGCCGCTTGAGATAGGATGCACCGCAAAACGATATCGCGGCCGCGAGCCGTCGCGCAACAGCGGACTCAGCCCTGGATTGCGCGCCGGCACCGCCGAATTGCCTCTTTATCGACACGCGGATGCGGGTAGAGTGCGGCTGACTTTCAATCCGGGGAGAAAATGCTCGCACGCCTGTTCGTGATCTTCGGTGGGCTGTTCGTGCTGGTGCTGTGCGCGGCGCTGGTGGTGCCGTATTTCATCGACTGGACCGGCTACCGCGCCGATTTCGAGCGCGAGGCGAGCACCGTCCTCGGCCGCAAGGTGATCGTAAAAGGCGATGCGACCGCGCGGCTTCTGCCGTTCCCCTCGGTGACCTTCTCCAATGTCGAAGTCGCCGGCGGCCCTGGCGGCCAGCCAGCAATGACGGTCGAGACCTTCTCCATGGATGCGGAGCTTGCGCCTTTCCTGCGCGGCGAGCTGCTGATCTTCGACATGCGGCTGGTGCATCCCGAGGCGACCATCGACGTCGCCGGCGACGGCACGGTCGACTGGGCCATCCGGCCGTCGGCACCCTTCGATCCGGGTCAGATCGCGATCGAGAAGCTGACGGTGACCGAAGGGCAGATCGAGCTGCGCCATGCCGCCGGCGGACGCAGCCACCTGATCTCCGAAATCAACTCGACCGTTTCGGCCAAATCGCTCGCCGGCCCGTGGCGGATGGACGGCTCGCTGCGCTTCGACGGCCTGCGCACGGAAGTCTCGGCCTCCACCGGCAGGGTGGAAGCGGACGGCCGGATGCGGCTCAGGTTGAAGGCCGATCCGGATGCCTATCCGCTGATCGTCGAGACAGACGGCAATGCCGGCATCGTCAAGGGCGCTGCGGTCTATGCCGGTCAGTTCAAGGTTTCGGCCCCTGACGAGAATGGAGCCGACAGGAACTCAGCCGAATTGCGTGGCGCCGACGGCGAGCCTGTGAAGGTCAGCACCGGCAAGCCCGATCCTGGCTTCCGGCTGAACGGCAAATTCGCGCTAGACCACCAGAAGCTCGGCGTCGACGAATTCCGCTTCGAGACCGGGCCGCTCGACAATCCCTATACCGCCGACGGCAAGGCCTCGGTCGATCTCGGCCTTAAGCCGCATTTCTCGATCGAGGCGAGCGGCGCGCAGGTGCAGTTCGACGAGGCGGTGGGCGCGTCCGCGGGAGCCGGGCTGACGCTTGATCAGCGCATCGCGGCCTTCAAGCAGACGCTGCTGCACATGCCGAAGCCGACGATACCGGGCACGGTCGAGGTCAGGCTGCCGGCGGTGGTGGCGGGCGACACGACGGTGCGCGACGTGCGGCTGTCGGCCGAGCCGGTCGAGGGCGGCTGGTCGGTGAAGTCCCTTGCGGCGACGCTGCCGGGCCGCGCGACGCTCGAGGCCGACGGCATGCTGAGCGTCGAGGACCGATTCGGCTTCACGGGCTCGCTGCTGCTTGCCGTCGGACAGCCCTCCGGTTTCGCCGCTTGGCTGTCGAAGGATGTCGACGACGCCATCCGCCGTCTGCCGGCGGCGGGTTTCAAGGCCAAAGTCGATCTCAGCGCGAACCGCCAGTCCTTCAGCGATCTCGAGCTCATCCTCGGCAAGGCCAAGTTTTCGGGCCGCATCGATTCCAGCCAGCCCGACGGCGCCAGGCCCTCGGTGCTGATGCGGCTGGAGGGCGGCGAGCTCGATGTCGACGGGTTGGCTGCCTTCGCCTCGATCTTCGTCAGCGACAAGGGCGCCAACCGTTTCTCCGACCGCGACCTCGATTTCCAGATCAAGGCGGGTCCGGTCAGCGCCGGCGGGCTGAGCGCCGACACGGTGGATACGGCGTTGAGGCTCCGGCAGGGACTGCTCGAAATCGACCGGCTCTCGGTCGGCGGGCTTGCCGGCGCCTCGATCAGCGCCACAGGGCGTATCAAGGACTTTCCGGAAAGTCCGACAGGCAAGCTCGACGCATCCGTCGTGGCCGTGGATCTCAAGCCGCTCGTCGACGTCGCGGCGCAACATTATCCGGACAATCAGGTTCTCAAGGGGCTGGCGACCCGCGCTGCTGCTTATCCCGAATTGTTCCAGGACGCCCGCATCGACCTGGTGACAAGCGCGGCCGACAATGGCGACGGCAGCACGGGGCTCGCGCTCTCCGCGCAAGGCAAGGCCGGCGGCTCCGCCTTCTCGGCCTCGCTCTCGGGCAAGGGCACCGCGGATCGGCTTCTCGATGCGCCGGTAGCGCTGACCTTCAACGCCCGCAACCAGAACGCGGCCACGCTGCTTGCGTTCTACGGCCTGCCGGCACTGCCGCTCGGCATGCTTGGAGAGGCGACGACGGACGTCTCGGCGAAAGGCTCGCTGGGAGGCGGTCTGGCGACCAGCTTCAACCTGACGGCCGACGATTTCAGGGCCAGCTTTGACGGGACCGTCGCCGCGACACAGCAAGGCGCCACCGCCAAGGGCAAGGTCAATCTCGACGCCGCCGATATCGAGCCGTGGCTGATGACGACAGGTGTCGGGCTGCCCGGCATGGGGACCGGCACTTCGGCATCGCTCGCCGCCGATGCCGATTTCGGCAATGGCCTTCTGGTGCTGAGCGGGCTGACCGGCGCGATCAACGAGGCGGCTGTGTCCGGCGACGTCAATGTCGATAGCAAGGATGGGCTGCCGCATCTTGCCGGCGCGCTGGCGCTCGATGAGCTCGACCTCGATCCGCTGGCGGTGTCGCTATTCGGCGACCAGTCCTTCGCTTCCGCCAAGGGCGGCTGGCCGACCGCGCCGTTCAGCCAGAAATCGACCCTACCGTTCAGCGCCGATCTCGACCTCAACACGGCGGCGCTTGGCGCTGGGCCGTTCGCCACGGCGTATGACGCGGCGCTGTCGCTGAAGCTCGACCGCGAAGGCATCCATGTCTCGGACCTCAAGGCCAAGCTCTATGGCGGCAGGCTGACCGGCCTGTTCGAGCTCAGGAACACCGACGGCACCGGCCTGTTCTCGGGGCAGTTGAAGCTGGTGGGCAGCGATCTTTCCGCGGTGCTGCAGGGCTCCGGCGTCAGCGGCGGCGGCGACATCTCGGCGGCGCTGTCGACCAGCGGCAAGTCTGTGGATGCGATGATTGCCGCCTTGTCCGGATCCGGCACCGCGGCGCTGAAGGGATTGACCATCGCCGGCGTCAATCCCGATGCCTTTGCCCCTATCATCGCCAAGGCCGATGCAATCGGGCGCGACATCGATGCCGCCAAGACCGCCGGCTTCGCGCCTCAGATCGCCGGGCGGGGCAGTTTCGCGGCCGGCGACACCGATATCGCATTCACTATTGCCAACGGCAGGCTGCGGGCACCGCCGATCAGGCTCGACAATCCGGCGGCGACGCTGTCGGCGGACGTCACCGCCGACCTCGCTGCGAGCACCGTGACCGCCAGGGGCGCGATCACCTATCGTCCGGGCGACGAGGCGCTGGTCGGCTCCGCACCGGCGGTGAACTTCAGCCTCGCCGGCCCGGTCGGAGCGACGGCACCCCAGTTCGACAGCGAGCCGCTGGCGCAGTTCCTGACGCAGCGCGCGCTGGAGAAGGAGCAGCAGCGCGTCGAGGCGATGCAGGCGGCGCTGCTCGAGAAGCAGAGACTGCGGCGCGAGGTGCGCTACTACGCGGCGCTCCAGACGGAGCGCGACCGCGCTGCCGAGGAACTGCGCCGGCAAGAGGAAGAGGCGCGGCAGAAAGCCGAGGCTGAAGCCCAGGCCAAAGCCGAGGCGGAGGCGCAGGCAAAAGCAGAAGCGGAAGCCAAAGCCAAAGCGGAAGAAGAGGCGAGAGCCAAGGCGGAGGCCGACGCCAAGGCTCAGGCCGAGGCTGAGGCACGCGCCAAGGCGGAGGCTGATGCGAAGGCAGAGGCGGAAGCCGACGCCAAGGCAAAGGCCGAACAACGGGCTGCCGCCGAGGCGAGGGCCCTGGCGGATCGCAAGCGTGCCGAGCAGGCGAGGCTGGAAGCCGAACGCAAGGCGGCTGAGCAAGCGCCAAAAGTCGACCGGTCGCTTCCCGGCGTCAACGACAATTCCGGTCCAGAGCCGACGAAACCGAAGGCCAATCCGTTCACGATCGACAATCTCTTGAAGTCGCTCGACGGTGGCTGAGACTCATTCGATGAGAGCTATTCCAGGAAAAGTGCGCTGCGATTTTGCGCCCGGAATTGCTTGAACAAACACCTAAGACACCGCGAGTTCGGCGCCATGCATCAGCGCTCAAACCGGCTCCTGCCGCGAAAGCAGGCGCCGCAGCATAGGCTCGATGCGCGAAAGCTCATCGAGATGAGCGGCGGACAATTCGGCGAGACGACCGTCGGCGAGAGGGGTGAGCTGTAGCAGGACGCGGCGGTTGTCGGTCTTGTCTTGATCCCGAACGACCAATCCGGCCTCGCTTAGTCGATTCACCAGCTCGACGGCACTGTGGTGGCGGATGCGCAACCGCTCCGCCAGATCGCCCACCGCCACCGGCCCACCGCCCGGATAACCCTTGATCGCCAGCAGCGCCTGGTGCTGGCGCGGTGTCAGTCCGGCCTCATTCGCCTGCAACTGGCTGAATTCGAGGAAGCGGCGGATCAGGTAGCGGAACTCCGACAGCCGCTGATAGTCGGCCTGGCTGATGGCGGGACGTGGTTTCTTCGGATGCGTCATTCCACGACTTATGGCCCTTTCCGGCCAAAGCTCAACTCCTGTGAAAGCTCGGGGTGAAAGCTCGGAGCTGGCGCAGTCCATGACCAAAATGACGCGGAGCGGCGACCGAAAACGGTCTTGAAGAATTATATCGTGTTACGATATGTATCCGCCCGACAACCGGACGGTATCGCGCCGCCAGAAAGCTCAGGCTCCCCAATGAAATCCGCTCGTGCAGGAAACGGCCACCTTCGCGACTTCACCACCGATCCGCGGGTGCTCGTCATCGCCGCCATCGCGGTCGTTGTCGCGACCGCCGGGCTGTTTGCTGGCATCGTGCTGTTGAAGCTGATAAGGCTCGCCACCAACGTCGCCTATTCCGGCCAGTTCACGCTGGCCGAGCTCAGGCTCGAGGACACGCCACTCGGCTATGCCGCCGTAATCGTGCCTGTGATCGGCGCGCTGATCATCGGGCTGATGGCCCGCTTCGGCAGCGAGAAGATCCGCGGCCACGGGATCCCCGAAGCGATCGAGGCAATCCTGCTCGGGCGCTCGCGGCTCGACGCCAAGGTGGCGGTATTGAAGCCATTGTCGTCGGCGATCTCGATCGGTTCGGGCGGACCGTTCGGCGCGGAGGGCCCGATCATCATGACCGGCGGCGCGATCGGCTCGCTGATCGCGCAGATGCTGCCGGTCAGCGACAATGAACGCAAGACGCTGCTAGTTGCGGGTGCTGCGGCCGGCATGACGACAGTTTTCGGCACGCCGATCGCCGCCATCATGCTCGCCGTCGAGCTGCTCCTGTTCGAATGGACGCCGCGCAGCTTCATTCCCGTCGCGGTTGCCGCAATCGTCGCCGAGGTCGAACGCACCTTGCTGCATCTGCCGGGTCCGATCTTTCCGTTCTCGGGCAGCATGGAAGCATCGATCGCCGGATTGGGCGGCTGGGTGCTGGTCGGCATTGCCTCCGGCCTTCTTTCGGGCCTGCTGACGCAGATGGTCTATGCCTGCGAGGACGCCTTCCAGAAGCTGCCGATACACTGGATGTGGTGGCCGATGATAGGCGGCCTCGTGGTCGGCATCGGCGGACTGATCGAGCCGCAGGCGCTCGGCGTCGGCTACGACAACATCGCCAACATGTTGGATGGCCGTGTGCTTGCGGCGGCCGCGCTGACGCTTTTGGTGGTTAAGGCCATCATCTGGTCGGTGGCGCTGGGTTCGGGAACGTCGGGCGGCGTGCTGGCGCCGCTCTTGATCATGGGCGGCGCGATGGGCGCGGTGCTGGCCGGCATCCTACCCGAGGCGACCCCAGGCTTCTGGCCGCTGCTGGCGATGGCCGCGACCATGGGCGGCACCATGCGTGCGCCGCTGACAGCGACCTTCTTTGCAGTCGAGCTCACCGGCAACACCCATATGCTGGTGCCGCTGATCGCCGCCTGCGCCACCGCCCATGCCGTCACCGTGCTGTTGATGAAGCGCTCGATCCTGACCGAAAAGGTGGCGCGGCGGGGGCATCACCTCGTTCGCGAGTATCGCGTCGATCCCTTCGCACTGACCAGGGTGGGCGAAGTGATGACGACCAAGGTCGAGAGCGTGCCGGCAACGATGACGCTGCACGGCGCGGCGGCATTCCTGACCGCTCCAGACACGCGGCATCCGAGCTTTCCCGTGACCGACGAAGACGGACATGTGCTCGGCCTCATCGATCCGCCGGCGATCCTGCGCTGGCGCCGCGCCGGCAAGCACCGCAAGACGACACTCGGCGAGCTGTTGACCGGCAGCAAGGTCACGCTCGCCTATCCGGACGAGTATCTGGAAGGGCTGTCGGACAAGCTGCTCTTGGCCAACGTCTCGCATCTGCCGGTCGTCTCGCGCGAGGACGCACGGCTCGTCGGCTATATCGGCTGGAAGGACCTGATGCGGGTGCGGTCGAAAAAGCAGGCGGAGGAGCGCGACCGCTCGGCCTTGCTCAGCTTCGGCGCCAAGCGCAAGACGCAGCAAAGCATCGGCGACCCGGTCTGAGGCCGGTCAGGACGCCTTGCCGTCGCGCTTTGCCCAGGCGAGCACATAGAGCCTGAGCGCCGAGGAGAGGTTGGCATCGCGAGTCCGCGTGTCGTCGATCTCGGCGACGAGGGCTGCGAGCGAGATCGAGCGCTCCGCCGCGATCGCGACGAGGTCATCGTAAAAGGGTTGCTCCAGGGAGAAGCTGGTGCGGTGGCCACGGATCGTCACCGAGCGCTTTTCGACCGCGGCCATAGGGGGCTCAGCGCCGGTCCGGATCGCCGGGCTCTTCGCGGCGATGGCCATCCATGAATTTTTCCGTCCTGTCGGACGTCAACCGGTCACGCTCGCGCTCGGCCTTGGAGCGGCCGTGCAAAGCCCGGTTTTCACTGGCCAGGCGTTCCTTCTCGATGCGCGCGTTGTGCTTGCGGGCCTGGCGGAGATTGACGACCTCGCCCATTTCCGCGGCTCACTTCTTGCGAAAAGCGTCGAGCGAAACCACGTCGGCGCCCTTGCCGCCAGTATCGGCGACGGACGGCTTCTTCTCGGCCTCGGCGGCCTTCTTCTTCGATTCCGGTTTCTTTTCGGCCACGACGGCAATCGGCAGCTCCGGGGCTGGCGCGGCGTCGTCGTCTTCGGCGGCATTGTCGGCCTTGACATCGAATTCGAGCTCGAAATTCACCGAAGGGTCGTAGAAACCACGCACGGCGGAGAAGGGGATCTCGAGCTTTTCAGGCACGTCGGAGAAGGAGAGCCCCACCTCGAAACCGGTGTCGGTCACCTTCAGGTCCCAGTACTGGAACTGGATGACGATGGTCATCTGCTCAGGATAACGCTCGCGCAGCCGCGAGGAAATGCGCACGCCCGGCGCGCCGGTCAGGAAGGTGATGAAGAAATGATGGTTGCCCGGAAGGCCGGTGCGCGCGACTTCGGCCAGGACCTTGCGCATGACGCCGCGCAATGCCTCCTGGGCCAGAATGTCGTAGCGGATGTGGTCGTCGGCCATGTGACGGTCGGGTTCCGTTGAATCGTCCGCATAGCTGTAATCAAGCTTGAGCGCGGCGTAAACCGCATATAGGCGCCTAACGCCGAGGCCAAGAGGGATGGCGGCGATTTGATCGCTCAGGCGTGGGCGAGGGCGGCCTGCCTGGCGGGTGCGGCTTTGCGCCGGCCGAAGGCGGCCAGGAACGTCCGCACGCCGTTGGTCGCGGACCGCAGCACCTCCTCTTCGGTGGGCATGCCGCCCAGCATGAAGGTTATCTGCAGCTCGGCGTTGACGAGAGCGAGGAACTGGCGCGCCGCCACGTCCGGATCGTCGATCGAGAGGTGCCCGGCATAGGCAAGCCGCGCGAAGCGGGCGGCAAGCGCCGACCAGGTACGGCCCGGCCCCTGTTCGCGCCACTCGGCAAAAAGCTCCGGATAGCGCTCGCCTTCGGCCTGGATCAGCTTGCGCAGGAAGCGGCCGTCGCGGTTGCAGATACAGTTGCGGTTCATGCGCACCGCAAAGGCGACAAGATCGGATTCGACATCGGCGGGCTGGTCGGGGAAGGTGGCAATGGTGGCGAAGATGCCGGCGTTGCAGCGCTCCGTCAGGTCGCGCACGACGGCCATGAAGAGCTTTTCCTTGTCGCCGTGGTGATTGTAGACGGTCTGGCGCGACACGCCGGCTTCCGCGGCGATCAGATCGATATTGGCGCCGGCATAGCCTTCCCGGCAGAAAACAGAAGCGGCAGCCTCAACAACCGATATGCGCTTGGCCTCGTGGCTGCGTGGCGGGAAAGTGTCAGAAGAAACGCCGGGCTTCATAAAAATCTATATAGCGGTGATTGACGAATTGGACAAGCCTGTCTAAATTTGTGGACACAATAAAGGAAGTCCGCTCCAGCGAGACGAATGCAATTCGCTCTAAAGAGACGAATGAATTCGACCTCGGATGTCGGATTTCCGCGGGATGGAACGTCCTTGGGTAGACGCCGGACCACGGCGGCAACCAAATCCGAAAGAAGCCCTATCATGAGTCCCAAATTCCTCCGCATCGCGGTCGTGCTCGGCTTGTTGTCCGCAATCGGCCCGTTCGCCATCGATATGTATCTTCCCGCGCTGCCCTCGATCGGCGAGGATCTGCATGCCGGCACCGCCGCCGTGCAGATGAGCCTGTTGATTTTCTTCCTGTCGATGGGCTTCGGTCAGATCGTCGTCGGACCGATCTCAGACATGGTCGGGCGCAAGCTGCCGCTTTATGCCGGTCTCGCGCTGTTCATGGTCGGCGGCGTCGGCTCGGCCATGGCGCCGACCATCGAATGGCTGATCGCCTTCCGCTTCCTGCAAGGGCTCGGCGCCAGCGCCGGCATGGCCATTCCGCGGGCCATCGTGCGCGACCTGCACACCGGCAACGAGGCCGCAAAGTTGATGTCGCTGCTGATGCTGGTGTTCTCAGTGTCGCCGATCCTCGCGCCACTCACCGGCAGCCAGATCATCGAGAGCTTCGGCTGGCGCGCCGTGTTCTGGACCGTAACGGGCGCTGCGGCTTTAGCCACCATCCTGCTCGCCACCTCGCTCAAGGAGACGCGGTCGGTCGAGGAGCGCGCCAGCTCGTCCTTCGGCACGGCGCTCGCCGGCTATCGTTACCTCATGGGTGACCGCAACTTCCTCGGCCTGGTGGCGATCGCCGGCTTCGGCATTGCGAGCTTCTTCGTCTATCTGTCGAGCTCGTCCTTCATCCTGATCGACCACTACGGCCTGTCGCCGTCGGTCTACAGCGTGTTCTTCTCGATCAATGCGGTCGCCTTCATCGGCATGTCGCAGCTGACCGGATTGCTGGCGGACCGCTTTGGCTTGAAGCGGGTCGTGTGGGTCGCGGTGACCGGATATGCCACGGTAATGGTTGCGCTGTTCGCGATCATGGCTTCGGGCGTCGACCGGCTCGACGTGATGGCGGCGCTGCTCTTTGTCGGCTACGGCTTCCTCGGGCTGGTCATCCCGACCACTTCTGTGCTGGCCATGGAAGAGCATGGCGAGATCGCGGGCACCGCCTCGGCGCTGATGGGCACGCTGCACTTCGCCATCGGCGCATTGGCCATGGGTGTCGCGGGCATCTTCTTCGACGGCACGCCTTTGCCGATGGTTGCCGGCATCACGCTTTGCGCGGTGATTTCGTTCACCCTGGCCAAGGTGACACTCGGCCGCGTGCGGGAAGCGATCGAAGCGCCGGCGGAGTGAGAGAACTCGCGAAAGATCGGAAAAGGCCGGGCTTGCCCGGCCTTTTTCATGTCCGCGACAATCCGGCCGCGTCGAGGAAGAAGCGCGCGCGCTCCTCGACCGGTGCGAGCGGCAAGGGCACAAGGTCGTAGCCGAGATCGGCGTGGGCCCCGGCCACCGATTGGAAGGTGCGCTCGGCCTCGTCGAGCGTCTGTTTCCTCTCCTCGTCAGGGGTGAAGATTTCGGGCCATGGCGGCGCGATGAAAACGCGGCGGGCATAACGGAATTCGGTCGCCGCGTTTTTGATGTGATCAGGCGCCGGCGGGCCGCAGAGCCTCAGGTAGCCGATCACGTCCGGCACGCCGCGATCGAAGAAAACGGGGCCGGGCTCACCATGCGCGGCGTGCCAGGAGCGTAGCTCCCATGACAGCATCAGCTCGGCAAAGAGCGCCCGGTCCTGCCAGGGAAGGGGCAGGGCCGCCGATCGCCATCTGGTCGCGGATGATGCCGCGCCCTGCCTCGGGCGCCGTCGCGAAGCCCATGGCCTTCAGCGCTTCGATGAGCGTGGTCTTGCCGGACCCGGGACCGCCGGTCAGCACGAAGAATCGATCGAAATCGTTTCGCATTGCTTGTCCATGGATGATGAACGGCAAGGCAGGAACGACGCATGCGCGCCGGACGCACCTTGGCCGTTCAATTGATTTGGAAAGAAGAGAGGAGGGAGAAGTGGAGGTTTCTGTTGCCAGGTACCTCCGAACCCCGCCTAGAAGTGCGAACCTCTAGGGCTTGATTTGAAGCGTTCGCGCCGCATTAAGCAGCGAGACGAGCTTCCGCATAGTTGTCGTTGGCAACTATAAGTTTAGCCCGATAACGGTGGTACAATGCCGGGCGAAAGTACGATCTTTACACCTTCGTCGATCCTATTTCGCCCCCAGCAAAAGCCGCTCCCTTTCGGGAGAGCGGTTTTTGGTGGAGGCGCCGGGTACCGCCCCCGGGTCCGAACGGCTTATTTCATCGCCTGTTTATCGCCATAGTCGGTCAAGCCGACGAAGCGTATATAAGGACCGATCATCGAAAAAGAAAGGGCAAACGGGCCGCTTGTCCCCTGTTCCAAACTGCGCAGCCGAGGGTTGACTTGCGCGCGCACTCAATCGAAGCTCCGCCGGCGATGAGGTGTCTCTGACCTAGCGCTCAAGTTGCGCAGCGCGCCACAAGCCTCATCCATCGGATCCGTGGCGCCGACGAGGGGAAGTTTGATGGCCGACTATCTTGCGGATGTGAAGAAATACGATGCCGGCGCCAGCGCCGATGCGGTGGAGAAGATCGTCAAGCATCTGGGCATCGCGCTCAGGAATCGCGATTCCTCGCTCGTCTCCTGCACGGACCCGAAGGAGCTCGAGCGCGTCCGGGAGAACTGGGTCGCCAAGAAGCTCGGCATCGCAGATGCCGCCAAGGCCGACGCCTCGATCGAGAAGGCCTGCAAGGCGATGGCCGCCGACAACACCAAGAGCCGCGTGACCTTCTACTATCTGGTCGCCAAGGATCTGGGCAAACTGGGTTCTCTCTGAGGCCTTCTGACAATTCTACTCCGGCGGCCGACTACAGCGCATGAACCTCTTCCGAAAATCGATTTCGATTTTCGGGGTCATGCGCGGGCGGTTTTCTGCGCTTCCGGTGCTCACGTACCTTAAGTACGCTCCGCTTCGGTTCTCGAAAACTCGCCAGAGCGAATTCTGAAAAGGCCCCCGCTCCCTGCGAGGAAGGGGAGGATCTCGGACAGACGTGGCGCCGGCGGCCGCATGCGCTATGATTGTTCAAACCCCGAATCGAGGTGAAGCCGATGCGTCAATATCTCGACCTGCTGAAGCATGTGATAGAGAACGGCGCCGATCGTGGCGACCGCACCGGCACCGGCACACGCTCGGTGTTCGGCCACCAGATGCGCTTCGACCTTTCGCGCGGCTTCCCGGTCACCACCACCAAGAAGCTGCATCTAAAGTCGATCATCCATGAGCTGCTGTGGTTCCTGGCCGGCGACACCAACATCAAATATCTCAACGATAACGGCGTCACCATTTGGGACGAATGGGCCGACGAGAATGGCGATCTCGGTCCCGTCTACGGCAAGCAGTGGCGCTCGTGGCCGGACGGACATGGCGGCGAGATCGACCAGATCGCGGGCCTTCTCAAGGAGATACGCAAGAATCCCAATTCGCGCCGGCTGATCGTTTCGGCCTGGAATCCGGCCGAAGTGGAGGCGATGGCGTTGCCGCCCTGCCACTGCCTGTTCCAGTTCTACGTCTCGGAAGGCCGGCTCTCGTGCCAGCTCTACCAGCGCTCCGGCGATATCTTCCTCGGTGTGCCGTTCAACATCGCGTCCTACGCGTTGCTGACGCTGATGGTCGCGCAGGTGACCGGGCTGAAGCCGGGCGACTTCGTCCACACGCTCGGCGACGCGCATCTCTACTCGAACCATTTCGAGCAGGCGCGCGAGCAGATGCGGCGCACGCCGAAGGCGTTGCCGACGATGTGGATCAACCCGGACGTGAAGGACCTTTTTGCCTTCCGTTTCGAGGATTTCCGCCTCGAGAACTATTTTTCCGACGCCAGCATCAAGGCGCCGATCGCGGTGTAATCCGCGAAATCTGCTCAAGCATCCCCAGATAAAGTCGCCGTCAGTTGGTGCCGACCATGGCGTCGGATGCGCCGATCTTCACGCGACGTCTGCGCTGTGTCCGGGATGTTCATTGCAGGGCGATTCACCACCAACAATCGTGACCGTCTCCCGGCAAGGGCCTTTCCTTGTTATATTCATTTGGATATATCGATCGAGAGGCTTTGAGCCGAATGGAGCCTGGGGATAGTTTCATGCCGACACGCAAAGGTTCTGGGTTGAAGGCGATCGCCATCGGTGGACTGACGGCGGTATTGATCGCGGCCGTGCCGGCTGCTCACGCCGACGACAAGCTGATCGTGTTCGCCGCGGCGAGCCTCAAGGACGCGCTCGATGCGGTCAACAAGGCTTGCGAGCCGGAGGTCGGCGAAGCCGCGATTATATCCTACGCGGCAAGCTCGGCGCTGGCCAAGCAGATCGAAGGCGGCGCGCCGGCCGATGTTTTCGTCTCGGCCGACCTCGACTGGATGAAATACCTCTCCGACAAGAAGCTGATCAAGCCGGATACCGAAGTGAAGCTGCTCGGCAACCAGATCGTGCTGGTGGCGCCGAAGGATTCTAAGGTCGAGGCCAAGGTCGAAAAGGGTTTTGACCTCGCCGAGCTCATCGGCGACGACAGGCTCGCCATAGGCGACGTGAAGGCGGTGCCGGCCGGCAAATACGGCAAGGCGGCGCTGGAATCGCTGGGTGTCTGGTCCTCCGTCGAAGGCAAGGTCGCGCAGGCCGAGAATGTGCGCGCTGCGCTGAAGCTGGTGTCGACGGGCGAGGCCGCGCTCGGCATCGTCTACGCCACCGACGCGCATGCCGAGAAGGGCGTCAAGGTCGTCGGAACCTTCCCCGAGGATTCGCACCCGCCGATCATCTATCCGATTGCCCAGACGGCGGATTCGAAGGACAAGCATTCGGCTGCCTTCCTGAAGTGCGTCGAGTCGGCCAAGGCCGCCGCGCTCTTCAGGGAGCAGGGTTTCACGGTGCTCGCGCCGAGCAACTGAGAAAGACCTTACACCGCGTATGAACTGGCTGCTGGACCTCACTCCCGACGAATGGAATGCGGTCCGGCTGTCGATCAAGGTGGCGACGGTGGCGATGCTCGCCAGCCTGCCGCCGGGCATTCTGATCGCGCTCCTGCTGGCGCGGGGGCGGTTCTGGGGCAAGACCCTGCTCAACGGGCTGGTGCATCTGCCGCTGATCCTGCCGCCGGTGGTGACCGGCTATCTGCTGCTGCTCACCTTCGGCCGGCGCGGGCCGGCCGGTGCGTTCCTGGCCGAGTATTTCGGCATCGTCTTTTCGTTCCGCTGGACGGGTGCTGCGCTCGCCTGCGGCGTCATGGGCTTTCCGCTGATGGTGCGGGCGATCCGGCTGTCGATCGAGGCGGTCGATCGCAAGATCGAGGCAGCCGCCGGCACGCTCGGCGCCAACCCACTCTGGGTGTTCGCCACCATCACGCTGCCGCTGATCCTGCCCGGGCTGATCGCTGGCGCGATCCTCTCCTTCGCCAAGGCGATGGGCGAGTTCGGCGCCACCATCACCTTCGTCTCCAACATCCCCAACGAGACGCAAACGCTGCCCTCGGCGATCTACACCTTCACGCAGGTGCCTGGCGGCGATGCCGGGGCGCTGAGGCTGACACTGATCTCTGTCGTCATCTCCATGGTGGCGCTGGTCGCCTCCGAGGTCCTTGCGCGGCGGGTCGGCCGGCGGATGGACATAGAATGACGCTCGCGGTCGACATCAGCCACCGTCTCGGCGACTTTGCCATCGAGGCGAATTTCGAGAGCGCCGGCCGGCTGACGGCGCTGTTCGGGCCTTCGGGTTCGGGCAAGTCGACGCTGATCAACCTGATTGCCGGGCTGATCCGGCCGCAGAAGGGGCGCATCGCGGTCGACGGGCGCGTGCTGGCCGACAGCGCTGCGGGTATCTTCGTGCCGATGCACAAGCGGCGGATCGGCATGGTGTTCCAGGATGCGCGGCTCTTCCCGCATATGAGCGTCGCCGGCAATCTGCGCTATGGCCGCTGGTTCACGCCGTGGTCCGAGCGCTACGCCAATATGGACGCGGTGGTCGATCTCCTCGGCATCGGCCACCTGCTCGACCGGCGGCCGGCCAAACTGTCCGGTGGCGAAAAGCAGCGCGTGGCGATCGGCCGCGCCCTGCTCGCCAGCCCGAAACTGCTGTTGATGGACGAGCCGCTGGCCTCGCTCGACGAGGCGCGCAAGGCCGAGATCCTGCCCTATATCGAGCGACTGCGCGACGAGACGAAGATCCCGATCGCCTATGTCAGCCACTCCATCGCCGAGGTGGCTCGGCTGGCGAGCGACGTGGTGGTGCTTTCGCAAGGCAAGGTCGCGGCTTTCGGTCCGGCCGAGGCAATCATGCAGCGGCTGGACCTCTTGCCGGCGGAGGAGCGCGGCGAGGGCGGCGCGGTGCTCGACGCCAGGGTGCTGCGTCATGACGAGGCTTTCGGCATGACGGTTCTTGGCTCGCCGGCCGGCGAGATCCGCATATCGCGCCTTGCACGGCCGGCGGGAACTCCCGTGCGGCTCCGCATCCGGGCCCGCGATGTGATGATCGCGACCGAGCAACCGGCGGGCCTCAGCGCGCTCAATATCTTGGCGGGAACGATCGCCGCGGTCAGGCCAGGCGTCGGGCCTACAGTGGAGATCGCCATCGACTGCAACGGCGCAATCGTGCTGGCGCGCATCACCGAACAGTCGAAGCAAACCTTGCGCCTCGCGCTCGGCCGCAAGGTCTTTGCGGTGATCAAGACGGTGAGCTTCGACAGCGCGACGACCGGGACAGGGCTGCCGGTCGAGGCCGATGGTTGACGAAAGGGCAATATCGCTATGTCGCTTTGGAATAGCGATATTGCGGCGGAGGGGGTAATCTCAGGATGATCGCAGAGGACAAGAGATGCCATCGCTGAGCCTGCGGATAAATCTCGACCCCGACGGACGAATTGGTCCGGGCAAGATCGAGTT
Source organism: Mesorhizobium tamadayense (assembly GCF_003863365.1). Classification (GTDB taxonomy): domain Bacteria; phylum Pseudomonadota; class Alphaproteobacteria; order Rhizobiales; family Rhizobiaceae; genus Mesorhizobium; species Mesorhizobium tamadayense. The sequence goes on along the minus strand of NZ_RQXT01000002.1, from coordinate 88,329 downwards.
GCTGGAGCAGATCGCCGCCTTCGGCTCGATCTCGGCCGCGGCGCGCGGCATGGAGATGTCCTACAAGCACGCCTGGGACCTGGTCGAGGACATGAACCGGGTGTTCGGCAAGCCGCTGGTTGCTGCGCAGACCGGCGGCAGGAAAGGCGGCGGCGCGCAATTGACGTCGGTCGGTCTTGCCGTGGTTAGCCGGTTTCGTGCCATCGAGCGGGCCGCCGCTTCCGCAGCCGCTGTCCATATGCACGCTTTGCAAGCCGAGATCGACGCCGGATAGGCAGTATTGCAGTATTGCAGTAGGGCAGTAGGGCAGTAGGGCAGTAGTATGGCAGTAGGATGGATGTCCTAGAGTTGCTCAACGCGCACGAAATCGACGACGCCTATTGCCTTACTGCCCTGGTTTTCGCAGCAGATAGATGTCCATGATCCAGCCCTTTTTCCGCCTGGCTTCCTCGCGGACCCTTTCGATCTCGGCACCGACATCGCCGAGCCGGCCGGATAGGATGATCTCGTCCGGCGTGCCGAGATAGGCGCCCCACTGGATGAAGACATCCTGGTCGGCCAGCGTGTTGAAGGCGCATTTGCCGTCGAGCATGACAACCGTGCTTCCGGCGTTTGCCGGCAGCCCCTCTTCGGTCAGCCGGCGGCCTGTGGTGACCAGGATCGCATCGCCGATGCGGTTGAGCGCCGTCGCGTGGCTCGCGGCCAGTGCCTGGATGGCGGTGATGCCCGGAATGACCTCGAACTCGAAACCGACATTGCCTCTGTGGCGCACGCGCTCCAGGATGCGCAGCGCGCTGTCGTAGAGCGAAGGGTCGCCCCAGATCAGGAAGGCGCCGCAGCCGTCTTCGGCCAGCTCGTCGCGGATCAGGGCCTCATAGATTTCGGCGATCGCTTCGTGCCAGTCGTCGACCGTCACGCGATAGGACGATGTCGGCTCGGCGCGAACCGGCACGTCGAACTCGACGCGGCGCGATTCAGGGTTGGTGACGAAGCGGTCGCAGATCTGCCGGCGCAGCTCCGCGAGATCGCTCTTCCCGGCGCCCTTGTCGGGAATGAACAGCACATCGGCCCGGTTCAGGCCGTTGATGGCCTGCACGGTCATATGTTCGGGATTGCCGGCGCCGATGCCGATGACGAGAAGCTTGCGCATAAAGCGATCTCCTGCCCGATCGGGCGGCCGGTGTCTAGACAGGCGTGGGCGACTGTGCGCGCGAACGCAAAGGCTTTGAAACGCCACATTGAAACGGCTAGATGGAAATGCGCGTCCGGCTGATCCCGGGATCGCAGTCGAGAGGGGGAGCCATGTTCCGCACTATCCTCACCGCAGCGCTGGCATTCCTGGCCGCGCCGGCCTTCGCCAACGATTCCGTCGCCGAGCTCGGCACCGGCGGGTTGATCCTGTCGCGCAGCGATGCCGTCGCCATGGAAAGCGAGGACCTTTTCATCTCGCCGGAGAAGGTGACCGTCGACTACGTCTTTCGCAACAACACCGACAAGGACGTCGACGCCATCGTTGCCTTCCCGATGCCCGACATCGAGGGCGATCCGAACGAGATGCCGGCGATCCCGGAAGCGCAGAGCGACAATTTCCTCGGATTCGAGGTGGCGATCGACGGCGTCGACGTAAAGCCGCAGCTCGAGCAAAAGGCGTTCGCGCTCGGCATCGACATCACCGCCGACCTCAAGGCGCAGAATGTGCCGCTCTATCCGTTCGGCGATGCCGTCAAGGCGGCGCTGGCGAAACTGCCGAAGGCCGTCGCCGAGGATTGGGAAAACCGCGGCATCATCATCGAGGATACCGCCGATGACGGCTCGGGCATGCAAACCGTCTACGCGCCGTTCTGGCAATTGCGGTCGACCTATTGGTGGCGCTCGACCTTCCCGGCCAACAAGGCCGTCCATGTCTCGCACCGCTATAAGCCGAGCGTCGGCGGCACGTCCTCGGTCAGCTTCTATTACGACGGCAAGTTCCAGGGGCAGTACGACACCTACAAGACCCGTTACTGCATGGACGACGCGTTCGAGAACGCGGTGCGGAAGGCGGCGAAGGCAAATCCCGACGGCTATCCGAAATATTTCGAAAGCCGCATCGCCTATATCCTGACCACGGGCGGCAACTGGGCGTCCGGCAGTATCGGCAATTTCAAGCTCACCATCGACAAGGGCAGCGCCAAAAATCTGGTTTCGTTCTGCGGCGACAATGTCCGCAAGGTCGGTGCGACGACATTCGAGGTGACGGCCAAGGATTTTTATCCGGAGCACGACATCGACATCCTGCTGCTCGAGCCGTCGGACGGGAACGGCGGCTGATGGACATCGCGATCTACGTTGCTATTGCCGAGAACGGCGTGATCGGACGCGGAGGCGGGTTGCCCTGGCGGCTGTCCAGCGACCTGAAGCGCTTCAAGGCCGACACGATGGGCAAGCCGATCATCATGGGCCGCAAGACCTATGAGGGCATCGGCCGGCCGCTGCCCGGCAGGCTCAACATCGCGGTGACGCGCGACAAGGGCTGGCGCGCCGATGGCATCGAAGTCGCGCATTCGCTCGACGAAGCGATCACGCTGGCCAAGGTGCGCGGCCGTTGCATGGCAGGTGCCGAGGAGATCTGCGTGGTTGGCGGTGGCGAGATCTACGCCCAGGCCCTGCCGCTCGCCGACCGTTTGCATGTCACGCATGTGCTGGCCGCTGTCGACGGCGATGCGCATTTCCCGCCGATCGACCCGGCTGTCTGGCGGATCGTGCGTTCCGAGGATTTTCCGGCAGGCGAAAAGGACAGCCACGCGACGCGCTACACGGTCTACGAGCGCCGCCGCGGCGGTCACTGACGACGACAAAGGGTCGCTGCCGGCGCAAATCGGAGGGCGCGCGTGGCAGACCGCGTTGAAAGCGCGTCACGGCGTCCCTATAGAAAGAACGACAGTACGGCGCCGCGTGTCCAACCGGACCCGCAAAAGGTCGCCGTAAAACTTTGATTTGGCGCATGATTCCTTTCCGAAAACCGATATCGGTTTTCGGGGTCATGCGCTAGAATTGCGCCGCAAGGCCCGAGGGAAGCGTAGCGAAAGGACATTCATGCCCTGGAACGACAAGAGCGGCGGCGGCGGCCCATGGGGCGGCGGCGGCAATCAGGGGCCCTGGGGGCAGGGACCGAGGGGCCCGAGCGGCCCGCCCGGGTCGCCTCCCGATCTCGAGGACATTATCCGCCGCGGCCAGGACAGGCTGCGGCGCGCGCTTCCGGGCGGCGGCGGCGGCAGCCCGGCGGTCCTCGGGCTGATTGCGCTCGCGCTCGTCGTGCTTTGGGCCTTCAAGGCAATCTATACCGTGCAGCCTGATGAGGTTGCGGTCGAATTGCGCTTCGGCAAGCCGAAGACAGAGCTTTCGCAGCCCGGCCTCCATTTCCACTGGTGGCCGATCGAGACGGTCGAGACGGCCAAGATCTCCGAGCAGCTTGTCAGCATCGGCGGCGGATCGAGCAGCGGCTCCGGGCTGATGCTTTCCGGCGACCAGAACATCGTGAATGTGCAATTCTCGGTCGCCTACCAGGTTTCCGATCCCAAAGCCTATCTGTTCGACGTTTCCGATCCCGACGGCATGGTGACGCAAGTGGCCGAAAGCGCCATGCGCGAGGTCGTCGGCCGGCGCCCGGCCCAGGATATTTTCCGCGATGACCGCCAAGGCATCGCCACCTCGGTGCGCGAGATCATCCAGAACACGCTCGACGGTTACAAGACTGGCCTCCAGGTCAACGCAATCTCCATCGAGGACGCGGCGCCGCCGCGCGAGGTCGCCGATGCCTTCGACGAGGTGCAGCGCGCCGAGCAGGACGAGGACAAGTTCGTCGAGCAGGCCAACCAATATTCCAACCAGAAGCTCGGCCAGGCGCGCGGCCAGGCAGCGCAGATCCGCGAGGACGCCGCCGCCTACAAGAACCGCGTCGTGCAGGAGGCTGATGGCGAGGCGCAGCGCTTCATCTCCGTCTACAACGAATACGCCAAGGCGCCCGACGTGACGCGCAGGCGCCTTTATCTGGAAACGATGGAGAGGATCCTGAAGGACTCGAACAAGGTGGTCATCGAGCCGGGAAACGGGCAGGGCGTGCTTCCGTACCTGCCGCTGCCGGCACTGCAGCCGAAGGCGCCGCCGGCGCCGGTGCTGGGAGGTAACCAGTGATGGCCAACCGTCTTCCCATCATCGCCGTCATCGCGGCCGTTCTCCTGTTCCTCCTCTATTCCTCGATCTTCGTGGTCAGCGCGGGCCAACAGGCGATCGTGCTGAGATTCGGTGAGATCATCGACGTCAAGAGCGAGCCGGGCGTCTACTTCAAGGCACCGTTCGCCTTCTTCGACGCCGACAGCGTGCAAATGGTCGAGAAGAGAGTGATGCGCTTCGATCTCGACAACATCCGCGTCCAGGTCTCCGGCGGCAAGTTCTACGAGGTCGACGCCTTTATCGCCTACCGCATCTCGGATCCGCGCACCTTCCGCGCGGCCGTGTCCGGGCAGGTGGAACTCGCCGAAGCCCGGTTGAGGACGCGCCTCGATGCGGCGCTTCGCCGTGTATACGGCCTTCGCGACTTCGAGGCCGCCCTCTCCGAGGAACGTGGCGTCATGATGCGGGAGGTGCGCGACCAGCTCCGCCCTGACGCGACCTCGCTCGGCCTCGACATCGAGGATGTGCGCATCCGCCGGACGGATCTGACGGTGGAGGTCTCGCAGCAGACCTACGATCGCATGAAGGCCGAGCGCCTGGCGGAAGCCGAGCGGCTGAGAGCTCGCGGCAACGAGGCGGCGCAACGCATCAAGGCCAGGGCCGACCGCGAGGTCGTCGAGATCATCGCCGAGGCGCAGAAGGAATCGGAAATCCTCCGCGGTGAAGGCGAGGCGCAGCGCAGCGCCACCTTTGCTGAAGCCTACAAGCGGGACCCCGCCTTCTTCGATTTCTACCGCTCGATGAATGCTTACGGCACGGCGTTGGACAACACCGGAACGACCATGGTGCTGTCGCCCGAGTCCGAGTTCTTCCGCTACTTCCGCGATCCGGGCAGCAAGCCCGCCCCCGGACCGGCACCGCAACCGGCGCCGGCTGCGCCGGCGACGGCACCTGCCGCGCCTGCGACGGCACCTGCCGCGCCTGCGACACAACCTAGCACCGCCCAGTAGTGGGCGGTGCGGGATTTCCTCGCCGCGATCGGCCTGGTCCTCGTCATCGAGGGCCTGGTCTATGGCGGGTTTCCGGCCTTGGCCCGGAAACTCGCGGCGGAAGTGCTGTCGGTGCCTGAGAATGTGCTGCGGATCGGCGGATTGGTTGCGATCGCCGTGGGTGTCGGCATCGTCTGGTTGGTCCGCGGCTGACGAATTTCCTTGGTGCTGAAGCGATTGACGATTTATCTTCCGCCGATAGCTATTAGCCGCAAACGTGCCTTATTTCTTGCCAACATGAATTGGACAGCCGCCTTGCGGATGCGCTTTTCCTTTTCAGAAACCGGGAGGCCCCGATGATATCCGACACCCTGTTGCGCGCGGCGCGGCGCACGCTTTTCGCCGGCGCCACAGCATTCGTCGTCGGCATGATTGCCGCCCCGTCTTTCGTCACGCCCACGATCGCTTCCGACGGGCCGCCTTCCGTCGCCGATCTTGCCAACCGCCTGCTCGGCGCGGTGGTCAACATCTCGACATCGCAAACGGTGAAAGGCACGGAAGGGCCGGGCGCGGTGCCGATGCCGCAACTCCCCGAAGGTTCGCCCTTCCAGGATTTTTTCGACGACTTCTTCAAGAACCGCGGCGGCGACAAGGGCGGCGGGCAAAAGGTGCAGTCGCTGGGCTCCGGCTTCGTCATCGACGCCGAGCAGGGCATCGTGGTGACCAACAACCATGTGATCGCCGACGCTGACGACATCGAGGTCAATTTCTCCGACGGCGTGACGCTGAAGGCGACGCTTGTCGGCACCGATACCAAAACCGACGTCGCGGTGCTGAAGGTCGATCCGAAGGGCCACAAGCTGACGGCGGTGAAATTCGGCGATTCCACCAAGATGCGGGTCGGCGACTGGGTGATGGCGATCGGCAATCCGTTCGGCCTCGGCGGCACGGTCACGGTCGGCATCGTCTCGGCGCGCAACCGCGACATCAATTCCGGCCCCTATGACGACTTCATCCAGACGGACGCCGCCATCAATCGCGGCAATTCCGGCGGCCCGCTGTTCAACGCGGACGGCGAGGTCATCGGCATCAACACGGCGATCATCTCGCCGTCGGGCGGCTCGATCGGCATCGGCTTCTCCATCCCCTCGCAGCTTGCGGCGGGCGTGGTCGACCAGCTTCGCCAGTTCGGCGAGACGCGGCGCGGCTGGCTCGGCGTGCGCATCCAGCCGGTGACCGACGACATCGCCGAAAGCCTCGGCATGGCGACCGCCAAGGGCGCGCTGGTGGCCGGCGTCATCAAGGGCGGTCCGGTCGACAACGGTTCGGTCCAGGCCGGCGACGTGATCATCAAGTTCGACGGCAAGGACATTCACGAAATGCGCGACCTGCCGCGCGTCGTCGCCGAAAGCCCCGTCGGCAAGGCGGTCGACGTCGTGATCGTGCGCAAGGGCGTCGAGCAGACGGTGAAGGTGACGCTTGGCCGGCTCGAGGACGGCGAGAAGCTGGCTAAAGGCGAGGACGGCAACACCGACCAGGACAAAGGCGACAAGGCGCCCCCGGTGTCCACGGCTGCGGTGCTCGGCATGACCATCGGCGAGCTCAACGACCAGACGCGGCAGAAGTTCGGCATCGCGGCCGATGTGTCGGGTGTGGTCGTCACCGACGTCGCCAAGGATTCGGCGGCCGCCGAGCGCGGCATCCAGCCGGGCGAGGTGATCACCGAGATCGCGCAGGAATCGGTGGGAACGCCGAAGGACGTGATGGACCGGATCGGCGCGCTCAAGGAGCAGGGACGCAAGAACGCGCTGCTGATGCTGGCGTCAAAGACCGGCGAGCTGCGGTTCGTGACGATCCGGATGGACTGAAGCCGGAAAGCCCGGTAACCAGTTGATTTGCAATAAGAGGGCGGCTAGCGAGCCGCCCTTTTTTGTGCACGCCAATCCTCGCGCGACAGCCTGTAGAAGACATGCCGCTTGAGATGCGGATGGCTGTCGGGGACGGCGGGATGGTCGAAGTCGCCGGCCGGATCGGCACACATGCCGAGGCGTTTCATGACGGCGATCGAGCGACGGTTGTCGTGGACTGCAAAAGACACGATCTCGTCAAGGCCGAGCGGCTCGAAGCCAAAGGCTAGCCAGGCTTCGGCCGCCTCGGTGACATAGCCTTTGCCCCAGAATTCGGGCGCCAGCCGCCAGCCGATCTCGATCACCGTGGCCGGCAGGAGGTCGAGATGATCGGCTCCCGTTATACCGACGAAGCCGATGCATTCGCCGGTAGCGGCGATCTCGGCGGCGGCGAAGCCATAGTCGTCTTTCTCGATCCAACCTCGCAGTTCGTCCATCTTGGCATCCGCGGCGGCGCGGTCGCGGCGGAACGGGAAGAATTCCATCACGCGCTCGTCGGAGTTGATGCGGTGGAAGAGCGCGCGGTCGCGTTCTTCCCAATTGCGCAGGATGAGCCGCTCGGTGCGGATCGGCTTCATTGCACGAACTCCTCCTGACGATAGCCCTGGAGATAGAGCAGCGCGGTCAGGTCGCCATGATCGATGCGGATCGTTGCCTGTTCCGCCACCGACGGCTTGGCGTGGAGCGCGATGCCGGTGCCGGCAAGGCGGATCATGTCGAGGTCGTTGGCGCCGTCGCCCACGGCAATCGCGTCGGCCGTCGTCAGGCCGAGCCTTGCCGCAATGTCGAGCAGCGCCTCGGCCTTGGCTGCGCGGCCGAGGATCGGTTCGGCGACCCTGCCGGTGAACTTGCCGTGTTCCTCGATCAGCCGGTTGGCGCGGTTTTCCTGGAAGCCGAGCAGCATGGCGATGCGGCTGGTGAAGACGTCGAAGCCGCCGGAGACGAGTGCCGTCCAGGCGCCGCTGGCGCGCATCGTCTGCACCAGCGCGCGGCCGCCGGCGGCCAGCGTCAGCCGGTTGGCGATGATGCGGTCGACCACTGCCGTGTCGAGGCCTTTCAGCAAGGCGACGCGCTCGCGCAAGGCGGGCTCGAATGCGATCTCGCCATTCATCGACCGCGCCGTGATCGCGGCGACATGCTGCTTGACGCCGATCTCGTCGGCAAGCTCGTCGATGCATTCCTGGTCGATCATCGTCGAATCCATATCGGCAAGCAGGATCTGCTTCTTCCTGCCTTCGGCCGGCTGGACGATGATGTCGACCGGTTCGGAGGCCAATGCCGCGCGCAGATTGGCCGTCAACTCGCCGACATCGGGCGTCTCCGGCAAAACCAGATCGCAGGCGACATCTTCGGCCAGCCAATGAAGGGTGCTTGCGCCGGCCGCCCGTGAGGCCATATTCGCAAGCGAGGCCGACACAGCGCGGTCTTCGGGACGGGATACAAGCGTGGCGATCAGCGGCATCGATAAATCCGGCAGACAGGCGGGCGAAGGCCGCGTGAAGGACGCGATCCTGATAGCCGGGCCGACCGCCAGCGGCAAGTCGGCGCTGGCGCTCGATCTTGCCGAACGCCAAGGCGGCGTCATCGTCAACACCGATTCCATGCAAGGCTATTCGGTGCTCGACGTGCTGACGGCGCGCCCAAGCGCCGACGACATGGCGCGCGTGCCGCACTTCCTCTACGGCCATGTGCATCCTTCGAAGGCCTACTCCACCGGCGCCTGGCTGCGCGACGTCACCCGGCTGATCGCGGAAGGCAGCTTGTCCGGGCGGCCGTCCGTCTTCGTCGGCGGCACGGGGCTCTATTTCCGCGCTTTAGCCGAAGGCATCTCGGACATGCCCGACATTCCGCCGTCGGTGCGCGAGCGCTGGCGCTACGAGCTCAAGGAACAAGGGGCCGAACGGCTGCATCGCATCCTGATGCATGAAGACTCGGCCGTCGCCATGCAGCTCCGGCCGACCGACGGCCAGCGCATCGTGCGGGCGCTCGAGGTGCTCGACGCTTCGGGTCGGTCGATCCTTGACTGGCAGGCGGCGCGCGGCAAGCCGCTTATCGACCGCGCCAGCGCACGTTTCCTGGTGATCGAGCCGGACCGCGGCGAGCTCGTCGCGCGTATCGGGGCCCGGTTCGATCAGATGCTCGACAAGGGCGCGCTGGACGAAGTCAGGCAGCTGATGGCGCTCGACCTCGATCCGGATCTGCCGGCGATGAAGGCGATCGGGGTTCGTGAGTTGCAGGCCGCGTTGGCTGGACAGATGGACTTCGCGGAAGCGATCGAGCGCGCCAAGATCGCCACGCGCCAATATGCCAAGCGCCAGGCGACCTGGTTCAGACACCAGCTGGGACCGGAGTGGCAGAGGCTCCGCCCGGGTGAGGAACCGGCAATCCCGGACTGATGGATTTCGATTTCCATCGGAAGCCTGGAGTCGCGGACATGGCTTCCCGCAACGGTTGTTCGGGTTAACCGTCCGTAAGGCCGGACATGCCATAACGACGATGGGTCGCAGTACCGCGGGGAGTTATGCGTTTTCACAAGGCGGAATCCGCATTTTTCGTCTTTATTTTCGTGATCCTGGCCGCCGGCCTGGTGACCTTCCACGCCTATGGCCAGTTGCAGGACATCGCGACCGATCTCGACACCGCGTCGCGTTTCCACAGAATCGTCTATCTCAACACATTGCTGTTCGTGACCGGCGCGCTGCTGGCCGCCGCCTTGTTCTTCGGAACCTTCTTCATCTACCCGCTGATCCGCGGCCAGGTGAGGGAAGAGGGCAAGCTGCGCGCCATGACGGTGTCACTGAGCGCTCGTTCCCAAACGCTGGAGCAGGCGGCGCTCACCGATGGCCTGACCGGCATGCAGAACCGCCGCTACTTCGACGACGCGCTGCGGGAATATCTCGACGAGTTCGGCCGCATCGACAAGCCGGTGGGGCTGATGATCCTCGACCTCGATCATTTCAAGCAGGTCAACGACACGCATGGTCATGATGTCGGCGATGAGGTGCTAAGGGCCGTTGCCACCTGCCTGAGGAACATGACGCGCTATCACGACGTGGTCGCGCGGCTGGGCGGCGAGGAGTTCGCCGTCGTCACGCCAAACATGGACGCGGAACTGCTCGCCCGGTTCGCCGAACGCATTCGCAAGGCGATCGCCAACATGTCGATCCTGTCGGGCAATGTGCGGCTGAAGGTCACCACCAGCGTCGGCCTTGCCGTGTGGGACCGCAAGGAGAGCGCAGAGGATTTCTACCGCCGCGCGGACCGCCAACTCTATGAGGCGAAGAAGCAAGGCCGCAATCGCGTCTGTGCCTAAAATCCCATCATCAAATTCGTGATGCCGGTCGCCTGAAGCCGTTTTCTGCGCTTCCGGTGCTCACGGACTTTACGTCCGCTCCGCTCCGGTTCTCGAAAACGACTCCAGTCGACTTGGCCTGACGAATTTCCTGATGGGATTTACCCATGACGGTCGGCGACGCAGAGCACTGGTAACCAACTAGAACTCTTGTCAGATGACGGAAGGACGTAAGCTCAATCGTTCTGCTGGCGCATGCCGAAGGTCGAGGGCTTGAGGCCGTAGCGCAGGTCGAAATCGTCGTCCGGCTGCACGCGCGGCCCGGTTGGCTTGCGGTAGTCGGGATCACCGGCCTGGCGGCTGCTGTCGACCGCCTCGGCGAAGGCTATCGACTGTTGCGGGTTCGGCACGTTGCGCAGCCGCTCGACAATTCCGGCGAGGTCGACATCGTCGCCGGCTTCCGCAGGCAGGGTCTGCTCGCGCTTGGCCGTGCCGGGGATGAATTCGCGGGACAATTTCTCGAATTTGAGCCGCATCGTCGTCGCCACGCCTTCGCCGAAGGCGATGGCTTCGCGCTGGCCCATCGAGGACAGGAAGGCGAGCGTCGAGGCCGAGGAATCGGCGATCGCCGAGCGGATGATCGCCTGGTCCTGCTCGTTGGCGAGCCGCATGGCGAAGAAGGTCGAGCATTGCGACAGGATGGTCGGATCGAGCTCGCCCGGACGCTGGGTGACGACGCCGAGGTAGCAGCCATATTTGCGGCCTTCCTTGGCGATGCGCGACAAAGCGTGCCTGGTCGGCGCGAAGCCGAGGCGCGGATCGGCGGGCATGTAGCGGTGCGCCTCCTCGCACAGCAAGAGCAGCCGTAGCCGGCCCTCGCTCCAAAGCGCAAGGTCGAAGGCGAGGCGCGCCAGAACCGAGCAGACGGAGTTGACGACCTCGGACGGCATGCCCGCCATCTCGAAGCAGGTCACCGGACGCCCGTGGTTCGGCACCCGAAAGATGTTGCCGATCGTCTCGTGGATGGTGTCCTCGATCAGCCGGGAGTTGAACATGAAACGGTAGCGCGGATCGCCCGCAGCCGATTCGATGCGTGTCCTCAGCGACTTCAGTGTCGGCCGATCGTTCTTGCTTTCCAGGAGGCCCATGCGCTCGTCGATCTGCTTGAGGAGATCGGCGACGCGGTAAGGCACCGGCGTGTCCGCCGTCAGCGCATCGCTGCCGCGTCTGATGTAGGTGCCGGAACTGGGATTGCGGTAGAGGTTCTTAGCGGCCGGGATGAGATCGCGCAGGGCGTCGACTTCCTCCGGCACGGTCTCGCGCCCGCGAAACAGGACCTCGGCGAATTCCTCCAGCCGGAACATCCAGAACGGCAAGTCGAGCGTCTTGGAATCGACCTTCACGCAATATTCCGGAAGCGAAGCGGCAAACTCGTTGTGGGGGTCGAGGATCAGTACGCGCAAATCGGGCCGCGCCTCGATCGACTTGCGCAAAAGCAGCGAGACGGCCGTGGATTTGCCGACGCCGGTCGTGCCGACAATGGCGAAATGGCGCGCCAGCGTATCGTCGATGGCGATGTTGGCGTCGATCGCCTCGTCCTGGGACAGCGTGCCGATGGTGATCGAATGGCGGCCGGCGAGATCGTAGACGGCCTGCAGGTCACGGCTGCGGATGCGGTGGGCGACGGCCCCGATGTGCGGATAGGTGGTGATGCCGCGGTCGAAGACCGGCTTGGCGCCAGGCTCGGCACCGTCGCGCACCTCGCCGATCAGCTCGATGCTGACCTCGATTGCGTTCTGGCCCTCGTTGCTCCAGACGCGGTCAGACTTGCCGATCGCATAGACAAGGCCAACGGTGCGCGTCGCGCCAAGGTTGATGGAAATCATCTTGCCGACGGTCCACAGGCCGGTGACCGTGCCTTCGGCATCCTCGGCATAGGCGCTGATTGTGGCGCGCGCACCGTCGCACTGCACGACGTTGCCGAGAATGCGCTTGTCGTTCTGGTCGGTGTTGCGGCGCTCCTGCGAGGTCGGTTCCCCAACGGAGGCTTCGCGTTCAACAAACATCGTGACCTGTCCCATTCCCCTCGAGCGGCAACCTATCCAATCGGGGTTAAAGTCGCGTGAGGTCGGATGGTGTAGGGCCTGTTAAACCAGTCGCGAAAATTCGATCGAACCGCCTCTTCCTTTACCTCGAAATTTCGATATATTGGACGAATGACTGATATATCGAACGACATCACGTCCACGATCGGTAGGCGGATACGCTCCGAGCGGGATCTGCGAGGCTGGTCGCTGACCGAGCTGGCCGAGCGGTCGGTGGTTTCCAAGGCGATGCTGAGCGCCATGGAGCGCGGCATGACAAGCCCGACCGCGGCGCTGCTGGTGCGCATCGCGTCGGCATTCGGCATGACGCTCTCGACGCTGATTGCCCGGGCCGAAATGCAGGGCGGCGGCGTCTCCCGCAAGGACGAGCAGCCGGTCTGGCAGGACCCTGCCACCGGCTATGTCAGGCGGCACCTGTCGCCGGCCTCGCAAATGCCGCTCGAGCTGATCCGGGTCAGTCTGCCGGCAGGCGCCAAGGTCAACTTCCCGGCAGCGTCCTATGCCTTCATCAAGCAGCAGATATGGCTCATTGGCGGCCGCCTGGACTTCACCGAAGGCGATGTCGTGCACAGGCTCGAGCCCGGCGACTGCCTGGCGCTCGGCGCCCCTTCGGACTGCGCCTTCCATGCTCCCGGCCCGGAAGCCGCCGAGTATCTGGTGGCGCTGGTCAGGGGCTGATCGCATGGCGCGCCGACTGAGACGCTCGCACAATGGCGGGCCGCCTCTCGACGATTATGACGGCCCGCCCTGGGGCAAGGGCGACGCTTACATCTTCCTCGCCTGGCGCGACGCTCACGACAAAGCCTGGAAGGCGCCGAGCCATAGCATCATGTTGATGAGGCTCGAAAGGGCCGAGCGGCTTGGCCTCACCTACGAGGAGTACACGCTCGAGATCCTGGAGCGCGGGCGGCACCTCAGCGAGGACGACGCCGAGCGCATCGCGGAAATCCGCCGGGCGCGCCGCCGAAGACGGAACAGTCATTTCGAATGAGCGCGGCCCGACACCTCATCACCTTGGAGAGCACCGACATGAACTCCCTTGAAATCAGGGCGTTGTACGACGACGCGACAACCAGCGGAATGCTGGCCGAGCTGCTGGTCGAGACGGTCGCCGCCGGCGGATCGGTGAGCTTCATGCACCCGCTGTCTCCCGATGCGGCCCTTGAGTTCTGGCGCAAGTCGCTCGCTGCCGCGGCTCGCGGAGAAAGGGCGGTGCTGGGCGCATGGGACGGCGAGACGCTCGCCGGCACCGTCACGCTGCTTCTCGACTACCCGCCCAACCAGCCGCACCGCGCCGAGATCGCCAAGCTTATGACCCGCCTCGACCGTCGCGGCAAAGGCATCGCGACGCTGCTGATGCGAGCTGCCGAGCAACTGGCCGTCGAAAGGGGGCGCACGCTGCTCGTACTGGACACCGCAAGCGAGGACGGGGCCGCCGGCCTTTACGAGAAACTCGGCTTCACGCTGACGGGCGAGATTCCGGACTATGCGCTCAAGCCGCATGGCGGGCTGACCGGCACGCTCATTTACTGGAAGCGGATCGGGCGGGATCGATAGCCATCAAGTTGCGCCAATATGAGCCTACTCGTAACGGGCGGGGTAGATGGAAGCCCGCGGCGTGGTAGCGCGCGACTGCGCCGATTTCACGGGCGGGTGAATTCGCGCGGACCCCATTGACGAGCCTGCGCTTTGGCCCTTATTGTCCGCGGCCATGAAAACAGCACTCATTCTCGTAGGCTGGCGCGTGGGCAAGGCGGTGTAACCGCCGGGCGAAAACCTCCCATGCGCATCCCACAGGCTCCCTCGGGGGCCTTTTTTATTGCCCAAAACCCAACTAAACGACCAGCAAATCGCCAGACGGCGAGCAGTACGGGACCAGACCGATGAGCAACGGACAGAACGAACGGCGCGAAATGACGGGCGCTGAAATGGTGGTGCAGGCGCTGAAGGACAATGGCGTCAAGCATGTCTTCGGCTATCCGGGCGGCGCGGTCCTTCCGATCTATGACGAGATTTTCCAGCAGGACGAGGTCGAGCACATCCTGGTCAGGCACGAGCAGGGCGCCGGCCACGCTGCCGAAGGCTATGCGCGTTCGACCGGCAAGGCCGGCGTGCTCCTGGTGACGTCCGGCCCCGGCGCCACCAACGCGGTGACGCCGCTGCAGGACGCGCTGATGGATTCCATTCCGCTGGTCTGCCTGACCGGCCAGGTGCCGACATCGCTGATCGGCTCCGACGCCTTCCAGGAGTGCGACACGGTCGGCATCACGCGCCCCTGCACCAAGCACAACTGGCTGGTGAAGGACGTCAACGAGCTCGCAGCCACGATCCACGAGGCCTTCCATGTGGCGACCACCGGGCGCCCCGGCCCGGTCGTCGTCGACATTCCGAAGGACGTGCAGTTCGCCAAAGGCATGTACGTGCCGCCGCAGACCGCGCCGCGCACCAGCTACCAGCCGAAGGTCCAGGGCGATCTGGAGAAGGTGAAGGCAGCGGTCGAGCTGATGGCCGGCGCCAAGAAGCCGATCATCTATTCGGGCGGCGGCGTGGTCAATTCCGGCCCGGAAGCCAGCCATCTGCTGCGCGAGCTGGTCGACCTCACCGGCTTTCCGATCACCTCGACGCTGATGGGCCTCGGCGCCTATCCGGCGTCGGGGAAGAACTGGGTCGGCATGCTCGGCATGCACGGCACCTATGAAGCCAACATGGCCATGCACGACTGCGACGTGATGGTCTGTATCGGCGCGCGGTTCGACGACCGCATCACCGGCAGGCTCAATGCCTTTTCGCCGAACTCGAAGAAGATCCACATCGACATCGACCCGTCCTCGATCAACAAGAACGTGCATACGGACGTGCCGATCCTGGGCGATGTCGGCCGGGTGCTGGAGGATCTGGTGCGACTGTGGCGGGCGACCGCCAAGGCCGACAAGAAGGCGCTCTATCCGTGGTGGGAGCAGATCGCGAAATGGCGGGCGCGGGACTCGCTCGCCTACAAGATGAACAACGACGTGATCATGCCGCAATATGCGATCCAGCGTCTTTATGCGCTGACCAAGGACATGGACACCTACATCACCACCGAGGTCGGCCAGCACCAGATGTGGGCAGCGCAGCACTACCATTTCGAAAAGCCCAACCGCTGGATGACCTCGGGCGGGCTTGGCACGATGGGCTACGGCCTGCCGGCGGCGCTCGGCGTGCAGATCGCACATCCGGATGCACTGGTCGTCGACATCGCAGGCGACGCCTCGGTGCAGATGACGATGCAGGAGATGAGCACGGCAGTGCAGTATGAGGCGCCGATCAAGATCTTCATCCTCAACAACCAGTATATGGGCATGGTGCGCCAGTGGCAGCAGCTGCTGCACGGCAACCGGCTGTCGCATTCCTACACCGAGGCGATGCCGGATTTCGTCAAGCTGGCAGAAGCCTATGGGGGCCACGGCATCCGCTGCGACAAGCCTGACGAGCTGGACGACGCGATCCGGGAAATGATCTCGGTGAAGAAGCCGGTGCTGTTCGACTGCCGCGTGGCGACTTTAGCCAACTGCTTCCCGATGATCCCGTCGGGCAAGGCGCACAATGAGATGCTCCTGCCCGACGAGGCGACCGACGAGGCGGTGGCCAACGCCATCGACGCCAAGGGCAGGGAACTGGTGTAGCCGCAGGCTCCTACGTTTCACGCAATTCCAGGAAAACCCGCGGGGCACTTTTCCTGGAATTGCTGAAGCCTGCGGCGGGAAGCCGTGTGGAAACAGAGAATTAGCGCAAAGGTTTGAAATCGAGATTCATGTCATGAACGCACAGCTCCAGCCGACAGGCTCCGCCTATTTCATCGCCAAGGAAACCGAGAAGCCGGAAAACCATACGCTTTCCGTGCTGGTCGACAACGAACCGGGCGTGCTCGCCCGCGTCATCGGCCTGTTCTCGGGGCGCGGCTACAACATCGAAAGCCTCACCGTCTCCGAGACCGAGCACGAAAAGCATCTGTCGCGCATCACCATCGTGACGCGCGGCACGCCGCATGTGCTGGAGCAGATCAAGCACCAGCTCGAGCGCATCGTGCCGGTGCACCGGGTGGTCGACCTTACCGTTCGCTCGCAGGAACTCGGCCAGGAGCGGCCGCTAGAGCGGGAACTCGCGCTGGTCAAGGTCGCCGGCACCGGCGAGGCCCGCGTCGAGGCGCTGCGGCTCGCCGACGCCTTCCGCGCCAGCGTCATCGACGCCAATACCGAGCATTTCATCTTCGAGATCACCGGCAAGGGTTCGAAGCTCGATCAGTTCATCGCCATCATGAAGCCGCTCGGCCTGGTCGAGATCTGCCGCACCGGCGTGGCGGCGATGAACCGCGGCCCGCAGGGCATGTGAGCGCGGCGAGCATCGCTCGCACCAGGTCAATCTTCCCTCTGGTCCGGCAGTCGCCGGTCGGTGGCTTTTGCACGTCTGCTTAAAAAGGACAATAAGACTGACGTATCTGGGAGGATATCATGTCCCTCGACGCATTCCTTGCCCTTTTGGTCTATGCCCTCGTGACCTCGATCACGCCGGGCCCGAACAATCTCATGCTGCTGGCCTCCGGCGTCAATTTCGGCATCGTCAGGACCGTTCCGCATATGCTGGGCGTCAGCATCGGCTTTCTGGTCCTGCTGCTGGCCGTCGGCTTCGGGCTCGGCGCGGTGCTGACGGCGTTTCCGGCGCTGCACACGGCGCTGAAGATCGCGGGTGCCGCCTACCTGCTCTATCTCGCCTGGAAGATCGCCATGTCGCGCTCGATGAGCGGCAGAAAAGGGGCGGAGGGGCGGCCGATGCGCTTCATCGACGCCGCCGCGTTCCAGTGGGTCAACCCCAAGGCGTGGGTGATGGCGATCACCGCCATGGCCGTCTACACCAACCCCGACCACCCGTTCGTCTCGGTAGCGCTGATCTCGATCGCCTTCACCATCGTCAACCTGCCCAGCGTCTCCGTCTGGGCCGGATTCGGTACCGCGCTGCGCAGCTTCCTATCGAATCCCGTGCGCCTGAAATGGTTCAACATCGCCATGGGCGTGCTGCTGGCGGCGACGCTTTGGCCAATGCTCCGCTGAGGTCATTTTCAGTCTGATGCGAGGGCCGCCTTGGCAGGTTAGCCGCTGCACAGTGATTGTGCACTGCACATTAAATCTTCGTAATGCCGGGTTTTGGCCCTTTTTCGCCTTCGGCATGTTCTATCTAATCGGCGAAGCGCGGCAGGAAGCCGTGAATTGAGGTATAGTGTGACCACCGGCTGACGGCGTGTCGAAGGAGAGGCCTTTTTGACGATGCGCGGAAAAGTCCTGACCATTGCCGCTGGCATTGCCTGCGTTGCCGGGGTCGGCCTCTATCTGTCGCCGACCGCCATGAGCAAGGTCCAGCAGATGCTGGCGGGAGAGCAGGCCGCTGCCCAGGACAGGCCGGCTGCGAACGCCCCACGTTCGACTTCCGTGGTTTCGGCGACAGCTTCGACGGCCGATTTTCCGATCCGGCGCTATGCCATCGGGTTCGTCGCCTCGCCCGCGGTGGTCAGCGTGAACACACGGATCTCCAGTCAGGTCGTCAACATCGCCGTCAAGGACGGGCAGATGGTGAACGCCGGTGATCTTCTGTTTTCGCTGGACGACCGCGCGCTGAAGGCGCAACTGGCGCGCGACCAGGCGACGCTCGCCAAGGATCAGGCGCTGCTTGCCAGCGCGGAAGCGGACCTTGTCCGGGCCAAGAGTCTGGTCGCCAGACAGGCCGGCACCCAGCAAACCTACGACCAGGCCGTCGCGGCGCAAAAGTCGGCCGCTGCCACGGTCGATGCCGATAGGGCAACGATCGATGCCGATAACGTCCAGCTTGGATTTGCCACGATCACGGCGCCGATTTCTGGTCGGCTTGGCGCGGTCAGCGTCTCCATCGGCGATCTTGTCACCACCAGCAATGGCGGCAGCACCTCGACGCCGCTCGTCACCATCACGCAGATGGATCCGCTGCGCGTAACCTTCAACCTCCCCGAGGGCAACCTTGCCTTGCTGCACAAGGCGCTGGCTTCGCCGCAAGAGGGTGCGGTTACGCTTACAAACGATGGCGACCCGACGCCGATCGGCAAGGGGACCCTCGATTTCGTCGATTCCAGCGTTGACACCGCCTCCGGCACAATTACGGCACGAGCCAGCGTGCCGAACTCCGACCTATCGCTGTGGCCCGGCCAGTATGTGAATGTGGTGCTCAACGCAGGCACGATGCAGAAGATGACGTCCGTCCCCACGGTCGCAGTGCAGCCCAGCCAGAAGGGTCCGTTCGTCTATGTGATCAAGCCGGACAACACGGTCGAGATGCGGCCGGTCGAGGTGGCGCTGGCCGACGGCGACAACAGCGCCATCAGCAAGGGGCTGAAGGCAGGCGAGCGCGTCGTCGTCGAGGGGCAGACTCGCTTGAAGAACGGTGCCGCAGTGCGCGAAGGCAAGCCCGAGTCCGGCGGTCAGGCGCCCCCGAAGGTTGCCGAGGCCGACAAGGCGGGCGGGGCACGTCCATGATCCCCGAATTCTGCATCCGCCGGCCTGTCGCCACCTTGCTCATGTCCTTCGCGCTCGTGCTCGGAGGAATGTTCGCCTACAAATTCCTGCCGGTGGCGGCATTGCCAAACGCAGAATTTCCGGTGGTCAATGTCTCGGCCCAACTGCCCGGCGCTTCGCCGGAGACGATGGCGACCTCGGTGGCGACGCCGCTGATCAAGCAGTTTTCGACCATCGCCGGCATCGATTCGATCACGACGACCAACTCGCTCGGCCAGACATCGATCGCCATTCAGTTCGTGCTCGACCGCGACATCGACGCCGCGGCGGCCGATGTGCAGGCGGCGATCGCGCGCACACAGCGGCAACTGCCGCCCGAAATGACTTCGCCGCCGAGCTATCGCAAGGTCAATCCGGCCGACGCGCCGATCCTTTTGATGTCGCTGGTCAGCGGCACTGTTCCACTGACCGATCTCGATGCCTTTGCCGAGAACGTGATCTCGCCGTCGCTGTCGACGATCGATGGCGTGGCGCAAGTCTCGATCTTCGGCCAGCAGAAATATGCAGTCCGCGTCCAGATCGACCCGACCGCGCTCGCCGCACGCGGCATCTCGATCGACCAGTTGCAGGCGGCCATCGCCTCGGCCAACAGCAACACGCCTCTCGGCGTGTTGAGGAACAGCAAGCAGCAACTGACGATCACCGCCAACACGCAACTGAACAATGCCGCAGGCTTCTCCAACATCATCATCGCCACCAAGAATGGTCATCCGGTGCGCCTTGGCGAGGTGACCCGCGTCATCGATTCGGTTGAGACCACGACGACGGCGAGCTGGTATGACGGCACCCGTGCGATCATAATGGCCGTGCAGCGGCAGCCCGACGCCAACACCGTCGATGTGGTCGACCGCGTCAAGGCGATGTTGCCGTCCTTCGAGGACCAGATGCCGGCGGCGGCCAGCATCAAGCTGCTCAACGACCGTTCGACCTCGATCCGTCACGCCGTCGATGACGTGCAGTTCACGCTGCTGCTCACCATCGCCCTTGTGGTGATGGTGATCTTCCTGTTCCTGCGCCGGGTGACGGCGACAGTCATCCCCGCGGTGGCGGTGCCGATCTCCCTTATCGCCACGCTCGGCGTCATGTTCCTGTTCGGTTTCTCGATCGACAATATCTCGCTGATGGGACTGACGCTGGCGGTCGGCCTTGTCGTCGACGATGCGATCGTCATGCTGGAAAATATCTTCCGCCACATGGAGGAGGACGGGCTTTCGGCCTTCGAAGCATCGCTCAAGGGTTCCCGCGAGATCGGCTTCACCATCATCTCGATCTCGGTATCGCTGGTGGCCGTGTTCATCCCTGTGCTTTTGATGGGCGGTGTGATCGGACGCATCTTCAACGAATTCGCCGTGGTGGTGACGGTCGCCATCCTGGCGTCCATGTTCGTGTCGCTGACGCTCACGCCAATGCTGTGCTCGCGGCTCTTGACGGTCTCGAGGGCCGAGATGGAGGCGGCGCAGGAGGCCGAGGGCCGCAAGCACAATGCCTTCCTGAGAGGCTATGACTGGCTGCTGACGTTCTGCCTGCGCCACACCTTCCTGGTTTTCCTCGTGTTCATCGGGACGGCGGCGCTGTCGGTCTGGCTGATCCAGGTCTCGCCGAAGGGCTTCTTCCCGCAGGAGGATATCGGCCAGATCTCGGTGACGACCATCGCGCGCCAGGATATTTCGTTCGACGCCATGGTGAAGTTGCAGGGACAGGTGGCAAACGTCTTCTCGCGTTCGCCCTATGTATCGCATGTCGGATGGTCAGCGGGCAGCGGCAACAATGCGCTGAACCAGGGCCAGCTCTATGTGCAGCTGAAGGACAAAGACCAGCGGCCGAACATTGAGAAGGTGCTTTCCGACCTGCGGCGGCAACTCGCCGCTGTTCCGGGCATCGAGACCTATATGCAGCCGGTGCAGAACCTGCGCCTGGGCACGCGGCAGTCGGCCAGCGCCTACCAGCTTGTCGTGCAGGGCCTCGACACCGGCGCGACCAACAGTTGGGCGCAAAAGCTTACCGACGCGATGACTGCCGATCACGGCGCCTTCACCGACGTCACCAACGATCTGCAGAACACCGCTCTGCAGGCGACGCTGGTGGTCAACCGCGACAAGGCGGCCCAACTCGGCATCGACACCGATACGCTGCGCTCCAGCCTCTATGGCGGGTTCGGCACTCAGCAGGTTTCCACCATCTTCGGGTCGGCCGACAGCTATGACGTCATCATGGAGCTCGATCCGAAGATCGCCTGGTCACCCGAAAGGATGCTGGCGATCCAGGTGCGGACGGCCAGCGGCAGCCTGGTACCGCTGGGCGCCTTTGCCCGTGTCGACCGGACCGCCGGGTCGCTGACGGTCAACCAGCTCGGCCAGCTTCCGGCCGTGACCATTTCCTACAATTTGCCGCAGGGGGTCGCGCTCGGCGATAGCGTGGCGCACATCAATGCGCTGAAGGAAAAGATCGGCATGCCGCCAACGATCTCGACCACTTACTCAGGCACGGCGAAGACCTTCCAGGATTCGCTTGCCAACCAGGGCCTGCTGATCGGCGGCGCGATCCTCACCATCTATATCGTTCTGGGCATTCTTTACGAGAGCTTCATCCATCCGCTCACCATCCTGACGGGCCTTCCGTCCGCCGTGCTCGGGGCGCTGGTCGCGCTGCAACTTGCGGGGATGGACCTTTCGGTGATCGCGGTGATCGGCATCCTGATGCTGGTCGGCATCGTCAAGAAGAACGGCATCATGATGATCGATGTCGCGCTCGAGCTCAGGCGCGAAGGCATGTCGGCGGTGGAGTCCATCCACAAGGCGTGCCTGATGCGCTTCCGCCCGATCATGATGACGACGCTGGCGGCGCTGATGGGCACGATCCCGATCGCGCTCGGCACCGGCGCCAGCGCCGAATTGCGGCAGCCGCTCGGTGTCGCCGTGGTCGGCGGCCTGCTCGCCTCGCAGGCGCTCACGCTGTTCGTCACGCCGGTCATCTATGTCTACATGGAACACTTCTCCGGCTGGCTTCTCAGCTTCTCCTCGAAGAAAAGCCGGCCGGCGCCGCATGCGGTGGAGACAGAGGCACAACCCTCGCTGTTCGACTCCGAGGAAGAAGCCGAACCGAAAAAGATAGCGGCCGAATAGGCGGCTGCTTCTGGCCCAAGGCGCAGCGCTTGCGAGGGCAGGCCGGCAATCGTAACCTTGCGCCATGTCCCATGATCATGACCACGACAACGAGCTCGATCCGTTTGCAGCGCGCGTGCGCGCGCTGGAAACGATCCTCACCCAAAAGGGCCTGATCGACCCGGCGGCCATCGACGTCATCGTCGACACCTACGAGACGAAAGTCGGCCCGCGCAACGGTGCCAGGGTGGTTGCCAGGGCCTGGAGCGATCCGGCTTACGCCGACTGGCTGAAGCGCGACGCGACGGCGGCAATCGCCTCGCTGGGCTATACCGGCCGCCAAGGCGAGCATATGCAGGCGGTCTTCAACACCGAGGAGACGCATAACCTCGTCGTCTGCACGCTCTGCTCCTGCTATCCGTGGTCGGTGCTCGGCCTGCCGCCGGTCTGGTATAAGGCGCCGCCCTACCGGTCGCGGGCGGTGATCGATCCGCGCGGCGTGCTGGAAGAATTCGGGCTGACGCTGCCCAAGGACAAAAAGATCCGCGTCTGGGATTCAACCACCGAGCTTCGCTACCTGGTCGTGCCGATGCGGCCGAAGGGCACCGAAGGCTGGAGCGAGGAACAGCTTGCCGACCTGGTCAGCCGCGATGCGATGATCGGCACGGCGCTGGCCAAGCAGCCGGAATGAACGGGGAGCCGGAGTGAACGGGGAGCTGGCATGAACGGGCCGCAGGATCTCGGCGGACAGATGGGTTTCGGGCCGGTCGCGCCCGAGATGGACGAGCCTTATTTCCACGCCGAATGGGAGAAACGCGCGCTAGGCGTGACGCTCACCGCCGGCGCCATGGGCGCCTGGAACATCGACGAAAGCCGGCATGCGCGGGAATCGCTGCATCCAGCCGACTACTATGCGTCCAGCTACTATCAGATCTGGATCAAGGCGCTGGAGGTGCTGCTGCAGCGCCATGGCTTCATCACGCAAAGCGATCTCGCCGCCGGCAAGGCGGTCGATCCGGCGGCGACACCCAAGCGCGTGCTGAAGGCGGCGGACGTGCCTGCCGTGCTCGCCAAGGGCGGACCATGCGATCGTCCGGTTGCCACGCCGGCGAGCTTTCAGGCCGGCGACCGGGTACGGACGAAGAACTTCAATCCCACCGGCCATACGCGCCTGCCGCGTTACGCGCGCGGCAAGAACGGGACGATCGAGGCCGTGCGCGACGGCTTCGTCTTTCCCGACAGCAATGCGCATGGCAAGGGTGAGAACCCGCAATGGGTCTATACGGTGGTTTTCGATGGGGGCGAGATCTGGGGCGAGGGCGCCGACCCGACGCTTGTTGTCTCGATCGATGCCTGGGAGAGCTATCTTGAGCCGGCATGAGGCCAAGCTGCCGGACGGTTTCGAAGATCCGGTTTTCGCCGAGCCATGGCAGGCGGAAGCCTTCGCCATGACAGTGGCGCTGCACGACAAGGGATTGTTTTCGTGGAGCGAGTGGGCGGACGCCCTGTCCGGTGAGGTGAAGAAGCCGGACGCCGCGAGCGACGGGCACGACTATTACGAGCACTGGCTGGTGGCCCTAGAAAAGCTGCTGTCGGCAAAGGGTGTCGCCGGCAAGGGCGAGGTCGATGCGCTCGCGGCCGCCTGGGAGCGCGCCGCGCATGCCACGCCGCACGGCAAGCCGATCTTGTTGGAAAACGATCCTGGACTCGGTCGGTAGCCCACACAGTCCGGGCAGTGGTCAGTTTGAATTTTCCCCCGGCTTTCTCAAGAACCAGTTGGCTGCGATCACCGTCCCGAATCCCAATGCGGCTATGACGGCAGCGAAAGGCGTCATGCCAATCGTCACATAGGCGAATGCCCCAATCGCAAGGCCGAGAGATGTAACCCAATTGGGCAATGATTGGCCCAGGTGATTTTGGAGGATGATTTCACCGACGAATAAAACGCTGGCTTGAAACACAAACAGCCAGAAAATAGCGGCAAATAACCTAAATATTCTCCCAAAATAGAATCGTTCAAGGCCATATAAGATGGCGACTGCAACAAAGGAGAAGACCAGAAAAACCATCCAACTAAATTAGCATGGCGCGCTAATATGTCCAATGCCGCTACGATTCACGACGATTGGGCGAATAACCGGATTGGCATAGCCCTATTCTCCAAGGCGTCTTTTGCAGGGGCCACGCACCATCGCCAGATTTGTTCCCTTTACGTTCATGTTTGCGCCTGATAGCGTGCCAGGCCTGTAGCAAATGAGATCGTCACCGGCGATGGCGGTGATGGAACGGCCAATCTTGTATTTCGCTCGCGAATCCGGTCTGTCGCGCTGATGGAATTCTCTCCCCAACAGGACGAGGCCTTGAAGGCGGTCGCCCGCTGGCTGAAGGACGGCGGGCCGCAGATCTTCCGCCTGTTCGGCTATGCCGGCACCGGCAAGACGACGCTGGCGCGCTATTTTGCCGAGCACGTCGACGGACAGGTGCAGTTCGCCGCCTTCACCGGCAAGGCCGCCCAGGTGCTGCGCTCCAAGGGAGCGATCAACGCCCGCACCATCCATTCGCTGATCTACAGGCCGAAAGGCGAGGAATCGGTTTCGGACGAAGTGACCGGCAAGACCTCGATCTCGCCGACTTTCGCGCTCAATCGGCAAAGCCCGATCGCGCGCGCCAAGCTGGTCGTCATCGACGAATGCTCGATGGTCGACGAGCAGCTCGGCCGCGACCTGATGAGCTTCGGCACGCCGATCCTGGTGCTTGGCGATCCCGCCCAGCTGCCGCCGATCTCGGGCGGCGGCTTCTTCACCGAGCACGAGCCGGACGTGCTCTTGACCGAAATCCATCGCCAGGCGCGCGACAATCCCATCATCCGGCTGGCGCTCGACGTGCGCGAAGGCCGCGAGTTCATGCATGGCGACTACGGCGCGGCACAGGTGATCGGCAGGGAAGGGGTCACCCAGGATCTGGTGATGAAAGCCGATCAGGTGCTGGTCGGTACCAACCGCACGCGGCGGCGCTATAACCAGCGGCTGCGCGAATTGAAGGGCTTTTCCGCCGATTTTCCCCAGGCCGGCGACAAGCTGGTTTGCCTGCGCAACGATCCGGCCAAGGGGCTGCTCAACGGCTCGCTGTGGAAGGTGATGACCTCGTCGCGCGAGACGGTGAAGCCCGGCATCAACCTGCTGGTCTCACCGGAAGAGGACGATCCCGACCGCGGCGTCGCCAAGATCAAGCTGCTGAAGGCAGCGTTCGAGGATCCGGACGCCGAGATCCCCTGGCAGCAGAAGAAACGCTTCGACGATTTCGACTATGGCTATGCGCTGACCGTGCACAAGGCCCAAGGCTCGCAATGGAACGACGTCGTGCTGTTCGACGAGAGCTGGGCGTTCAAGGAGACCAGGCAGCGCTGGCTTTATACCGCCATCACCCGCGCCGCCGAGCGGCTGACGATCGTGCGCTAGTTACGCTCATAGGCCTCGCGTCGAGCCACTGCCAGGCAGCGGCTTCGTCGTCACTGTCGAAACGCTTGAACTCGAACGGCAAGGCCTTCGGAAAGAAACCCGCGACAAGGGACGCCCAGCGCGGTTGCCCGATGGCCGCGCAGCGCACGACATGCTCCAGCGCGCCGGCCACACCTTGTCGGATCGTGTTTTCCGAAATGTTGGTCCAATCGACGCTCTCCTCGTCGGTCAGTCTCACAAGCACGTCGATCCTCGGGTGCAGGGCATAGGCTGCTTCGAGCAGGCCGAACAAGTTTTCCGCGTCCGCCGGCGAAACGTCGCCGACGACGTCGATGGCAAAGAGCGCGTCGCGGTTGGTGTCGAGGCGGCGTATCGCCGGCACGGCTTCGAGGGATTTCACTGGCAAATCCTTGTGTTGGCCACCATCTCGTCCCCTGGAACACTGGAAACCCTCTATCTGTTCCCTGCAAAGGCGCTATAGATGCCCGCCAAACGCAGAGCGGTTCAGCGTTTGACAGAACCGCCGAGCCGCCCTGCGTATTTGTTTCTTACGCAATTCCGGACGGAAAACCGCTACGCACTTTTCCTGGAATTGCTCCAACTGGACGCCGGATCATGCCCGCAAAGCTTTCGGTCAACCTCAATGCTGTCGCCATGCTGCGCAACCGCCGCGACCTGCCGTGGCCAAGCGTCACGGGGCTCGGGCGCATCGCGCTTGCCGCCGGCGCCCATGGGCTGACGGTCCATCCGCGTCCCGATGAGCGGCATACGAGACATGCCGACCTGCCGGAGATCAGGGCGCTTATCGACGATGAGTTCCCAAAGGCGGAATTCAACATCGAAGGCTACCCGAGCGAGGATTTCCTGGCGCTTGTCGAGAAGAACCAGCCGGAGCAGGTGACGCTGGTGCCCGACGACCCGGCGCAGGCGACGTCGGACCATGGCTGGAACTTCGTCGCCCAGGCGGCGTTCCTGACGCCGATCGTCAAGCGGCTGAAGAAGGGCGGTTTGCGCGTGTCGCTGTTTTCCGACGCCGATCCGGCCGGCGTGAACGCCGCGCGCGATACCGGCGCCGACCGGATCGAGCTCTATACCGGCCCGTATGGCAGTTGCCATTCCGATTCCGCGAAGGCGGCCAAGGAATTGGAAAGACTGGGAAAGACCGCGGATGCCGCATTCGCGGCCGGGCTCGGGGTCAATGCCGGTCACGATCTGACCGTGAAGAACCTGCCGGCATTGGCCAAACGCATCCCGGCATTGGCCGAAGTATCGATCGGACACGGGTTGACAGCGGATGCGCTGGAGTATGGCATGGCCGGCACGGTTGGGCGGTTCTTGAAGGCCTGCGGATGGTAGCTCCAGGAGCTGCGCGTGACGGGCATGGGAGCCATCACGTTGGGGCACTTGATATTGCATCGCAGCAAGCGTAGAGCACCGCGCGTTTATCGGAGTGTCGTTTATGGCCCTTACCAATAGTGGTAGTGAGGCAGAATCCGTCGACCAATCGAGCCATTCTGAAGTCGAGCAGCACAGCACCAAGATGCTGATGCTTGGCGCGCTCGGGGTGGTCTATGGCGACATCGGGACCAGCCCGATCTATGCGTTGCGCGAGGCATTGCACGCTTCGTCCGGCGGCGAAGTGGCGACCCGTGGCGATATCCTCGGTGTGCTGTCGCTGATCATCTGGTCGCTGACCATTACCGTCACGATAAAATATATCATGTTCGTGCTTCGTGCCGACAACCGCGGAGAGGGCGGCGTGCTGTCGCTGATGGCGCTGGCGCGCGGCAGCTTTCCGACTCGTTCGGCGATCATTCTCGGCATCGGCATCATAGGCGCCTCGCTGTTCTTCGGCGATGCCGTGATCACGCCGGCGATCTCGGTGCTGTCGGCGGTCGAAGGCATGAACGTCGTTACGCCCACCTTCCAGCCCTATGTGGTGCCGCTGACATTGGTCATTCTGGCGATACTGTTTGCGGTGCAGCGCTTCGGCACCGGCGGCGTCGGATTGGTGTTCGGCCCGGTGACCGCCGCGTGGTTCCTGGCCATCGGCCTATCCGGTCTCAACCACATCATCGACGATCCGGAAATCCTTTGGGCAATCAGCCCACACCATATCGTCGCCTTCCTGATCAATTCGCCTGACGTTTCCTTCGTGACCATAGGCGCCGTCTTCCTGGCCGTCACCGGCGCCGAGGCGCTCTATGCCGACCTCGGACATTTCGGCCGCAAGCCGATCGTGCTGGCGTGGCTGGCGATCGTGTTTCCCTGCCTGCTGCTGAACTATGCCGGGCAGGGTGCCTTCATACTGGCAAACAAAGGCGTGGTCGGCCATCCGTTCTTCGAGATGAACCAAGGCTGGGCACTGATCCCGATGGTGGTGCTGGCGACCGCGGCGACGGTCATTGCCAGCCAGGCGGTGATCTCCGGCGCCTATTCGCTGACCAGGCAAGCGGTGCAGCTCAACATGCTGCCGCGCCTCGAGATCCTGCACACGTCGGAAAGGCAGTCCGGCCAGATCTTCATGCCGCGCGTCAATCTGCTGCTGGCGCTGGTGGTGATGCTCCTGGTGGTCGGCTTCGGCGAATCCAGCAGGCTGGCCTCGGCCTACGGCATTTCCGTCACCGGCAACATGCTGGTGACGACGACGCTGCTGTTCGTCGTCATGACGCGCATCTGGAAGTGGCAGCTCTGGCTCGCCGCGTCGCTGACTGCGCTGTTCGCCTTCATCGACATCGGCTTCTTCGCTTCCAACATCGTCAAGGTATTCGAAGGCGGCTGGTCGTCACTGGCAGTGGCCTTCGCCATCATCATGACCATGTGGACCTGGATACGCGGCACCCGCTATCTCTTCGACAAGACCCGCCGCAACGAGATCCCGCTCGACTTCCTGGCGGCGAACCTTCTGAAGAAGAAACCCCAAGTGGTGTCGGGCACCGCCGTGTTCCTGACCAGCGATCCGCTGAGCGCGCCGACGGCGCTGATGCACAGTCTCAAGCACTACAAAGTGCTGCACGAGAAGAACGTCATCCTTTCCGTGGTGACGGCGCCGCAACCTGTCGTGCCGGACAGCGAGCGGGTGAAGCTGGAGACCGTCAACGAGTTGTTCATGCGGGTGACGCTGACTTTCGGCTACATGGAGCAGCCGAACATTCCGCGGGCGCTCGCGATCTGCCGCAAGCAGGGCTGGAAGTTCGATATCATGACGACGTCCTTCTTCCTGTCGCGGCGCTCGCTGAAAGCCTCGCCCAATTCCGGCATGCCGGTCTGGCAGGACAGGCTGTTCATCGGCCTTGCGAAAACAGCGGCGGATGCGACGGAGTACTTCCAGATTCCCACGGGGCGCGTCGTCGAGATCGGCACGCAGGTGGCCATCTAATTAGAAGGCCGTGCCTGAAGACACGGCCTTCCTGGCGCAGCCAACTGTCAATGATGCGGCTGGTCCGGATTGGCGAGCGCTGCCTTGTTCGCTTCGAGGAACTGCTTCAGCGTTTGCGGCTTGCGGCCGGACAACGTCTCGATCGCATCGGTCACCATGCCGATGCGGCCGGAGCGCGTGTTGGCGTCGAAGGAGACGATGATGCGAGCAAAGTCCTCAGGCAAGCCGGCCGCCTTGACGCCCTCGGTCAGAGCCTGGTCAGGCACCTGGATAACCTCCAGCGGCTTGCCGGTGACTTCGGTTACCAAGGCGGCGATTTCGTTGGTCGTGTAAGCATGCGGACCGGTGAGCGTGTAGATGCGGCTCTCCGTCGAGCCGGAAGCGAGGCTGGCGGCGATCGCGGCGGCCATGTCGTCGCGCGCGCCGTGCGCGATGCGCCCGTCGCCGGCCGACGTGTACCACTTGCCCGACGAGATGGCGTGCGGCAGCGCCATGAACAGGTTCTCCTGATACCAGCCGTTGCGGAAGACGGTGTAGGCAATGCCGCTCGCCTCGATCGCCTGCTCGGTGCCGTAGTGGTCGCCGGCAAACAGCACCGGCGAGACCGGCTCGGGATTGGGCATCGAGGTGTAGAGCAGGCGCGAGACACCGGCTGCCTTGGCCGCTGCCACCGCTGCCTGATGCTGCTTGAGGCGCCGGTCGCTCTTCAGGTCGAGCTCGCCGGTCGAAATGATCAGCACCCGGTCGGCGCCCTTGAATGCCTTCTCCAGCGAGGCTTGGTTGTCGAAATCGGCCGCGCTGACGGTGATCCCCAAAGCCGCCAGATCGGCGAGGTTTTCAGGATTGCGCGTGGTGGCGATGATGCTGGCCGGCGCGACCTTTTGCGCGTCCAGCAGATAGTTGACGACGGCGCGGCCGAGATGGCCGGAAACGCCGGTAACGAGAAGGGTTTCGGTCATGGGGAGGTTCCTGAAAATTGCGTCGAAGGGCGGGTATGGTTATGGTCTCAAAAAGAGACCAGCGCTAAAATAGGAATTGACCAGAGGCCGTAAAGAAGGCAGTTTTTCGGGAGGTAGGCACAGCCCGGGAACCACCGGCCGGCCGTCATTCGCCCAACGGAACGTCGCGATGGACAGCAAGATCTTCAACCTGAAATCGAAGCTCGAGGTCTACAAGGCCATGACCGGCGGCGGCAATTTCGGCGATTGCCCGGTTCGCGACGTGATCCAGGGCATCAGCGGCAAATGGAGCTCGCTGCTGGTCATGGCTTTGGCCGAGAAGCCTTACCGGTTCGGGGAGTTGCGCCGCCTGGTGCCCGATATCTCGCAGCGTATGCTGACGCAGACGCTCTACGACCTGCAGCGCGACGGCTATGTGCATCGCGAGGTCTTTCCGACCAAGCCGCCGAGCGTCGAATACAGCCTCACCGATCTCGGCCGCTCGATGTTCGCGCCGCTGCAACTGCTCATCCAATGGGCCGAGCTCAACCATGATGCGGTGCGCGAGGCACGCGCCGCCTTCGATGCCGCGCAGGCCTGAGCTTTTCCTCCCTTTGGATAAGCGTCAAAGCGCCGCTTGATCTGGCGCTTTCGGTGCGGGATTGTTCCCCGCGCCGGTTCGGGTTGGGGGCAATGAGCAAGTCTTACGAGATCGCGATTGCCGGCGCCGGTCCGGCTGGACTGGCCGCGGCGCTCTATCTCAAGCGGGCAGGGCACAGGGTCACCGTCTTCGAGCGCTTCGACGAGCCGAAGCCTGTCGGTTCGGGTCTGATGCTGCAGCCGACCGGGCTGACGGTGCTCGGCGACCTGGGCCTGCTCGACGAGATCCTTTCGCTGGGAAGCCGCATCGAGCGGCTGCATGGCACCGACGCCAAAAGCGGGCGAACGGTGCTCGACGTTCGCTACGATGTGCGGCGCGGCCGCCGATTCGGTCTTGCGGTGCACCGTGCGGCGCTGTTCGGCGCGCTTTATCGTGCCTCCCGGCGCGCCGAAATTCCCATCGAAACCAATGTCGAGATCGAGACGCTTGAGCAAGGTGAGCGCGCAACGCTCGCTTGCGTCAATGGAAGACGGCTGGGTCTGTTCGACCTTGTGGTCGATGCCAGCGGCACGAAATCGAGTTGCGGCAAAGCCTCGGCGACTTGGCCATGCCGCGCTCGCTTGCCTACGGAGCCTTCTGGGCCTCACTCGGTTGGCGCGACGGCTTCGACGAAAAGGCGCTGCTGCAGCGCTACGACAAGGCAAGCATCATGGTCGGCGTGCTGCCGATCGGCCGGCCGGACCCTGGCGCGGGAGCCATGGCAGCCTTCTTCTGGAGCCTGAAGCCGGCCGATGCGGAGCAGGTGAAGGCCGCAGGCCTCGATGCCTGGAAGGCGAGGGTGGTTTCGGTCTGGCCGCAATGCGAGGCCTTCACCAGCCAGATCGACAGTTTCGAGCAGCTCTCGCTCGCCCGCTACGGCCACCACACGATGACGTTGCCGGCCGGCCGGCGGCTGGCGGTTATCGGCGACGCCGCCCATTCGACCAGCCCGCAGCTCGGGCAAGGCGCGAACATGGCGCTGCTCGACGCGGCAGCACTCAGCCATGCGTTGGCGCGAACGGGCGACATCGACGAAGCGCTGGAAACTTATGCAAGGACACGCCGCTGGCACGTGCGGGTCTTCCAGGCGCTGTCGTTGTCGTTGACGCCGTTCTACCAGTCGGACTCCGCCGTGTTGCCGTTCCTGCGCGACCGGCTGGTGGCGGCGCTGGCGAAGGTCCCGCCGGGGCCGCAAATCCTCGCCGCCATGGTTGCCGGAACGGTGATTAACCCGTTCAGGCGGATCGGGCTTGCGGAGTTGCAATGGCCTGCAGCCGGATCATCTGCGACAGATAGGATGCCTTTGCCCGCAGGAAGGCGCGCAACCGCAGCGGATAGTCCGGACTGACGGCCTCCTTCACCGATTGCCGTTCGCTCAACGCCTTGCGCCAGGCCTGGACGAGAGGCTTTCCGTCCAGGACGCCGAAATCACCGATCCGGTCGAACGTGTCGAAATAGCGAAAGATCGGTCCGTAGACGGCGTCGACCAGCGAGAAGCGATTGCCGGCGAACCATGGGCCGCTCTGCCTTGCCGACAGTTCCGCCTCCACACGCGCGAACATCTCGGACAGAGCTTTGCATTCCTTGAGGAAGCCAGCCTCATCGTCAGCGGAATAGAAGCGGCCTACGGCGTTGAGGATGGCCGAGCCGAATTCGACCCAGGCGCGGTGCCTGGCCCGCATGAGCGGATCGGCCGGGTGCAACGGATTGGCCTCCGTCTCCTCGAGGAATTCGAGGATGACGGCCGATTCGAAGATGACTTCCTCCGCGTCATCTCGCCCGACACGAAGCAACGGCACCTTGCCGAGGGGCGAGACGGCTTTGAACCAGTCCGGCTTGTTGGCAAGATCGACGTTCGCCCGCTCGAACGGCACGCCTTTCTCGGCAAGCGCGATCGCCGCGCGCTGGACGTAGGGGCAAAGGTGATGGCTGACGAGGGTGAGCCTGGCCGTCATCTCACTCTCCCCAGACATAGTTCAGCGCGCCGTTCTCGACGCGGGTCGACAGGAACATCAGGCGCGAGCCCTTCGGCGCCGGGCCTTCGAGGCGCTCGCCGCTTTCCATGTCGAAGCGGGCGCCGTGCCACTGGCAGACGAAGGCGCCGTCCTTGCAGTCGAGCGGCCCGCCGAAATGCAGGCAGGTATTGGCAGCCGCGCGGATGCGCTCGCCGCTGCGCCAGACATGGACCTCGCGGCCGAAGAAAGGCGCGACCAGACTGCCGGTCTGCGGGATGTCGGCGATCTTGCAGATTTCATGTTTCATCGGAGAACTCCTTGTCGATGCAATTGCATCTATGTAGACGCGGATGCATCGATCGTCAAGCTTGATGCAATTGCATCTATCGAATAGAGTCCCGTCTATGACGAAAAGATCTCCTTCGCCCGAAACCATCAAAGCCTGGGGTCGCCTGATGCGCGTGTCGCGCCAGCTGGTCGAGAAGACCGAGGACACGCTGAAGACAAGCGGCCTGCCGCCGCTTGCCTGGTACGACGTGCTGCACGAGCTCGCCGAAGCAGGCGAGGGCGGCTTGCGGCCTTTCGAGCTGATCGATCGCGTGCTGTTGGCGCAGTACAACGTCTCGCGGCTGCTGGCCCGGCTCGAGGCGGATGGCTTGGTGGAAAAGCTGCCCGTCTCGGACGACGGCCGCGGCCAGACCGTGCGCATCACGCCGGCGGGGCGGGAGACGCGCCGCCGCATCTGGGCGGTCTACGGCGCGTCCATCGCCGACCTCATGGGCGACAGGCTTTCCGCCAAGGAACTGGAGACGCTGGCTGCGCTGCTCGGGCGGCTGCGCGACCCGCCGATCCTGGAATGAATGCGCCGACCGATCGGGGCTTTCAGGGCAGATGCGATGCCCAAAGAAACGCGATCGTCGCCAGCGCGCCAAGCGCGACGCGGACCAGATGCATTTTGCCCCATTTGACGATCATTGATCTTGCGTGCGGATTGTCGGCCTCGACCTTCATCGCTTCCAGCAAACGATTGGTCGGCATCATCACCAGCAGTGTCCATGGCCAGGGCAGGATGATCGCCACTGCGCCCGCCAGAAAGCCAGATACGCCGGTTTGCCACCAGGCAATCAGTCCGAGAACGCAGGCGACAATGGCAATGGAAGCCTGCATGGCGGCGCCGCGCTTGTAGGAAGGCTGCCACTCCCGCAGCAATGCCTTGTCGTCGAGCGCCAGCCGTGCCGGCTGTTCGGCGACGCTGACATAGATGGCGGCGCCGGTGAAGGCGGCGGCAACAGCCAATGCAAGCAACCCGACCAGCATTTCTCGCTCCAGCCTCGATATCCAAGTCGCTAGCGGAAAATAGGGCTTGCATGGCTTTGGACAATACGGCATAGAGGCCGAACCGTAACGTACGGTACTCTTCAGAATTTCGATAGCGCGGGACAGAGCGTGCTGCAGGCAGGCACCGAGATCGACAACAGCGAAGCGCTTACCGAGCGGCAGCAGGCCGTTCTGGACGCGGCACTTCGCCTGCTGGTGGAGGAGGGTGACAACCTCACCATGACAGCGGTGGCGCGGCGTGCAAGCTGCTCCAAGGAAACGCTCTACAAATGGTTCGGCGACCGCGACGGGCTGCTGACGGCAACGGTGCAGTGGCAGGCCTCGAAGGTGCGTGTGGCGCCCGTCGACCGCAAAGGTCTCGACCTCGCCTCGCTGACGGCAAGCCTTGAGCGCTTTGCGTCCGACTGGCTGAAGGTGATCTCCAGCGACACTTCGGTCGCGCTGAACCGCGTTGCTGTCGGCCATGCCGGCCCGATCAAGCGTAAAGAGGGCAAGGACGATCTCGGCGCCATCGTGCTGCAGAACGGCCGTTTCGCACTGGCCAAGCGCCTGAAGCCCGTGCTGGAAGCGGGACGGCAGGCCGGGCTGCTCGACTTCGACGACGCCGAGACGGCGTTCCGGACCTTTTTCGGGCTGGTCGGCCGCGACGTGCAGATCCGGCTTCTGCTCGGCGACCGGCTGCAATTGACCGAGGCGACGATCGGCGGCGACGCCGCCCGCGCGACGCAGCAGTTTCTCGCTCTTTTCGGAGCAAACAACCGGCCGCAAGGCCTCTGATCTTCAAAACGGGAAGGAAGACGAAAATGCGTGTCTATTACGATCGTGACGCCGATCTCAATCTGATCAAGGGCAAGAAGGTCGCCATCATCGGCTATGGAAGCCAGGGCCGGGCGCATGCGCTCAACCTCAAGGATTCCGGCGTCAAGGAGATCGCCATCGGCCTCAAGGCCGGCTCGGCGACCGCCAAGAAGGTCGAGGCCGACGGGCTCAAGGTGATGACCGTGGCGGACGCCGCCAAATGGGCCGACCTGATGATGATGGCGACGCCCGACGAATTGCAGGCCGACATCTACAAAAACGAGATCGCACCGAATATCCGCGATGGCGCGGCGATCGCCTTCGCCCACGGCCTCAACGTGCATTTCGGCCTGATCGAGCCGAAGGCTTCGGTCGACGTCGTCATGATCGCGCCCAAGGGCCCCGGCCACACCGTGCGCGGCGAATACCAGAAGGGCGGCGGCGTGCCGTGCCTGGTCGCCGTCAACCAGGACGCCTCGGGCAACGCGCTCGACCTCGCGCTCTCCTATGCCTGCGGCGTGGGCGGCGGCCGCTCGGGCATCATCGAGACGAACTTCCGCGAAGAATGCGAGACCGACCTGTTCGGCGAGCAGGTGGTGCTGTGCGGCGGCCTGGTCGAACTGATCCGCGCCGGCTTCGAGACGCTGGTGGAAGCCGGCTATGCGCCGGAAATGGCCTATTTCGAGTGCCTGCACGAGGTCAAGCTGATCGTCGACCTGATCTATGAGGGCGGCATCGCCAACATGAACTACTCGATCTCGAACACCGCCGAATGGGGTGAATATGTCTCGGGGCCGCGCATCATCACCGCCGATACCAAGGCCGAGATGAAGCGCATCCTGAAGGATATCCAGACCGGCAAGTTCACCTCGGAATGGATGCAGGAATATCGCGCCGGTCTCTCGCGCTTCAAGGGCATCCGCCGTATGAACGACAGCCACCAGATCGAAGAGGTGGGTGCCAAGCTGCGCGCGATGATGCCGTGGATCGCCAAGAACAAGCTCGTCGACAAGGCGAAGAACTGAGGCGATCTACGTTCTTCCGCCTTGCGCGTCCTCGGGCTTCGCCCTGCGGCCGCGCGGGTGATCGCCAAGAGCAACCTAGTCGACAAGGCGAAGAACTAATTCGCGCCTGCATAATTGCTTAGGAGCCGGCGGAGCGATCCGCCGGGTTGTCCATGCTCAGCCGTAATGCCAGTGCGGCTTCGGCTCGGTGCCGGTGAATTCGACGCCGATGCGGTCGTCGCGGCGCCAGCGGACGATCGCCTTGTAGCCGATGCCGTCGGTCGGCACGTAAAGCAGGAATTCGTCGGGCACGCGCGCCTCGATCGGCACCTTCAATTCGGCGCCGCCAGGATGCATGTTGCGCACCGTGCACTTGACCTCGGAATTGTTGATGCCGGTCAGGATCGCCGCGCCCTTCAGCACGCGTTGCCGGTGCTTGCCTCTCAACTTGTTCTCGGCCATGGCGGGCTCGTCCTAGCGGATCGCAACACGGCGATCGTCATCGTGGGGGCACCGCACCACAGATAGACGTCTCTGCTGAATTTAAGGTTATTGCCCCGCAGGCGGTTTCCTTTGCCGAAATAAAAACGGCGCCGCGATGGGCGCCGTTTTTATTTTTCCTGCCGACGGGCTCAGATATAGGGCGAAATGCACTGCCGGCGCGGACCGTAGTTGGGCTGGAACGTGTTGTCCCAGGCCCTATAGGACCGATAGCGATCGTAGCACCAGCGGACATGGGCCTCGGAGAGCCGCTCCGTCCGGTAAATGCGCCGAGGCTGATAGTAGCGCGGATAGGGATCGTAATAATTGCCGTAGGCCAGGGCGCCCAGGCCGAGGCCGAGGCCCAGCCCCAGAAGGGCCGCGTCGCCACTACGGAAATGGCGATGATGGCGATGATGCCGCCAGCGCCAGTCGCCATCCCATCTGCCGCCGTCCCAGTTGCGGGAGAAATGACGGCCGCGGAAGTCGCCGCCGCGCCATCTGAAGTCGCGGCCGCGCCAGTCGCCACCGCGGCGCCAGCGCCAGTCATACATCTGCGGCGAGTAGTTGTTGCCGCCGGCCCAACTGTCGCGGACGGGGACGATCTGCGACGCGGCCGTGCTGGTCGCAGTCGAGAGATTGGGTTGCAGGATCGGGCCGGCGATCGACGGTGTCGTCACGCCGGCCGCAAGACCCAGGACAAGGAGCCCGGATCTGAGGGAAGAAAAGAGCGGTTTCATTTCACTCTCCAAGAGTACAGGCCCCACGCCCAGAACATCCCGGGAAGAGGCCTATTGATGGAACTTTCCGTCTGAACGGAGGATGAACGGAAAGGTTCCGTCAACCATGATGGATCAACCTTAGCGGGTAGGGATCAGGCTCTTGTCTTCGCGCCCGCTTGCAGGCAAAGGTCGCGGCCATGTCGCTGCGCCTCGCTACCTTCAACGTCGAGAACCTGATGAACAGGTTCGATTTCTCCGGCTATCGCAACCAGCTCAACGAGGACCGGACGCTGGCGCTGTTCGATATCCAGAGCGAGGCCGAGTACAGGCTGCTCGAACAGGCGCGCACCATCGCCCAGTCCGACGACACCCGCCAGCTTACCGCGCTCGCCATAGCCGCAACCCGCGCCGACATCATCTGCATGCAGGAGGTCGACAATATCGAGGCGCTGAAGGCCTTCGAATATGGCTATCTCTTCAAGATGATCGGGCAGGGATACCGCCAGAAATACACCACCGCCGGCAACGACTCGCGCGGCATCGACGTCGCCGTGATGATGCGCAGCGAGACCGCGCAGGGCCAGCCGATCGAATTCGTGCGCATGACCAGCCATGCCTATGTCACGTTCGAGCAGTTCGGCCTGTTCACGCCGGAGCTGCTGGCGCTCGGGCATCTGGCCAACGAACGTATCTTCCGGCGGGACTGCCTGGAAATCGACGTGACGGTTGGCGGCGTGCCGCTGACGCTCTACCTGGTGCATTTCAAATCGATGGGCTCGCCACGCAACGGGCTCGATGGCCGCGAGGCGACGATGCCGTTGCGCATCGCCGAGGCGCAGGCCGTGCGCCGCATTATCGAGGACCGTTTCGGCAAGGATTATGCGGCCGACAAGCGCTGGGCGATCTGCGGCGACATGAATGATTACCGGCAGCGCGTGAAGATCGAAGGCGACAGCTTCGACGGCTACCGCTTCCAGGTCGTCGACGAAGCCCAGTCCTCGATCAACGTTCTGACCGCCGGCGGCTTTTGCGAAAATGTCGTCGAGCGGCGGCCCGAGATGGACCGCTGGAGTTTTTATCACACGCGCGGGCCGGAGGAGCGGCACCTGTGCCAGCTGGACTATATCCTGCTGTCGAAGGCGCTGGCGGCGAAGAACGCGACCGCGGTTCCGGAGATCATCCGCCACGGCCAGCCATGGCGCACCATCTTTCCGTCCGGTCAGGAAGTCGAACGTTTCCCGCGGGCCGGCTGGGACAGGCCGAAAGCCTCCGACCATTGCCCGGTGGTGATCACCCTGGACATGGCCTGAGCCCCGTGAGCTTCGACCTGCCGCGCAACGTCATCTTGCCGGTCGACGACGTCGACGTGCGGCTCGACCCAAATCCTCATCCCTTCGAACGCAACAACGAGGCGGCGATCGCCGAGAACTGGCGGCGCGAAATGGCGGCCAAGCCGGCGCTCTTCGACGGCACGGTGGTGCTGCTTTCGGCGCTCAGCTATCGCGACAGCCGGCTCGTCGGCCGCTGCCATGCGGTGAGGTACTCGACCTTCATGCTGTGGCGCAAAAGCCCCGAGCTGAGCGGCGCCGAACATGCCTATGCGCATGCCGTGCTGGTCGCCGGCGACAATGCGCTGGTGGCGATCCGCATGGGCTCGCACACGGTCAATGCCGGCCGCGTCTACTTCGCCGCCGGCTCCTTCGAGCCGGTCGATTTCCGCGAAGGTCTCGTCGATGTCGACTTCAACATGATCCGCGAGGTGGGCGAGGAAACCGGGATCGACCTTTCGGCGGCTCGGCGCGGGCAGCGCTACCATGCGCTATCGACATCGAGCGGCACGGTGATCTTCCGCCGCTATCATGTTCCAGAGCCGGCCGAAGAGGTTGCGCGGCGCATCAGCGCCTTCGTCGCCACGGAGGCCCAGCCGGAGATCGAGAGTCCGGTCATTATCCGCCATGCCGGTGACCTGCCCGACGGCCTGATGGGCCATATGAAGCCGCTGATAGAATGGCATTTTGCCAACGAGCTGGCCTGAAACGGTTGCGGGCAGGCGAGGCGTCACTCATGTCACTCATGCCGTAGCGCGTCGATCGGGTCGAGCCTGGCGCCGCGCAAGGCCGGGAAGAAGCCGAAGACCATGCCGATCAGCGCCGAGAAGCCGACGGCAAGCAGGATCACCGCCGGACTCGGCGCGAACGGTATAGTCAGCGTCGCCGAAGCGAGCCCGGCGAGCGCCAGGCCGATCAGGATGCCGATGATGCCGCCGAGCAGCGACAGCACCGTCGCCTCGACCAGGAACTGGATGAGGATGTGCTTTTCGTGCGCGCCGATCGCCAGCCTGATGCCGATCTCGCGCGTGCGCTCGGTGACCGACACCAGCATGATGTTCATGATGCCGATGCCGCCGACAAGCAAGCTGACGCCGGCGACAGCGCCGAGCATGCCGGTCATGGTGGTGGTGGCGCTGGCCATGGCGTCGGCGATCTGGGTCATGTCGCGGATCGAGAAATCGGGATCGCGGTCGGGCGTGATGCGGCGCGTGTCGCGCAGGATGTCCTCGGCGCGCGGCTGCAGTTCGGTGGTCGGCGTGCGGTCATCGGCGGCGATGTAGATGTTGTCGATATCGCGGTTGCCTGCGATGCGCCGCTGGTAGGCGGCAAGCGGCATCAGCACGACATTGTCCTGGTCCTGGCCGAAGCCGGTGTACCCTTTCGGCTCGAGCAGGCCGATGATCCTGCAGGAGGTGCGGTTGACGCGGATGATCTCGCCTTCCGGGTCGCCGGCGCCGAAGAATTGCTGACGTACCGTCTCTCCGATCAGGCACACGCCGGCGCCGGCGCGCGTCTCGGAATCGCTGAACGGACGGCCGGAAACCAGCTTCCAGTCGCGCGCGTCGAGATAGGCGCTGTCGGTGCCGGTGACGCCCGACGTCAGGCTCTCCGTGCCGAAGATGACGCGGACCTGCTTCTGCGAGGCTGGCGCGATGGCGCGCGCGCCGCTCAAATGCGCAACGAGTGCCGTAACATCCTTTTCGGCCAGCGGACGCGTGACCTGGTCGAGCCCGCCCGGTCCGCCGGGCCCGGCGGGACGGCCGGCGCGGACGACGAGAAGATTGCTGCCGAGCTTGGAAATGTCGGCCTTGACCTTCTCGGTGGTGCCCGAGCCGATGGTCAGCATGGCGATGACAGCGGCGACGCCGATGACGATGCCGAGCAGCGTCAGGAACGAGCGCAGCACGTTCTTGCGGATGGAAATCAGCGAAAGGCGGACCGTTTCCCAGATCATGCCGCCTCCGCGTTCGCGGTGTCCGCGGCGACGTGGCCGTCGAGGAAGCGGATCGTGCGCTCGGCATAAGCTGCGACATCCGCTTCATGGGTGACCATGACGATGGTGAGGCCGAGCTCGGCGTTCAGCCTGGTGAGCAATTCCATGATCTCATGCGTGCGCGCGGTGTCCAGATTGCCGGTCGGCTCGTCGGCAACGAGCAGCGTCGGCCGGGTGACGATGGCGCGAGCGATCGCCACGCGCTGCTGCTGGCCGCCCGACAGCTCGGCCGGCGTGTGGTGCTCGCGTCCGACCAGCCCTACCTGGGCGAGCGCCTGCATGGCCAGCTCCCGGCGCTCGCGAGCGGAAACGCCGCGATAGATCAGCGGCAGCTCGACGTTTTCAGCCGCCGTCGTGCGGGGCAGGAGATTGTAGCCCTGGAAGACGAAGCCGACATAGAGGTTGCGCAGCAGGGCGCGGCGGTTGCGGTCGAGCCGGCCGGCATCGACGCCCATGAAGCTGTAGATTCCGGCCGACGGCGTGTCGAGGCAGCCGATGATGTTCATGGCCGTCGATTTGCCCGAGCCGGACGGCCCCATGATGGCGACGAACTCACTTCTGCGTATCGCAAGATCGACGCCGGCAAGCGCATGCACGCGCGCCTCGCCCTCGCCATAACTCTTCCAGACCTTGTCGAACGTGATGAGCAGGGGAGCCGACATCATAGTCAACTCCGCTGCTGCGAGCCGGTGATGACGTAGGCGCCTTCCTCGAGGCCCGACGTGATCTCGGTCAGTTCGCCGTCGGTCGACCCGATCTTGACGTTGACCGGATGCGGCCTTCCGTTTTCCAGCACGTAGAGCGTGCGCGAGCCGTCGGTCGGCGCCTTCGTCGCCTCGCGCTGCCGGTTGGGACGGCCCATGCGGCCGGTGAACAGGTCGCTCAGGCTCCAGCCGCGCGCCGCCTGTTGGATCGGGCGATAGCGGAAGGCGGTGGCCGGAACGGTCAGCACACCCTTGGCCTGCTTGGTCACCACCGCGACCGTGGCGGTCATGCCGGGCCTGAGCAGAAGTTCGCCGTTGTCGACTTCCAGCCGTGCATTGTAGGTGACGACGCCGTCGGTGGTGACGGAGGCGTAGGAGATGTCGCGGATCTCGGCGTCGAAGGGACGGTCCGGGAAAGCGTCGACCGTGAAGCGGGCATGCTGGCCGGGCTTGACCTGGCCGATATCGGCCTCGTCCACCGCCGCCTGCAGCTCCATGTTCCGCAAGTCGGCGGCGATGACGAAGAGCACCGGTGCCTGCAGCGAAGAGGCGACCGTCTGTCCGGGATCAACCGAGCGCGTGAGCACGATGCCGTCGATCGGCGCGTAGATCGTGCTCTTGGCAAGGTCGGTCTGCTGCGCCTTCAGATCAGCCTGGGCGATGGCCAGATTGGCTTCGGCGCTGTCGAGCGCTGCCTTGGAGCGGTCGCGCGTCGCGGTCGCTGCCTCGAGCGACTGGTCCGTCGCCATGCCGCGCTTGGTTAGCGCGCTGGCGCGCGCCACCGCGTTCTCGTTTTCCTGCAACGTGACCTTGGCATTCTCGACGGCCGCCGCTGCCGCCTTGGCCGAGGCGGTGGCGCGTTCGATCTGGACCTCGAGCTTGGCAGTGTCGAGCGTCGCCAGCACGTCGCCCTTCTTGACCTGCTGGTTCTCGTTGACCGCGACCGAGCGGACAACACCGGAAAGCTCGCTGGAGATATCGACCTGCGTCAGCGGCTGCAGCGTGCCGGTTGCCGACACCTGGACGGTCAGGTCGGCGACGGCCGCCGGAGCGGTCGTGTATTCGATCCGGGGCGTCGAGGCCGCGTTCCACCGGTAGAGGCCGATCGCGATCGCCACGATCGCCAGCGCCAGCAGCGTGTAAAGCCAGCCGCGGCGACGCTTGCGGCTCACACCCTTGCCGTCGAGCCCCAGAGCCGCCTCGATCGAAGTACCGGATTCCGCCTTTGGCGGATTGACAACCTGGTCCACGCCGGACCCCTATAACGGAAAATTGATGTCCCTATCCGTGCACAAATCAGGCTTTAAGGTTCGAATTTCAAATTAAATTTCCCTCATGTTGGGATTGAGGCAGAAAATCGGGATGAGGCGGAAGGTTCTTTCCATGGCGCGCAGTTACTTGCTTTACGATGTGTTCACGACCGAACGGCTGGCCGGGAATCCGCTTGCCGTGGTGCTGGACTGCAAGGGGCTCGACGATGCGGCCATGCAAGCGATCGCGCGCGAGTTCAACCTGTCTGAGACGGTTTTCGTGCTGCCGCCCGAAAATCCCAAGCACCGCAACCGTATCCGCATCTTCACGCCGGACTATGAAATGCCTTTCGCCGGCCACCCGACCGTCGGGTCGGCGATCGCGCTTGCGGAGCTGAAAGGCGAGGCGGCGGGGGTCTTCGTGCTGGAGGAGAATATCGGCCCGGTGCGCTGCGCGGTCAGCACGCATGACGGCGCCACCTTCGCCGAATTCGACCTGGCGAGACTGCCGGAACGGCTGGAACTTAAGGCCGATCCGGAGGCGATCGGCGCCGCACTCGGCCTCGGCCCGCACGAGATCGGCTTCGAGAATCACCGCGTCTCCTTCTGGTCGGCCGGGGTGCCCTACGTCACCATTCCCGTTGCCGGTCTCGATGTGGCGGAGCGGATCAGCCTCGACAACCAGGCGTGGTCGGAACTCGCCCCGCGCAAGAGCGATTGGGCCTTCGCCGGCCCCTATGTCTATTGCCGCGAGACGGTGCATCACGACAGCGCCTTCCATGCCCGCATGATCGTGCCCGGATCTCCCTCTTACGAAGACCCGGCGACCGGTTCTGCGGCGGCAGCCTTTGCCGGCGCCATCATGCATTTCGATGGTCCGACGGACGGAATCTCGCAGCTCTGGATCGAGCAGGGGCTGGAAATGGGCCGGCCGTCGCGCATCCGGCTCGAACTCAATGTCGATGGCGCAAAACTGACCTCCGCGCGCATTGGCGGACATGCGGTCAAGGTGGCGGAAGGCAGGCTCATGCTCTGACGCCTGCGGCCTTTTTTCGAGCGGGCATGATCTTTTCCGAAAACCGAAATCCACTTTTCGGGATCATGCCGCGTCGATTTGTCGGGAAATGATCCGGCAGGGCTGGACATCGCCGAATCCGGCGGCTATATGCCCGCCGACGCTGGGTTTCCCGGCGGTGTGGGTGTGTAGCTCAGTTGGTAGAGCAGCTGACTCTTAATCAGCGGGTCCACAGTTCGATCCTGTGCACACCCACCAAATCTTCTCACAAAAACAACGAAGTCGGCCGCGACGGCGGCTACAGCGTCGCCTTGCTGAGATTGGCGTTGAACTTGACCTTCATCGTGATCTGGCCGGTCACCGTGACCTGCGATCCGCCATAGCCGCCGACGTTGCGGTCCCGGGCGTTGACGTTGGTCGTCATGCCGGTGATCTCGCATGTGTCGGCGACGGTCTCGATCACCATGGCGCAGCTGCCGGCCGCGACCTTGTAGAAGGAGCAAAGCGCAACCTGCTGCTGTGCTGCGGTGTCCTCGTCATCCTTGACCGGAAGGGTCATCGAGAACGACGACTGAATCCTGGCCGATCCGTCTTCGCCGGGGCAAAGTGGACGAACATATTGGTCTTGGGCAAAAGCGGGCGAAGCCGCCCAGCCAAGAATTGCGACAGATATTAGACGTTTCAAATACATCGATCGATCTCCCACGAAACATCTCTGTCTCATGGAACAATCAAGATGACGTTATTTCGATGTTTCAACAGTGTTGAAATTTCGACCAAATGTTATTTCTCCGAAACCCCCGCTTCG
Source organism: Mesorhizobium tamadayense (assembly GCF_003863365.1). GTDB lineage: Bacteria > Pseudomonadota > Alphaproteobacteria > Rhizobiales > Rhizobiaceae > Mesorhizobium > Mesorhizobium tamadayense. The sequence continues at coordinate 44,395 of NZ_RQXT01000002.1, read as the reverse complement.
GCGAAGCTCGCCATCCTCGCATGGCACTCCAGCGCCGAGCGGACGATGTTGACGGCAAGGCAGGCGCCGGAGCCTTCGCCGAGCCGCATGCCGAGATCGAGCAGCGGCGGCAGGCCGAGCGCTTCGAGCAGGCGCCGGTGACCTGCTTCGGCGGAGACGTGAGCGGCAATGGTGTGCGCCAGCCCCGTCGGGTGCAGCCTCGCAAGCGGCGCGACGGCGGCCGTGCAGACGAAGCCGTCGAGCAGCACCGGCACGTTTTTGCGGCGCGCGGCGAGCGTGGCGCCGAAGATGGCGGCAAGCTCGCGTCCGCCAAGCGCTGCTGCGATCTTGAGCGGATCGGAGAGCGATCCGGCATGGCGCTTGAGGCCGGCCTCGATGGCGGTGATCTTGCGGATCAGGCCTGCGTCGTCGACGCCGGTGCCGCGTCCGGTCCATTTTTCCGCCCCGCCGCCGAAGAGGGCGGTCGAGATCGCGGCCGCCGGCGTGGTGTTGCCGATGCCCATCTCGCCGAAGCAGACGAGGTCCAGATCCTTGCTCACCGCATCATAGCCGGCCGAGACGGCGGCGAGAAAAGTCTGCTCGTCCATGGCCGGCACTTGCGTGAAATCGCTGGTCGGATGCTCGAGATCGAGCGGGATGACGTCGAGCCTGGCGCCGGCAATGCGCGCGAGCTGGTTGATGGCAGCACCCCCGCCGGCGAAATTCGCCACCATCTGGACAGTGACTTCCGATGGATAGGCCGACACGCCCTGCGCGGTGACGCCATGGTTGCCGGCGAACACGAAGACTTTTACCGCGTCGAGCTTCGGCAAGTCGCGGCCCTGCCAGCGCGCCAGCCAGGCGGCGATCGTTTCCAGCCGGCCGAGGCTGCCCGGCGGCTTGGTCAGCGTGTCCTGGCGGCGGGCGACGGCGCTTGCCGCGGTGTCGCTGCCGGCAGGCAGGTCGAGGCAGGCGGCGCGAAGGTCTTCGAGCGAATTGAAGGAAGTTGATTGGGGGGACATGGGGGCAGGGTCTCCAAAAGAGAATCAGGAAAGGCAAACGGAAGCGGTAAGCAGCACCGCGATCTCGCCAAACTGCTGCAGCGCGCCGATCGTGTCGCCGGTCTGGCCGCCGATCTGGCTGAGGCAGAGTGTTCGGAGGGCCGCAAACAACAGGCCGAGCAGGATGAGCGCCGCGATCGCGCCACCGAGGCCAAGCGCCAACAGCGCCACGGCTCCGAGCGCGGCGCCTATGACGGCGGTCTCGGCAGTGACGGAGCCTGCGCCGGCCGACAGCCCATCCGAGCGCGCCGGCGGCAAAAGATGCATGAATGCGCCGAACAGCCCGCGCGAGGCAGCGTGAGCGGCAAGGAGCGCCAGAAAGACATGGCCGGGGCCGGCCAGTTCCGAAAGCGCGCTCCAGCGGATGAGCAGCGAGACGCCAAGTGCCGCGGCACCATAGGCGCCGATGCGGCTGTCGCGCATGATCTCCAGTTTCTTGTCGCGGGTCCTGCCGCCGCCGAAGCCGTCGGCGATGTCGGAAAGCCCGTCCTCGTGCAGGCAGCCGGTGACAAGCATCGTCGCGGCAAGCGCGAGCGCCGCAGCCGGATTGCCGGCAAGGCCCAGGGCGACAGCAATGGCATAGACAAGGGCGCCGATGACGGCGACGGCGAGACCGGCAAAGGGCGCGGCCCATACGGCATCGGCGAGGCTGCGGCCGCCGAAATCGCCCGACGGCAGGCGCAGCCGCGTGAAGAAGACGAGGCTGAGGCCGATGTCGTCAAGCAACTGCCGGGGCTTGGAGAGGCCGCTCATGCGCTCCTCGCAATCGCATGGAAGAAAGTGCCGCTCACTTGGCCGCGCCGATAGCCCGACGCCCCAAGCGGGTTGCCCTGGCCGTCGGCGAGGTCGGCCAGCGGCTCGTCATTGCCGGCAGCAAGCATCTGCGCATAGTGGAACTCGTGGCCGCGGATCAGCGTGCCTTCAGCGCCGAGCGGGCAGGCGGCACGCAAGCGTGCCTCCCGGTAGCCAAGGTTCATCTTGCGCTTGGCGAAGCTGGTCGAATGGCCGAGCAGGCCGAGCATCTTATGGCTTTCGCCGTCCGTATCCTCCAGCGCTTCGCCAAGCACCATGAAGCCGCCGCACTCGCCATGCACGGGCTTCGCCGCGGCGAAGCGAGCCATTCCCGCCCGGAAGTTGGCAGCGGCCGCAAGCTTGCCGGCATGCAGTTCCGGATAGCCGCCGGGCAGCCAGCAGACATCGCAGTCTTCGGCGGGCGCTTCGTCGGCGAGAGGGGAGAAGGGAACGATCTCGGCCCTGGCGTTTCGCCAGTATGTGGCGACATGTGGATAGAGGAAGGTGAAGGCGGCATCCTCGGCCAGCGCGATGCGCTGTCCAGGCGGTTGCAATGCCTCGGCGAAGTCGCCGGCCGCCGGTTCCAGCGGCGTCGCCAACGCCAAAATGGCGTCGATGTCGAGCGACTTCTCGACCATGTCGGCCAGCCGGTCGAGATGGCCCATCAGGTTCTCGTACTCGCCGGCCTGGACGAGGCCGAGATGCCGCTCCGGCAGGTTGAGCGTGGGGTCGCGCATGATGGCGCCGACGACCGGCAGGCCGATCGCCTCGATGGCATCACCCGACAGCCGGCGATGGCGTTCGCTACCAAGGCGGTTGAGGACGACGCCGGCCATCCGCACGTCGGGATCATAGGTAGCAAAACCCTTGGCGACGGCAGCCGCCGTGGTCGACTGGCCGGAAACGTCGAGCACCAGCAGTACCGGCAGGCCGTAGAGGCGGGCGAGATCGGCTGCGGAGCCCGAGCGGCCTTCAGGCGCGGGAATGCCGTCGAACAGGCCCATCGCGCTTTCGAGGATGACGAACTCGGCATCGTCCGCCGCCTGTGTGGCCAGCGCGTTGAGCAGGGAAGGCGACATTGCCCAGCTATCGAGATTGACGCCGGAAAGGCCGGTGGCTGCGGCGTGGAAGCCGGGGTCGATATAGTCGGGACCGGACTTCGCCCCGCGCACCTTCAGCCCGCGCCGGGCAAGCGCGCGTAAGAGACCGATGGTGACGCTGGTCTTGCCCGAGCCGGAGCGCGGCGCGCCGATGATGATCGCGCGCGCCGTCATGTGCCGCCCGCCAGTGCCGCGCGCATGGCGACGATGTCACCGACGACGATCAGCGCCGGCGAGGCGAGCCCGGCGGCAGCGGCCTCCTCGGCGATTGTCGCAAGCGTGGCGACGACGGTGCGCTCCTGCGGCGTGGTCGCGGCGACGATCACTGCGGCAGGGGTCGAAGGCGCGAGGCCGCCCTTGAGCAACGCGGCGGCGATGATCGGCAGATTGGCCATGCCCATATAGACGACGACCGGCTGGCCGGTGCGTGCGATCGCTGCCCAGTCGATGTCGTCATCCGTGCCGGCGGCGTGGCCGGTAGCAAGGATGACGGCCTTGTTGATGCCGCGCATGGTGGCGGGAATGCCGGTGGCGGCAAGGGCGCTGAGGCCGGAGGTCAGGCCGGAGAGCACTCTGAACGGTATCCCTTCGTGCGCGAGTGCCAGCGCCTCTTCGCCGCCGCGGCCGAAAATATAGGGGTCGCCGCCCTTCAGGCGCACGACACGGCGGCCCTCGCGCGCCAGCCGCACCAGCAGGGCGTTGATGTCGTCCTGCTTCATCGAGGGCTGGCCGCCGCGCTTTCCGGCGTAGAAAAGCTCGGCGCCCTCGGCGACCGCGACGACATCCGGCGAGACCAGCGCATCGTAGGCCAGCGCGTCGCACTGCCCGAGCGCCGCCAGCACCTCTAGCGTCAGGCAGCCGGGATCGCCGGGGCCGGCACCGGCCAGCCAGACGTGGCCGGGGTCCAGCGCGCGCGGCTTGAAGTTCAGCCGCGCCAGCGCCTGCTCGACCGTGGTCTGTCCATTTCTGTTCAAGGCGCTGCCGTTCACAATCCGTCCCGTCCGCGAAAACGCCGCTGATAGTGGGCGTCGTAAAGTGAGCTCTCGCCGAAATCCCGCGCGGCCAAGGCGCTGCCGACGAAGATGATCGCCGTGCGCTCCATCGGGTTTTCGGCGAGCTGCGCTTCAATGGTGCCCAGCATGCCGGTTAGGATGCGCTCGTCCGGCCATGAAGCGCGGAAGACGACGGCCACCGGGCATTCGGCGCCGTAAAGTGGCGTGAGCTCGGCGACGATGCGGTCGATGGCATGGATGGCAAGATGGATGGCGAGCGTCGCGCCGGTGCGGCCGAAACCGGCCAGCGTCTCGCCCGGCGGCATTTTCGAGGCGCGGCCGGAGATGCGGGTGAGCACCAGGCTTTGCGCCAGCTCGGGAATAGTGAGCTCGCGCCGCAGCGCTGCCGCTGCGGCTGCGAAGGAGGGAACACCGGGCGTGAGGCTGTAGGGGATGTTGTCCTTCTCCAGCCGCCGGATCTGCTCGGCGACCGCGCTCCACACCGAAAGATCGCCGGAATGCAGGCGCGCGACGTCCTGGCCGGCCTTGTGGGCGGCGACATATTCGGCCTCGATCTCGTCGAGCGACATCGGCGCGGTGTCGATCAGTTTCGTGCCCGGCGCGCAATGATCGAGCAGTTCCGGCGCGACGATCGAGCCGGCATAAAGGCACACGGGGCAGGCCGCCAGCAGGCGGCTGCCGCGCAAGGTGATGAGGTCGGCCGCGCCCGGTCCGGCGCCGATGAAATGGACGGTCATCCTGAGCCTCCACCAAGCGCGATGGCGCAGGTCACCGGGCCGAGCACTGCGCGCGGCCCGAGCAGTTTTGCATCCTTGCCGGCGGCGGCAAGGGCGGATGCTTCGGAGACCGATGGCGTCCCGGCTTGAGCCTGCGAGAGATCGGAATGACTGATCGTGCCGGAGGATGCTGCCCGCAGCGCGTCGTCGGGGACAACGATGACGGGGAGGGCAAGGTCACGACCGGCCAGGAAAATCGCCTGCTCGTCGCGCTTGATTTCGCCGGTCGCCAGCGCCGAAAGCGCGGTCATCGCCAGCCCATGCGCTTCCAGCGCGGTCTCGACCGCGGCGCGCACGTCGCTCACTGTCACGCCTTTGCGGCTGCCAATGCCAGCGACCATCATGGCTTCACCCAGCTCCATTGCATCACCGGCATGGCCGGACGCCAGGCCTGCATGGACCCGACCGGTGCGGCGCGCGTAAGTGCGATGCGGGTGAGATCACCGCCGCGCCTGGTGTGCTGGTCGAGAAGAAGAGCCTCCATCTCCAGCGTCACCGCATTGGCGACCAGCCGGCCACCGGCCCGCAGTGCCTTGATCGCCTTGTCCAGCACGCCGGCATCGCTGCCGCCGCCGCCGATGAAGATCGCGTCTGGCGTCTCCAGTTTGGCCAACGCCTTGGGCGCCGATCCTTCCACCACGACCAAACCGGGCACGCCGCAATGCGCGGCGTTGCGGGCGATGCGGGCGGCGCGCTCGCTGTCGGCTTCGATGGCAATGGCGCGCGTCGAAGGATGCGCAAGCATCCATTCGATGCCGATCGAGCCGGAACCTGCGCCGATATCCCACAACAGTTCGCCGCGCCGTGGCGCCAGCGCCGACAGCGTGATGGCGCGGATCTCGCGCTTGGTGATCTGGCCGTCATGCTCGAACAGATGATCGGCAAGGCCGGCGGTCAAAGGCAGGACGCGCGCATCCGCCGTCTGCTCAATTTCAAGCGCCAGCACGTTGAGCGGATTGATGTCTTTGGGATCGAAGGCGTCGGCACGAGCGCTACGACGCTTCTCATCCGGGCCGCCGAGCGCTTCGAAGATCGTCAGCTGGGAAGGGCCGAAACCGAGTTCGTCGAGCAGCCTGGCGATGGCGGCCGGGGCGTCGCCGTCCGATGTCAGCGCAAGGATACGCGCGCCGGGGTGGAGCAGGGGCCGGATCAGGTCGATCGAATGGCCATGGAGCGAGACGGTTTCGACCTCCTGCAGCGCCCAGCCCAGGCGGGACGCGGCCAGCGATAGCGACGACGGCGCCGGCAGGACCAGCATCTCGTCCGGCTTCACCTTGCGCGCCAGCGTGACGCCGACGCCGTGGAAGAACGGATCGCCGGAAGCGAGCACGCAGACGTTTTTGCCCTTGAGCGTCAGCACGTCGCGCATCTCGGCGTCGAAGGGCGACGGCCAGGAGCGGGCCTCGCCCTTGACCAGGGATGCCATCAGCGCCATGTGCCGCTTGCCGCCGAAGACGACTTCGGCTTCGGCAATCCTGCGCTTGGCCTCGTCGCCGAGACCCGCTACACCGTCCTCGCCGATGCCGACGATGGTAAGCCATTTTGGACTGAGCCTAGCGCTGCGCGGACCCTTAGCAGGCATGATGACGACCCACCATATCCTGATCCTCGGCGGAACCACGGAGGCCCGGCAACTGGCGGGAAGGCTGGCTCGCCGACAGGACTTCTCGGTCACGCTGTCGCTGGCTGGCCGCACCGAAAGCCCCATGGCGCAAGGCGTGCCGGTGCGCGTCGGCGGCTTTGGCGGCGCGGAAGGATTGGCGGCCTATCTCCGCCAGCAACACGTCGATCTGCTCATCGACGCCACGCACCCTTACGCTGCGCGCATTTCCGCCAATGCCGCTGAAGCGGCCAGGCAAACCGGCGTTCCGATTCTCGCCCTGCTGCGTCCCGGCTGGGAGCATGTCGCCGGTGATCGCTGGACGCTGGTCGACAGTGTCGCGGAAGCGGCGAGCGCACTCGGCACGGCGCCGCGCCGCGTCTTCCTGGCGATCGGCCGCCAGGAGGCGGGCGCCTTCGAGGTCGCTCCGCAGCACCGCTATCTCATCCGCAGCGTCGATCCGGTCGAGCCGAAGCTGGCAGTGCCCGATGCGGTCTACCTGCTGGCGCGCGGACCGTTTCCGGAAGCGGACGAGCGGGCGCTGCTCGAAACGCATGGCATCGATGCCGTCGTTTCGAAGAACAGCGGCGGCGCTGCGACCTACGGCAAGGTCGCCGCGGCGCGGGCGCTTGGCATCGAAGTGATCATGGTGCGCCGGCCGCCTTTGCCGGACGTTCCCTCGGTCGAGACCGTCGATCAACTGGCGGCAAAAGTCGATCATCTTTTCGAGCCCGTTGCCGAGCGTGGTGTGTAAACCAGCGCCGGCCGTTCGCCGCGCTTGATAATCCGGGTCTCGGGCGAGCCGATGATGATACAGGTCGCCATGTCGGCTTTTGCCGCATCGGCATCCGCCAGAAGATACACCTCGATGCGCTCGTCGGGCCGGCCGGTGGCGCGACCGAAGATCACCGGCGTGGTGCCGGGCAGGATCGCTTTCAGGCATTCGAAGGCGCGGCCGAGTTGCCACGGGCGCGCCTTGCTGATCGGGTTGTAGAGCGCGATGACGAAGCCGGCGCCGGCGGCCGCCAGCAGGCGCAGCTCGATCAGGTCCCACGGCTTCAGATTGTCGGAGAGCGAGATGGCGCAGAAGTCGTGGCCGAGCGGCGCGCCGATGCGGGCGGCGACCGCAAGCATGGCGGTGACACCGGGGACGACCGCGAGGTCGATCGACCGCCATTCCTGCGGGCCTGCCTCGATCGCTTCGCAGACAGCCGCCGCCATGGCGAACACACCTGGATCGCCGCCGGAAACGACGGCCACGTGATGGCCTTCGGCGGCCTTGGCCAGCGCCTCGTTGGAACGCGCTAGCTCCTCGCGATTGTCGGAGGCGATGCGGGTCTGATCGTCCCTCAGCTCCAACCGGTCGAGATAGGGCTTGTAGCCATAGAAGAAGGAAGCCTCCGCCACGGCGCGGCTTGCCTGCGGCGTGACCTGATCGGCATTGCCGGGGCCGAGACCGATGACGGTGAGACGGCCGCTCATGGCTTTGCTCCGGGGGCTCCGGGCCGGGCCGACCAGCCGGCGACCAGCACGATGGCGAAGTAGGGCGCCTTGTCGTCCGGCTTTTCGGCGAGACGCGTGGAGACGCTGCCCGGCATGGTGCCGCGCTCGACATAGACGGCTTTCGCCAGCTTGCCGGTCGCCTCCAGCGCGCGCCGGATTTTCGGCAGGTTGCGGCCGACCTTCATGATGACGGCGGCATCGGTGTCGGCGAGGCGTCGCGTCAGCTCGAACTCGCTCATCGTGCCGGGCAGCACTGTCAGCACATCGTCGCCTTGGACGATCGGCAGGCCGGTCGCCGACCAGCAGCCGGACATGGCGGTGATGCCGGGAATGACCTCGGTCGGAAAGCGGTGCGAAAGGCGCACATGCAGGTGCATGTAGGAGCCGTAGAAAAGCGGATCGCCTTCCGACAGCACCGCAACGGTTCTGCCGGCGTCCAGATGCCCGGCGACCTGCTCGGCCGACTGTTCGTAGAAATCGGCGATCTGCGACCGGTAGTCGCCATGATCCTTGTCGATCTCGGTCGTCACCGGATAGAGCAGCGGCAGTTCCAGCATGTCCGGGTGGAAGCGCGCCTCGACGATGGCGCGCGCATTGCTGTTGTTGCCGCGTTTGGCGAAATAGGCGACGACGTCGGCCTCGGCCAGCGCGCGCGCCGCCTTCAGCGTCAAAAGCTCCGGATCGCCGGGTCCGGTGCCGACACCGACGAGCCTGCCTTTAGGAAGAGCGTTCACAGGCCGGGCCTCGCCAATGCGTTGAGCGCGGCCGCCGTCATGGCGCTGCCGCCCAGCCTGCCGCGCACGACCGCGTAGGGCACGCCATAAGAGTTTTCCGCCAACGCATCCTTGGATTCGGCGGCACCGACGAAACCGACCGGCATGCCGATGATCGCGGCGGGCTTCGGCGCGCCGTCGCGCAGTTTTTCCAAGAGATAGAAGAGCGCGGTGGGCGCATTGCCGATGGCGACGACCGAGCCTGCCATGCGCTCGCCCCAGAGGTCGATCGCGGCGGCCGAGCGCGTGTTGCCGATTTCCTTGGCGATGTCTGCTGTGCGCGGGTCGCGCAGCGTGCAGATCACCTCGTTGCCGGCCGGCAGGCGCGCGCGGGTGACGCCATGGGCGACCATCTCGGCATCGCAGAAGATCGGCGCGCCGGCGGCTAGCGCGGTGCGCGCCGCGGCGACGAAACTACTGGAGAAGACGAAATGGCCGGCGGCTTCGACCTGGCCGCAGGCGTGGATCATGCGGATCGCGACATCGGCTTCGGCTTCGGAGAAGCGCGATAGGTCCGTCTCGGCGCGGATGATGGCGAAAGAGCGCTCGTAGATCGCCATTCCGTCATGAATATAGTCGTAGGCGGCCATTCTTTAGTTCCGTCGATAGAGTTCGGCGATGCCGGCCGCGTCAAGCCTTGCCAGGCAAGCGGCCGCGGTTTCGCCCTGATGTCTTTGCCTGCGGATCACGGCAAGGACGCCGACGACGCCGCGCGCGGCGTCATAGCCCGGCCTGTATCCGGCAGGAAGGGCCTTTGCCGTCCCGTCAACGACAAGTCCGGCTCCGTTTTCGTCGCCGACCAGGGTGAGTGTCGCCGGGCCCGGATGCGCGCAGCCCTTGGCGCAGCCGGAAATGTGCAGGGTGAGCGAGTGGTCCAGCAGGTCGCTGCCTTCGGCGGCGATCGTCTCGGCGATGGCGCGGGTGGCGATGCGGCCGGAGGCGCAGGCCGGCGCGCCGGGGCAGGCGGCGATGCGGATGCGGGGGTCGGCTGCGTCGGTGACGAAGGCTAGGTCGGTGGCGGAGGCTTGCAGTGCGAAGCAGGCAGATGGGGTGAGGCCGAGGAAATGCAGGGCGCGGCCTGGTGCGAGGCGGATTTCGGTCGAGCCGAGGATCGAGGCTTGTGTGGCGAGTTCGATGAGGTTTTGGGCCGGCATGCTGCCGAAGGGCAGCCCGATGCCGAGGGCGTGGCTATCTGTCAGATCGAACATGCCGATAGGACTTCTCGTAGGTGGGCGTTCCTTCGCCCCCCCCTCTGTCCTGCCGGACATCTCCCCCGCAAGGGGGGAGATCGGCAGCTCCGCCGATGGCGCCCCGCTTTCGACCGAGAATGGCGCCACGTCTGTGATTGGCGAAGGCGGCCACGACAGAGCAATCTCCCCCCTTGCGGGGGAGATGTCCGGCAGGACAGAGGGGGGTGGGACGGAGCGCCAGCTTGCGAGAGAATTGAGCTGCCGCTCCGACAGATCGCGCGTGTGCGCTTCGCGGCCCTTTTCGGCGACCATTCTCAGCGCAGCAACGGCGATGTCGTGCGCGGCATCCACGTAGACCGCAGCGAGAGGCTTCGCGCTTCGACCGTCCCCGCCAATCGATACGCTCCAAAGGACTTCGCCCTTGGCCCGCACCGCCTTCACCCGTACATCAGCCGTCACCGCGTCCATGGCCAACTGCCCGCCGCCGTCGACAACCACCGACACCTTCGGCCCCAGCCTTGCCGTCAGCCCGGCTTCTTCAATCGCCGCCCGGATCCGCCCTGCCAACGGGCGCGGGTCGGCAATCTCCTGCGGGTCGATGCCGGCAAGCGGTCCGGTCTCGACCGGCACACCGCTCCGCACCGCAATGCCAAGCGCATCCACCTCCGCCGTCAGCAGCCCAGCGCTTTCCGCGGTCAGGCCGCGGATCTGCAGGCTGCCGCGCGCGGTCACTTCCATGATGCCGTTGCCGTGGCGCAGGGCCGATTTGCAGAGTCCGATCAGCGACTTCGGCGTAAGTCCTCCAGCGACCGGATTGAGCCGCACCAGCAGCCCGTCGCCGGTCTGCATCGGCGCGCTGAGGGCAGGGCAGGCGCCGCGGCGCGAGAACGCGTTCATGCCGCCACTCCCTGAGCCTCGGCGATCAAGGCCGCGAGATCGTCGTCGATGGAATTGCGAAGCGGATGCCAGAGCCCGCGCCGCCGCGCCGACAGGAAGCGCTCGGCTATGACTTTCGCGGCGGCCGGGTTCTCGCGCAGGAGGAAGGCGCGGACTTCCGCGTCGCCGAGATAGGCGTCGTGCACCGCCTCGATCAGTGCGCCCGAAATGGCATGCGTAGTCTCGGCGAAGCCGACGAGACGGTCGACGGTCTCGGCGAATTCCGAGGCGCCGCGCGGGCCGTGGCGCATTTGGCCGGCGATAAAGCGCGGATTGACCGCGCGGGCCCGAACCACTCTGGCCACCGCCTCGCTCACCGAACGCGGCTTCGGCCTTCTCGGATCGGTGGTGTCGAGCACGATAACATCGGCATTCCGCCCGAGCGCGGCGAGCGCCGCCGAAAACCCGCCGATGAAGGCGACGTCGGCCGAGCCTTCCAGGATGTCGCGGCCGGGGTCGTCGCCGGTGTGAACCAGCAGGTCGGCTGCGACGATGCGGCCCTCGAACGCGCCGGGCGCTGAGACCGCTTCGCCGTCGGCGCCGCCATAGGCGTGCGAAGTGGCTTCAAGATAAGCCCGGCCGATCTCCTCGCGCGCGCCCCACTCGCCGCGCGACAGCAATTCCTCGACGCCGGCGCCGTAGGTGCCGGGCGAAGTGCCGAAAATACGCGGACCGACCTTGCCCTGGGCGCGGGCCGCTGCGGCAAGGGGGTTTTCCGAATCGTCTTCGTCACGGCTGGCGACCGCGTTGGCGGCGGCGTCGATCAGCGCGATCTGGGTCGGGAACATGTCGCGGAACAGGCCGGAGATTCGCCAGGTGACGTCGACGCGCGGACGGCCGAGCGCCGCCGGCGGCAGCACCTCGATGCCGGTGACACGGCCGGTCGCGGCATCCCATTGCGGCCGGCAGCCCATCAGCGCCAGCCCTTGCGCGATCTCCTCGCCGCCGGTGCGCAGCGACGCCGAGCCCCAGAGGTCGATGACCAGCGAGCGCGGCCAGTCGCCATGCGATTGCATGTAGCTGCGCACGACTTCTTCCGCCGCAGCCTGACCTAGGTCGTAGGCGGTCGGCGTCGGCATGGTGCGCGGATCGGAAGTGAAGAGGTTGCGCCCCGTGGGCAGCACGTCGGAGCGGCCGCGCGCCGGCGCGCCGGCAGGCCCGGCCTTGACGTGGCGGCCGTCGAGCGCGGTGAGTAGAGCGACCCTCTCCGCTTCGGCGCTTTGCCGGCGCAGCGGATCGGGTTCGCCCGTCGGGGCGCGGCCATAGACATGCAACCCGTCCTTGATGGCGAAATCCTTGAGGTCGCAAAGCCAGGCGTCGATGCGGCGCAGCGCCTCGTCGGGCGCATCGGTGCCGCCAACGCCAGCCTCGGCCGCCAGTCCGGACTTTTGCGCGGTCTCGACGATGAGCCTGGCCAGCCGATCGCGGCGGCGGCGGTCCAGGCCGTCGGCCTGGGCATACTCGTCGACCAGCCGCTCGAGCCTCTGTTGCGCCTCGTCGAGGGCGGCGCCGGTCAGCGGCGGCGGCAGATGACCAAGCGTGACGGCGGAGATGCGGCGCTTGGCCTGTGCCGCCTCGCCGGGATTGGAGACTATGAAGGGGTAGATGATGGGCAGCGAGCCGGTGACGATCTCGGGGAAGCAGGTGTCGGAAAGCGCCACCGTCTTGCCCGGCAGCCATTCCAGCGTGCCATGCGCGCCGACATGGACGATGGCGTGCACGCCAAGCGATTTCTGCAGCCAGAGCCCGAAGGCGATCAGCTCGTGGCGCGGCGGCAGCGTCGGATCATGGTAGTCGGCTCGGCGGCCGGCCGAGCGCCCGCGATCAGGGGCGAGCGCTACGGTGACGTTGCAGAAGGTGGCGGCGCGGAAGGGGAAGCGTCGTTCGCTGCCTGTTCGCGAAGGCTGGCGTTCTGTCGCGCCCCCCTCTGTCCTGCCGGACATCTCCCCCACTTGGGGGGAGATTGCGCCTTCATCTCTGCTTTCGCCAATGTCCAACGCAGGGTAAGAGCCGGCAGCGGAATTGCTGATCTCCCCCCTTATGGGGGAGATGTCCGGCAGGACAGAGGGGGGCGCATTGACGTGAGCTTCGATTTTGGCTTTGCCCCATGCCGCCTCTACCGCATTGCGCGCAGCCTCCGGCAGCTCAGCCGAAAGTGCGACATAATCCTCCAAAGCAAGGCCGTGCCCACCCACCTCCAGCACATCCAGCAACGCACGGCCCGTTTGCGGAATCCCGTCAACTGCATAGCCCTGTTCCTTAAGGTCATGCAGCATGGCGAGCACGCTCGACGGCACGTCGAGGCCGACGGCATAACCGGTGCGGCCGGGGGCGCTGGGATAATCCGGAATCAGGATCGCCAGCTTGCGCTTTGCCCGCTCTGTCCGCTGCAAATTAACGAACGCCGCGATACGCTTGGCGACCTGCGCCACGCGGCCGGCTTCCGGCCGGTTGGCGAAAGCGCGGAAGGCGAGCGCCGGATCGGTTTCGATCTCGCCCTTGAAGGAAATCGCACCGGCCAGGATGCGGCCGTCGAGTTCCGGCAGCACGACATGCATGGCGAGATCTGCCGGCGCCAGGCCGCGCTGGTTTTTCTCCCACACCTCGCGTCTCGTCGTGGCGACGATGACCTGGAAGACAGGCACGCCGGCGCGGTCGAACAGCGTTTCGGCGCCGGGTTCGGCGCCGGAGGCGAAAGCGGTGGCAGTGACGATCGCTGATGGGTTCAGTGCGGCGATGGCGTTCTCGACGAAGGTCAGCGACGCCGGGTCTTTGAGGCTGGAGACGAAGATCGGGACCGGCGCGATGCCTTGTGAGCGCAAGGCATCAACGAGCGCGTCGATCGGCGCGACGTCTGCGGCCAGCAGCATCGAACGGTAGAACAGGATGGGGATGATAGGAGTGTCGACGTTGTCAGCGTCGAGTTCCGTCACACCCCCCTCTGTCCTGTCGGACATCGCCCCCGCAAGGGGGGAGATTGAGCTGTCATCGACGCTTTCGCCAATCGCAGAAGATTCTACTGTTGAGTTAACAGAAGAAGCGCCGGGGCCGGTGACAGCCGATCTCCCCCCTTGCGGGGGAGATGTCCGGCAGGACAGAGGGGGGTGTGAAGGAACGCCGACGTTTGCGAGCTCCAGCTTGTCTACGACGCCGCATCCCGGCTGATAGTACCCCACTTTCGGCACACCGACAGGCTCGGCCACCGCCGCATCCGCCCCGGCAAGCTTCGCCAGTCTTTGCATCAGCGCGCCCATATTGGCCGGGCCGCCTTCGCGGAAATAGCCGAGCAAGGCGTCAAGCTCGGCGCGCGGCAGCGTCGAGGCTTCGATCAGCCGCTGGTCCTTGTCATGGCTTTCGCCAGGCAGCAGCGCCAGCTTGATGCCGCGCTCACGGGCGATCGCTGCGAGCTGGTCGCAGCCATAGCGCCACCAGTCGTAGCCGCCGAGGATGCGGACCAGAACGACCCTGGCGTGGCGGGCGACGCTGTCGATCCAGAGGTCGACCGACATCGGATGGCGGAGATCGCGAAGTGCTGCGAGCCGCATCGACGGCAGCCGCTCCGCGTCGGCTTTCCAGGCGGCCGCCAGGCCGGCGAGGTCGCTGTCGGTGAAAGACAGCGCCACGACATCCGCAGGCGTCTGCCTGAGGTCGATCGGCTCGGCGAGATCGTCGAGCGAAGCGGATGTCGTGGTGAGGATGTGCATCGCGGTTTGTGCTTGCCTCAGCCTGCGAGGATACGCTCGATCGCCGGGCGGTTCAGCCCCTTGAGGCCGATGACGACGAGCCGCGAGCGGCGATCGTCCTCGGCCGTCCAGGCGCGGTCGTAATAGTGGTTGACGCGCGGGCCGACAGCCTGCAGCAGCAGCCGCATCGGCTTGCCGCCGACCTCGACGAAGCCTTTGACGCGCAGCACGTTTTCCTGCTCGGCGGCAACGGCAACGCGCTTTGCCAGATCATCCGGATTGGCGACCGACGGAATGTCGATGACGAAGGAGTCAAAATCGTCGTGCTCGTGGTCGAGCTCGTCGTCATGATGGGTCTTGCGGTTCTCGATGTCGTCCTCGACGGCAAGGCCGAGGCCGAGCAGCACGGACGGATCGACCTTGCCCTGCGTGGTCGGCACGACCTTGACGGCGCGCGCCACATGCTCGCCGATGACGGCATTCGCCCGGGCGGAGCCGGCAGCGTCCATCAAGTCGCTCTTCGACAGGATGATCAGGTCGGCGCAGGCGATCTGATCCTCGAATACCTCTTCGACCGGGTCGTCGTGGTCGAGGGAATCGTCGGCGGCGCGCTGCGCCTGAAGCGCGTCCATGTCGGAGGCGACGCGGCCGTCGGCCAGCGCCGGGCCGTCGACCACGGCGATAACGCCGTCGACCGTGACGCGGCTCTTCACGCTCGGCCACTGGAAAGCCTGGACGAGAGGCTTCGGCAGAGCGAGCCCGGAGGTCTCGATCAGGATGTGATCGACCTTCGGCGTGCGCGACAGAATCTGGTCGAGCGCCGGCACGAAATCGTCGGCGACGGTGCAGCAGATACAGCCATTGGCGAGCTCGACGATGTTTTCCTCCGGGCAGGTGTCGACGCCGCAACCCTTGAGGATATCGCCGTCGATGCCGACATCGCCGAACTCGTTGACGATGATCGCCAGCCGTTTGCCCTTGGAATTTTCGAGCAGGTTGCGGATCAGCGTCGTCTTGCCGGCGCCGAGGAAGCCGGTGACGACGGTGCAAGGGACGCGGGAAAGGTTGGCGGACGAAACTGGGGCGTTCATGGTCAGTCCTTCAGCAGGTCGAGGGGAGGGATGCGGGCAACGAGGCCGCGCTTGAGGGAATCGGGCCGGCCGCGCCAGGGAATGAGGCCATCGGTGGATGTGGCGAAGAGTTTTGCGCCGGCGATAAGGTCGGCGCCGCTGGTCGTATCCAGGTCGCCGAAGACGTAGCTCCAGCAGCCGTCGCGCAGCAGCGCTGCGCTCAGGCGGCGCTTGCAATTGCCAAGGCATTCGACGGTGCGGATGCGGATGTTTTCGCCCGATGCGACGCGGCGCGTGTCCTCGGCCAGCAGGGCGCCGGCACTCGGGTGCGCATCCGAACCGGTCTCGTCGCGGCAGGAGGAGCAGACGATGACCGTCACGCCCGCCAACATGTCCTCGGGTTCGGACGGAACGTCCGCTAGATTGGCCGGAAAACTGCCGTTGTTATCCAAAACAGGCTCCTTGCCCGGAAAACCCGCCGGGCGATCGGATTCTCAAAGTCTCAGACGGCAGGTCTCCTGGCTCGCGGGTCATCGCCTTGGCGCCGCCTTCCCGGGAACATCCCAGTGGTTTTCGGCTGAGGCTCGTCGCTTACAGTTGCGGGGACAGCCGCGGATTTGGGATTTTGTCCCGCACCGCATTCCCTCTTGGCTCCTCCCTTTGCCGGGAGAAGACCGTCTGCGGTGGATTTAGGCTTACAGGTGCGGGCCTGTCAACGCGCGGCTACGACACCCGGATGTCGGCCAGCGCCGGGCCGAGGTCACCAGCCGGCGTCACTTCGATGCTCTCCAGGCCGAGCCAGGCTTGCATCTGCTTCAGCTCTTCGACCAATTGGGCTGTCGTTTCGGCCGGTGCGCCGGCTTCGGCGTAGGCGGCGTGGACACGCAGCACGCCCGCCGGACGATCGGCTCTCAGATCGACGCGGGCCACGATCCGGTCGCCGAGCAGGAACGGCAGCACGTAATAGCCATATTGGCGTTTTTCGGCCGGCGTGTAGATCTCGATGCGGTAGCGGAAGCTGAAGAGCTTTTCCGTCCGGGTGCGTTCGAAGACCAGCGGATCGAACGGAGCGAGCAGGGCGCGCGCCTCGATCCGGCGCGGAAAGCGAGCGTCTTTATGGAGGTAGGCGGTCTTGTCCCAGCCTTCGACCTTCATCGGCAGCAGCTCGCCCGCCTCGACCAGTTCCTCAATGCGGTCTTTCGTATCGCCCGGCGCCAGGCGGAAATAGTCACGCAGGTCGCCATAAGTGGCAATGCCATGGGCACGGGCGGAAATGCGCAGCAGCTCGCGATGGGCGTCCTCGACCGACGGCACCGGCAGATCGAGCACAGCCTGCGGCAGCACGCGCTCCGGCAGGTCGTAATAGCGTTCGAAGCCGCGCCGGTAGGCGGTGGTGATGCGCCCGGCCCAGAACAGCCATTCGAAGGCATGCTTGGCCTCGCTCCAGCCCCACCAGCCGCCATTGCCCTTGTGGCCCTCGATGTCTGAGGCGGCGATCGGCCCACGCTCGGCAATTTCCCTGTAGATTTCGTCGATCATCTCCTTGCGCTCGCGGCCCCATTTGGCCAGGCCAAGATACATTTCCTCGCCTTGCTCGGCGCGCTGCATGCGCCAGCGCATCAACGGGTAGGTCTCGACCGGCAAGAAGGACGCCTCATGCGCCCAATATTCAAATACGGCGCGCTTGCGGGTGAGCGCCGCGTTGTCGAGCAGCGCAAGCGGGTAGGGGCCGAGGCGCGAATAGAGCGGCATGTAGTGGGCGCGCACAACCGCGCTGACGGAATCGATCTGGAGCAGCCCGGTTCGGGAGAGCACGCGGGCGAGGTGCCGACGATTGGGCTCGCCGCCCGGGCGAGGATCCGTAAAGCCCTGCGCGCCGAGCGCGATGCGCCTGGCCATGCGAAGAGAGATTTTTTCCTTCATCAAGGTGCCTTTGCCTCGATCCGTTTACCTGACTTCCAGCCGGTGATTCCGGCCATGCTAGCAGGCAAATGGCGGGAGATATGTCAGGAGAGAAAAGTGGAGTAAAAAGTGAAGGAAATCAAACAGGAGCGGATCGGACCAGTTTCTTCCGATATGGCGTCCAGGGCCGGATTTTGAACAAGGTTTGACTTGCTTCGCCGAAACCGCTGCGCTAACCCTCGCCGCGTCGCAGCATAGGGTCCTTAAAACGGTTCAGCGGGTTAAACTGTCACGCTTCCGCATTAGAGTCCGTTGCTGTAATCAAAGTGAACTGGCCCGCCGAAGGAAAGTCGCCGCATGAGCGCACTCCTAAGTTCGTATCTGCCCATCGTCCTGTTCATCGCAGTGGCGATGGTCGTCGGTCTCGCGCTTATCGTCGCGCCGTTCCTGGTGGCCTACCGCAATCCCGACCCGGAAAAGCTCTCCGCCTATGAATGCGGGTTCAACTCGTTCGACGACGCCCGCATGAAGTTCGACATCCGCTTCTACCTGGTGTCGATCCTGTTCATCATCTTCGACCTCGAGGTCGCCTTCCTGTTTCCCTGGGCGGTGTCCTTCTCCAAGCTCGGCATGCTCGGCTTCTGGTCGATGATGGTGTTCCTAGCGGTGCTGACCATCGGCTTTGCCTATGAATGGAAAAAAGGAGCGCTGGAATGGGATTGAACGACAGTTCAGGCACCCTCGTCGCGCCGAAGCCCAAAGGCATCATCGACCCCAACACCGGCAGGCCGGTAGGGGAGGACGATCCCTTCTTCCTCGAAATCAACAACGAGCTGGCCGACAAGGGCTTTCTTGTCACCTCCACTGAAGCGCTGATCACCTGGGCGCGCAGCGGCTCGCTGATGTTCATGACCTTCGGCCTCGCCTGCTGCGCGGTCGAGATGATCCACACCTCGATGCCGCGCTATGATTCAGAGCGCTTCGGCGTCGCGCCGCGCGCGTCCCCGCGCCAGTCCGACATCATGATCGTGGCCGGCACGCTGACCAACAAGATGGCGCCGGCGCTGCGCAAGGTCTACGACCAGATGCCGGAGCCCCGATACGTCATCTCGATGGGTTCCTGCGCCAATGGCGGCGGCTACTATCACTATTCCTATTCGGTGGTGCGCGGCTGCGACCGCATCGTGCCGGTCGACATCTATGTGCCCGGCTGCCCGCCGAGCGCGGAAGCGCTGCTCTACGGCATTCTTCTGTTGCAGAAGAAGATCCGCCGCACCGGCACGATCGAACGGTGAGCCGATGACCTTGGCGCTGAACGAACTCTCCACCTATCTCGGCGAGAAGCTCTCCGGCCGCATCGGCGAAGCCGTGCTTGCCTATGGCGAGCTGACGGTTCCCGTCGAGCCGGGCAATCTGATCGAGGTGGCGACCTTCCTGCGCGACGACCCGCGCTGCCAGTTCATCTCGATCATCGACATCTGCGGCGCGGACTATCCGTCGCGGGCCAAGCGCTTCGACGTCGTCTATCACCTTCTGTCGCCGAAGCAGAACGTCCGCATCCGGCTCAAGGTCCAGGCCGACGAGGAGACGCTGGTGCCGTCGCTGACCGCCGTCTATCCCGGCGCCGACTGGTTCGAACGCGAGACCTACGACCTCTATGGCGTGCTGTTCTCCGGCCATCCGGACCTGCGCCGCATCCTGACCGACTACGGCTTCGACGGGCATCCGCTGCGCAAGGATTTCCCGCTGACCGGCTTCGTCGAAGTTCGCTACGACGACGAGGCCAAGCGGGTTATCTACGAGCCGGTCGAGCTCAAGCAGGAATTCCGCAATTTCGATTTTCTATCTCCTTGGGAAGGGACGGACTACGTCCTGCCGGGGGACGAAAAGGCAAAGCAGTAAATGGCTGAGACCTCCGTCCGCAATTTCAACATTAACTTTGGGCCTCAACACCCTGCAGCGCACGGTGTTTTGAGGCTCGTCCTTGAGCTGGACGGCGAGGTGGTCGACCGTGTCGATCCGCATATCGGCTTGCTCCATCGCGGCACCGAGAAGCTGATCGAGGCCAAGACCTACCTGCAGGCGGTGCCCTATCTCGACCGGCTCGACTATTGCGCGCCGATGAACCAGGAGCATGCCTTCGCGCTGGCCGCCGAGCGGCTGCTCGGCATCGAGGTGCCGAAGCGCGGTCAGGTGATCCGCGTGCTCTATTCCGAGATGGGCCGCATCATGTCGCACATCCTCAATGTGACGACGCAGGCGATGGACGTCGGTGCGCTGACCCCGCCGCTGTGGGGTTTCGTCGAGCGCGAAAAGCTTATGGTGTTTTACGAGCGCGCTTCCGGCTCGCGCATGCACGCGGCCTATTTCCGCCCGGGCGGCGTGCACCAGGACTTGCCGCAGAAGCTGATCGAGGACATCGGCAAGTGGATCGACCCGTTCTTGAAGTCGATCGACGATCTTGACGCGCTGCTCACGCCCAACCGCATCTTCAAGCAGCGCAATGTCGATATCGGCACGGTGTCGCTGGCCGACGCCTGGGCCTGGGGCTTTTCCGGCGTGATGGTGCGCGGCTCCGGTGCGGCCTGGGACCTGCGCAAGGCGCAGCCCTATGAATGCTATTCCGAGATGGATTTCGATATCCCGATCGGCAAGAACGGCGACTGCTTCGACCGCTACCTCGTGCGTATGGAAGAGATGCGCCAGTCGGCGAAGATCATGCGCCAGTGCGTCGATCTTCTGCTCGGCAAGGAGGGCACCGGCCCGGTGTCTAACCTCGACGGCAAGGTGGTGCCGCCGAAGCGCGCGGCGATGAAGCGCTCGATGGAAGCGCTGATCCATCATTTCAAGCTTTATACCGAGGGCTACCGCGTGCCGGCGGGCGAAGTCTATGCGGCGGTGGAAGCGCCCAAGGGCGAGTTCGGCGTCTATCTCGTCTCCGACGGCACCAACAAGCCCTACCGCTGCAAGCTGCGCGCGCCGGGCTTCGCGCATCTCCAGGCCATGGATTTCCTTTGCCGTGGCCACATGCTGGCCGACGTCACCGCCGTGCTTGGCTCCCTCGACATCGTGTTTGGTGAGGTCGATCGCTAAATGTCAGTCCGCCGTCTCGCAGATGCCAGCGTCCAGCCAGCCTCCTTCGCCTTCAACAAGGCGAACGCGGCTGCGGCCAGGCAGTGGATCAACAAATATCCGAAGGGAC
This sequence comes from Mesorhizobium tamadayense, assembly GCF_003863365.1. Taxonomy (GTDB): domain Bacteria; phylum Pseudomonadota; class Alphaproteobacteria; order Rhizobiales; family Rhizobiaceae; genus Mesorhizobium; species Mesorhizobium tamadayense. The sequence continues at coordinate 23,815 of NZ_RQXT01000002.1, read as the reverse complement.
GCGAGCAGTCGGCCATCATCCCCTTGCTGATGCTGGCGCAGGAACAGGAAGGCTGGGTGACGAAGGCGGCGATCGAGACGATCTCCGACATGCTCGGCATGCCGCGCATCCGCGGCCTCGAGGTCGCAACCTTCTATACGCAGTACCAGCTCAATCCGGTAGGCACCCGCGCGCATATCCAGGTCTGCGGCACCACGCCCTGCATGCTGCGCGGCTCGGAAGCGCTGATGGATGTCTGCCGCTCGAAGATCCATCACGACCAGTTCCACACCAACGACAAGGGCACGCTGTCGTGGGAGGAGGTCGAATGCCTCGGCGCCTGCGTCAACGCGCCGATGGTGATGATCTTCAAGGACACCTTCGAGGATTTGACGCCGGAGCGCCTGGCCGAGATCATCGATCTCTATGAAGCGGGCAAGGGCGCCTCGGTCAAGCCGGGTCCGCAGAACGGCCGCACCGGTTCCGAGCCGGCGACCGGGCTGACGACGCTGAAGAGCGAGAAGGCGATCCTGAAGTCCACTCGCGACAAGGGAGCCAAAGCTGCCGCGAAAGCGGCCAAGGAGGCCGCCGCACACGCTGCCGTCGTGTCGCAGGCTCCGGCCACGCCGGCGCCTTCCGGCCCGGTAGCACCGTCGAAATCCAGCAAGCCGAAGACCGATGCGCCCGAGACAAGCCCGGCGTTGACGACTCCGTCGCCGGTCAAGGTCTCGCCCGCCACGGAGAAGGCGGCCAGCGTCAGGGCCCCACGCCACTCCGCTGCCAATGCCAACCAGGCTTCTCCGGAAGTCGAGGCGGTTTCGAAGCCGCGCAGCGGGCCGATGGCCAAGGCGGAGCCGGCGTCGGCCTTCAAGTCGCCGGAAGCCAAGCAGCCCGTGGCCAAAACGGCAAAACCTTCGCTCGAGGACAAGAACCGTCCGGCCGGCATCGAGCGCCCGGCGGCGGTCGACGACCTCAAGCTGATCTCCGGCGTCGGGCCGAAGATCGAGGGCACCTTGCATTCGCTGGGCATCTACACCTTCGCCCAGGTCGCCTCGTGGAAGAAGGCCGAGCGCGAATGGGTGGACGGCTATCTCAATTTCCGCGGTCGCATCGAGCGCGACGACTGGGTGAGGCAGGCCAAGGCGCTCGCCAAGGGCGGTGTCGCCGAGTACATCCGCGTCTTCGGCAAGAAGCCGGTCTGAGGGACGAACAATGCTTCAGGACAAAGACCGCATCTTCACCAACATCTACGGCCTGTTCGACAAGTCGCTGGCCGGAGCGCAGGCGCGCGGCATCTGGGACGATACATCCGGCATCATGGCCAAGGGGCGCGACTGGATCGTCAACGAGATGAAGGCATCGGGCCTGCGCGGCCGCGGCGGCGCCGGCTTCCCGACCGGCTTGAAATGGTCGTTCATGCCCAAGCAGAGCGACGGGCGGCCGAGCTATCTCGTCATCAATGCCGACGAATCCGAGCCCGGCACCTGCAAGGACCGCGACATCCTGCGCAACGATCCGCACACGCTGGTCGAAGGCGCGCTGGTCGCCGGCTTCGCCATGGGCGCGATCGCCGCCTACATCTATGTGCGCGGCGAGTTCATCCGCGAGCGCGAGGCGCTGCAGCGGGCCATCGACGAGGCCTATGCGGCAAAGCTCATCGGCAAGAACAACACGTCGGGCTACGACTTCGACATCTATATGCATCATGGCGCCGGCGCCTATATCTGCGGCGAGGAGACTGCGCTGCTCGAAAGCCTCGAGGGCAAGAAGGGCCAGCCGCGGCTGAAGCCGCCTTTCCCGGCCAATGTCGGCCTCTATGGCTGTCCGACCACGGTCAACAACGTCGAATCGATCGCGGTGGCGCCGACGATCCTGCGCCGCGGCGCGGCCTGGTTCTCGTCCTTCGGCCGGCCGAACAACGCCGGCACCAAGCTGTTCTGCGTCTCCGGCCACGTCAACAATCCGTGCACGGTCGAAGAGGCGATGTCGATCCCGTTCCGCGAGTTGATCGAGACGCATTGCGGCGGCATCCGCGGCGGCTGGGACAATCTGCTCGCAGTCATCCCGGGCGGCGCCTCGGTGCCGCTGGTGCCGGCAGCGCAGATCATCGAGGCGCCGATGGATTTCGACGCGTTGCGCGACCTGAAATCCGGCCTCGGCACCGCGGCTGTCATCGTCATGGACAAGTCGACCGATATCGTGAAGGCGATCGCCAGGCTGTCCTACTTCTACAAGCATGAGAGCTGCGGCCAGTGCACGCCGTGCCGCGAAGGCACCGGGTGGATGTGGCGGGTGATGGAGCGCCTGGTGCGCGGCGAGGCACAGAAGCGTGAGATCGACATGCTGCTCGACGTCACCAAGCAGGTCGAGGGCCACACGATCTGCGCGTTGGGCGACGCGGCGGCCTGGCCGATCCAGGGCCTGATGCGGCATTTCCGCGGCGAGGTGGAGCGCCGCATCGACGAGTTTTCGCGCAACGCGCACCGGGTCGAGCCGGTGATGGTGGCGGCGGAATAATATTTGTGAAGACGGGCAATAGCCCGGGACGGAAAAGCAGGGGCGGGGCGTACGAAGAAACGACCAGGAGATGTCTATGGCGCCGTATTCGATAGCCTACCCGCTGATGCCTTATTTGGACCAACTCGAGAAGATGAATCAGGACCTGACAAAGATGATGCCGAAGGAGATGGCCAGCGCCGTCAACCTCATGGCGCATCCTGTCGCGGGCACGGCGGCGATGTCGGCGCTCGGCATCGGTCTTGCCAATCACGCGCTTGGTGTCTGGATGGGCGCGCTCTCCGGCGCCATCGAAGCCTCGCAGCGCATGCTCCAGCCGTTCCTCGACGACCTCGAGGCGCAGACCGAAGCCGCTGCCAATTCCTCCAAGGCCCGCAAGGCGACCGAGACGCTGATCGCCGAGGCGCAGACCTTCGCCAGGGACATGACCGACATTGCGGCGACCACTGCCGAGAAGGTGCAGGATTCGACCGGCGCCGACACGGTTGCCGAAACGGCCGCGACCGGGCTGATGCCGGAAGATTTCAGGCAGCCCAAGGCGATCGAGAAGCCGGCGAAGCCTTCGGACCTGAAGGCGATCTCGGGCATCGGGCCCAAGCTGGAGAAAGTGCTGAACGGTCTTGGCATCTGGACCTATGGCCAGATCGCCGCCTGGACGTCGGAAGAGGTTGCCTGGGTTGAGGATTACCTGTCGCTTGCCGGCCGCATCGGCCGTGACGACTGGACTGCCCAAGCGGCGGCGCTGGGCCGCGAAGTGAGATGAAATGCCGGGCGCGGCGCCAGTCGGGCCCGGAAAGAGAGATTGCGGGAAATCCGCAGAGGTTTGAGGCGAATGGCAAAGCTTAAGGTCGACGGGAAAGAGATCACGGTACCCGACCATTACACGCTGCTGCAGGCGGCCGAGGACGCCGGCGCGGAAGTGCCGCGCTTCTGCTACCACGAGCGGCTGTCGATCGCCGGCAATTGCCGCATGTGCCTGATCGAGGTGAAGGGCGGCCCGCCCAAGCCGCAGGCCTCCTGCGCCATGGGCGTGCGCGACCTGCGCCCCGGCCCGAATGGCGAGTCGCCCGAAATCTTCACCAACACGCCGATGGTCAAGAAGGCCCGCGAAGGCGTGATGGAGTTCCTGCTGATCAACCACCCGCTGGATTGCCCGATCTGCGACCAGGGCGGCGAATGCGACCTACAGGACCAGGCGATGGCCTTCGGCGTCGATTCTTCGCGCTATCACGAGAACAAGCGCGCGGTCGAAGACAAATATATCGGCCCGCTGGTCAAGACGGTGATGAACCGCTGCATCCATTGCACGCGCTGCGTCCGCTTCACCACCGAAGTCGCCGGCATTTCCGAGCTCGGCCTGATCGGCCGCGGCGAGGACGCCGAGATCACCACCTATCTCGAACAGGCGATGACGTCGGAGCTGCAGGGCAATGTCATCGATCTCTGCCCGGTCGGCGCGCTGACCTCCAAGCCGTTCGCTTTCCAGGCGCGGCCGTGGGAGCTCACCAAGACGGAATCGATCGACGTCATGGATGCCGTGGGCTCGGCGATCCGCGTCGATTCGAGAGGCCGTGAGGTGATGCGCATCCTGCCGCGCGTCAACGAGGCGGTGAACGAGGAGTGGATTTCCGACAAGACCCGCTTCATCTGGGACGGCCTGCGCACACAGCGTCTCGATCGTCCTTACGTTCGCAAGAACGGTAAGCTCGCCCCGGCAAGCTGGGCGGAAGCCTTCGCGGCGATCAAGGACGAGGTGGGCAAGACCGCGCCCGAGCGCATCGGCGCCATTGCCGGCGACCTCGCCGCGGTCGAGGAAATCTATGCGCTCAAGTTGCTGATGGGCGCGCTCGGCTCGAAGAATATCGACTGCCGCCAGGATGGCGCTGCGCTCGATCCGTCGCTCGGCCGCGCGAGCTACATCTTCAATCCGACCATCGAGGGGATCGAGCAGGCCGACGCGGTGCTGATCATCGGCGCCAATCCGCGCTTCGAGGCCTCGGTGCTCAATGCCCGCATCCGCAAGCGCTGGCGCGTCGGCAACCTGCCGGTCGGCGTCATCGGCGAGATCGGCGACACACGCTATGACTACGAGCTCATCGGCGCAGGTCCGGAATCGCTGAAGGACCTGGCTGAGGGCAACGGCAAGTTCTTCGAGGTGCTGAAGAAGGCGACGCATCCGCTGATCATCATCGGCCAGGGCGCGCTGGCGCGCGCCGACGGCGCTGCCGTGCTCGGCCAGGCGGCCAGGCTGGCGAGCGCAGTCGAGGCCGTTACGGCCGACTGGAACGGCTTTGCCGTGCTCCATAATGCGGCCGGCCGCGTCGGCGGGCTCGACATCGGCTTCGTACCGGGCGAGGGCGGCAAGAACGTCGCCGGCATGCTGGGCGGGACGGATCTTTTGTTCCTGCTTGGCGCCGACGAGATCGACATGGCCAAGACCGGCGGCGCCTTCGTCGTCTATATCGGCACGCATGGCGATGCCGGCGCGCACCGCGCCAACGTCATCCTGCCGGCCGCGGCCTACACCGAAAAGTCCGGCACCTATGTCAACACGGAAGGCCGCGTGCAGCAGACCAATCGCGCTGGCTTCGCCCCGGGCGAGGCGCGCGAGGATTGGGCGATCTTAAGGGCGCTGTCGGATGTGCTCGGCAAGAAGCTGCCGTTCGATTCGCTGGCGCAGTTGCGCGCCAAGCTCTATGGCGAATATCCGCATCTCACCCGCATCGACCGGGTCCTGGCCGGCAGCGCCGACGACATCGCCAGGGCGGCAAAGCTCGGCGGCAGGCTGAACAAGGGCACTTTCACCTCGCCGGTGAAGGACTTCTATCTGACCAACCCGATCGCGCGGGCATCGGCCGTGATGGCCGAGTGCTCTGCGCTGGCCAAGAGCGGCTTCAAGCAGGCGGCGGAATAAGCATGGACACCTTCTTCTCCTTCTACGTGCTGCCGGCGCTGCTGATCCTGTTGAAGTCGGTCGTGCTGATCGTCGTGCTTTTGATCTTCGTCGCCTATGTGCTTTATGCCGATCGCAAGATCTGGGCGGCGGTGCAGCTGCGCCGCGGCCCGAACGTCGTCGGCCCCTGGGGCACGCTGCAGGCCTTCGCCGACCTGCTCAAATTCGTCTTCAAGGAGCCGGTCATCCCGTCCGGCGCCAATAAGGGCGTCTTCCTACTGGCGCCGCTGGTGTCGGCGGTGCTGGCGATCTCGGCCTGGGCCGTCATTCCGGTCAACCAGGGCTGGGCGATCGCCAACATCAATGTCGGCATCCTCTACGTCTTCGCCATCTCCTCGCTCGAGGTCTATGGCGTGATCATGGGCGGCTGGGCATCGAACTCGAAGTATCCGTTCCTGGGCGCGCTGCGCTCGGCCGCGCAGATGGTGTCCTACGAAGTCTCGATCGGTTTCGTCATCGTCACCGTGCTGCTCTGCGTCGGGTCGCTCAATCTGTCGGACATCGTCCTGTCGCAGCAGGACGGTCTCGGCACCAGGCTCGGCCTGCCCAACACCTTCCTCGACTGGCACTGGCTGTCGCTGTTCCCGATGTTCATCGTGTTCTTCATCTCGGCTCTGGCCGAGACGAACCGCCCGCCGTTCGATCTGGTGGAGGCGGAATCGGAACTCGTCGCCGGCCACATGGTTGAATATTCGTCGACGCCGTTCCTGCTCTTCTTCCTCGGTGAGTATGTCGCCGTCGTCTTGATGTGCGCGTTGGCCACCATCCTCTTCCTCGGCGGCTGGCTGCCACCGTTCGACTTCGCGCCCTTCACCTGGGTGCCAGGCCTGATCTGGTTCGTGCTCAAGGTCTGCCTGGTATTCTTCATGTTCTCGATGGTGAAGGCGTTCGTGCCGCGCTACCGCTACGACCAACTGATGCGGCTGGGCTGGAAGGTGTTCCTGCCGATCTCGCTGTTCATGGTCGTCGCCACCGCGGCCTTCCTCAAGATCACGGGGTTTGCGTGATGTCCGCTCTTGCCCAAGCCGCAAAGGCCCTGCTGCTGAAGGATTTCGTCAGCGCCTTCTTCCTGTCGATGCGCCAGTTCTTCGCGGCGAAGGAGACGATCAACTATCCGCACGAGAAGGGGCCGGTGAGCCCGCGCTTTCGCGGCGAGCATGCGCTGCGCCGCTACCCGAACGGCGAGGAGCGCTGCATCGCCTGCAAGCTTTGCGAAGCGATCTGCCCGGCGCAGGCGATCACCATCGAGGCCGGCCCTCGCCGCAACGACGGCACGCGGCGCACCGTGCGCTACGACATCGACATGGTGAAGTGCATCTATTGCGGCTTCTGCCAGGAAGCCTGCCCGGTCGACGCCATCGTCGAGGGGCCGAATTTCGAATTCGCGACCGAGACGCGCGAGGAGCTTTACTACAACAAGGAAAAGCTGCTCGCCAACGGCGATCGCTGGGAGCGTGAGCTGGCGCGCAACATCGCGCTGGACGCGCCCTATCGCTGACCTTGAGGCATGGACGGGGCAAGGGCCTCGTCCAGAGGGTGATCCCGCAAAGCCGCAGGCTTCACGGACAAAATCATCCTACGAAATGAAAGAGCTGCGCATGTTTCTTTCGATCGGGGTCTTTGAACCCGACGGGAACATGCGCTAGGAACACGCGGCTTCGACACCGGAGGCGGTACGGAGCCAGAAATAACGGAAAGGACGAACGTCCGATCCGACAGGAACCCGGGGGAACCCCATGCTGAATGGACTAGAGGCGGCCTTCTTCTACCTCTTCGCCTTTATCGCCGTGGCGTCGGCCTTCATGGTCATTTCGTCGCGCAACCCCGTGCATTCCGTGTTGTTCCTGATCCTCACCTTCTTCAACGCCGCCGGCCTGTTCATGCTGACGGGCGCCGAGTTCCTGGCGATGATCCTGCTCGTCGTCTATGTCGGCGCAGTGATGGTGCTGTTCCTGTTCGTCGTCATGATGCTCGACGTCGATTTCGCCGAAATGAAGCAGGGCGCGCTGCAATATGCGCCGATCGGCGCATTGGTCGGGCTGATCCTGGCGGCTGAGCTGATCGTCGTGCTCGGCGGCTACAGCTTCGCGCCGGAGCTTGCCTCGACGGTCGCCAAACAGACGCCGGATCTCGCCACGCGCTCCAACACGGCGGCGCTCGGCGACATCCTCTATACGGACTACCTCTACTACTTCCAGATTGCCGGCCTCGTGCTTCTGGTCGCCATGATCGGCGCCATCGTGCTGACGCTGTGCCACAAGGAAGGCGTCAAGCGGCAGTCGATCGCCGCCCAGGTCGGCCGCACGCCGGCAACGGGCATGGAAATCCGCAAGGTCAAGTCGGGCGAGGGTATCTGAGATGGTCGTCGGCATCGCGCATTATCTGACCGTATCGGCGATCCTGTTCACGCTCGGCGTGTTCGGCATCTTTTTGAACCGCCGCAACATCATCGTCATCCTGATGTCGATCGAACTGATCCTGCTTGCGGTCAACATCAACTTCGTCGCCTTCTCGGCGGCGCTTCATGACCTCGTCGGACAGGTCTTTGCCCTGTTCGTGCTGACGGTCGCCGCGGCCGAGGCCGCGATCGGACTTGCCATTCTTGTCGTCTTCTTCCGCAACCGCGGCTCGATCGCGGTCGAAGACGTGAACCAGATGAAGGGTTGACGGGAACAACCATGTACCAGGCCATCGTCTTCCTTCCGCTGCTCGGCTTCCTGATTGTCGGCCTGTTCGGCACCTCGCTCGGCGCCAAGGCATCCGAATACATCACTTCCGGCTTCCTGGTGATCGCGGCGGTGCTGTCGTGGATCGCCTTCTTTGCGGTCGGCTTCGGCCATGGCGAGGTGTTCACCGTGCCGGTCCTGCGCTGGATCCAGGCCGGGGGGCTCGATGCACCATGGGCGCTTAGAATCGATACGCTGACGGTGGTGATGCTGGTCGTCGTCAACACGGTGTCGTCGCTGGTCCATATCTACTCGATCGGCTACATGCACCACGATCCGGACCGGCCGCGCTTCTTCGCCTATCTGTCGCTGTTCACCTTCGCGATGCTGATGCTGGTGACGGCCGACAATTTGGTGCAGATGTTCTTCGGCTGGGAAGGCGTCGGCCTCGCCTCCTATCTGCTGATCGGCTTCTGGTACAAGAAGCCATCCGCCAATGCCGCTGCAATCAAGGCCTTCGTCGTCAACCGCGTGGGCGATTTCGGCTTCGCGCTCGGCATCTTCGGTGTGTTCGTGCTGTTCGGCTCGGTCAATCTCGGCACTATCTTCGCCAATGCGGCGACCTTCATTCCGGCCGAAGGCGCACCGCAGGGGGCCGCGGTGCTGACCTTCCTCGGCCATGCGCTCGACAAGCAGTCGGCGATGACCATCGTCTGCCTGCTGCTGTTCATGGGCGCCATGGGCAAGTCGGCGCAGGTGCCGCTGCACACCTGGCTGCCCGACGCCATGGAAGGCCCGACGCCGGTCTCGGCGCTGATCCATGCCGCGACCATGGTGACGGCCGGCGTGTTCATGCTGGCGAGGCTGTCGCCGCTGTTCGAGCTGTCATATTCGGCGCTGACCGTCGTCACCTTCATCGGCGCCTTCACCGCCTTCTTCGCGGCGACCGTCGGTTTGGTCCAGAACGACATCAAGCGCGTCATCGCCTATTCGACCTGCTCGCAGCTAGGCTACATGTTCGTGGCGCTCGGCGTCGGCGCCTATGGCGCGGCGATCTTCCATCTCTTCACGCACGCCTTCTTCAAGGCGCTGCTGTTCCTCGGCTCGGGCTCGGTCATCCATGCCGTCTCGGACGAGCAGGACATGCGCATGATGGGCGGGTTGAGGACGCTCATCCCCAAGACCTACTGGATGATGGTGGTCGGCACGCTGGCGCTGACCGGCGTCGGCATCCCGGTGACGGTCATCGGCACTGCGGGATTCTTCTCCAAGGATGCGATCATCGAAGCATCCTTTGCCAGCCACAATCTGTTTGCCGGCACCGCCTTCGTGCTCCTGGTCGTCGCCGCCTGCTTCACAAGCTTCTATTCCTGGCGGCTGATCTTCATGACTTTCCACGGCGAGCCGCGCGCCAGCCACGAAGTCATGCACCACGTGCATGAATCGCCACCGGTGATGCTGGTGCCGCTCTATCTGCTGGCTGCGGGCGCGCTTTTCGCCGGCATCGCCTTCCATAGCGCTTTCATCGGCGAGGGTTATGCCGAGTTCTGGGAGGCGTCGCTGTTCACGCTGCCGGAGAACCATATCCTGCACGAGATCCACGAATTGCCGCTTTGGGTCGAGGTGGCGCCGTTCATCGCCATGGTCATCGGCTTCGCGGTCGCCTGGAAGTTCTACATCCGCTCGCCGGAACTGCCCCGAAGCGTCGCCGCCAACCATCGCCTGCTCTACGGCTTCCTGCTCAACAAATGGTACTTCGACGAGCTCTACGACTTCCTGTTCGTGAGGCCGGCGAAGCGCCTCGGCAGGTTCTTGTGGAAGACCGGTGACGGCGCCATTATCGACGGGCTCGGTCCCGACGGCATCTCGGCACGCGTCGTCGACGTCACCAACCGCGTCGTCAAATTACAGACCGGCTATCTCTACCACTATGCCTTCGCCATGCTGATCGGCGTGGCCGCTCTCGTCACCTGGATGATGCTCTGATGACCGACTGGCCAATCCTCTCGCTGGTCACCTTCCTGCCGCTGGTTGGTGTTCTCCTCATTCTGCCGATCAGCGACGACAGCGAAAACGCGCGCCGCAACATCCGCTCCATCGCCTTCATCACGACGGCGTTCACCTTCGTGGTGTCGCTGTTCATCTGGAAGGGCTTCGACAATTCGCAGGCCGGCTTCCAGTTCGTCGAGAAGCACGCCTGGCTGGATTCGGGCATTTCCTACCATATGGGCGTCGACGGCATCTCGATGCTGTTCGTCATCCTGACCACCTTCCTGATGCCGCTCTGCATCCTGGCCTCGTGGGATGCGATCGAGAAGCGCGTCAAGGCCTACATGATCGCTTTCCTGATCCTTGAGACGCTGATGATCGGCGTGTTCTGCGCGCTCGACATCGTACTCTTCTACGTCTTCTTCGAGGGCGGCCTGATCCCGATGTTCATCATCATCGGCGTCTGGGGCGGCAAGCGGCGCGTCTATGCCTCGTTCAAGTTCTTCCTCTATACGCTTGCCGGCTCGGTGCTGATGCTGCTCGCCATCATGGCGATGTTCTTCCAGTCGGGCACGACCGACATCACGACGCTTCTGACGCACAACTTCCCGGCCAACATGCAGACTTGGCTGTGGCTCGCCTTTTTCGCCTCCTTCGCGGTGAAGATGCCGATGTGGCCGGTGCACACCTGGCTGCCAGATGCCCATGTCGAGGCGCCGACGGCGGGCTCGGTGATCTTGGCCGCCATCCTCCTGAAGATGGGCGGATACGGCTTCCTGCGCTTCTCGCTTCCGATGTTCCCGATCGCATCCGAGATGTTCGCGCCGCTCATCTTCACGCTCTCCGTTGTCGCCATCATCTACACCTCGCTGGTGGCGCTGATGCAGGAGGACATGAAGAAGCTGATCGCCTACTCGTCGGTCGCCCATATGGGCTTCGTCACAATGGGCATCTTCGCGATGAACCAGGAGGGCGTGCAGGGCGCGATGTTCCAGATGCTCAGCCACGGCCTCGTCTCCGGCGCGCTGTTCCTGTGCGTCGGCGTCATCTACGACCGCATGCATACGCGCGAGATCGACGCCTATGGCGGGCTGGTCAACAACATGCCGAAATACGCCGCCGTGTTCATGATCTTTACCATGGCCAATGTCGGCCTGCCGGGCACCAGCGGCTTCGTCGGCGAGTTCCTGACCATGCTCGGCGTGTTCCGGGTCAACACCTGGGTGGCCTTCTTCGCCGCCACCGGCGTGATCCTGTCGGCGGCTTACGCGCTCTGGCTCTACCGCCGGGTGATCTTCGGCGCGCTGACCAAGGAGAGCCTGAAGAACCTGCTGGATCTCTCGCCGCGCGAGAAGGCGATCATCTACCCGCTGGTGGTGCTGGTCATCTTCTTCGGCGTCTATCCGGCGCCGGTGTTCGACGTCACAACGCAGTCGGTCAAGGCGCTCGTCACCAACGTCACCGAATCCATCAATTCCGCGCAGACCGCGGCGGCGAACTGACTGGGGAAAAACCATGACGCCGGACCTTCTCTCCAGCCTTTCGCTCTCGACGCCGGAGCTGATCCTCGCTATCGGCGCGCTGGCGCTTTTGATGGTGGGCGCCTATTCGCGCTCCGACAACACGATGACGGTCACCGGGCTCGCCGTCGCGGTGCTGGTCGTCACGGGCCTGTCGCTGGCCTTCTCCGGCGGTGAGGGGACTGCCTATGGCAGCGCTTTCGTCCAGGATTCCTTCAGTCGTTTCATGAAGACGCTGGCGCTGATCGGCTCGGCGGTGACGCTCGTCATGTCGATGCGCTTCGCCAGGCAGGAGCATTTCGACAAGTTCGAATATCCGGTGCTGATCCTGCTCTGCACGCTCGGCATGATGCTGATGATCTCGGCCAATGGCATGATCGGGCTCTATCTCGGGCTCGAATTGCAGTCGCTGGCGATCTATGTGCTGGCGGCGATCAACCGGGACAACCTCCGCTCGACCGAAGCGGGCCTGAAGTATTTCGTCCTCGGCGCGCTGTCCTCGGGCATGCTGCTCTACGGCATCTCGCTGGTCTACGGCTACACAGGCAACACCGGCTTCCACGAGATCGCGACGGCGCTCGGCAGCGGCGAGCGTCAGCTCGGCCTCGTCTTCGGCCTGGTCTTCGTGCTCGCCGGCCTCGCTTTCAAGATTTCCGCCGTGCCGTTCCATATGTGGACGCCGGACGTCTATGAAGGCGCGCCGACGCCGATCACGGCCTTCCTCGCGGCAGCGCCGAAGATGGCGGCGATGGCGCTGATCGTGCGCGTCACCATGGGCGCCTTCAGGCCGATCGCCGCCGACTGGCAGCAGATCGTCGTCTTCATCTCGATCGCCTCGATGGTGCTCGGCGCCTTCGCAGCCATCGGCCAGACCAACATCAAGCGCCTGATGGCCTATTCCTCGATCGGCCATATGGGCTACGCCCTGGTCGGCCTTGCCGCCAACAGCCAGGCCGGCGTGCGCGGCGTCGCGATCTACATGCTGATCTATCTGGTGATGACGCTCGGCACCTTCGCCTTCATCCTCGCCATGCGGCGCAAGGAGGGCAATGTCGAGCAGATCGGCGACCTCGCCGGCCTTGCCTCGACCAATCCGATCATGGCCACCATCCTCACCATCCTGATGTTCTCGCTGGCCGGCATTCCGCCGCTCGCGGGCTTCTGGGGGAAGTGGTACGTGTTCCTCGCCGCCATCAACGCCAATCTCTACGCGCTGGCGATCATCGGCGTGCTGGCCTCGGTGGTGGGTGCCTACTATTACCTGCGCATCATCAAGCTCATGTGGTTCGACGAGCCGGTCGGCGGCTTCGTGCCGATGGCGAGCGAACTGCGCCTCGTGCTCGGCGTCAGCGGCGCCTTCGTGCTGTTCTACGTGCTGATCGGTGGGCCGATCGGCAGCTATGCCGAAGCCGCCGCAAAGACCTTCTTCTGACCGGATGGCATTTCGGCTGGCTCCAACCGCGGCGTCGCAGGGGTTCCGGCTCGAGACCCATGACAGCGTCGGCTCGACCAACGCGCTGGCGCTGGAGCATGCGCGGGCCGGCGATCCCGGCAAGCTCTGGGTCGTCTCGAAGAAGCAGGAAAGCGGCCGCGGCAGGCGCGGCCGCGCCTGGGCGACGCCCGAAGGCAATCTGGCGGCGACGCTGCTCCTGGTTCCCGGCTGCGAGCTGCGGCTCGCCGCGACGCTCGGCTTCGTCGCCGGGCTGGCGCTCGCCGATGCGCTCGACGCGGTGGTCCCGCAAGGCAGGATCGCCATTGGCCTGGACGGCGGCAGCGAAGGACGCAACCGCTTCGAGCTGAAATGGCCGAACGACGTGCTCGCTTCCGGCGCCAAGCTTGCCGGCATCCTGCTGGAGTCGGCCATGCTCGAAGGCGGCCGCTTTGCCGTCGCTGTCGGTATCGGCGTCAATGTCGTGGCTTATCCTGAGGATTTGCCATATCCGGCGACATCGCTGCAGGCGCTGGGTGCCAATTGCAATGCCGAGACGCTGTTCCTGGCGCTTTCGGATGCCTGGAGCGAGAATGCCAGAGTGTGGGACGAAGGGCGCGGGCTCGCCGCGATCCGGAAGCGCTGGCTGGCGCGCGCGGCCGGGCTCGGCGGCGAGGTTGCTGTCAGAATTGACGGCAATGTGGTGCGCGGCGTCTTCGAGACCATTGACGAGGACTGCCGTTTCGTGATCCGCGACGATGACGGATCTGTTCTGACGATCGCGGCCGGCGACGTGCATTTCGGCGCGGTCGCGTCGGCGCGGGTATAGTTTTGTTTTTGCGCAATTCCGGACGGAAAGCCGTTACACGCTTTTCCTGGAATTGCTCTAACGGCTTGGCCTGAGCGGCCAGGAAGGAAAGAATTCATGGCGGATAGAGAAAACGCCGAACTCGTGTTCGCGCCGCTCGGCGGTGTCGGCGAGATCGGCATGAACTTCGCCCTCTACGGTTACGGGCCGGCAGACGCGCGCGAGTGGATCGTCGTCGATGTCGGCGTCACCTTTCCCGACACCGCGCACCCGGGCGTCGATCTGATCCTGCCCGACACGCGCTTCATCGAAGAAAACCTCGACGGCTTGCGCGGCATCGTCATCACGCATGCGCATGAGGACCATTACGGCGCGCTGCTCGACATCTGGCCGAGGCTCAAGGTGCCGGTCTGGATGACGCCGTTCGCCGCCGGCCTGCTCGAGGCCAAGCGGCAGGGCGAGCAGGGCGCGCCGAAGATCCCGGCGACGACCTACCGGGCCGGCGAGAAGTTCACCATCGGGCCGTTCGAGATCGAGGCGATACCGGTTGCGCACTCCATCCCCGAGCCGATGTCGCTGGCGATCACCACGCCGGCCGGCACGGTGATCCACACCGGCGACTGGAAGATCGACCCGGCGCCGACGATCGGCCCGAAGACCGACGAGGCGCGCTTCCGCGCCTATGGCGACAAAGGCGTGCTGGCGCTGATCTGCGATTCCACCAATGCGCTGAGGGAAGGGGATTCGCCCTCGGAAGTGGCGGTGGGTGAGGGCCTGAAGGGCGTTATCGAGAGCGCCAAAGGTCGTGTCGCCGTCACCACGTTTTCCTCCAATGTCGGGCGCATCGTCTCGATTGCGAGAGCAGCGCGCGATGCCGGCCGGCAATGCCTGGTGCTCGGCCGCTCGCTGAAGCGCGTCATCGATGTCGCGACCGAGCTCGGCTACATGGACGGCCTGCCGGAATTCATCGCCGAGGAGGATTACGGCTTCATCCCGCGCGAGAACCTGGTGATCATCTGCACCGGCAGCCAGGGCGAACCGCTGGCGGCGCTGGCGAAGCTGTCGCGCGACGAGATGAAGTCGGTGGCGCTGACGGCCGGCGACACGGTGGTGTTTTCCTCGCGCACCATTCCCGGCAACGAGAAGGCAATTCTGGAGATCAAGAACCGGCTGATCGACCTCGGTGTAAAGATCATCGAGGACGGCGACGCGCTGGTGCATGTCTCCGGCCATCCGCGCCGCAGCGAATTGCGCAGGATGTATGAATGGGTACGGCCGCAGATCGGCGTGCCGGTGCATGGTGAGGCGGCGCATCTGGTGGCGCAAGGTTCGCTGATGTCGATGTCGGGCATCGGCCAGGTGGCGCAGGTGCGCGACGGCGACATGCTGAGGCTTTGGCCCGGTCCCGCTACGATCATCGACCAGGTACCGTTCGGCCGCCTCTACAAGGACGGGTACTTGATCGGTACCGACCAGGCGATGGGCATACGCGACCGGCGCAAGCTGTCCTATGCCGGACATGTCGCGGTCAATGTCGTGCTCGACGAGAAATACGAGCTTGCCGGCGACCCCGATCTGGTGGCGATCGGCATCGCGGAGGCCGATGCCAGCGGTGAGACGCTGGAAGACCTGATGCTCGATGCGGCAATCGGCGCGGTGGACTCCATCCCCCGCCAGCGCCGAAAGGACCTCGACCTGGTGCAGGAGGCCGTGCGCCGTGCCGTGCGCGGCGCCGCCAACGAAGCCTGGGGCAAGAAGCCGCTGGTGACGGTGTTTGTGACCAGGTGAGAAGGGAGTAGGGGAGTAAGGCAGTAGGGCAGTAGGGAAAAAGGCGATAGATTTCTACCTTGCCTAGTCTTTCCCTACTGCCGTACTGCCCTATTGCCTTACTGTCCTGAGGACGCCCCTATGCTCGGACGCCTGAACCATGTCGCGCTTGCCGTACCGGATCTGGCCGCGGCGACGGCCGCGTATCGCGATACGCTGGGCGCGCGGCTGAGCGAACCGCAGGCGCTGCCGGAGCATGGAGTTACCGTCGTGTTCATCGATGTCGGCAACACCAAGATCGAGCTGCTGGAGCCGCTGGGCGATGCTTCGCCCATTGCTGCCTTCCTCGAGAAGAACCCGTCGGGCGGCATGCATCACGTCTGCTACGAGGTCGACGACATCCTGGCCGCGCGCGATCGTCTCAAGGCGAGCGGCGCCCGCGTGCTCGGCGACGGCAATCCGAAGCTCGGCGCGCATGGCAAGCCGGTGCTGTTCCTGCATCCCAAGGATTTCTTCGGCACGCTGGTCGAACTGGAGCAGGCATGAACTGGGTTTCGTTTGTAGCACTGTTCTTCGTCACCTGGTGGCTGGTGCTGTTTGCCGTACTGCCGTTCAGCCTGCGCACGCAGGATGAGGATAAGGACGTGACGCTCGGCACGGTCTCGAGCGCGCCGCGTGGACCGCATATGCTGCGCGCGGCAATCCGCACGACGATCGTCACTGCTGTCGTGATCGGCATTTTCTACGGGCTGACGAGGGGGCTCGGCCTCGGCTTCGACGACATCCCCCATATCGTGCCGGACTTTAGTCATAGCGACGGCCGCTAAAGTCCCCTGCACAGTTTCGGCAAGTATTCAGCAGGGAGCGCGCGCGTCAGTTGAAATCGGAAGCCGGCTTCCGATTTCCATGGCTGACGCTGCGTAATGCTGTTTGGCAGCTTGTCGTGCTAAGCAGATGATTGCACAAAAAAAATGCAAGGCACGAGGCCTTGCAATTTAAACGCGTCCGATCTGTTTCCGGTGTCCGGCGGCAGCGAGTTACCGCGCCTAGATCGCATCCTCCCAAGACTTTGACCGCGTAGGAGAGCAGATTTTTCTCCGCCCTCTCGGTTATCGGCGCACACTAGACCAAGGCAGGTGAAAATGTCACGAAGAATTTTGCCTCCAAACGGGCAATATCGTGCTGCACTGCACAATAGTGGAGCAGGGCTTGCTTGTGAATCGATCAAAAAGCCAGATGCGGCACTTTGGCGGCCAAACGCGCCTTTTGATCATGTGCGGAAGGCCCCAACACTTTGGAGCGCTCGGGTTTCCATTCGGTCATGAAATGGCTATGAAGCCCGGGCAAACAGCCTCGGTTGCGCCGATTCCCCGCGCCGCCATTTTTTCATTCACGGACCAGTCCATGCGTTTGTCGCGCTACTTCCTGCCCATTCTCAAAGAAAACCCCCGCGAGGCCGAAATCGTCTCGCATCGGCTGATGCTGCGCGCCGGCATGATCCGCCAGCAGGGGCAGGGCAGCTTCTCCTGGCTGCCGCTCGGCAAGCGCGTGCTGGACAAGGTTTGCCAGATCATCCGCGAGGAGCAGAACCGGGCGGGCGCCCTGGAAATCCTGATGCCGACGATTCAGTCGGCGGACCTCTGGCGCGAGAGCGGCCGTTACAACGATTACGGCAAGGAGATGCTGCGCATCAAGGATCGCCAGGACCGCGACATGCTCTACGGTCCGACCAACGAGGAAATGGTCACCGAGATCTTCCGCGCCTACGTCAAGTCCTACAAGGACCTGCCGCTCAACCTCTACCATATCCAGTGGAAGTTCCGCGACGAGGTGCGTCCCCGCTTCGGCGTCATGCGCAGCCGAGAATTCCTGATGAAGGACGCTTACTCCTTCGATCTCGATTTTGAAGGCGCCAAGGCCGCCTACAACCGCATGTTCGTCTCCTACTTGAGGACCTTCACGCGTATGGGACTGCAGGCCATCCCGATGCGCGCCGACACAGGCCCGATCGGCGGCGACCTCAGCCATGAGTTCATCATCCTGGCCGACACCGGCGAGAGCCAGGTGTTCTGCGACCGTGCCTATCTGTCGCTCGACGTGCCCGGCGCGGACACGAACTTCGCAGACGATACCGAGATCGGCGGCATCGTGAAGACGTGGACGACGCCTTACGCCGCTACCGACGAGATGCACGACGAAGCGGCGTGGGAGAAGGTGGCTGAAGGCGACCGGCTGTCGGCACGCGGCATCGAGGTCGGCCACATCTTCCATTTCGGCGAGAAGTATTCGAAGCCGATGGGCGCCAAGGTGACCGGGCCCGACGGCAAGGATCATTTCGCCTCGGGCGGCTCCTACGGCATCGGTCCGTCGCGGCTGGTCGCGGCGATCATCGAGGCGAGCCATGACGAGAACGGCATCATCTGGCCGGAAGCTGTGGCGCCGTTCGACATCGGCCTGATCAACATGAAAGTAGGCGACGCCGAATGCGACCGCGTCTGCGGCGAGCTCTACGCGGCGCTGACTTCGGCCGGCAAGGACGTGCTCTATGACGACACCGACCAGCGTCCAGGCGGCAAGTTCGCCACCGCGGATCTGATCGGCCTGCCCTGGCAGGTGATCGTCGGCCCGCGCGGCGTTGCCGCCGGCGAGGTCGAGATCAAGAACCGCCGGAGCGGCGAGCGCGAGACGCTGCCCATCGCCGAAGCGAAGAAACGACTGGGTATCGACTGATGAACGAAGCGGCAGCAGCCAGATCGCCAGCCGGCGCCTTTTCAGGCTTCGAGCGCATGGTGGCGTGGCGCTATCTGCGCTCGCGCCGCAAGGAGACGGTGATCTCGGTCATCGCCTCGATCTCCTTCCTCGGCATCATGCTGGGCGTGGCGACGCTGATCGTCGTCATGGCGGTGATGAACGGTTTTCGCGCCGAGCTGCTGACCCGCATCCTCGGCGTCAACGGCCATCTGATCGCGCAGCCGCTCGATTCGCCGCTGGAGGATTACGCGCAGGTGGCGAGCCGCATCAACGGCGTTGCCGGCGTCAAATACGCCATCCCGCTGATCGACGGACAAGTGCTGGCGCAAGGCAATATCGGCGGCGGCGCCGGCGCGTTGGTGCGCGGCATTCGCGCGGAAGACCTCGGCAAGATCTCCATCGTGTCCAGCAACATCAAGCAGGGCACGCTTGACGGCTTCGACACCGGCGAGGGCGTGGCGATCGGCAAGCGCATGGCCGAGAATCTCGGGCTCGTGCTCGGCGACACCATCACCCTGATCTCGCCGGATGGCGACGTCACGCCGCTCGGCACCACGCCGCGCATGAAGGGCTACAAGGTGGCGGCGATCTTCGAAGTGGGCATGTCGGAGTACGACAGCTCGATCGTCTACATGCCGTTTTCGGAAGCGCAGCTCTATTTCAACATGGACGGGCGGGCGCAGACCATCGAGATCTATGTCGACAATCCCGACAATGTCGATGCGCTGAAGCCGCTGGTCGAACAGGCGGCGCAACGGCCGGTCGACCTCGTCGACTGGCGCCAGCGCAACGAGACCTTCTTCTCGGCGTTGCAGGTCGAACGCAACGTCATGTTCATGATCCTGACGCTGATCGTTCTGGTGGCGGCGCTCAACATCATTTCCGGCCTCATCATGCTGGTGAAGGACAAGGGCCACGACATCGCCATCCTGCGCACGATGGGCGCTTCGCGCGGCGCGATCCTGCGCATCTTCCTGATGACCGGGGCCGCGATCGGCGTCACCGGGACCATCGCGGGCGTGCTGCTCGGCGTCGTCATCTGCCTCAACATCGAATCGATCCGCCAGTTCTTCTCCTGGATGACGGGCAGGATATTGTTCAACCCCGAGCTCTATTTCCTCAGCCAGCTGCCGGCGAAAATGGATCCGCGCGAGACCATCTACGTCGTCATCATGGCGCTGGCCTTGTCCTTCATCGCAACAGTGTTTCCGGCCTGGCGCGCAGCTCGGCTCGATCCCGTCGAAGCCTTGAGGTACGAATGATGGCCGAGGCCATTATCGAGCTGAAGGGCGTCGAGCGGCACTATGTCCAGGGGCCGCGCAAGCTCACAATCCTGAACGGCGCCGATTTTTCGCTCGGGCGCGGCGAGATGGTGGCGCTGGTCGCGCCGTCGGGCACCGGCAAGTCGACCTTGCTGCATACGGCAGGCCTGCTCGAGCGGCCCGACGCCGGCGACGTGATCCTCAGCGGCCGCGCCTGCGGCCGCCTCTCGGACGAGGACCGCACCGCGATCCGCCGCAACGACGTCGGCTTCGTCTATCAGTTCCATCACCTGCTGCCGGAGTTCTCCGCGCTGGAGAACATCATGATGCCGCAGCTGATCAAGGGGCTGGGGCGCAAGGAAGCGTCCGAGCGGGCGGCACAGCTTCTCGACTACATGCAGATCGGCAAGCGCGCGCAGCACCGTCCGTCGGAGCTTTCCGGCGGCGAGCAGCAGCGCGTCGCAATAGCGCGCGCGGTCGCCAATGCGCCGCTGGTGCTTCTCGCCGACGAGCCGACCGGCAACCTCGATCCGGTGACCGCTTCCTATGTCTTCGACGCGCTGGAGGCGCTGGTCCGGCAATCGGGACTGGCGGCGCTGATCGCCACGCATAACCACGAGCTGGCATCGCGCATGGACCGGCGCGTGACGCTGGCCGAGGGTAAGGTGGTCCCCCTTTAGGGCAAGCCGATATTCGGATAAGGCCGGTCTGCCGTCCCCAAGTCATATGATCGTTGTCGACGCCTTTCGGGACATCGTTGCAGGCGAAAGAAACTTGTCGAAGTCAGCGCCGCCCCTCATTGCCCTGCCGGGCATTTCTCCCCGTATAGTGACGGGGAGAAAGGGCTGGCCGTAATGCCGGCTGCCTTCTTGTAACGCTGGCGATTGGCGAAATCGGTGACGAGAGCGCCCCTCTCCCCGTCACTATACGGGGAGAGGATGCCGGCAGGCAGGTGAGGGGCAGCGCCAACGCCTGCAAGGAAAAGACCCAGCAGCCATCGCCTAGCGGCGGAGAGCCCTGTTGCGTCAACCTTTCCTTAACCTTGCCCGGACAGCCCGCCCGAATTCGTTCTGACGTGCTCTTGGAGATCGTTGACATTCGAACAAAATTAGAACAAATTACGAACATATCGACAACAGGAGAGAGTTATGGCCGATCTGGTTCAGGATGTCGTCTCGCTGGTTTGCATGAGCACCTTTCTCATTTCCATGGCCATCTGGATTGGCGCCATGTGATCAGGCCGTTTCGGGCGGGCAAAAAGGCCCGCCCTCTGTTTGGGACGGGCAAGAGCCCGCCCGTTGTTAAGCTTTTCTTGGCCGCGCCGCCGTTAGGCTGTTTCCCATAGACAGGGAGCAAAGGCAGTGTCGGTCATCGCCACGGTCACCCTCGTGGCCGGAAATCTCGGACTGATCTTTCTCTTGATGACCGTGCCCCTCGGATTGCGTACGGCGACGGTCAGCCGTGTGATAGAGGCCGATCGTAAACGCCTCTGGCAGGCGCTTTGGCCATTTGGCGGCGATGCCGGCTGGTCGGGTGAAATCCTCTCCGCCGAACCGCTGGACAGCGAGGGGACGGCGCTGATCAAGCTGTCCTGGGAAGGGCGGGATGGCCGGCCGATCGAACGCAAGGCGCGGTTCGGCGGTGTCGTGGAAGGCAGCCGCTTCTCGATGCGCGTCATGGAGGACACGGCGCTCGATCCTTCGTTCTGGGCCAACTATTGCGAAACCATCGAACTCGTCCCGGAGGGTAGCGCAACGCGGGTCACGCTTACGCGGACCGACCGCTATCGCGGCGTCGCCTTCCTGATCTTCCGCTACTTCGCCATGCGCCGCGAGCTTGCGAAGCTGCAGGTCTGGGCGAGAACCGGTAAGTATCGCAAGGGCGGCTGGTTCGAGCATCCGGTGAGCCAGATTGGCTTCGCCGTGCTCTCGGCCTTCATCCTGTGGCCGTTCTTCGGGCTCAATCCCGGCGGGCTGGCGCTGGCCGCGATTCTGACCTCGGTGGTGGCCCTGCACGAGCTCGGCCATATGGCGGCGTTCCGCCTGACGGGGCATAGCCGGGCGCGCATGATCTTCATCCCCTTGCTCGGCGGCATCGCCATTGGCGGCAGGCCTTATGACAGCCGCTTCGAGGTCGCTTTCGTGGCATTGATGGGAGCGGGTTTCTCCGCCTTCCTGGTGCCTCTGCTGATCGCCGCCAGCGGCCTTGCCGGCAGCGAAGGGCATCGCCTGGCGGCGTTGCTGCTGGCGGCGCTTGCCGGCTGCGCGGCGCTGTTCAACATCGCCAATCTGGTGCCGGTGTGGAAGTTCGACGGCGGTCAGGTGCTGCGCCAGATTTGCCCGGGACCTATCGCTCTGGCGCTGGCGTCCTTCCTGCTGCTGTCCGCCCTGCTGGCGCTCGGCTGGCGGGCGGGGTTCCCGTCCAGCTTCCTGCTTGTCGCCGGCGCGGTGTTCTCGATCCTCAGCCTGCTCACCGTGGGCAGCAGCGTGAAGCCGCGCCATGAGCTGAAGCCGATTCGGGCCTTCGATCGCCTGGCCATGGCCGGCGCGCTGCTCGCGGTCTTTGCCATTCACGGCTATGGGGTGCTCTGGGCCTCGGCGCAACTGATGTAGAGTGTGCTGAGATTCAGGTGATGCCGGCCTGCAAACGTTGGGTTCCTGCGCTTCCGGCCATCCCCGGCCGATGCACTCATGAGTGGCGTGGCAGCTAAGGCTACGGCCGGCGTAGGCCGGTGTTCACGTACTTTAAGTACGCTTCGCTCCGGTTCTCGGAACCCAACGTTTTCGACTCGCCCTGACCTGAATCGTAGCACACTCTAGGCCGGAGCAGGGTCAGCCCGCCTTTCGGGCCAGCTCGGCGACCGGGACCGCGGCAGGCCCGAACACATCCTCGAAGGCGGATTTCAGCGCGAGGTCGAGGTCGGCCATGGTGACGGGCAGGCCGAGATCGATGAGGCTGGTCACGCCATGGTCCGGAACGCCGCATGGCACGATGCCGCTGAAATGGGAAAGCTCCGGCTCGACATTGATGGCGATGCCGTGGAAGCTCACCCAGCGCCTGAGCCTGATGCCGATGGCGGCGATCTTGTCCTCGGCGGGCGAGCCGTCCGGCAGGGCAGGGCGATCCGGCCGCACCACCCAGACGCCGACCCGGTCCTCGCGACGTTCGCCGCGCACGTTGAAGGCCGCGAGCGTGCCGATGATCCATTCTTCGAGCGCGGCGACGAAGGCGCGGACATCCTCGCGCCGGCGCTTCAGGTCGAGCATCACATAGGCGACCCGCTGTCCCGGGCCGTGATAGGTGTATTCGCCGCCGCGGCCCGCGGCAAAGACCGGAAACCGGTCGGGCTCGATCAGGTCCTCGATGCGGGCGCTGGTGCCGGCCGTGTAGAGCGGCGGATGCTCGACCAGCCAGACCATCTCGGCGGCCGCGCCGCTGCGGATCGCCTCGGCGCGCGCCTCCATGAAGGCAAGCGCGTCAGGGTAGGAGGTCAAGCCGGGCTCGATCACCCATTCGACCGGCGCTGAGCCGGGGAGGGGCAGGAACGACGTGGCGATCTGGCTGCGTTCTGTCATGGCGCGTCTCTTCTGAGGCGCGCCGGACCGGATCGAATCCTGGCGGGCTCAGATGTGTGTTTGTCCCCAAAATCCGTCAGCGGCTTCGGGCGATATGCAATTTCCTTCATATGGCGGCAATCGGCCAAAACGTCCAGTTCCGGCAGCCTGTCGCCGCGCCGTGAAGCGTTGTGCAAGACCGCGACGATTATTCCGCACGGCACCCTTGTTTCGCCGGAAACGATTTGCTACAGGCCCCGGGCCGGACCGTTCCGGCTCCTACCACGTGCGGTCGTGGCGGAATTGGTAGACGCGCAGCGTTGAGGTCGCTGTGGGGCAACCCGTGGAAGTTCGAGTCTTCTCGACCGCACCAAAACTCTCTGAAAATCGCTTTTGAGTGATCGGACTGAAACAGCGGGCGGTGCGTTCGCGGCCATCTGGCTCTCGCGGGACCAAAACGAAAACGGCGGCAGGTCATTAGGACCGCACCGCCGTTTCGTGTGTTATCTTGAAGCTTGTCGGATCGCGGATCACGCTGCCTTCTTCGCCCGTGCCAGCGTGTCGGCCACAACCTCGCCGAACGAAGCTGGCGTCGGCACGATGAAGACACCGGCTTCCTT
>NZ_RQXT01000198.1 GCF_003863365.1 Mesorhizobium tamadayense | reverse complement strand
TGAACAGGCCAATGGCCTTGTCGGTATGGCGCAACAGAAGCATGCCGGCGTCCGAGGTGATGGCACCGCCATCGAAACCGGCGACAACTTTGTGGCCGTCAAAGCCTTCAAATTCGCGCTGCTCGGAGATACAGTCTGTTTGCATCGGCTCTCTTCCGTGAATCCGTTAAGCCTTTGTTGCAAAAGCAGTTTTACAGATTCGCAGAGCCGATGCACCACCTGCTTTGAGAAATTCAGGCTAGTTCGACTGCAGCTAGCCCAGGCGTTCGGCTAATATGATCACCCCGTCGTGCGCCTGCGGAACGGTTTTGTCGCTGAGACCGGTGCGCTTCGCCGCTTGCAGGCCGGGCGCAGTTCGGACATCTACGTGACTGCGCGATATCGACCTCAATGCGAGCAGCTGCTCAGTGCCTTGGCGTGTGATCGGCGAGAACGTTCAGGTAGTGCTTCTGGCCGGTCGAGTTATCATCCGTCATGCGGGCCGGGTGTGGCCGATCATTCCCAATTAGAGCGCACAGTCATTCTCTGCCGACCGCAGTTCTTTGTCGTCGTCAAGGCGCCAACCTCCCGCACTACACGGTCAACCTTGAGGCTTGCGACAACATGCACTGCTGCGGACAATCGGAGACGCGCCCCCTCTCGATGCCGGCGCGCTATGTCCGGCTCCATGCCGCTGGTGCGGA
>NZ_RQXT01000197.1 GCF_003863365.1 Mesorhizobium tamadayense | reverse complement strand
TGAACAGGCAGGCCCCCTGACCGTCGTGCCAGATCACCTTCAAAAGATCGCCGCGGCGACCGCGGAAGCAGAACAAATGCCCGCTCAGCGGATCGCGCCTGAGCACCTCCTGCACCTGCAAAGCCAAGGACGGGAAGCCCTTGCGCATATCGGTGTGACCGGTCGCCAGCCACACCCGCATGCCGGAAGGAATCGGGATCATCGCCGCTCCACAACATCGAGGATCCGGCCGAGCGCCTCGGTGTCGACGTCACTCTCGACCCGCAGGCGACGGCCACCGCCAAGCTCGATCGTCACCATGCTGGTCTTACGACGCGCACGATGAGTGGTGACCTGTTTCAACTGCGGCGGTGCTGCCGGCGCCACCGACGGCGGCGGGCCCGGCAGCACCGCGGCGACCTCCACGGGGACGAATTGCGCGATGGGTGGTGCGAGCATCCGGCAGAGCTCCTTGCGCCATCGGAAAAGCTGGCTCACGTGAATGCCGGCCGACCGCGCGATCTCTGAAACACTGGCCCCGGACTCCAGCGTCGCAGCGACCAGCCGTTCCTTCTCCTCCCGAGACCAGCGCCGACGTCGCTCGACTGACGTGATCACCTCAACGCGCTGCGTTGTCATAGAACTACTCCTAGTGCTTGCACTAGGACTTGCAGCCTTCAGCCTACCTCAGCAAGGCGGCCGCCACCGGACGGTTAC
>NZ_RQXT01000196.1 GCF_003863365.1 Mesorhizobium tamadayense | reverse complement strand
GCGAATGAGCGACTGTTACGGTGCAATTCTCAGCCAGCAACAGCTGGGCCATTGGTTTGCCGACGATATTGCTTCGTCCAACTATGATCGCGTGGAGACCAGCTAAATCGCCGAGACGCTGCTTCAGGAGCAATAGGGAGCCGCGAGGAGTGCACGGAACGAACCCTTCTTGGCCGGTCGCCAGCCTGCCGGCATTCTGGATATGAAACCCGTCGACGTCTTTGGTCGGATCAATCGCGTTGAGAACCATGTTCGGATCGATCTGAGACGGCAATGGTAGCTGTACCAAAATGCCATGCACAGAAGGGTCCTGATTCAATTCATTAACGATTGACAACAGGTCGTCCTGATTGGTGTCGGCTGGAAGTTTGCGTTCAAAGGACGCCATACCAACCGCAAGCGTCTGACGGTGTTTGGATGCGACATAGACAGCACTCGCTGGGTCTTCTCCCACCAAGATCACTGCCAAGCCCGGCACTTTCCCGGTTGCCGATCTCAGCGCAGCTACATCGGCGGCAATTTCCGTGGTAAGGGTGTTTGCGGCTGCTTTTCCGTCGATGAGCTTGCTGGGTTGAATGCCAACGGTCATGATTTTGCCTTTCGGTCGTCGCGGGCGTCGAAGAATGCTGGACGCCGTGCGGGTACACCCCAGCGCGGCTGCGATGGAAATCCCTGCGGACCGAGGGACAATTAGTCTATCTCAACCGAGAATAGAT
>NZ_RQXT01000195.1 GCF_003863365.1 Mesorhizobium tamadayense | reverse complement strand
TGTCCAGCCCGGAGACATGGGTAACAGATTGTACCTAAGACATGGGTGACAATCTCGTGCCGAACGGATTGTCGATGGTCTGCAAGGTCCTCTGTTCCAAGTCGATATAACCGAGATCATAGTGCATGAAGCTGACGAGCCAAATGCCGTCGTCGACTTCGGTGATTCCGAGCCTCTGACCGGCGAGCACGGTCGAGATGTTGATCTTCTTCCTGTGCATACAGATGCGGCCGCATGCAGTGACCAAGATGTCGCGGTCGTGGAAGGGGTATTCCAGCTCCGGCAAGCCCTGATAGGCTCTTGAGGAAGGCGTATAGAGCTCGCCCGGGGTGCGCATGATGAGCGCTTCGTGTGGCCTTTCCTCGTTGAATTCGCTGATGAAAGCGTCGAATCTTGCCTGCTGCTGGAAGATGTTCATGCCGGGCGGCCTTGTCGTCTCCTTCTTCAAGGTCAGATGCATACGCTCGTGGCGGCCGTTCTGGTGCGGGTTGCCCGGCTGGATGCGTTCGATGGCGATGCCGAGCCTGAGCCAGAACACCGACAGGCGCGAGAGATTGTAGAGGCCGTTGGGCGAAGCGAAAGGGAGCCCGTTGTCGGAGCGGATGGCGGCGGGCAGGCCGCGTTCCCTGAACAGCCGGACGAAGGCCTCGATGACCGGCATCTCTTTTGTCGATTCAAGGGCTTCGCAGGCGAGCACATAGCGCGAGGCCTGGTCGGTGACCGTCAG
>NZ_RQXT01000194.1 GCF_003863365.1 Mesorhizobium tamadayense | reverse complement strand
CGTCAGCCGCGACCTTCGCCATGAAACGTCGCGTGAACTAGCCTCCCGGAACGGTGGACTCCAAAGCCCATGATCGCGAGATCATCGACATTGAATTCGTCCACGATGACCAGGCCGGCGTATAGAGCTTCGCCCTCTTCGCCTCAGTCTCGGGGATGTCGACGCAGCGCCGGTCAGATCCCGGAGCCTTGCTCGTGATGGGAAAAAGCAACTGCGACGAATACCATCGCGCAAGTCGTCCGAGCCTTTCGGCCACGTGGACGTGATCCCGGTTCAGACGCGGCGCATGGCGGTCGAACAAACGGAACACCTGCCGGTCGGCAAGCCACTCTCACCTGCGGAAGATTGCACCCATCCCCGAACGCTCGCGAGTATCACGAACGTGCGACCCGCTTCCGCACTAGGCCGCGCTGTTCTTGATCACGCGCAGTTCGTGGTTCCCCAGCCGCCGGGAAGCGGCCGCCCTACCATGGCCGACCGTGTGCTGAGCGAAGTCGGAAATCGGGCAAGGTCGGCCGAGAAGATAACCCTGGATCGCATCACAGGCTTCTCCCCGGAGAAAGGTCAGTTCCGCGTCCGTTTCGACGCCCTCTGCCAGGACGGGGAGCTTGAGACCCCGAGCGAGGCCAAAGACCGCGCGCATGACGGCAGCCGCCTCATCGCTGGTGTCCACCGCCCGGATAAGAGACTGATCGACTTTGATCTTGTCAAACGGGAATGCCCGCAAATTCGATAGCGACGAGTA
>NZ_RQXT01000193.1 GCF_003863365.1 Mesorhizobium tamadayense | reverse complement strand
GCGCCGTACGATCGGTACCATGCCGCCACACGCTCATTCTTGGCATCGATGAACATCAGGGTGCCGCCAACCTCGGCCGCTGCCCGAATGCAGCGCAACGCCGCCGCAAGCAGCAACTGGCCGCCCAGGCCCTCACCATGGACCGACCGCGCCACGGCGAGGCGCGCCAACCGGAAGCCGCCGACCTCATAGCGGCCCAGGCCCTTGCGGAGTTTCTCCGGCACGCGCTCGAACGCCGCCGCGGCGGGGCTCAGCGTGTAGAAACCGAGAACCGTTGCGTCCTGCTTTGCCACGGCGAGAAATGTCTTCGAGGCGCCCCGCTCATGGTTGCGGCGCGCATGCATGCGAAGAAATTCATTGAGGGCGGCATCGCCGCAGTCGAAACTGTCGCGGTCGTGCCGGGCGACGGGCTCCTCGCCCCACGCCGGCAGGCTCATAGATCGGCGGGCAGCGCCCGCGCCGCCGCGATCAGCTTCTCGTTGGGGGCAGGCGGGTTCTCCAGCGCCTCCAGAACGCGCAGTCCGTCGCGTTCGGACAGAACGATCCGGTCGTTGCGCTCGATGATCTCGCGCGAGGCGTCGAGGACGGTGCGCAGGACAAAATCCGTTATCCCGGCGGCGCCCGCCAACTGGGTGGCGCGCAGGATCACCGCCTTGTCGGCGGGCTTGATGCGAAACGACATGCGCTGGCTGTCACTGACGGCGGAGCGGGGCATGGGGCGAATCCTTCGCTTTTCGGAGGCTTTGACTGTATGATTTCG
>NZ_RQXT01000192.1 GCF_003863365.1 Mesorhizobium tamadayense | reverse complement strand
TGGCGGCCGCGTGCTCGAACCCGGCATCGGGACCGGGCTTTTCCCGGCACTGATGCCGACGGCTTTGCGTGACCTCTCACATGTGACCGGCATCGAACTCGATCCGGTCACGGCGCGTATCGCCCGGCTGTTGCAGCCGCAAGCGCGGATCGTCGCCGGCGATTTCGCCTACACCACGCTGCCGGCGAATTTCGACCTCGCCATCGGCAATCCGCCGTTTTCGGATCGGACAGTGCGCTCCGATCGGGCGTATCGGTCGATGGGATTGCGGCTGCATGACTACTTTATTGCCCGTTCGGTCGATCTGCTGAAGCCGGGGGCTCTTGCCGCCTTCGTCACCAGCTCCGGCACTTTGGACAAGGCCGACAGCACCGCGCGCGAGCATATCGCGAAGGCGGCCGACCTGATCGCTGCCATCCGCCTGCCCGAGGGCAGTTTCCGAACTGACGCCGGCACCGACGTCGTGGTCGACATCCTCTTTTTCCGCAAGCGCAAGCTCACCGAGCCCGAAGGTGATCTCTCCTGGCTCGACATCGAGGACGTCCGCCAGGCGACGCAGGATGAGGGCGCCATCCGCGTGAACCGCTGGTTCGCGCGCCACCCGGATTTCGTGCTCGGCACGCATGCGACGACCCCCGGACCGTTCGGCGAGACCTACACCTGCCTGCCGCGCCAGGGCGTCGATCTCGAGCACGCGCTTTCCGACGCGATCTCTCTTCTTCGGGAAGCCATCTATGACGGTGAGCCAGAGGGCATCGACCTCGATGCG
>NZ_RQXT01000191.1 GCF_003863365.1 Mesorhizobium tamadayense | reverse complement strand
CGGCGGGCGCGTGCTCGAGCCCGGCATCGGGACCGGGCTTTTCCCGGCACTCATGCCGACGGCTTTGCGTGACCTCTCACATGTGACCGGCATCGAACTCGATCCGGTCACGGCGCGTATCGCCCGGCTGTTGCAGCCGCAAGCACGGATCATAGCCGGCGATTTCGCCCACAGCACGCTGCCGGCGAATTTCGACCTCGCCATCGGCAATCCGCCGTTTTCGGATCGAACCGTGCGCTCCGATCGGGCGTATCGGTCGATGGGATTGCGGCTGCATGACTACTTCATTGCCCGGTCGGTCGATCTGCTGAAGCCGGGGGCTCTTGCCGCCTTCGTCACCAGCTCAGGCACTTTTGACAAGGCCGACAGCACCGCGCGCGAGCATATCGCGAAGGCGGCCGACCTGATTGCCGCGATCCGCCTGCCCGAGGGCAGCTTCCGCACCGACG
The DNA here is from genome assembly GCF_003863365.1 of Mesorhizobium tamadayense. Classification (GTDB taxonomy): domain Bacteria; phylum Pseudomonadota; class Alphaproteobacteria; order Rhizobiales; family Rhizobiaceae; genus Mesorhizobium; species Mesorhizobium tamadayense. The sequence goes on along the minus strand of NZ_RQXT01000191.1, from coordinate 320 downwards.
CCGGCACCGACGTCGTGGTCGACATCCTGTTTTTCCGCAAGCGCAAGGCCGGCGAGCCAGAGGGCGACCTGTCATGGCTCGATACCGACGAGGTCCGCCAGGCGACGCAGGATGAGGGCGCCATCCGCGTCAACCGCTGGTTCGCGCGCCACCCGGATTTCGTGCTCGGCACGCATGCTACTATCTCGGGGCCTTACGGCGAGGCCTATACTTGCCTGCCGCGCCACGGCGTCGATCTCGAGCACGCGCTTTCCGGCGCGATCTCTCTTCTTCCGGAAGCCATCTATGACGGTGAGCCAGAGGGCATCGACCTCGATGCC
>NZ_RQXT01000190.1 GCF_003863365.1 Mesorhizobium tamadayense | reverse complement strand
ACAACTGAGGAACGAACAATGTCGAACTTTGCACTTCGCGTGAAATGTCGTTCCACCAGGGGCATAGTGGCTGCGATCTCCAGCTTTCTCGCTGATCAAACTTGCAACATCACGGACAGTGCGCAGTTTGACGATTTTGATACTGGCAACTTCTTTATGAGAGTGAGCTTCCGGTCTGAAGGTGGGCGAAATCTGGACGAGCTCCGCGTCGGCTTCGATCCAATCGCATCGCGCTTCGCGATGGATTCAGAATTCTTTGACGAGGCCGTGAAGCGAAGAGTTATCGTCATGGTCTCTCGCTTCGGCCACTGCCTCAACGATCTCCTCTACCGTTGGCGCATTGGCGCTCTCCCGATCGATATCGTGGCGGTGATCTCCAATCACATGGAATATCAAAAGGTCGTGGTGAATCACGACATTCCGTTTCACTGCATCATGGTAACGAAGGAAAACAAAGCCGAAGCGGAAGCCCGGCAGATGCTTGTAGTGACCGAGACGAGGGCCGAGCTGATCGTTCTAGCTCGGTACATGCAGGTTCTCTCGGATGAAATGTGTCGGAAGATGTCCGGCCGCATTATCAACATCCACCATTCGTTCCTTCCTTCGTTCAAGGGCGCCAATCCCTACAAGCAAGCGTATGAACGCGGAGTGAAATTGATCGGCGCGACCTCTCATTACGTCACTGCCGATCTGGATGAGGGGCCGATCATTGAGCAAGACATCATTCGGGTGACACATGCGCAGTCCAATGAGGATTACGTCAGCTTGGGTCGCGACGTTGAAGC
>NZ_RQXT01000189.1 GCF_003863365.1 Mesorhizobium tamadayense | reverse complement strand
GCGATCATGCGCCCCGACAGCACGCTGACGATCAAGTCGGCGCGCTCCACGATCCAGGCGCGTATGAGCGATGCGGCCGGTATGATTTGCGACGGCGAGCGGGTAAGCCAGGCCCTCGCAGAAGCTCGAAGCCTCAATGTAAGCATTCGGGCAAATGGCATTGGGTACAAACGACCTGCCGAGGCCGTGCGGTCAATACAATGGCGGCAAATGGCGCTAGCTTCCGAAGCGGTGCTTACCGCTTTGGACCATTACATTGGCCAAGGCGGAGGGAGCCGCGGTTCCCGCGCAATATGCGATCGAAAAGGTGAATCGCTTCCGCTCGCAAGGACGGGCCCGCTGGAAAACTATCGCTTCCGGAGGGAGCGCGACGCCCAGCGGAGTGAACAGATCATCGTCCGATTGGACGGCGTGGAAATGGTGGTTTCAACACGTCCAAACCGTTCGTTCGACGAGAGTGCTGGGTCGTTCTTCGAACGCGATTGGCCAGATTGGCTGACCGGCCGGATCTTTGATCTCGGTTCTGACCAAGAAGATGCCTAGTCGCGGTGCACGTGATGTCGTCAACATCCGCATGGAATATCTGGAACTGAGGGAACCCGAGGCCTAACCGCGAGCCGAAGGGCGACCGGAGACAGACAATGAGGTGTGGTATGGGGGATGGAGAGGCTGACATCGTCTGCATGGGTGAACCCCTGTTCGAGTTCGCGTGGCGGCGGGACGGAACGATCAAGCCGGGCATTGGCGGCGATGTGTCGAATTGCGCGGTCGCCGCGGCCAGATCCGGCGCGAAAG
>NZ_RQXT01000019.1:50000-112463 GCF_003863365.1 Mesorhizobium tamadayense | reverse complement strand
TGAAACAGTCTAATGAGGTGCGCACAATTGGCGCGACTTCGCTTTTCCGACCGTCAGCCGGATGCCAGCCTTCGGTGCGTCGTTGCCCGTGGTGAACGCGAAGAAACGACCTATCGCGGTTATTCAGTTGCCGGAAGATGGACGAAGACCGGCGCGAGGGGCCGGTCTCCCCTATGGCGGTCAGCCGAGGAGGTACTGACTTTCGGTCTCGGGTCGGTTGAAGCAGTCAGGCCGCCTTGAACTCGTGAGCCGCCAGAGGGCTAGTGAATTGGAGTGTCCGCGACCTCGGACACGCTCGCCAAACTTCGGCAGACCCTTGAAGCGACCGGCGTCGAATTCATCCCCGAGAATGGCGGCGGCGCCGATGTGAGGCTGAGGAAGGGCGGTGGCGTGGACAGTGGCGGATGAGTGCAGCTTGATGTGAAGCCCGCTGCCCCCGCGTTAGTGCCTATGCATTCTGCCGCCAATGGCGAGCTATCGAGAAGTAAACGGCCCCAACTCTCAAGCATCGACGTGCAAGTCTTTGATAGATAGCCAAATTCTGGTCATTGCGTTTTTGATGCACAACAATCTTCGAAACCCGTCGGGCATTCTGGGTCACCTCCGACACGACGGGTTTCGCTCCCCATGCGGGTGTGGCTGAAGAATCTCGGCGTTTCCTTGAGCCAATAGCATCAAAGAAATTCACTTGGAGCATGTTCTGACCCGAATCCGACGCATGCATTGCGTTAAGTGAACGTCAGCAACGCGCCCCAATGTCGGCCGTAGAGATCAGCTTTGCCGCTTCCTGAAAGCAGACCTCACAGGCGACGACGCAGCAGTCGAGGTAGCGCCACATACCGAAGATGACCGCCCTGACTTCGCACTCGCGCAGGGCGCTCTCAAATCTTTCAGTCATATGCGCCGTTCGGTCTTGCGGTCGAACAAGTGCACATTTGCTGGATCGATGACGAAGCCGATCTCCTCTCCTGGAGCTGCGGAAATGCGTTCCTTCACGATTGCATCCATCATGTCCTTGCCAGCCTTGGCGAAGATCTGCGTCTCAGCTCCAGTTGGCTCTGTCACAACCACTCTGAGCAGAATACCTTCGGCGCCAACAGAAATATGTTCGGGCCGGACGCCATAGGTGACGGCTTGGCCGTCGGCAGCAGCCGTAGCCGGGACTGGCAATGTCAGCCCACCGTCGGACACAAACTGCTTCTTTGTCCCGGAGCCTTTGATGGTGCCTTGAACAAAATTCATTGCCGGTGATCCGATAAATCCGGCAACGAAAACGTTTTGGGGATTGTCGTACAAATCAAGTGGCGCGCCGATCTGCTCGACCCGGCCGTCGCGCATGACGACAATCTTGTCCGCCATCGTCATCGCTTCGATCTGATCGTGCGTCACATAGACAATCGTGGTCTTCAGGCGCTGATGCAGCTCCTTGATCTCAACACGCATTGTCACGCGCAGCTTGGCGTCGAGATTTGATAACGGTTCATCGAACAAAAAAACCTGCGGGTCACGGACTATTGCACGGCCCATCGCGACACGCTGACGCTGACCGCCGGAGAGTTGCTTCGGGTAGCGGTCCAAGAGTTTCGTCAGATCGAGAATCTCCGCCGCCTTGTGGACCTTTTCCTTGATTTCCGCTTGCGAGCGCTTGGCCATCTTCAGCGGGAAGCCGATGTTGTCGAACACCGTCTTGTGCGGATAGAGCGCGTAGGACTGGAAGACCATGGCGATGTCGCGCTCCTTCGGCAGCACGTCGTTGACGATGCGGCCGCCAATGCTGATGGTCCCCTCGCTGATTTCTTCGAGACCAGCGATCATGCGCAGAAGCGTGGACTTTCCGCAGCCCGATGGCCCCACGAGCACGACGAATTCGCCGTCCTCGATATCGACACCGACGCCATGCATGATCTGCACGCTGCCATAGCGCTTGAAGACCTTTTCGATTTTGACGTCAGCCACGGAATCGTCTCCTATTGGTTTATTGCGGCAGTTCGATCTGCATTTTCACGTCCGCCGGCGGGGCCGAGGCGGCGATCTCGAAGGCATGCACACTGTCCTTGAATTCGAATTTGCGCGTGATCAGCGGCTGTACGTCGATCGCGCCTGACGACAGCATCGCCAGGCAGCGCGGGAAGACATGGGCATAGCGGAAAATGTTCTCCACGCGCGCCTCGCGGATCATCGCCGCCCCGGTATCATAGGAAATCGGATCCGACTGGCCACCGATCATGACAACACATCCGCCCGGTGCCAGCGGTTCGAAAACCGTCGAGGCGGCTTTGGGCGAACCGGACGCCTCGAACAATATGTCCGCGCCCCACCCGTCGGTATCACGCTTCACGCGTTCAGCAAGGTCGTCTCTGCCCGCCTGAACGCCGATGATGGCACGGCTCAAGCTTTCAGCGATCTCGAGCTTCTTTTCGGCAAGGTCGCTCACATAGACGCGCGCGCAACCGCCAGCCAGGGCGGAGAGTGCGGTTACGAGGCCGATCGGCCCGGCCCCAAGCACGACGGCAATGTCGCCCGGTTTGATGCGAGCTTTCGTGGCCGCATGGACGCCGACCGCAAGCGGCTCGACCATCGCTGCCTCCGCAAAGGAAACGTTGTCCGGTAGCTTGAAAGTGAAGGTTTCGGGATGGACACAGGTCGGCCGCAGGATTCCGTGCACCGGCGGCGTTGCCCAAAACCGCACGGCCGGGTCGACATTATACTTGCCGAGCCGCGTTGCCCTCGAATTCGGATCCGGTATGCCCGGTTCCATGCAGACACGATCGCCTTCCTTGAGCGCGCTTACCTCCGAGCCAACCTCGATGACCGTGCCGGAGGCCTCATGCCCGAGGATCATCGGCTCCCTGACGACGAAGGGGCCAATCTTGCCGTGGGTATAGTAATGGACGTCGGAGCCGCAGATGCCGACTGTGTGCAACTTGATGCGCACGTCGCGGGGACCGAGCTTCTCTTCTTCACGCTCAATCGGAAAATCCCGGAGCGAGAGATCAAGCTTTTTCTCAAGAACAAGCGCGTCCATTTGATCAGCCCTTTGCGATGATGAATGTTGCCAGAGTCAGCGCGATCACGTTGGATATCCAGATCGACAACCCCATGGGTTCCACGAAGCGGAACCATAGCAGCGACATCGCCACCCAGATGACGACGGAGATGAAAAGCCGATCAAACCAATTCGTTTCGATCGGCAGAAAGCCGCTCTTTTCCGCTATCGGCGGAGCTTTCCCGTCGTCGAGGATGTCGATCGGCTTTTCGATATTTTCTATCTTGCTGGCCATGAGATCACCCCTTGACCGCGCCGAACGTCAGGCCGGCCACAATGTGCCGCTGCACGACTGAGAAGACAATCAGTGCCGGGATCAGCGTGAAGATCGAGATCGCCGCCATGATGCCCCAGGCGGTCCCGGTCGTCGTGACATATTCCGACAGGCCCGTCGTCAGGGTGCGTGCGTTGAAGTTCGTCAGCGTGGCCGCCAGCAGGTACTCGTTCCAGGCAAAGACCCAGGTGAGGATCAACGTGACCGCGAGACCAGGCCGACAGAGCGGAAAGACGACCTCGGTGATCACTTTCCACGGACTCGCGCCATCGACAAAGGCGGCTTCATCGAGCTCTTTCGGAATGCCGTCCACGGTCGGGCGCAGCGTCCAGATCGCAAAGGGCAGGTTGAACGTGCAGTAAACCAGGATCATGCCGATCCGTGTGTCGAGCAGCGTGAACCCCTCGATCCTGTAGACTTTGGTCAGCAAGAGGAAGAGTGGCAGCAGAAACACCGCCGGCGGTGCCATCCGGTTGGTGATCGTCCAGAAGAAGATGCTCTCCTTGCCGCTCAGATTGAAACGCGACAGCGCGTAGCAGGCAAAGAAGCCGAACGTCGTGGTTAGGATCGCGTTACCCGACGATATGAGCAGCGAGTTCATCATGTATCCCCTCAGGGTGGGATTGCCGATGACCTCGGTGTAGTTCTGCCAGTCGACATGCCGCAGGATCACGCTGGGTGTCGAAAACAACTCGAACGACGGCGTCACCGAAATGACGAACAGCCAGTAGATCGGGAATAGCGTCAGGAAGCTGATCAGGATCCAGAAGAGAACGTAGGGCCACGGCGCCTTCTTTTTCATGGGTCAGCCCTTCCGGGGTTTACGCGGCGCGAGCATGCCCGTGTAGAGCAGCCAGCAGACCACAATCGTGAGGTAGAGGACGACGACTGAAATCGCCGAACCGTAGCCGTAGTTCGTCCGCGGAAACACCTCCCGGAAGATGTGCACGCCGATGTAGCGGGTGGCCGAGCCCGGGCCGCCGCCTGTCAACATGAGCACCTCGTCCACGATGCGCAGGGCATCCATCAGGCGAATGAACACGGTGGCCATGACGGCGGGGGCAATCATCGGCAGCGTAATGTGCCAAAAGATCTGCCACTTGCCCGCCCCATCGATCTGCGCCTGCTCGAACGGGTCGGGCGGCAGCGACACCAGCGCGGCAATCAGGGTCAAGGTCACCAGAGGCGTCCAGTGCCAAATGTCCATAGTTATGGTGATGATGAAGGCAGCAGCCGCGCTCTGGCCGATGTTCAGGTCGAAACCGACGCTTGACTGGAGCAGATGAGGGATGATGCCGATAGACGGAGTTGTCATCAGCTTCCAGATCGAGCCGACGATGATTGGCGCGATGATCAGGGGCAATGTGTGAATCGTGCGGAAGAAGGCCTTGCCCGGGAAGTCCGACATGAAGGCCTGCGCCAGGACATAGCCGACGACGACCTCGGTGAGGACGGCGAAGAAGACGAAGGCGACGGTCACGCCGAGCGATGCCAGGAACGCGCTATCGAACACGATCTGCCGGAAGTTGCCGGCGGCGTTGTAGATCATGTTCGGATTGGCGGCGAAGGGATTCCACTGGTGGAACGAGACATAGACCACGTAGAGGAATGGCAGGACACCGAAGAAGAACAAAACCACTATGGTCGGAGCCAGCAGAATCCAGCCAAACGTGTTGGACTTCATTTCCTATCCTCCCTTGCGATCAACTGCTCCGCACCTGTCGCAACGTACCATGTCCTGTTGTGTTCGGGCCGCCGCTCGCGAGGGCGGCGGCCCGCTCGACTATCGAGGGAGTAGCTTATTTGCGATAGCCGAGACTGGTCAGTTCCTCTTCGGCCTTGGCCGCCATCTTGTCGAGACCTTCGTCAGGCCCGACCTTGCCGGTCAGGATGTCGTAGAAGATCGGCGCCGTGGCTTCGCGGACCTGGGCGTGGAATGGATACGGCGGAGCACCAGCAAAGAGTTTGCCCTCATCCTTCAGCATCGTATAGAAGCCGCCGAGCTTGGCATCCATTGCCTTGACCTCGGGGGCATCGAAGGTCGCCGTGTTGGTGATCCGCGGCGCGGCGACCGCCCAGCCGGGCTGCACCTCGTCCTGGCCGATGAACTCGAGGAAGAGCAACGCCGCTTCCTGGTTCTTCGAGCTGACCGGAAGGCCGAAGGCGCCGCCGTCGTAATAGCCGACATAGCCCTTGCCCGATTTCGCGTCGTCCAGCACGCCCGGCGACAGCACCGGCAGGGCGAAGCCTACCTGGCCCGTCACCTTCGACTTCGAAGCGTCGGTCGCGATCCAGGCGGCATTCTCCCCGTAGACCAGACCCTGAGCTGCACGGCCGGCGGCGAAGGTCGTGGCGACCTCGCTCCAGGTCGACTGCGCCGATTCCGGCGGAGCGATGTCGCGCAGGTGCAACCACCACTTCAGGGCAGCCTTGGCTTTGTCACTGTTCATTCCGCCGCCATGCTCGACCGTGGCGGCGTAGTTCTTGCTTGCATCAATGCCCCAGTTGTAGACGCCGAAGGTCGGGGCGACAGACTCGAAGTATTCATACCATGAAGCCGCATGGCCGGTGTGGGCCTGTGCGGTCGAACCCCACAGCTGCATGTTGTGGTCCTTGCCCCACTGGGTGAAGAAGTCGGCGATTTCGGTGTATTCTTCATGGGTCGTGGCCGGCTTCAGATCATGCCCGGTCTGCTTCTTGAATGCTGCCTGGATCTCGGGGTCGTTGAACAGGTCCTTGCGATAGCAGTAGACCTTCAGGAACGCCTCCATCGGCACGCCGTAGAGGTCGCCGCCCTGCTTGAAGTAGTTGGCAAAGCTGGTGAATTTGGCGTCGTCGTAAGTCGACGCCTTCAACTCGGGCTTGTCCTTCAGAGCCTTGGTGATGTCGGTCAGGAAGTTCCGCGCCAGGTACGAGTAGATGATGTCCTGCTCGATATAGACCACGTCATAGATGCCGGTGCCGGCTTCCATGTCCTTGATAGCCTTGTCGTACATCTGGTCCCACGAGGTGGTTTCGATTTCGACCTTTATGCCCGTCTTCTTCTCGAACTCGGGCGCGAGAACGTCCTTGATGTAGTTTGATGGCGGTGTACTTTCCGTGACGCCGTGCAGGACGACGCCCTTATAGGGTTCGGCTGCCTTTGCCCAGAAGTCGTCATTGCTGGCTGCCAGCGCAGTTCCCGACATCAGCGCGACCGCAAAAGCAGTCACGCCGAGTTTCACTCGAACGTTCATCTGCATTCCTCCCAAACAACGAACGGCCCGATGCCGTCGTGCCAACTCCCTAGAGCAAAAATCTAGCTGACGCAAGGTTTGTTGCGAAAAGCTGCATATTATTTTTGCTGCACATGCGAAAAGAAAAAATTTTACCACTCTCCAGTTACACGATAACATATTGGATTAACGTCATCTTTCTCAAACCGCTAACTCCGATGATGACGCTGAGCGATATGACGCCCTCTTGCGCCAACGTCGAAATTGGAGCATTTGACTCTCAGTTTGTAGCTTTGCCATGCAAAATCATCCGCGGAGGAAACTAATGCGGCGCCTAGGTATCCATTCGTTTGTTTGGACAAACGGCCAGACCCAAGAAGGCCTCGAAATGGCACTCGACAAGACGGCGGAGCATGGCTTTCGCCTGATCGAATTCGCCTATCTGCGTCCTGAAAAGTTCGACCTCGATCGTCTGGCGAAAAAGGCCAAGGAACTGGATGTCGACATCGTCGTCACGATGGGCCTGCCGGCAGACGCGGACGTCTCAAGCGAAGACAAGGCCGTGGTCGCCAAGGGTACGTCGATGCTGTCCGACGCGGTCAAGGCTGTTCGCGACATTGGCGGGATCCGCCTGGGCGGCATCCTCTATTCGAAGCATGGCAAGTACGACCGGATGCCGACACGCAACGGCTGGATGAACAGTGCTAAAGCCGTCGCCGCAACCGCCAATGTGGCGAAGGATTGTGGCGTGCAGATCGTTCTCGAAGTGGTCAACCGCTTCGAATCCAACCTTCTGAACACGGCCGCCCAAGGGCTCAAATTCATCAAGGATACCGGTCGCGACGACGTCTTCCTGCATCTCGACACGTTCCACATGAACATCGAGGAGGCAAGCCCGGCCGACGCCCTCCGCATGGCTGGAGACAAGGTCGCCTATTTCCATTTCAACGAGAACTACCGTGGTTATCTCGGCACCGGCACGATCGACTTTCCGAGTATCTTTTCCGCGCTGGTCGACATCGGTTTTCACAACCGCGACATCACCTTCGAAAGCTTCTCCAGCGCCATCGTCGACGAAGCCCTGTCACGCGTCTGCGGCATCTGGCGAGATACCTGGGACGACAACAATCCACTCGCCGCGCACGCCAGGGCTTTCATCGAGAGCCATTGGGCGGAGGCAGTGCGCCGAGCCGAGATCAATAAGGCTGCCTGAAGAACCAAGGCCGCGGGCCGGTCTCAGCCCGTGCCGCCCGGCTCGAGGAGGACGGGAGGATGCAACAGGACATAGGCATTGCTGATGGGCGCGGCGGCAGTGTTGTGCCGCTGCTGCTCAGTGCCCGGAATCTTGCCAAGAGTTTTGGTGGCGTTCCGGCCCTAATCGACGGCCAGATCCACCTGCGCGCCGGCACGGTCAACGCGCTCTGCGGCGGAAACGGCGCCGGCAAGTCGACCTTCCTCGGCATCCTGATGGGAATACTGCGGCGCGATGCAGGATCCGTGATGGTCAAGGGAAGCGAGGTGAACTTCTCTTCACCGGCCGAGGCTCTCGATACCGGCATTGCCATCGTCTTGAAGGGATTCAGAAGGTGCTGAAGGCCAATCCCGGCGTCACCGTTCTGGAGCAGAACACCGCCAACTGGTCGCGTGCTGAAGCCATCACATTGACCGAGAACTTCCTGACCTCGCATGGCGACGCGATCCAGGGCGTGCTTGCCGAAAATGGCGAGATGGCGGTCGGCGCCATCGAGGGCGTCCGCAACCACGGCCTGGACGCCAAGCAGATTCCCGTTGCCGGTGTGGACGGCATCAAGGACGCGCTTGAAGCCGTCAAGCGCGGCGAGCAGCTGATATCCATCCTGCAAGACGCCAACGGCCAGGCACAAGGCGCCATCGACCTCGCGCTGAACAAGCTCATCGATGGCTACAAGCCGCGCGCAGCTGTCTGGGACGTCAATGGCGGCAAACCGGCCTGGAACGGCGGCAAGGAACAGCACTACTACGTGCCGTGGCTGGCCGTCACCACAGAGAATGTCGACAAGGTCCTTTCAGGCAACTGACAGAACTCGAGGATGCCGCATGCGGCATCCTCCCTCCTTTGGAATGCTCGATGAGTAAGCTGCAGACAATATCATCTGGCGATGGCAACGGCAGCGCGACGCGAAGAGCTGGCTGCGTCTCGCAGGTGTGCAGCGTCCGGCGCAGCGCACTTTCTAAAGACGTCCGGCAACTCATAGAAACAAGATGGTCCAAGGCTCCGCATCGCAGGGCGGCCAACCGGGCACTGGTGAGGTATAGGCTGAGAGCGAACATGCAGGAGCCCGCCATGAACCAAGCGACCTTTGCCAGCAGCTCTCCCCGCAGAATCCGCCAGAGCAATGCGGTGGCGACATTGAACGCGCTCCATCATTTCGGTCCATTAAGTCGTGCAGAACTTGCCAGGCATATGGGGGTCAACCGTTCGTCGGCCGGCAATATCGTTCTGGAACTCGTCGAGGCCGGGCTAGTTCGTGAAGTCCCGGAGAGCGATTTCACCAATTCGGCAGGCCAGCCCAGAGCTGGCAGACCGGGCATCCTGGTCGAAATTGTACCCGAGGCTGTTTTCTTCATCGGTGTCGAAATCGGCGTCGAGCATATGACCTGCGTTGAGATCAACCTTGCCGGCAAGATCATCCGCAGCGCCACCAACCGCTTCGAAGGGCACAACAGCGACCCGGAAGAGGCGGTTCGCGTGGCGATTGACCAGGCATTTTCCGAGGTCGGCAAGGAGCGACTGACGCGATGCCAGGGGCTCGGGATTACGGTGCCGGGGCAAATGGATCAGAACGGCTTCATCCACGTCGCACCGATACTAGGATGGCGAAACCTCGATCTCACAGCCCTGACCCGAAGCGTCCTTCCGGCAGAAATTCCGATAGGCGCGGAAAACGATGGCAATGCATTCGGCATCGGCATCACCTACAGCCAACCGGAAGCAGCGAATGGCGTCACCTTCTTCATGGTCATCGAGACCGGCGTCGGCGGCGGAATCGTGATCGACGGCAAGCTGTTTCGTGGCGGCAATGGCCTGGCAGGCGAGGTCGGCCACCTCAAGACACGAAACCCGACCTACCGGAATCTGGAGCAGGCCTTCGGACGCGACCGAATTCTGTCTTCCTACCGTCAGTTTAATCCGCAAGCCGACCTGGACGCGTTTTTGGGCGATGTTCGAGACCGCGTTCCACAAGCGGTGCAGCTTGCAGAGGAATGGGCCACCCTATTTGCATTTGCCGTCGTTCAGATATCGCGACTGATTGATCCCAACCGCATCGTTGTGGGCGGTTCTGTTGCAGAACTCTACCCTTTGGTAGCGGCGCGCGTGGACGCACATATCCGCAACCTTCAGGCTGAAACCTTCCCCATTCCAGAGATCGTTTTCCACGAGAGTGCCGCTTACGGATCCGCTTTCGGAGCTGCTTGCATCATGCACCAGCGGTTCATGTCGCTCGACAACCAGATGTTCAACAGGGACGCGGTTTCGGGCGCCGACACTTTCGAAGCCTGAAGAGTGAAACGCATCAAACGCAGGATTTTGGCATTTGACGAACGACCTTATCCAAACGCTGGCGCCAGATTCACTCGGACCGACCGTGACAGTCGGAGAGATATTGGTCGAGATCGTTGCGAAACAAACAGGAACTGGGTTCCTGGAGCCCATCGATCTTATCGGTCCCTTCCCGAGCGGTGCGCCCGCCATCTTCATCGATCAATGCGCGCGTGTGGGCGGAGCGGCTGCAATAGTCGGCACGGTTGGCGACGATGATTTTGGCGTCGTCAACACCGAGCGTCTCAAGCGGGATGGCGTCGATACTTCCGCTATTGCTGTTTCGCCGGAATACCCCACCGGCAGCGCCTTCGTCCGCTACCGCGAGGACGGTAGCCGCGACTTTGTCTACAATATCGCCAAGTCCGCCGCAGCGCGGTTGGAATGGACCCATGAGGTCGAAGCACTCATCACGCGCTGCGGTCATATCCACGTCATGGGAACTGTTTTCGCCAGCCCCGCAGCCTGGGAGATCACCGAACACGCGATCGCTCTGATCAAGGCGCGCGGCGGCACGATGTCGCTTGATCCGAACCTGCGCAAGGAACTGCTGACCCACGGTCAGACCGAGGAGAAATTCGCGGCTCTCGTCGACAAGGCAGACTTGTTGCTGCCGTCGGGCGAGGAGTTGTTCCTGGCCGCGGGCGTGGAAACAGAGAATCGCGCGATAGAGATGCTGTTCAATCGCGGCGTCAAAGAGATCGCGATCAAGCGCGGCAAAGATGGATCGTCGGCCTACCACCGAGGGGGTACCCATACAAACTGTCCCGGATTTCTCGTCGATGAGATGGACCCGACCGGCGCTGGCGACTGCTTTGGCGGAGCATACGTAGCATGCCGGCGGCTGGGCATGCCCCTGGAGAAGGCGCTCGAATTCGGCAATGCGGCTGGCGCACGCAACGTGACGCGCCTTGGTCCAATGGAGGGCGCCGGCACGCGCGCCGAACTGGAAGAGTTCATCACACGAACGGCGAGAAGAAGCTGATGCGCGTGACGATTGAAGATCTGCCGTTGTTGCATAGGCAAGGAAAGAAACTAGGGGTGACCTCGGTCTGCTCCGCGCATCCATTGGTGCTGAAAGCCGCACTGCGCCACGGCCGGGACACCGGCACCACCGTTTTGATCGAGGCGACATGTAACCAGGTCAACCATCTGGGTGGCTATACGGGCATGACGCCATCTGACTTCGCGGCCATGGTGGAAACGCTCGCGGTGACGGAGCAATGCCCGAAAGATCTGATCGTACTTGGTGGCGATCATCTGGGCCCCAATCCGTGGAAGGACCGGGATGCAGAGGAGGCAATGGGGCAAGCGCAGGCGATGGTGGACGCCTATGTCCGTGCCGGTTTCCGCAAGATACACCTCGATGCCTCGATGGGTTGCAAAGGCGAACCCATCGCGCTCGATGATCACACCATCGCCGAGCGCGCGGCCAGACTGGCGGGCGTTGCGGAACGGGCGGCGGCGGAAAGTGGCGGGGCGAGCCCGATCTACATCATTGGCACGGAAGTGCCACCACCCGGCGGTGCCAATCATGCGCTGGATGCGATCACTCCGACCGGCCCCGTGGCTGCCCGTCAAACGCACGCCATTCACGCCAAAGCGTTCCAGTCTGCCGGGATCGAGGACGCCTTTTCCCGCGCCATTGGACTTGTGGTGCAGCCGGGCGTGGAATTCGGCAACCAGAACGTGATCTTCTACGATCGGGTGAAAGCCCACGCTCTGGCGGCCACGCTGAGCGAATTGCCGCCGCTGATCTTCGAAGCCCATTCGACAGACTATCAGGGCCAAGGCCCATTGCGCGAACTCGTCGAGGACGGCTTTGCCATCCTTAAAGTCGGCCCGGAACTGACCTTCAAACTGCGCGAAGCGCTTTACGCGCTCGACCTGATCGCTTCCGACATGGTGCCCGATTATGGCGAGCGTCCACTCTATCACGCCATGGAGGAACTGATGTGCGGCGCCGCGAAGAATTGGCAAAGCCACTATCATGGCAGCGATGACGAGAAACGGGTCCTGCGTCATTACTCCTATTCCGACCGCATCCGATACTATTGGGCCTCTGCGCAGGCCCGCACCGCCTGCGATCGACTCTTCAAGATGCTGAAGGGGCGAAAGGTGCCGGCGACGCTCTTTCACCAGCACATGCCTTCGGCGGCTGCCTGGGCTGACCTCGACTGCGACGGCGAGGAGATCGTGATCGGTCGCGTCAGGCAAAGCATTGAAACCTACGAGCGGGCGTGTGGCACCTGACCGTCGATCACTAAGCACAATTGCAGACCGGAGGCAGACGATGGCGTTGGACAAATTCAGGATTGACGGAAAGACCGCGTTGGTTACGGGCGGGAGCCGTGGCATCGGCCTGGCCATCGTGAAGATCTTCGTGGAGGCAGGCGCGAACGTGGTGATCACCGGCCGCACCTGCACAGATGCGGTGAAGGACCTTCTGGAGGGCCATCGCGTCCGTGTCGCCTGGATCGCCGGTGATGTCCGCGATCGTGAAACGCCCGGCAGACTGGTCAGCGCGGCGCTCGAACGTTTCGGTCGGCTCGACATTCTCGTCAACAACGCCGGCGTTGCCGATAATGGCAATTTCGATGAATTCGATGACCAGCGCCTCAACTTCATTCTGGATACAAACCTTGTCGCTCCCTTTCGAATTGCGCGAGAGGCGATAAGGCCGATGCTCCGCCAGGCTGGCGGCACAATTCTCAACATTGGCTCGATTTCCGCCGATGTGGCCAACAAGCCGCAACTGCAGGTCGCGTATAATTCCTCGAAGGCCGCAATTCATCAAATGACGAAGGTCATGGCCTTCGAGTATGCGGCCCGCAACATACGCGTCAATGCCCTGGCTCCTGGCTATGTGATCAGCGACATGACCGAAGGCGGCATTGCCAACAGAGAGTGGAGCACGGTCTGGACCGAGAACACGCCGATGGGCCGCTTCGCTCAGCCGGAGGAAATGGCCACCTGTGCGCTGTTCCTGTGTTCGGACGCAGCAAGCTATGTCACCGGCGCCGTGCTGACGGCGGACGGCGGCTACACCACCCACTGAGCAAACATTCACCACGAGAAAACGGAACAAACGTCATGGTAGGGAAACTCGAAGGCAAGGTAGCGGCAGTCACCGGAGGCGCGTCAGGTATCGGACTGGCGAGCGTGGAGGCCATGCTCGGCGAAGGCGCAACTGTGGTCATGATCGATCGTAACCAACAGGCCATGGAGGCGCTTTGCGAGAAGCTGGGCAAGAACGCGATTCCGCTGAAGGTCGACCTGCTTGATCCGGTGAGCTGCGCAACGCTTCTGAGTGGTGTCGTCGAGAAGGCAGGACATCTTGATATCCTCCACGCCAATGCAGGGTCGTACATCGGGGGCGATTTGACCGAGACAGATCTCGATGCCATCGATCGGATGCTGAACCTGAACGTCAACGCGGTCATGAAGAACGTCCGTACCGTGATCCCGCACATGATCGAACGCGGCGGCGGCGACATTATCGTCACCAGTTCGGTTGCCGGTCATTTTCCCGTGCCATGGGAGCCGGTCTATTCGGCATCCAAATGGGCCATGACCTGCTTTGTGCAGACGATGCGCCGCCAGTTGAACAAGCACGGGATTCGCGTCGGGGAGGTTTCTCCAGGCCCGGTCATCTCCGCCCTCCTTGCCGATTGGCCGGAAGAAAATCTCCGCAAAGCCAAGGAGAACGGCAGCCTGATCGAACCACAAGAGGTCGCCGATGCGGTGATGTTCATGCTGACCCGGCCGCGCAACGTCACGATCAGGGACATCGTCATCCTGCCCACCAACTTCGACATCTGAACGGGGAAAAGGGGCAGCCAGAAGCCTCGATTGCGTCAACGGGAGCGAGCGTTACCATGAATGACTTGGCGGGTCGTACGGTAATGATTACCGGGGCTGCCGGCGGAATTGGCAAGGCGATGGCGGAATGCTTCGCAGCAACCGGTGCCCGATTGGCGCTTGTTGACATCCATGATCCGTCGGAACTGGCATCACGCCTCGGAGCTCCCCACAAGGGCTTCGTGCTCGATCTTGAAGATCCGGGCGCCATCGCTTCTGTCGTCGATCAGATTGGTGCGGCGATGGGCATCGACATTCTTGTCAACAATGCCGGACTCGGCATCGTTTTCCCTGTCGGGGAACCAAAATTCGAAGCCTGGGACAAGACGATGCGGATCAATCTCAGGGGGCCTTGGCTCGTCGCTGTCGCTGCTCTGCCTTATCTCAAGGCTTCGGGCCGCGGGCGCGTCATCAACATCTCCTCGCAAGCCGCTGTCCTCGCCATCGAAGAGCATGCTGCCTATGGCGCCAGCAAAGCGGGCCTGATCAATCTGACAAAGGTGATGGCGATAGAATGGGCCAGATTCGGTATCACCGCCAACGCGATCGCGCCGACGGTGGTCGAAACGCCTATGGCGCTTATCGGCTGGTCGGGCGAAAAGGGAGAAAAGGCCAGAAAGGACATCCCCGTCGGTCGTTTTGCCAAGCCTTCCGAAATCGCAGCGGCCGCACGCTATCTTGCGTCAGACGAAGCGGCAATCATCAACGGCGCGGTGCTGATGGCTGATGGCGGCTTCAGCGTAAAATAGAGGTTCGTCCCGCCTCTGGCTTCAGATCGTGAAGGTGTGGACGACCTCGCTCATCGCATTCTTCCGAGCAGCGCTATACCTGCGGGCCCGTGTCGAGGATCTGGCCGGGATCATCATTGTCTTCATCGCCATGATCATGTCCATGGCTGCCCATGGCTTGGTTCACTGGCCTAAAGTGGCGTTTTCTCACAGGTCCTTTGCGATGTCCTTGAACTCGTCGATCGAGCGGCGCTGCTCGCGCGCCAGCGGCCCGACGACGTCTTCAAGGCAGTGGTTGAGGTGATCCTGGATCAAGGTCTTCTTGGCCTGCGAGATGGCCTTCTCGACAGCACAAAGCGGCGGAGCGATATGGAGGCAGGGCCGGCCGATCTCGATCATTTCGATGACACCGTTGAGATGCCCGTCAGGGCGCTTCAGCCGCTTGATGATATCGGGGTGGGTTTCGTGGATATGGGTTGCTCGCTCATGCCCATCTACTATCCCCCGGAGGGGATATAAACGAAGACGCCTCGATTCTGATCCAGCCAACAATGATGCGCGCACCCCTCCCCTGACACGAGGCGCGATCCCGGCAGCCCCCATGGATATCGAAGTCGACAAGGCGGGAGCATTGCCGCTGGCGGCGAATTCTGGGCGAGCGCGCACCATCTCGCCAACTGCCTCCTCGAATTGTCGGTAGCCCACCACAAGTCAATGAAATCAAAGCGATGCAGTAAGGTTCGCCAGATAGAATTGGCTAACCGAGCCCTGAAGCGTTGCTAAGTCATTGATATATAATTGGTGGGCCCGGAGGGCGTAGCAAGAACCTTGATTTCATTGGCTTTTTCGTGGGTCAGAATCTGACGTCTTCCCGTATTGTTCCGCATGGCTCCGCCAGCCTATGGATTGCTGAACTGCTAAATCCCAATCGGGCACAACAGTGGCGGATCGGACCAAGGAAAGTCGGGCTGGGTCGTGACAGTGGCCGTAGAGGCTAGGGTCGAAGATGCCCGCCTTGCGCTTGCTAGTAGACCTTGAAAGCGCCCACGTCCGCTCGTGCATTCAAGTCGGTGATCAGCATGTGCCCCGGCGATACTGTGATCGAGACTGCGAGTTCGGCGCGAGCGAGAGCGTCTTGCGCGGTCAGGCTGCTGGCCCAGAATACCGGGACCTCTCCTTCCATGATTTCGACCGCATCGCCCCAGTCGGGAGTCATCAAATCTCTTATTCCGATGATCGACGGATCGCCGACATGGACGGGAGAGCCGTGGGCATGAGGGAAGCGTGCGGTGAGGGCGCGAACCTTGTCGACGTCGCACTGTCTTATCGGGCGCATGGAGACAACCATTTCGCTGCCAAACGGTCCGACGTGGCAGGTCTCGATCCTGGTTCGAAACTTGGGGGACGATTTGCCGTAGCTGATACGGCGAAGTTTCACGCCCTTCTCGGCAAGCGCAGCCTCGACGGTAAGCCAGCTGCCGAGCGCGAAAGCGGCAAAATCATCCCGCCACAGGTCGATGATGTCCGTTTTCCGACGGATCACTTCCCCGAAGCAGTAGATGTTATATTGAGGCGCATCGGTTCGGATATCGATATCCCCTAGGGCTGGAAGCAATGGGCTGCCGGCGCGACTGACTCCTACCAAAGGACAAGGCTTCGGGTTGCGGGCGCAAAACTGATGGAAATCGCCGGCAAACCTGCGGGGTACAATCACAACATTGGCCTGCAGCTTGCCGCTCGCAAGCCCTCCTGTGTACCCTTCATAGGCACCCGTTCTAACCAGTCTGCGCAGCCTATCCGCATCGACCAGTCGTAAATTGTCATAGATCAATGCGGTGGTCTGGCGAGCCATGGCCTTCGAGAGTATGCACTTTTACAGACACGTCGGGAGGGCGTAAGATCATCGGCAGGTCGCCCGCTTGTCAAATTGTCAGAATCTTTCATCAATGATAAATTGTATTTATTGGCCGACCAACAGAGACTGCCATTATCATTAGCGTTTGCGCATAAACCTTGCCTGTTCTCACTGACAGGCGCGGCAGCCGATCACTTCTATCTGCCGGCCTGCCTCGTGCAGGAAGCCAAGGTCGCGGTTCATGTAGAAGAGCAGGAAAGCCGCGTAGAGTACAAAAACGAGGCTGAAGACCAGCGTCTTCACGACCAGCGACAGCGCAAAAACATTCAGGTGCGGCGAGGCGCGCGCCAGGAAAGCCAGCACGATGTCGGACAAGAGCATGCTGATGACGAGCGGGAAAACAAGGGTCAGCGCCATCATCAGGATGCGGTTCAGCAGACCGAGGAAGATGCCGGCTGCATCCTTGCTGAACACAGGCAGAAGTTGGTCGATAGGCCAGAGGCCGTAGCTGTCGTAGAGGCTGGTCAGGGACAGTTGCAGGCCGCCGGCTGCCAGGTAGAGCGTGACCATGATGACGGCAAGCAAGGTGCCGGTGGCGCTCGTCTCATGCGTCATCATCGGATCGATCAGCGTCCCCATCGAGGAACCGCGCTGCAGATCCAGGATATCGCCCGCGGCCTCCGCCGCCCAGAACGGTATGCCCATCGCCAGCCCGAGCGTTACCCCGACCACGACCTCCTTGAGCATGTAGAGGACGATCATCGTCGTCGTGATGTCGGTGCTCGTCAGTTTGTTCACGATCATCGGAAAGATCGGAACCGCCAGCGCCAGAGCAACGCCGTTGCGCAGAAGCCCAGATAGCGGCACACGCGAAAACAGCGGCATCAGCAGCATGAAACCGGTCATGCGCGCGAGCGCGAAAGCGCCTGCCAGAAGATAGAACTGAAGCTCTTTGATGGACCCGAAGAGTGGTTCGACCGGCATCGCGTGCCTCAACGCGTGACGACGGGGAATTCGTCCAGCGCCGTCGAGGCCTGCTCCGCGATCTGCTGGCCAAGCAACGGGCCGAAGACGATGATAACCAGCAGGATCACGACCAGCTTGATCGTCTGCGGCAGCGATTGGTCCTGGATCTGCGTCAGCGCCTGGGCAAGGCCGACAAGGATGCCGACGGCCAGCGCCGCGATGATCGCCGGGCTGGACGCGAACAGCACCGTCAGGAGCGCGCTTTGGACTTTCGCCAGGATGAAGTCATTGCTCATGCAAAACCCCCAGCGTCAGCCGTAACTCAGGATGAGGCCATGCATCAGCCGCGACCAGCCATCAATGGCGACGAAAAGGAACAGTTTCAGCGGGATCGAAATGAGGACCGGCGAGACCATGATCATGCCGAGCGTCATCAGGACATTGGCGACGACGATGTCGATGATGAGGAAAGGAAGATAAAGCAGGAAGCCGATCTCGAAGGCACGGGTAAGCTCGGATGCGACAAAGGCGGGTACAAGGATCGACAGATCGTCGTCCTTCAGATTCTGCCGCGCCTGTTCCGGCCACAGACGGGTCGTTCCATCGAGAAAGAACTGCCGCTCCTGCGGCTGGGTGAATTTCATAAGGTGTCGCTGCAAAGGTTCCCTGACCAGTTGCGCCGCCCTGGCGAGGTCGTCCGTGGTCTGGAACTGAACCTGCCCTTCCTGAAGCCGGCCCGACATCTCGCTTAGCAACGGCGTCGTGACATAGACCGTGAGCACGAGCGCTATGCCGTAGAGCACCAGATTGGGTGGCATCTGCTGGACGCCGAGCGCGTTGCGGATGAGAAACAGCACGACCGAAATCTTCAGGAAGCCTGTCATCGTGACGACCGCCAGCGGCAGCAACCCGACGACGCCGACGGCGATCAGTATCCCAAGCAGGTTGGGTGAATTGTCAAGCATCGTCGAACATACGAACGATCCGCACGCCCAGGCTTTCCCCAATCCGCACGATCTCGCCACGCCCGACACGCTTGCCGTTGGCGATGATGTCGACAGTCGCGTCCGTCACATCGGCGAGCGCAACGACAGCGCCGGGCGCCAGCTGCCTTACTTCTCCGAGCGGCATTGCCGTGCGGCCGATCTCGAAGGCAAGCGCGACCGGCAACTCGTCCAGAGTCGACTCTTCCAAAGTCTGGCCTGCCGGCGGCGGCTTGTTCTGGTTCATGATCCACTCCCAATTCGATCCAGCGATTGCGGTTGGCGCGGCAAGCAATTGCGGCCCAGCGGCAGTCAAAGCCACCGGCGCATAAAGGCGCTCGCCAATGATGAGCGCCGCCATGCGTTCTTCTTCCGCATCCCGGAAAAGCACCACATCGTCAGGCTGCAAGCTCTGAAGCTCGCCAAGGGTGATCTTGAGTGCGCCACGCTGAAGGCAGACAGGAAGCGGAAATTCGGCCGGGATCGGCGGCCTCGCTTTGACGAGTTCGTCGAGAAGGCGGCCGATCCGCACCACCAGGCCAGCGTCATTCGTGCTCAAGACGCAGTCCGTCGTTTCATCCTTGCCGGTCAGGACAAAAGCGAACGGGGTTTCGCCCGGAAGGGCATTTCCTGGTGCGACCGATGTGATCGCGATCCCCTCACCCAGCTTGCCTTCGATCCATTCGAGGTCGTCTTCGAACGAGGACTCCAGCAGCAGCGCGGCGTGCGCGGGCGCCAGTCGTTTCATGTCGAGCAGATCGTCCGCCCTGGCGAAGCCCCGTTCGACGACGGAAAGCGGCAGGCGTAATTTGCCCTCCGCGTCGCCGACCGTGAACGCAATGGTCCACAGCCTTCGGTCCTCAGGATTCGGCGCCGGCCAAACGGCCGCGATCGCCATCGCCTTCCCGGCAATCGTGATCTCCGCGGGAGCACGGCGGCGATAGAAGGCATTCAATGCCCCAACGTCCACAGACGCTACAGTTTCCAACTTCAGCCGCTCGCTGACGCTCGACCGTGTGGCCGCGCGTTTCGCGGGTTTTACCCGCGCTTTCGTTTTTGCTGACGCGAAGGTTCGAGGCATCACATCCATATTCACGGTCACGGATTGGGCTATCGTTCTGCGGGCGAGCGCGGTGGGCCGCGCTCCTCCTCCTCGGAAAGCTCGGCAAGCGCCAGGCGACGCCGCGCGGTGCGTTTGGTCAGATGCTCCAGCAGTCCGTCCAGTTTTGCCACGGCCTTCATGCTCGCGCGATGATCATTGCGGGCTGCCGACAACTCCACCTTCCGTCGCTGCTCGGCGACGCCGGCCATCTTCTCGTTTTCCCGCAACTCCTCGGTTTTTCTGGCGGCGATTTCGAACCGTCCCTGAAGACGGTTGAGGCTGGCTGCTCTTACCGGTTGTCCAACAAGTGCACCGAAGGCTTCTTCCTCGGCTTCAACCGTGCGCTGGAGGTGCTCCGTGACTGCAGCGGCCGCCTCCTGCCCCTCTCTTACGGCCCGGTGCGAAGCGGCGTGCCTTCTGATCACCTCTTCCTTTGCGCGCTTTTCACGGCGATATCTGAGGTCGCGCAATCGAGCGATCATGTCACGCTCCTTCATTGACGATCTCCCGCATGCGTTGGCGTGTCTTCTCGATGCTCTCGCGGGTAGTGGATGCCTGGCGCAGGAAGGCGTTGATGGCGTCGATCTTCGCCACCGCCTCATCCGCCACCGCATCGCTGCCTTTTTCGTACTCACCGACGCGCAGGAGAAGTTCGATATCGGCGTAGCGGGCAAGCAGCTCGCGCAGGCGGCTGGCGTCGGCCCGATGTGCCGGCGGCACAACGGCATCCATCAGGCGGCTTCGGCTGCGCAGCACGTCGATGGCGGGGAAATGGTTGCGCTGTGCAAGGTCGTTCGACAGGAAGACATGGCCGTCGAGAAGCGCCTGGATTTCCTCGGCGACCGGATCCAGCGTGCCGTCGCCTTCCAGAAGAACGCTGTAGAGGCTGGTGATTGAACCGACGCGGCCAGGGCCAGAGCGTTCGAGCAGACGCGGCAGGACCGCGAACAGCGAAGACGGAAAACCGCGACGCGTCGGCGGCTCGCCCGAAGCCAGGCCGATCTCGCGCTGCGCGCGGGCAAACCGCGTTATGTTGTCCATCGCAAGCAGCACGTGCTTGCCCTGGTCGCGAAAATATTCGGCAATGCTGGTCGCCACATAGGCGGCCTTGACGCGCTCGATGGCAGGCCGGTCCGACGTCGCGACGACGACGATTGCCCGCTCCCGCCCTTCCGGTCCAAGCTGGTGTTCGAGGAATTCGCGCACCTCGCGCCCGCGCTCGCCGACAAGAGCGACCACGGCGACATCGGCATCGGTGCCGCTGACGATGTCGGAAAGCAGGATCGACTTGCCAACGCCGGGTTCACCGAAGATGCCGACGCGCTGTCCGCGCGCGCAGGTGAGCAGCCCATCGAGGGCGCGGATTCCAAGCTGGATCGGCTCGGAGATCAAGCTGCGCTCGAGCGGAGATGGCGGATAGGCATTGACCGGATAGCTGCCGGTAATGCCATCCGGCGAAAGCGGTTTGCCGTCCAATGGCTCGCCGAGCGCGCTGATCACTCGACCCAGAAGGCCAGGCCCGACGGGCACCAGCTGGTCCTTCCCGGTCGCAACGACCTCGGTCAGGCTTGAAAGGCCGGTCAGATCGCCAAGCGGAACAAGGATCGCCATCTCGTCCATGAGGCCGACGACTTCCGCCTTGGTCGTCCTGCCGGTCCTGGGATCGACCAGTTCGCATATCTCGCCGATCCGGGCCTCCTCCACGGTCGCGTGGATGACCGTGCCGGTCACCCGCCGCACACGCCCTTTCCTGGGCCGGCTGGCATCGTCGCGCAGGCCGGAGCGCAGGTTCGGAATGATGGACGCCAGACGGCTTTCGATGTCGGCAACGGGCGCGGTCATGGGGCCTTGGCCTTTGACGAAATCGCGGCCGCTATGGCATTGAGCTGCGCATCGACGCTAGCATCGACGACGGAAAAGTCCGTCGAAACGATACAGGCTCCGGCCGCCAGCGCATCGTCCGCATCGATCTCGACCGTCATGCCCAGATCGCCCTCGCGCAAGAGCGCGTCCAGCTCATCGCGAACCCTGTCGACGGCAGCGGGATGAACGCGGACTTTCAGATATTTGGCGCGGCGAATTTCCGTCACGGCCTGCCTTGCGGCCTTGGCGACAAGCATGCTGACGTCGAATTCTCCCAGAATTCGCCTCACGACATCTAGGGCAAGGTTGATGACTTCGGCTTCCAGCCTACCAAGATAGCGATCCACCTTGACCGTTGTTTCGCTTACCAGTCGCGAGGCATCCGCATCGCCTTGCGCCTTGCCGTCTTCGTAGCCCTGGGCATATTCGGCCGCATAGGCTCGCCGAGCCGCGTCACGCAACTGCTGGGCATCACGCCTCGCCTCGTCGAGAAAGGCGTGTCCATCCTGCCAGGCGCGCGCCTCTCCGGCGCGCAGGATGCGGGCGTAGGGCCGCCTCGGCATGTCATTGGTCGCTGTGCCTGGTTCGACCATCACGCTAACCCATCGCCCGCCGAACAATCGCCGGACCGGCTTCGGCAAATGGTTGGGCCGTCTGGTCGACCAGCTCGTGCGGCATCAGCTTGAGGCGAACCCTCATGCTCGTCTCGCCAGGCATCGCCTGGCACCATGCGCCAAGGCAACTCAGGCCGTCGGCATAGACACGACGACGCACATCTTCCAGGGGCTCCAACGGTTGCAATGGACCGGCCAGATCGCGGTTGGCAACCGCGAAGGTGCAGAGATCCGCGCCGAGCGCCGCCTGCAATGCATCGGCCCCGCGTCCGTCAATGACAGCAGCCAAGCTGCCGGCCCAGTAGATCGCGCCCGAGCGAAGCGCGAGCTCCTCCAGCTCCTCGCTCGACGACAAGGTGATCGCCCGATCCACCTCGTCGGCCGGTTCATCGACCGCGCAAGAGAGCCGATAGTGATCCAGCAGAAACTCCGACAATCGCTCATGCAGACGCTGCGAGCGCAGCATGCGCTCGCAGGCGGCCTCGCTGATCGTGCCGTCAAAGCATTCCGCCAGCCGGGCCGCATCAACATAGGATGCGGGGTTGAAAATGAATGCCTGCCATTCCGGGCTGGCAGTCTGCTTCGAGCCGTTCCGGGTCATGTCTTCTTGACAGGCATTGCCGAAGCGTCGAGCGCATAGACATCGGGCCGCCGATACCACTGGAGGTAAGCCAGCCTGGCAGCCAGCGCGAGGATGGCCGCCGCCATCCCGTAAAACAGCCACATCGCGGCGGCGACGCTGTCGGGATGCAGCCAGAGGCCGAGGAAGGTTGTGAACCCTGTCTCGCTGGTTTCTAACTCCGGAGCCGTCGCGGCGACCGGAATGAGGGTCACGGAAACATTGTCATAGGTCAGTCCGGCGATACCCTTGGCCACCAGCATCTTGACCTGCGGGATCAGCTCATTCATCGGAACGGAAGCGCGATGCCGGATGAAGACGGAGGCGGACGACGGGACCAACTGCTGTTTCAGGGGATCGTTTTCGGGCAGGACGAGATGAACGCGCGCGGAAAGCACGCCGTCGATGTCCGAGATCGTCTGCGAAAGCTCCTGGCTCAGACCATAGATCATGGTCGCCCGTTCTTCCACCGGCGAGGACACAAGCCCATCTCTCTTGAACACCTCGCCGAGCGTCTGGAATTCCTGCTTCGGCAATCCGCTTTCGTCGAGAATCGCCATGGCTTCGGCGAAACGGCCCTTCTGTACGGAAACCGTCATCTTGCCGTCCTTGCCGGCCTCGCGTTGGGCCGGAATCCCGTGACGCATCAGCGTGGCCACGATCTCGTTGGCCTGCCGCTGGTTGAGGTTGGAATACAGCTCCACCGAGCAGGCCTGGAGCGCGAGCATGCCCACGACAACAAGTGCGACGCGGCACCGGGCGCCGCATCGATCTAATAGGGTTGAGCGCCGCGGCAAGGCTGGTTTGGGCACGAGCACTCCGCAGCGCCTACTGTTGTTTGATCAGCGTGCTGGCGGACGACGTGACGGCCGTCACGCTGCTCGTCACTACTTCGAGATTGGCTGCCGCCCACATCACCGAAATGGACCGTTCGAGCAGTTGCTCGGCGTTCTTTGCCGAGGCGTTTTCGCCCGCCTTGCCTGACGTCTTGCCGGCGGCATCCTGCATTGCAGTCGTTTCAGCATTCACGGGGGCGTTCGCCTGGCCAAGGGCCTTCTGAACCTGCTGCATGGTTCCTTCCAGCGACTGAACGGCAGAACCGAGCAGAGCCGACGGATCCGTGAACACCCCACCCCCAGCCTTCTCTACCTCGGCCAGATAGTCGAAGAGCTTGTGTTCGATGATCGGCTCGGTCCTTTCCGATTTGGAGGATTGTCCGGCCATCGCCGGATTGGTGCCTGACGATGCCTGTGCCACCTGTTGACCTGCCCGCGTGGCGACATCGCTGCGCTCAGGCGTATTGACCTTCGCGGCATCGTGTTTTTCCTGGTTGGCGCCCACCATTCGGTTAGCCGGCTGCGCTGTCGCTCCGGCGGTGATCTGCTGGTGCGCGCTCATGCTGGTGGTCAAGTTTGCCAGCGTGGCTTCCAGGGCTCCAATCGGCGCGATTTGCATGATCCTGCCCTCCTGTTAGTTTTGTTTGCCGGAGGGAACATTCTGCGCCTCCGCCTGCTTTCCGCGGAAAACGCGGACTGAGGTAACATTGCCGGGCTCTTGCTTCGGGCTCGGCATGGCCGGAACTCCGAGTGTTTTCCTGACGAGTTCGATGTAGGACGGCGGTCCCGATACCGAGACGACATCGTCCTGCTTGGAAACCTTGATCGGAAACCTCGGATCGATGACGCCCAGCCGCGAAAGCCGATCTTCCGCCCCGGCAGCCGTGTTGGCGTCAAGCGGGATCATCTCCGTCTGGACTTCGGCTTCGGTCGCGACGTTCATGACGATGCCGTCGAAATGCCAGACCAGCCCGTATCGATTGCAGATCTCTTCGAGGAACTCGCGGGCCGTTCCAACCGGCATGCCGGCGCTTAGGCGTCCCTTTACAAGCTTGCTGACACGCATCGGCACCCCCATGTTGCGGCCAAGCTCGACGAGCGCGTCTGTCACCGACTGATCGACGGTGATGTATTTGTAGGGGCCGGCAGGCCAGCGTGGCTCGGAGGCGTAGGCGTGCTGCGGGATAAGGCCGAACACCAGGACCATGGCAAAGCCGCAGGCGACAAAGGCAGCCCTTGCTCCCGATAACCGATCCGCGTGGCAGATACCGCGTCCCGTCAACATCAGTCCTATCACAAAGGGACGCACGAGCGATGGCACTCGTCGCTTGTCTCATGGTTTACCCGCCAATTCACTCTATCGTGCGTACCGTGAAATTGGAAGTCCAATTGGATTGCTTTCGTTCATTCGGTGCCAAATGTTGCGAACAGTGAGCAAAGCGATATGGTGCGCGCTGGAATCAAGCGAGACCAAAATGTGATCGCCGATTTCAACGCCTGCATGCAGAAAGGGAACGGTCTCGGTGGCGGCAAACAGGACCCTGCCTGCAAGCATGGTTGTTCCCGTCAGCGTTGCGGGAAACAGCATCCTGTCTAGATCGCGCCTTACCCCGAAATCGACTGCATCAGCCCTGGTCGCTGCAACGTTGGTTGCTGCCACGGCATCTGCGCAGGCCCAATCGAACAGCGGCTATGACCCTAGAAGCTGGACTTATGATCAGGCGAGAAATGTGCTGGTCTCCCCGTCCGCTCCCGGCCAGACGTCCGACGAAGGAATGCAGCCAGAGTGGTCGGTGATCCCCAGGCGGATCGTGCATTTCAGCGAGGCTCAACCGAAGGGATCGATCGTGATCAACACCACGGAGCGGCGCCTTTACTACATCCTGGGAGACGGCAAGGCGCTGCGATATGCGGTGGGCGTTGGCAAGGAAGGGCTGGAGTGGTCCGGTCGCGACACGATTTCGAGCAAGAAGGACTGGCCGGATTGGCGGCCACCGGCAGAAATGCGATCAAGGGAAGCATCAAAAGGCCGCTTGCTGCCCGCGCATGTCGCGGGAGGGCCGAACAACCCATTGGGCGCACGCGCGCTGTATATCGGCAACACGCTTTATCGCGTCCACGGCACCAACCAGCCATGGACTGTCGGACAGGCCAACTCATCCGGATGCATTCGCATGACCAATGAAGACGTTATCGACCTGTATGATCGAGTGAAGATCGGCGCTCAGATTATTGTCCGGCATTGAATCGTGATCCCTTTCAATATCAAGCAGCTCGAAACCTTTCTTCTGGTGGCGACTTTCGGAAGCTTTCGAAAGGCGGCGGAACGCCTGAACACGACGCAGCCGGCGGTATCCACGCGAATTGCCGGGCTTGAGGAAGCGCTGGGCGCCAAGCTGTTCGAACGGCAGAGCAGCACCGTCAGGCTGACCGCCGAGGGACAGCGGCTGCTGCCACCTGCGCAACGGGTTCTGCGCGTGGCCGAGCGGCTGCAACTGACGGCAAACTCTCTTTCGGAGACCGCGGGAGTGCTCAGACTCGGGGTTGCCGAGACCATCGTGCACACCTGGCTTCCTGATTTCCTCAAGGAATTGCAGGCGAACTATCCGCTTGTCGATACGGATATCGTCGTCGACACGACGACGACCCTTCGCAACGAGCTCATGTCCCACCGGCTCGATCTTGCGGTGTTGATGGGCCCCATTCAGGAATACAGCATCGAGAACATGGAGCTGCCATCCTTTCCGCTCGTATGGGTCTGCTCGCCCACCTTGAAACTACCCAACCGAGGCAAGCTGACGGTGAGCGACCTGATGCAATTCCCAATCATCAGCTATGCGCGCACGACGAGACCTTACAGTGAGCTTTACCGCAAGCTGACCGGCGAACTTGAAGCGACGCCGCGTATCTTTCCGGCCAATTCGCTGGCCGCTTCCATCAAGATGACGCTGAACGGGATCGGTATCGCCTCCCTCCCCAGGGAAGTTGTCCAAGACTACACGGCCAGCGGCGCCCTGTGCATCGTCGACTGCGAATGGCATCCCTCCGACCTGCGGTTCACCGCTTCGTACTCTTCCGAACCATCCAATCCGATAGCTGAGCGGGCGGCAAAGCTGGCTGGTTGCATCGCACATGCATATGCCGCCAGAATCGGCAAGGCGCAGCCTGCCGACGAACTCAGAGCTGAGCCCGTAGCGTCTCAGCCGACCGACGCAATTGGCAGGTAGATGCGGTCGCCAGAGAAAATCATATCTGGGCTCAGAATGTGATCCATGTTGAGCACCACCGTATCCGCCACATCGGCTGAATGCGCCTTGGCGATCAGGCGGATGCTGTCGCCGTCCCTGACCTCGACCCACCGATAGCCGTCTTTCTCCAACGTCGGATTCGTGCGGCCCTCCGGATTGGTGCTGCCCTCGGTATGAACCTCGACATAGTCGCCCGAAACCCAGCCGCTATGCTTTTTGCCGTCCGGTCCGAACCCTTCGACGGGTATCCAGGCATCCCCTGACGGATCGGTCGAAGGCTTCGCTGTCTGTTCGATGAACGTGCCAGGTTGCAGCACCGTCACCACGGCAGAGTCGTCGTCAGGTTGGCTCCGCAAATTCAGGCCGTCATCCGCCGACACCACGAGTTGCGGGAAGTCCTCGGGCGGGGTCTTCGGCCCACCTGGAACATCCGAGTGATCATCAGGCTGCTGGGACGACGCATCGCCTTCCGGCTTTTTCGGATCGGGCGGAGGGGCCGTTTTCGGGTCCCAGGGCTGCGCGAGCAGCGAGTCCAGCGAGAACAGAAGCATCCCGACCCCGAAGGTGATGCCCAGAGTCCACCGATCCAATGCGGTCCATCGCTTGTCGGACTTTGCCGCCGCCGCGATATCGGCATCGGTTCGCGGCACCGAACGGCGATTCATCCGGTCCGTCCTTATGGCCGACGCCCAGAACTCCGCGCAGCCGAACGTGAACATGGTGCCGGCGACTGTGGCGATCGGCGCCGGCCAGGAGTGCAGCGTATAGACGGCGCAGCCAAGCACATAGCCGGGTCCAGCCAGATACTCGGCCAGGTTTCGGATCACCGGCCTGCCGGTGAACGACTGCAGCATCGACTTCGTGCCGTAGACGACGTTGCCGAGCGAGAATGTGCTGTTGACGACGAGATCCTTGCCCTGGATCATCCCGGTCGCGGCACCTGGCGCCGCGGCAATGAACGTGGCTCCGCCGAGCGCGTTGAGGAATCGCCCGAACGGCTTGTTACTTGCAGTCGCGTTGGGGAAGATCGCTTGCGTGCCGAAAACGAGGCCTCGCACGCCAAATGCCACGGCTCCGGCAGTGGCGGTCCAGGTTGGAGGCAACGAACTCCACAACATGTAGGAGGTGGTCGACATGCCGCCAAAGGTGGCGAGCGCCTGAGCGTTTTCGCGCATCCTGGCATGGCTCAGCGCCAGATCGACGCTGGCGGCCTGATCCGGCGTCATCGCCTTTTTATGGGTCGCCCGAAAGGTCGTCAGCTGCAGCACGGAGAGGGCGTTCGACTGATCCCCGATCATCCACTCGAACTGCTCAAGCGTGAACTTGCGGAACTGGCCGGGGCTCATGTCCTCGAACTGCTTTGGTGTCACCGCTTCGATCTGCGACTGGGTCAGGGCCTCGGTGTGGTGGATCGTGAAGGCGCCCCATTGATCGCGGGGCAGCACCGGGATCTGCTTCCCGGTCAGCCACGGCACCTGCTTGGGATCGAACTTCGCCATGTCCACGGAACCGATCATGGGTTCAGGGATGGCCTGAACCTGGCGCTCGACGAGGTTCTTCAGCAATCCCGCCTCGCCCAGATCCTTGAATTGCGGCGACTTGAACTTCGCGACCTGGCCGGGCTTGAACCATGGCACCTGCCGCGCATCCAACTTCGACACGTCAACGAGCCCGACTTTGTCTCCTTTTATCGCCTGCAACTGTGGTTTCGTCAGGTGACGGATCAAACCCGATTTGCCGAGATCATGGAATTGCTGGTCGGTCAGATTGCGGATGTGGCCCTCGGTCAGCCAAGGAATCTGCCTCTCGACGAGGCCCGCTATGTTGACATAGCCTGTCTTTGCCTTCGGGATGCCCCGCAATTGGCTCTTGGTCAGAGAGGGCAGCAAGCCGGCCTGATCCATGTCGCGGAATTGTTGTTCCGTCAGTTCGGCCACCTGCTCGCGCTTCAGCCAGGGAATCTGGTTCGGCTGGAAATCGCCCATGACGAGATCCGGCACCTGATCAAGCGGGGTAGCTCTGACGCCGTCCCGGGTGAGCGGTCCATTGTTCGGTGCGGATTGCCCCTTACCGCGCGAAGGCCGCGCGGCGGTATTGGTCTGGTGATTGTTCTCTTCCGGACGGCCCAGGCTTCCCGGCACGTGACCGTCGGAAGCTCCGCGTATCCAGGGCAGCACCACGGCCTCGCCCGTATCGGGGTCGTACACCAGTATGTGCGTCTTGTCCGCCACCTCCGGGGCATCGCCCCACACGCTCGGGCCGTCTGAGGGCGGAATATAGACCTGCTCCGGGCTCCTCGGCCCGGTGCCCAGCATTGCCGCCGTAATCACCTTGCCGCTCTCGTCTTCGAGCTGAATGGTCCGGCCAGAACCGCTTTTGGTCGACGCGGATTGGGGTTGCGGTGTTGCAGCGGCAGGTTTGTTATGTCCGAAGATGTTTCCGACAATCCGGGCATCGTCGAGCGCTCCTTGCAACTCGGCCGAAGGCGGCGCGTCGAGGAAAACCCAGCGCGGTTGATAGCCTGGGTTCTCATTCCGCAGCGCCACTTCCTTGTTGATCTGCTCCTGCAGTTTCGGCGTGAGCGGCACTTCGCGCATCTGCGCGACACCGTTGATCGTCGTCCAGCGATGGTAGGTCTTGACCTCGATCGCCTCGATCACATCCTGGCTCTTGAAGACTGGCGCATCCACGTAACGCCCGCCCTGGCCGGTAACGGCGTAGGGACCGTCCGGGTTGGCCTCGACCGGGAAATGTGCTTCTCCAAGCGACCCGTTGAGTTCGCGCGTATAGATCTCGCCTGCCTTCCACTTTTCGGGCTGCTGCATGTTGCGGATCTGCTGCAGCGAGTAGGTTGTCGGTGGAGCCGCCTCGATGGCTTTCCTGACTGTATCCGGCGGCACCGCTTCTCCCTTTGGCGTTCCTTGACCGCCCGGCACATGGTCCTCGGAGGCGCCGCGTATCCACGGCAGGACGTATGCTTCTCCCGTCTCCGGGTCCCGGAACAGAATATGCGACTTGTGGATCAACTCCGGTTCGTCGCCACGCGCTTGCGGCCCGTCGGCTGGCGGCACATAGACGTTC
Source organism: Mesorhizobium tamadayense (assembly GCF_003863365.1). Taxonomy (GTDB): domain Bacteria; phylum Pseudomonadota; class Alphaproteobacteria; order Rhizobiales; family Rhizobiaceae; genus Mesorhizobium; species Mesorhizobium tamadayense. Next base: position 82,592 of record NZ_RQXT01000019.1, on the reverse strand, counting down.
TCTGCACTCTTTGGCAGCGGTCCGTAACGGGTGGCGGTCACGGATTGACCATTCTCGTCCCTTATCTGGATCGGCCCGCTTCGGCGGCTGCCCACCTGCGAGGAGAGGAACGTCAGCACGCCGTCGGCAACGTCCTGGCGCATGAAACCGCCGTCGACGATCGAAGCGCCGAAATCGCTCTTGAACTGCTCGATCGCGACGAGCTGATCCGGCCGCGCCGTCTTCTGCAGGTCGACCAGGGACTGATCCAGCGAGGCCTTCCCGCCCTTGGGTATCGCCGTCGAGGCACCGTCACGCGACGTTTCCACCGCACGGGCGAGCCAGGCCGGAATCGCCAACTGCTCGGATTGTCCGTCGGCGCGATCGAAGGTCAGCGTCGCCGTTTCATCCTTGGCAATCGAAGGAGCGGTCTTGGCGGCTTTCGACTTGTACTGGAATCTCACCTCCGCACTGAACGCCACGGCGCCTGCCGGCAGCGGAGGCGTGGAGAACGAAATCGTGTAGCGCGTCGCCGAAGTCCCGTCGGAACCATAGAGGTTTCGGTAGATGTTGCCGGCGCTCGGCATGTAGCGCGGCTGCGGTGAGCCGTCTGGGCTGAAACGCGCCGGAAGCCGGGACTGTACTGCCGATTTCACCTTGTAGGTCACTGAAGTGACCACCCGATCCGGATTGAAACCCAGCGCGCCGGGCAGCCTGTTGCGATCGTTGAAGATGACGTCGACCAGCATCGCCTCGGGGTTCACCACGCGTGCCTTCTCGCCGGTCAGCAAGACAATGTCCGCCGTGGGCGACTTGCCCGGCACAGCTGAAAGCCGCAGTCCGCTCAGCGTCGGCTCATCGACCAGAGAAACCGTGTTCGACGGATCGATCTGACCGGACTTGACGAGGTCGCGGATCGATCGGATACCATCGCCCTGCCCGATCGCGGTGACGAGTTCGGATGCCTTCGCCGGGTCCTTAACGGCGAACTGGATCTTCAGGTTTGTCGAACCAAGGGCCGACTGGATCTGGTGAAACGCCTGCGCCGACACAATGTCGCCCGGTTGCAGCGTGTCCTTGACAGGCAGTTCAGGACGCTTCTCGAAACCAATGCGCGGCATCTGATCGACCGCCGCGACATGATTGGCCACGATCGGGAGACGTATGCCGGCCTTGGTCTCGGTCATGACGCGATCGAAAGGAAGCGCGGCTTGCAGCGTGACGTGGCCGGAGCTGTTTTCCGCCGGCACGCCAAAGAAATCATGCTTGCCGGGTGCGAGGGTAACCTCCTTGCCTTCGAGCAAAGGCGTGTAGGTCATCTCGACCACGGTGCCTTCGCCATCCGGCGTCATCCCGACAATCGCGGCATCCAGCGGTCTGGCGTCATAGCCGGTCCCGTCGCTGAACACAGCCCTGCTCGCCACCGACGAAAGATCGCTGGCGCGGACCGGCAATGCCGTCTGATTGGACACAGGCCAGACGCCGGCTTGGAGGCCGGTGATGTTCCTGTACTCGCGCGGCCGATAGGAGATGACGCCCTGAGTGCCGAGCGCGTCCTTGACCGGCGTCAGGCTGCGTTGGCTGACGCTGTCGACGATCGACCATCCGATCATGCCGAAATCGGTTTTGGTGCCGACGCCGAAGCCAACGGCAGCAACGGTCGGCGACCCGATCCCGAACGCCTGGCCCGTGTTCAGCCGGACCCGGAAGGTGACGCCGACGCGGAAGTCGGGCAATGTCTCGCGGAGCGGCGTGCGCGGTATCTGAACGCCATCCGGACCATAGCGCTCGGCCATCTCGCGGCTGGAATAATAGCCCTTCTCCTGTTCATGGCGGGTGACGAGCTGCTCGACGGTCAGGCCGTCGAGATAGGCCGATGGCGTCTTCGGATCCTTGCCGCTGGTGTAGATGTAGCCGCTCGTGTCGCGTTCGGGCATGCCGGTAAAGCTGCGTGTCTCCGGATCCCAGACAAGGCGTACCGACCTGTCCTTTCCTGTCGGCGCGCCCGGCACGACGATGGGATCGCCATCGGCGGGGTGCGGTGTGCCGGAGACAGTCGAGCCATCCGGATCGCGGCCCGGCAGCGCCGTCGAGCCATTGCCGCTGGCGTCATCGGTCTTGATCACTTCTCCTGGGATCACCGGGTGGCTGGGGTCGTGGAAGACCTGCTCTCCCGTCGGCCTGTAAACGCCGTCGGCGCCAATTTCGTAGACATTCATCGGACGACCCGAAGGGCCGGGTCCCAGCGCCGGTTGCGGCGGACGCGGTCCTTTGCCGCCGGGCGGCTGCTGATGCGGTCCGCCGTTGCCCGGCGGCAAATTGGCGCCGGGAGCGTTGGGATTCGCCTCAGTGCCCGTTCCTGGCCGCAGCGTCCGCAGACCATGGATGCCGAGTCCCGTGCCGGTGATGCCGGTGCCAAGACCCGTAAGCGCGTTGGCAAGTTGGAGACCGTTCATCTGGTCCCCGTTGACGGCGAGATCGTAGGCAGATGTCGCCAGCAAAGGTGCGCCGACAATCACCGAGCCGACATCCATTCCCCACGCCGCCTTGTTCAGCCGAGCGGTCGACTGCATATAGGTGCGGGTTTCGGATGCCAACGCCCAGTTCGACCGTGTTGCGCCGATGCTGCCAGCGAAGGCGCGGGGACTGGCAACAACGCCTGCCAAGAAAGACTCACTCTTCGCCGCCATGCCGATCGTGCGTAGGCCGCTGGACGCCATGGGCAGAACCGTGGTTGCCGCACTGGCGATGTTCGTCAGTGACTCGGTATCGTCCCACTCGCCGCCATGGTCGAGGTGGTTGACCTCGTTTATGACGGCTCTAGTCCCGAGATAGGCCGCGCCCGTATAGGCCAGCGGTGCCGCGACCGGCGCGGCCGGAGTGAACGACAGGATGGTGGCAATGCCGGTGCCGATGCCAACCAGCGGATCGACGACCTTGTCCCAAACAGAGACGTTTCGCGCTTTCACCACTTCAAGCGCGATCTTGCCGTCGGCTCCGGCCTTCATCTCCAGGCCTTTGGGAACGACGAGCTTGCCATTCTCGCCAAACTGGCTGTTGTTGTCCTGGAAATCGCCGAGGTCGTCGAACTTCTTGCCGGTCGCGTCGACGTAGCGGGTGTTGCCGTCCCCGTCCCGCACCGCAAAGAGCGTGACCTGCTGCGTTCCGACCTGGTCGTCGACATAGAAGATCGGCACGCTGCGCACATACGGATTGTCGCCGCCGATATCGCGGATCTCGTCCGTCACATTCTCTACCGCGTCACGGCCGTCATCGGTCGAACTGTCCAGGCCGAGCGTCCTGGCCACCGTGTTATCGAGATCCGTGCCACGCTGTTCCCGGAACTCGTTGTCGTAGCCCTTGGCGAGCAGTTCCTGGAACTTCGGCTGGTAGATGCCGTCGAGCGCCTGCGGCTCATGCTTGTCCAGATAGGTCTTGTCGACCGTGGTGTTTTGGTCGGCCAACAGCGAAGGATCGCTGAGCCGAAGCTCGTGATAATCGCTGAAGCCTTGCACCACCCGGCGCAGGTCCTCGGCCTGCGATATCTGAAGCCTAACGGCATCCAGCTTGAGCTTGGCGACCGCCAGTTCGGGATCGACCCAGCGGCCGCTGGCATCGTCGTCTTTGGTATCAAGGTCGATCCAGATCGCCTTCCCGCCCCGGGTCAGCGCATCGATCCCTTTCTGATCGTAGTTTTGGGCAACGTCGGGCGCCACCTTGATCGTCTGCCCGCCGACGTCGATCTCGACCGGCTGCGCACCATCGGGCAGCGTGCCCGGAGGCGCATCGACTGTTCCTGGTTTGTGTTGCGTCAGCGCATTGTCGAAGTCGGTCTGCAGAGTCGTCAGTTGGGTCTTCAGATCGGCAATGCTGTCGCCGAGCTGCTTATCCAGGACATCGTTCAGGCTCTTGGCCGCCTGCTCCTCGCCGGCCTTCACCGATTGCAGGCCATTTGCCGTGCAGACCTTTGCGCTGGAACTGTAGCCGCTCAGGAGTTGCTGCCAGTCTTTGTTGAGCTGGCGGTCCCGATATTCGTCCCTGACGTTCTTGTCGTTCAGGCTGTAGGTAAGCTGTTGTTCTGTCGTTCCCTTGTCGAACTGGTTGACGACCCAAAGCTGGCCGTCGCGGATCTCGAGCGTCGAGGTCTTGTAGTGCCCAAGGTAGTCACCGCTGTACCGATTGTATTCTTCATTCGGGTCGAACTTCTGTTTGCCAAGGTACTCGCTGAGCAGCTTCTGCTCGAGATCCGTCTGCTGCGCGCCGACTTGCGCGGCACTGGCATGGGCGTCGAAGTAGTTCTGATAGGCCTGCGCCAGTTCGAGCTGGTTGCCTGCTGTCGTCTGCAGCGCTATCAGGTCTTTGTATTCCTTCGAGTCCGCGGGAACGCCGGCAAGCTCGGCCTGCCCGACCAGATAGTCGATCGTCAGCTTGTCGCCCTTGCTCAGATGCAGGCCGACTTCGGAAAACAGCTTGTCGACAGCGGCATGGTCGGCAACGCCTTGGGCATATTGCGTGTGTCGGTTCGGGCCGTTCACAGGGCCAACGGCTGGTGCATCCGGATTGCCCAGGGGCGTCAGCGGGCTCTGCCCGGCGATGGCATCCTTGAGGACGCGTCCAGCATTCTCATATTCGCCGCGGGCATCCTGCGCGTTCTGAAGCAAGGTGTTGGCTTTGGTCAGCCGCTCCCATGCATCGGCAAGCGTGCCCTTCGGTTTTTGAGCGTTCCATTGCAGGCCGTGAGGTGCCAGTGCCTTGTTCAGGATAGTCTGTGCGCCGTCGATGGCATCCTTGTACGCGGGATCGAGCATATCGACGTTGAACTGCTCCTGCCGCTGGCCTGCCAGAGCCCGCGTCTCGGTGATGCGGGACAGCGCGACGTTCCCGTTGATGATGGCTTGCGCGACCTGGGGATCGACCCAGGTCCAGACGCCATCCATCTTCATCGGCACCCATTTTCCCCCGGACGGCGCGTTGCCCTGCGGTGGATCGCCGAATGGATCGACAACCCTGTTCTGCCCGTCAAGTTTGGGCTTGGCGGGCGTACCCAGACCGTATTTCTCGATCAGGTCCTGTTTGTCTTGTCCGGCCTTTTCCGCGGCATCGATCAGGCTTGGCAAGGTCTCCCCGGCCAACAACCCCTCGACGAAGGTCTTCACGACCTGTCCTTCTTTTGCTTCCTCGGCATTGCTGCTGTTGGGATTCACAGCCAGCAGCGTCCGGGCCAGGGCCTCCTGCGTGCTTCCTGCCTCGATCTTCAGGTCGACGCCGGTTGAATTGTTGTGCAAGGTCGAGCTGCCGTCGGGCTTGGTGGTCAGCGTATAGCCGTTGAAAGTGACCGCCACGGTCGTGCGCGTCCCGTTTTCGATGGTGACCTTTTCTCCGGGGTTGATGATGTCCGGATCTCGGGGCGAATCGAAAAGCTCCGGATTCGTACGCCTGAGGTCATCCAGCGTAACGCCATATTGCCGCGCAATCTGGGTCAGGTTGTCGTCCGGCTTGACCTCGTACTCGACGGGCTTGCCGCCATTGATCTTCTCGGTGGTGGTCGTCGTCACCCGACCGTCCTTGTCGGTGACCGTCTTGGTTTCGGTTCCATTGCCATCGATGGATAGCGACGTTTCCTTGCCGTCCGACGTGGTCGTGACGGTGCGTACGTCGTGCTGGTAGTCGTGAGAGTAGACAGTCTTGTCGCCGGAGCGCGGATCGATGATCTCGATCGACTGCGCGTCGCTGCTGCTTGTGCTCGTAACCTGATATCCGGCGGCTTGCAATTCGGCGATCACCTGTTCGTCGGTGAGGCCATTTTCCTTTGCGATCTGGTCGATGCTTTTTCCGTCGGCAAGATCGTGTTTGATGTCCTGCGTGCTGGATCCGCCTGGGTCCTGGGAGGGCGCCAATATGGTTTTGTGGCCGTCCGGTCCTATGACGGTGGTTACTGGAAGGGACGGGCCGGCGCCCGGCGTCACCGTTTCCACCGAAGCGCCGTTGGGCAGCGACGTCCGCTCGGTGACGGTACCGGTGCCAAGATCGTCTTCATACCGCGTCGTGATGGCACCGGTATCGGGATTGTAGCTGCTGGTTTCCTTGCGTCCGAGCCCATCGCGGATCGGTGTGGTGGTCGCCGCGCCGTTGGGTTGTTGCTGGACGCTCGTGTAGTAGCTGTCGTGCTGGTAATCGTAGTACTGCGTGACGGTGCGGCCGCTGGCATCGGTGATCTTCGTCGTCTGCACGTCGCCATTGCCGCTGGTCGGATCGGTGGTCGACACGGTCATGCCGCCAGACCTGAGCGCAGCGATGACCTGTTCGCGCGTCATGCCGCGGGCAGACGCAATCTGGTCGATGCTTTTGCCGCCGGTGACGTCGTTGACTATATTGCGGGCAGTCGTCGCTTCCTCGGCACTGTCTTGGGGCTTACCTTCGTCAAGCTTCACCGGCGTCAGCGCAGGTGCTGCGAGATCAGACCGCACGTAGAGAGCCGGCGTCACCGTCGTGCCATTGCCTGATGTGCCATTGCTGGCGTTCTCGACGTTGACACCTGGCGCCGCCTGAGCCGCAATTGGCGGCGATTGAAGGGAACTTAGTTGCGTATTGACCTGTGCCAGCTCCTGGCGAGCCTGTGCAGCCCAATCACGCTCGCCCATCCTATTGGCAAGCCTGATCTGCTCCCTAAGCTGCGCTGCCTGCGCCTCCATCCGCGCTATCTGCGTGGCGTTTGCCGAGGCGTTGACCTTTTGTGGCTGGACGGGCGGCTTGGTGAGCGTTATCGGGCGGACCATCTGGACGATCTCCGGAAATCACTGTTGCCGGCAGCCTGGCCGCCGTCACGCCCGCCCGATCGCAACCCTTTCAGGTCTTATCGAGGGGGCTTCCAATAAATGCCGAAAGCAGCAAGCTGCTCTTCCGACTGTTTCACTCGTTCTGCGGCATTCGTTTCAGACTGCGCAGCCGTCAGCGCCGTCAGGATTTCGACAGCGGCGAACGCCGGCGCCATGCTGCGGAAGAACGACTGCGAATTTGACGTGACGATGATTGTTTCCCGCGCGATCCGGGTCAGCGGCGACACGCTGCTGTCGGTGATTGCCACCACGCCGACGCCCTGGCGAGCCGACTGGCGCGCCACATCGATCGTCGTGCGTTCATAAGGCGACATGCCTACAGCAAGGAGCACGTCGCCACGTCCCGCGTGCTGAAGGGCATCCAGACCCTGTCCGGCCATCTCGCCGACAAGCGTCACCTTGCGGTCGCCGCCAGCCACAAACGACATGATCTGAACGAAATGGCTCGCGACCGGATAGGCGGAGCGCGAGCCGAGAGCGAACAGATTGCGTGATCGCGCAAGGAGCCCGGCAGCGGCGATGAATTGCATGGCATTGCCGTATTCACCGAGACTCGAGATCTGGGCCGCTAGCGTGTCGGCAACGACCCCGGTGGTCGAATATCCCGGGTCGCCATGCTGTCCGATATCCCGTCGCGCCGGCTCACCGGCGATCGTCTCGCGCAGCGCGTGCGCATAAAGGCTGCGCATGTCCTCGTAGCCTTCAAGGCCAAGCCATCGCGCCAGCCGCATCATCGTGCTGTGCGAAACACCGGCCTGGTGCGCCTGCTCGCGCATCGACATCAGTGCGACATCCTTGGGATGATCCAGCACGAAACGCGCGGCGACACGTAGTTGCGGCGGCATATTCTCGAACCGTTCGACCAACAGCTCCGCCAAAGGACCTTTTTCCATCCTGAAATACCCCATTCACCCGGCTGGCAGGTTACTCCTGGAACGCCGGCAACGCAACAGTTGGAACTGAAGTGGCTCGAATATTCCAACTGGACTTTCAATTTCGGTCATGCTGCCTTAAGTTGGTTTCGCAACCTGCCGGATCGCAGCGGTGTGAGTCCGGAGTTTGTAACTTGAATAGTCCCTCAAGGAGACAATGATGGCTGCTACCCCTCCCATTACGTCCAGCTCTGCAGGATCGCCGGAACAGAACCTGGACAAGATGATCAAGCACCAAGAGCGCATGTTTGGGCTGGAGATCACGAAAGAGATCGCGAAATCCCAGCATGACATGCTGATGAGCACCGCGAGGACGCTCGGCCAGTCGGCTGAAAAGGCCTAGGCAGAGGATTCTCGAACCCATACGCCGCCGCAAGCAACGGCGGCGTACTTGCGCGGCAGAAGTCTTTCAACGCCATCGTCAGGCTGCATTTGAAATCGTCATCGGCGGGAGATGAAGTGGCATGACCGCTAGTCCTATCGGCAGATATTTGGATGCGGCGCCAGCGCGCCGGCTCCGATCGATGATCGCCCCTTCCCCGGCATCCGGACATTCCATTGCGCTCAGCGTAATCCATGGATTTCACGCCGGCGCCGAACTCAGCCTGGTCGAACCGCAGTATACGATCGGCTCCGGCACGGAATCGGACATCGTCCTCAGGGATGCCGGCATCGCACCGATCCACGCAAGGCTGCGGCGCAAGGGCAGCCAGTTTGAAATCGAAGCCGTGGGCGGCGATGTCACGCTCGCAACAGGCGAGACCATCCATGAGGGACATGGCAGCCGCTGCAGGCTGCCGCTCACCATAAGCGTCGGCGACGCCCGTATCCGGCTGGTCAACCCGGAACGCCCTCCTAAACGGTGGTCCTTTTCCAATCGCCCTCTCCTGGTAGCGGGCAGCGTTCTCTTTGCCGTGTTCACCGTCTCCGTTGCTGCGAACGGGTTCTCTTTCGCCAAGCCAGACATTGGTGCAAAGGCATCTTCTCAGGACGGCGAACCGGTCAGACTGGCCTTCGCCGGCGAGCCAAGGCAAGAGATTCTGGACGATTCATCGCCGGTGCAAATGCAGACCGCAGCCGAAGCGGAAAGCCAGCTCAGGCTGCGTCTCGAGCAGTCCAGCATAAACACATTGACCGTTCAGCGTTCGCCGGGACGGCTCGTGGTCTCGGGTATGATCCCGAATGACAAGAGTAGCGTCTGGACGGAAACGCAGTCCTGGTTCGATCAGGCGTTCGGCGCTCACGTGCCGCTCGTTTCCAAAGTCATGGTCGGCAGCGCGGAGCAGGCTCCGCACCTGACGCTGCAGGCAATCTGGTATGGTGAGCGGCCTTACGTCATCGCCGCCGACGGTGCACGCTATCACGAAGGCGCATTCACGAATGACGGCTGGACCATCAAGCACATCGGCGAGACGGAACTTCTCCTGACCAAGGGCGGCGCCACGGTCGCGCTGAAATATCCTTGAACCGCCGGCTCGAAGGGCCGCGACTAGATTCGGCAAGGATGGACACGGCCGGCCGTGAGGCGCGGCAGGCGGAAGGTGTGCGCGGTCAGGCAATTAACCGGCGGCGGATGAATGGCGTCGACAAAGCCGCGAACCGTGCTCAGGGGACGAAGTCAGCGGCTGGTACGGAAAAGCCGGAAACCGCGGAGTTCCACCCCTCTCAAGGTGCGACCGGCGAATCGCTCGACGAGATCCTCATCAACTTCGTCATGCCCACTATTCCCGAGCCAGCCATCCTGCGTCGCTCTGTCCCTATCCTCCAGCATTTTGTAACGCACCTGGTCCCAGACCTTGAGGGCGGCGAGCAACTCAAGACTTTAGCCAGAACGCTGATGGAGGACGAAATCGAGCGTCATCGCGATCTGCTCGGTCGCATGCAGGAAGGAATCGAAATCTGACCGACCCGCATGACACGGTCCATCTGCTGCATGTCCTGGGCTATCTCTACGGGTGTCACGGGCAGGCAAAGCGGGGCGCGGCGTACCTGCTTATCGCCGCACAGCTCGCGCCGGGAAATGCCGGCGTCCTCAGGACATTGGCGCACCTGCTCATACTTGATGGCGAGGCGGAAAAGGCGCTCGCCACGATTGCCAGGCTGGAGACCTTGGAAGGAATGGATCACCCGGCGCTTGCATTGCTGAAGAGCCGCGCCTTGCTCGTGGCCGGCCGCAAGGCGGAGGCGCACAGTGCCTTGCTCAACTTCCTGTCGCAACGAGGCGTCGGATGACCGTGTCGGAGCGCCTCCTGCAATTCCTTGCCAGGCTGTCACGCCGCAGCGACCTGGTCATTGCCGTCCTGATGCTCTTCGCTGTGGTGATGATGCTCATTCCATTGCCGACGTTTCTCGTCGACATTCTCATCACCGCGAATATCGCCATCAGCGTGCTTATCCTGCTGGCTTCGTTCTACGTTTCTCATCCGCTCCAGTTCTCGTCGCTGCCGTCGGTCATCCTCATCGCCACCTTGTTCCGGCTGGCGATCACGATCACGACCACGCGACTGATCCTGCTCCAGGCCGATGCGGGCGAGATCATTACCGCCTTCGGTACCTTCGTCGTCGGCGGTAGCATTGCGGTCGGCCTGGTCATCTTCCTGATCATCACCGTCGCACAGTTCATCGTGGTTGCGCGGGGTGCGGAACGCGTCGCCGAGGTGGCCGCGCGCTTCACACTCGATGCGCTGCCTGGCAAGCAGATGAGTATCGATGCCGAATTGCGCAACGGCGACATCGATCAGGCGGAGGCACGCCGTCTGCGCCAGCAGTTGGAGCGCGAGAGCCAGTTGTTCGGCGCGATGGACGGCGCCATGAAATTCGTCAAGGGCGACGTCATCGCCGGCATCGTGATCATTCTGGTCAACCTTGTCGGCGGTTTCGCGGTCGGAACGCTGCAGCACGATATGTCCCTGGGGGACGCGGCTGCGACTTACTCGCTGCTCACCGTGGGTGACGGACTGGTGGCGCAGATACCGGCACTGCTCGTCGCTGTCGCCGCCGGCACGATGGTGACGCGCGTCGGCAGCGCGGATGGAACGGGCGACCTTGGCCGGCAAATTACCAGCCAGCTCCTGCGGGACTCCCGAGCGCTGGCACTCGCCGCGGTGATCATGGTCGGCCTTGCCATGGTGCCAGGCTTCCCTTCCATCGTGTTCCTGATCCTTGGCGCCTGCTTCGGAGCCGGCGCTTATGCAATCAATCGCCGAACCGCCCAGGAATCCGAAGCTAAAGACATCGGCCCGATCACCCTCCACGAACAACCGGGGAATTCCGCGTCGCTTTCAGCAATCCCCGCCGGAACGCTACCCGCCTCTTATCGCATCGTCGTACGCCTCGGAACCGAACTCGGACGCTCGATCCCGGAGTCCGAATTTGCCGCGCTCGCCGACGGCGTGCGCCGCGAACTCTTCGGCGATCTCGGCGTCGACGTTCCGGCTATCGGCATGCAGGTCGACGAGATGCTTTCGCCACGATGCATCCGTGTCGACCTGGAGGGCGCGCCCATCCTGGGTGCCGAGATTCCTGCCGACCGGGTTCTTGTCGAAGCGGACGCAACGCATCTCGATCTGCTCGAAGTAACCTACGAGAAAGGTGCTTCGATTGCCGGTCAGCGCAAATTCGTGTGGGTCGACGACAGCCAGATATCGGCACTGAAAGAAGCCGGTTTCGTCTTCTCAGCACCGGCGGAAACAGCGGCCAGATGGACCGGAAATGCACTTCGGCTTTATGCAGGCCATTTCGTCGGGATTCAGGAGACACGCAGGCTCCTGTCGGACATGGAGCCGGATTATGCGGATCTGGTCAGGCAGGCACAGGAGATCGTGCCGTTGCAGAAGATCGCGGAAGTGCTTCGCCGGCTTGTCGGCGAGAACGTGCCGATCCGCAATTTGCGCCTGATCCTCGAAGCGCTGATCGAATGGGGCCAACGCGAACAGGACGTCGTCCTGCTGACGGAATATGTCCGCACATCCCTGAAGCGCCAGATCAGCTTCCGCTCCGCCGGCCGCAACAACATCATCGCGGCTTATGTGCTGCAGCGGTCGGCGGAGGATGTTCTGCGCAACGCTGTGCAAAGCACATCGACCGGCACATTCCTGAACCTTTCGGACGATGATGCGCAGGCTTTGGTGGCCGAAATCGAGCGAGCGCAGTCGCAGAACTCCACCGATGTCTCCCCGGTCGTCCTCGCCGCGATGGATGTGCGCCGTCACATGCGCAGCCTGCTCACGCACAATGCCATCGAGCTTCCGGTTCTGTCCTTCCAGGAACTCGCTCAGGAATTCAACGTCCAGCCCTTGGCCACGATCGCCGGACGCTCCGGCAGGGCTGGCGCGCGCAATGCCTCCCAGTCGCTGCCGTCGGCTCAGGCGAAAGCCGCGCAAGAGGCTGCCTCATGACGCGAGGCCGACGGAGGGGGACAGTTGGGGAATTCACATGCTCAGGAGAGGAACGGCATGACAATCCACGATACCGCAGCACGCGCTCGATCCGCTGCTTCCGCCGGGCGGTCGGATATGCGCTGGCTCGCTATCGCGACGGTTGGCTTCTTGCTGGCGTTTTTGTTTACACCTGCCGACGCGACGGCACAGAACGCATCGCCATTGCCGAGCAAGCCATCGCTCGACCTGCCGGTCGGGCAAGGGCGCTTGTTGCGGTTCAATGAACCGGTCGAATCCGTCCTGGTGGCGGACACCACGATCGCGGACCTCCAAGTCGTGTCGCCAAGCATGGTCTATGTCTTCGGCCTCAAACCCGGCCTGACCAATCTCATTGCGGTCACTGCCGACGAGCGGATCGAGGCAACGGCTCAATTCCGCGTCACACCCGATGTCACACCCGCCTCCGAAGCCAAGCATGCAATGCAGCCGAATTCGGCGACAAATCTCCACATTTTCGGAACCCGCATCGTCATCACGGGTGAGGCACGAGGCGTCGATGAAGCAAAGGATTTGGACAATGTCGCACGCACATTCTCGCCGCCGGAACAGCCGCCACTGAACAACATGACCGTGCAGGGTTCGCAGCAGGTCAACATCCGCGTCCGTTTCGCCGAAGTCTCGCGCACGGAGTTGCAGTCGTACGGCGTCGACTGGTCTGTCGGATACAAGAGCGGCGGCTTCGAATTCAACATGTTCCAGGACAATGGCGTGCCTTCGGGCGATGGGAATTTTGGTCTGAGCCTCGACCAGGGGCACGGCCTTAATTTCGACGTCCTCATCGAAGCCCTGCAACGCAATGGCGTCGTCAAGATACTGGCCGAGCCGAACCTGACCGCCGTGACCGGACAGACGGCGAACTTTCTAGCCGGTGGAGAAATTCCGGTGCCTATTGCGCAGGGATCCGACGTCACAACCATTCAATACAAACCTTTCGGCGTATCCCTCGGCTTCACCCCGACGCTCATCGGCCGCAATCGCATCGCGCTCCACGTCCAGCCGGAGGTCAGCTCTTTGTCGGATGCCGGCTCCGTAACCGCCAACGGCTTTGCCATGCCGAGCTTCGTGGTCCGAAGAGCGGACACGACGGTGGAGGTGGCGAGCGGTCAGACCTTTGCGATCGCCGGCCTCTTCCAGCAGCGGACCTCGCGCAACCTGGAGAAATTTCCGGTTCTGGGCGATGTGCCCGTGCTTGGTCCGCTATTTCAATCGCAGCGCTTCCAGCACGAAGAGACCGAACTGGTCATCCTGATCACGCCCTATCTGGTGGCGCCGGTGCGGGACAGTCTCGCCACCCCACTCGATCGTCCGGCTGCCAAGCGGCTCAGTCGCAAGCACGCCAATGACGCGTCGGCGACCGGTCTGATCATCAAATAGCGGGAAACGACCATGACATTGCGCACCGCTTTCTGCTCCGTGCTTCCCGCGCTGTTTCTTGCCGGCTGCGTGAACAGCCCGCAACAGCGGCAGGATTATTCGCCCGGCTACAGCTATGTTTCGACCGATGCCGGCGGCTCCGAGAAAGGCAGCGGCTCCATCCTGGCTCCCAATGCATGTCTGGCCGAACCGGCCGACGACGACAACTCCGCCGCCAGAACCGACCTCACTATCGTCTCCGGCGTCGGCTCCCATCTGCCGGCCGGCTGCGCCAATGCCTACAATCTTCAGCGCATGGCCGAAAGCCAGCGTGACCTCGTCGAGGGCCGCCGCATGGGGCCGGCGGCCGCCGCGCCGACCGCGCGCGCGGCCCGTCGTTACCTTGACGGCGAGGAGGCTCCTATCGGCGGCGCCAACAGCGCGCCGGCAACGCCGCAAACGACGCTTCCAGTCGAGTGAGCCGCCTCGGTCATCGCCCGCGTGGCATTGCTCTGCGCGTCAAGCCCGGCGGAAGAACGCTTCAGGCCTTCCGTTCCCGCGCATCAGAGCGGTTCACCGTTTCACTGAAACGGCAAACCGCTCTATCTCTTTGTTTTGACGCTATTCCGGACGGAAAGCCGTTTCGCACCTTTCCTGGAAGTGCTTTAGCCGAGGATGGAGCCGAGCGCTTTGGCTTTGGCCTGCGTGCTGCCCTTCGACCGGATGGTTCTGGCACGCGCGAGCAAAGTGGCCACTTCCTTGGTCGTCAGACCGATGGGTGGCGAGGCCTTGACCTGATCGGCCTGGCCAAGAAGTCCATAGACCATCACAACATTGCGCTTATGGTGCAATTGCGCGCCGGGTGCGGCGGCAATCTTCTGCACCATCGGAAGTGCCGTGGCGGAATTGTCCTCAAGGGCTGCCGCCAACGCCATGTTGGTCTCGACGTCGAGATCGCCAGGCGCAAGTTTCAACGCCTGGGCGAAGGTCGCCTGCGCCTCGGCAGTCTGGCCGGCAAATGTCTGCGCTACGCCCAATCGGTTGTAAGCGGCGCTGCTATTGACCAAAGGCGCCGCCTGCGTGAGCGCACGCATGCCGGCATCGATATCGCCGGCTTCTATCATGGCCGAGCCAAGACCGAGCATCGCCCCGCCGTTGTTGGGAGCTTTTGCGAGCGCGGCCTGATAGGCCTTAGCGGCATCGGCCGGGTATCCCGCCCGCATATAGGCGTCGCCCGCCTTGACGAACGCGCTCGCCTTGGCGTCCGGCATCGCTGCCGCACGCTGGTAGAGCGCTATCGCGGTACCATTGTCCCCGCGCGCATCGATATCGTCGGCAAGCTTGATCAGTCGATCCGACTGCGAGGACGGGGCTTGGGCCTTCGCGTTGATCGAGCTGGTTTTGCTCGTCTGGCAACCGGACAGCGCCAGCGTGACGGCGATTGGCAAGAATACGACATGCAACCGCATATCCACCTCTCCGTATTCAAGCCCGCCCCCACCTTACACAGAGCATCGACAGACTGGAACCACAACAGTGCGGTAAGATTGCAACATGGCCGAAGAAGCTGAGGAAAAGAAACTACCGGCTTCCGACAAGAAGCTTCGCGACGCCCGCCGCAAAGGCAAAGTTCCACAGAGCCGCGACCTCATCTCCGGCTTCACTTTTTTCGCAGCGCTCGCGTATCTCTATTTTTTCTGGCCGACGCTCTTCAAGCACCTATCGGAACTCGTGCAGACCGTAACCGCGCCCAGCGGCTCATTCGGGGATGTAAGCCTGCGCGCCATCCGTCATTCGTTCTCGCTGCTGATGCTTGCCACGCTGCCGCTGGCCGGCATCGTTGTCGTTCTCACCGCCGCCTTCGGCATACTGGGGACGTTCGGGCCGGTCTTCTCGTTCGAGCCGCTCAAGCCGCAGTTCGACTACATAAACCCGGCCAAGGGCCTCCAGAAGATCCTGTCACTGCGCAACGTCATCGAGTTCGCCAAAGGCGTGATCAAACTGGTGCTGCTGGCATGCCTCTTCGTGTTCGTGCTGATCACATGGCTGCAGCCGCTTTTCGATGCGCCGGGTTGCGGTCCGTCGTGCCTGGCCCCGATGATCAGAGCAGTGCTGACGCCTCTCGGAATCGCCGCCGGCTTGGCCTTCGTCGTCATCGGCCTGATCGATGTTCCCGTTCAACGCTGGCTGTTCCTCCGCGACATGCGCATGACGACAACCGAATACAAGCGCGAGCACAAGGATCTCGAGGGAGATCCCTTGATCCGCCATGAACAGCAGCGGCAGCGGCGCGAGGCGGTGATGCAACCGGCGAAGCTAGGCGTGAAAAATGCGGTCATCGTCTTCTTATCCGGCGACCAGGCCGTGGCGCTACGTTACGTCAAGGGCGAAACGCCGGTGCCGACGGTCGTCGGCAAGGGCCAGGGCCGCGCGGCCGACGAG
The DNA here is from genome assembly GCF_003863365.1 of Mesorhizobium tamadayense. Lineage (GTDB taxonomy): Bacteria > Pseudomonadota > Alphaproteobacteria > Rhizobiales > Rhizobiaceae > Mesorhizobium > Mesorhizobium tamadayense. Next base: position 66,611 of record NZ_RQXT01000019.1, on the reverse strand, counting down.
ATAATGGCTCAAGCGCGCCAGGCAGGCATCCCTGTGGTCGAGGACGCGGCGGTGGCCGAACCACTTTTCGAGCATGCGAATACTGGAACATTTATCGGCCATGAGATGTTCTCACCAGTCGTTCGCCATCTTGTCCGGCATGGACTCACTTGAGGCGAAAATCTGCGGTCGTCCTTCAGTTATCGATTTGAGAGCGAACCCGCCAGATATTGACCGACGAGGCGATTTATCTTGCGGATTGCGAGAATAAGACGGGTGGGCAAGGCGACTTGGAAGCGGACCTAACTAACCATTGTTTGATCGCGGTCGGATCGGATACCGGCAAAGCACCGGAGGATTGGAATCCGCTCCGCGGGGAAGCTCTTGCTCAAAGAACGAGATCGACCTGGGTCTCAATGCGAACGTCGCCAGCATCGATGCACGTTCTGGCGAGGTTGTACTCGCGGACGGGGCCGGACTCATTGCGACCGGCTGCTGCTTGCGGCAGGAGCCGAACCGGTTCGCCTGACCATCCTGGGCGCCGCCGGCTAACGCGAAGCGACGCGCAGTCCGGCAGCATCGAAGAGATGCATCCGCTCCCACGGCAGGGTCAGGCTGATCGGCGCATCTTGCGCTTCGACGTCCTGTCGCTTGAGCACGGCGACCAGCTTGTTGTCGCCGGCGATGGTGGCGTGGATGACGGTTTCCGGGCCTAGCGCTTCGGCCAGCGTGACCTTCGCGCTGACCGCGCCCTTTCCGCCGTCCGAGAGTTCGATGTCGTGCGGCCGGATGCCAAGCGTCGCGTCGTCTTCCGGCTTCAGCGCAGTCCCGTCGGCCGAGACCACCGCTGAAAGTCCGCCCGGACCTTCGACATGCACTTGCGAGCCGTTGGCGGAACGCACCTTGACCGGCAGAAGGTTCATGCGCGGTGCACCGATAAAGCCGGCGACGAACAGGTTTGCCGGTGCGTTGTAGAGATCCAGCGGCCGGCCGACCTGCTCGATCCGCCCTGACCGCATGACGACGATACGATCCGCCAGCGTCATCGCCTCGACCTGATCGTGGGTAACATAGATCATCGTTGTCGCCAGGCGCTTGTGCAGGGCCGCGAGTTCGGCGCGCGTCGAGATGCGTAGCTCAGCATCGAGATTGGATAGTGGTTCGTCGAGCAGGAAGGCTGTCGGATTGCGCACCACCGCACGGCCGATCGCCACGCGCTGCTTCTGGCCGCCTGAAAGTTGCCCGGGCCGCCGGTCGAGATAGGGAGCGATCTCTAGCATGCGCGCCGCTTCCGCGATGCGCGCGTCAATCTCGGTCTTCGGCATGCGAACGTTCTCGAGACCGAAGGCAAGGTTCTGGCGCACGCTCATATGCGGGTAGAGCGCGTAGGACTGGAACACCATGGCCAATCCGCGCTGGGCGGCCGAGACGTCAGTGACGTCGGCGCCATCGATCTCGATCCTGCCGCCGGTCGGCCGGTCGAGCCCGGCAATCAGCCGCAGCAGGGTGGACTTGCCGCAACCCGAAGGGCCGACAAGAACCAGCATCTCGCCGTCGCCGACGTCGAGGTTGATGTCGTGCAGGATCTTCATCTTGCCGTAGGCGCGATCGATGTTGGTCAGGGTTATCCGTCCCATGGCGCCCTCACTTCAACCCGGTGCCGGCAATGCCGGAGGTGATGTATCGCTGCAGGAAGACAAAGACGAGGACGACGGGGATCATCGTCACCACGGTCATCGCCAGGATGAAGTGCCACTGCACGTTGAGCTGACCGGCATAGGTGTTGAGCCCGACCTGGAGCGTGTAGAGTTCCTTGCGCGACAGCACCACCAGCGGCCACAAGAAGTCGTTCCAGCGCCAGACGACCGAGAAGATCGCAAGCACCGCGAGCGCCGGCGCGGCAAGCGGCAACACGATCCGCCAGTAGATCTGCCATTCCGAGGCGTTGTCCATGCGCGCCGCATCGAGCAGCTCGTCCGGGATGGTCAGCATGTATTGACGCAGCAGGAACACGCCGGTCGGCGTCGCTACCGTCGGCAAGATCACACCCCACAGCGAATCGAGCAGGCCGGCAGCGCTCACCACCGAATAGAGCGGCACCAGGATGACCGACAGCGGCACCATCAGCGTGCCGACGATCAATAGCATGGTGAGATCGCGGCCGCGAAACCTGTATTTCGACAAGGCGAAGGCAGCCATCGAATTGGTCAGCAGCGTGATCAGCGTCGCCATTGCCGTCACGAAAACCGAATTGCGCAGATAGCGCAGGAACTCGAAATGGACGAAGGGCTCGGTGTAGTTCTCCGTCGCGAAGCCGATTTCGCGCACCGGTTCACGGTTCGCGATGTTGACCTTCACGATATCGTCCGGCGCCTTCGGGTCCACCATCTGCGCCACGATGCCGATACGGCGCAACTCGGCCAGCACTTTGGTCGAACCGTCCGGCAGCTTCACACTGTAGAGAGTGAGCGGTTTGTCGTGACCTTCTACCGTCGCCTGCTGGCTGACATAGGGCAGGATGGTCGGCGGGAACTCGGCAAGTTGCGCCGGTGTCTTGAACGAGGAGCCCACCAGCCAGACGGCCGGGCCGAACATGATGACGAGACCGCCGGCGAGCCACAGCCAGCTGACGATATCCGTCCAGTGCCAGAAACGGCCGCCGCGCCGGCGGGTCAGGAACGTCATGACGCCGCTCATTCGCGCGCCCCCTTCCGTTCGCCCCGGCGCCCGACCTGCAGCTGAAGCAGGGTGAGCACGACCAGCACCAGTCCCATCAGGATGGAAGCCGCCGAAGCCAGTCCCGGATTGCGCAGCAGCGAGGCGAAGCCGATCTCGTAGATGTACTGCGTGAGATAGAGGGTCGAGGTTCCCGGGCCACCGCCCGTCAGCACATAGACTTCGTCGAAGATCTGCACGGCGCGGATCAGCGCCAGCACGATGACGACAAGCAGGTTCGGCATTAACAGCGGCAGCGTGATGCGCCAGAACACCCGCGCCGGCCTGGTGCCATCCATCTCGGCCGCCTCGTAGAGGTCGCGCGGGATCGCCTGCAATCCGGCAAGCAGGATGAGCGTGTAGAAGCCCATATGTGCCCAGACCGAGACGCTGACGGCGGCGGTAAAGGCCCAGAACCGGTCGGTCAGCCAGTTGTATGGCTCGCCTCCCAGATCATGGACGATGAGGTTGAGCAGGCCCTGGCGTTGCAGGATCCAGCGCCAGATCAGGCCGGTTACGACAGGCGACAGCAGCACTGGAAAGAAGAACACCGCGCGCCAGAAGCTGCGCCCGACCATCTCGCGATTGAGGATCAGCGCCGTTATCATCGACACGATCGTCATCAGCGCGACCTGCACGACGACGAACAGGCCCGTGTTGTGCACGGCCTTCCAGAAAAGATCCTCGCGGCAGGTGGCGGTATCCAGATAGCTGCCGCAATCGAGCAGGCGCTGATATTGCTCCAGCCCCACATAGCTGCGGTCCTGTAGGAAATAGGCCGTTCCTGACGTGGCCGAATAGAAGAAATTGATGACCAGCGGCACCACCACGAAGATGCCGAAGATCGCCATGTTCGGGGCAAGGAAGAAGGCGGCCATGCCGCCGGTTCCCGTCACGCGCTGCCACCACTTGAGCGGCACGTTGACGATCGACGCCAGCCAGACGACCGGCGCCGCGAGAGCGGCGCCAGTCAATGCCTTCAGCGTCGCGGCGGCGCTCACTTGGCCTCGGCAACCTTGTCGGCGATATCCTGGTCGATTTTGCCCCAGGCATCGTCGAGAGTGAGCTCGCCGGCCATCACTTGGCTGACGCGGGTCACCAGCGCGGCGAAGTAGGCGTTGGCCCATTTCCACGGCGGCAGCGCGTCGGCGGCCGGCAGGGTTTCACCCGCCGCCTTAACGAACTTGTCGAGCGCCGGACCGACATTCTTGTCGGCCGAGCCCCACTTCAGTCCACCTTTCGCGATGACGCCCTTGTGCGCCGGCAGGAACAGCGTGCGCTCGCTGAACTCTTTCACGATGTCCTCGCGCGCTAGGTAATCCATGACCTTGGCGACGTCCTTGGGGTTCTTGGTGTATCTGATGGCGACCAGTGCCGCGCCGCCCTTGACGCCCGAACAGCCGGCCGTGCCGCAGGGCGAGCCGGTTGCCACCCAGTCGAAGCTATCGCCGATCTTGGTCGACAGATTGGCGACCTGCCAGCTCCCCGAATAATAGAACGGGAGCTGGGCGTTGATGAAATCGTCGGCGGCCGCGCGGTAGGTCGAGCCCGCCGCAGAAACCCAGGTATCCTTCAGCATCAGGCCCTTGGCGGTCCAGTCGACGAGCTTGCCGACAAACGCCTTGGTGCCGTCGTCTACTTTCGCGGGCTTGCCATCGGGTCCGATATAGTTGGCGCCATAGGAAACATTCGCACCGGAAATGCGGTGGCCGGAGCGGTCGATGGCAAACGCCGCCGGAAGCTGTTGGCTCTTCGCCACCTCGGCGGCGGCGTTGATCCAGTCGTCCCAGGTTGCCTTCTCGCCGGGCAGCGCCACGCCGGCCTGTTCGAACAGCGTCTTGTTGGCGAAACCGCCGGTGAGCGTGAGCTGGGTCATGAAACCGGTGATGGCCTTGGAGCCGTCTGGGCGCATCCAGTCCAGCGTGTCGCCGAAATTGTCGTCCCAGTATTTCGGGTCGGCCACCAGCGGCCTGAGATCGAGCCAGTGCTGGGCGAGTTCCTTGATGTTGGTGACGCGGGCGATGTCCGGCCCCTGGCCGGCCTCGAGCTGGATGGGCAGTTGCTCCTGAATCACCTTGTAAGCGACGTTGTCGAGCGTGACGTGGATGTCGGGATTGTCCTTCATGAAGCGGTTCAGAAGGTCCTGGATGACATCGCCTTCGACACCGTCCGAGTACCACATGATGCGCACGTCGCCGGCAAACGCGCTGGTCGATGCGAGCAGGCTGACCGATAGCGCGGCCAGCAAAGTGCGGGTCTTGGTCATGCTTCGTCTCCTCCTTTATCCGGGGCCGCGCCCCGACCGTTCAGGCCGCCCCGCCCTCTCCTCTTGAGGGCCGCAGCCGATTCCTCCCTATTCTCGGCGTTTCATGCGTGTCGCCTCGCCGCGCACGGTCCAGTTGGCCGGATCGAGCGTCCGACCCTCAGCCACGACCCTCGCGTCGGCGAGGAAGCGCACAGTGCCGTACTCCGGATCCTCGACGATCAGCTCGCCGTCCTGGCCTGACCGCACCGACAGGTCCGCAATGGCGGCTGCCCAGGCGTCGAGCGTCGGCAGATCGGCGTCCCGGTCGCCGAGGCGGACGATCCAAGTGGTCCTGCGTCCCGCCGCCCGCAACTCGTTGCCGGCCGTTGGACCACCCTTGACCTCATTGAGCGGTACATCCGTTTTCAGCATTGCGAAGGCGTCGCCCGATTGTGCGAACGCCCGATGGCCATCCACCTGCACGGCATCGAAGGCACCTGCCGGGAACCAGGCGTGTGTGAAGTCTGGCTGCTCGTCCGAACAGGAGAAGCTGACGACGGCGAGGTCGCGGTATTGGTGAACCCGCGGCAAGGTGCCGGAACCGCCCCAGTAGGACGGTCTGCCATATCCCGATTGCAGCACTTCGCCCGGATGATTGATCCAGATCTGCGCGTCCGGATTCCTGCCGAGCCGGGCGTGAATGACGGTCTCCTGATAACCCCACTGGTTCCAGCGATAACCGGCCGCGCTGCCCATCGCATGGTCACGCGTCTTGTGGTGATAGAGCCGCGCGAAGCGGTCCTGTCCTTGTGCGAAGGTCCATTCCCACGCCGTATCGTCGGCGAGCGAGGCAATCGCCGCCAGTTCGACCGGAACGCTCAAGCCGTGGTCGCGCAGGCAGAGCGCGAGCTGCGGCAGCGCATGGAAGCGCATCCCGTAATTGCCCTTGCCCCACATCATGCGACAGATGCCCGACAGTTCGAGCGAGCGCGCGGCACGCAGCGTATGCTCATAGGAGCGCCCTTGCGCGCCGGTGAGGATGCCGTGATGGGCCGAGCGTGCGACGATTTCCAGCAGGCGGATGACCGCGTTTCCGGCACGTTCGGCGATGTCCTTGTCCGGAGCCAAGGCATAGAGCGCGCACAGGCCCTTGAGGTCGATCGGGAAGTAGGGCGCCGAATTGAACTCGGCCATCTCCCATGCCTCGAAATGGTCGAGCCAAGCCCGCACCCGCGCTGCGCCCACCGCCGACTGCTCGCGGCCGAGGCGGCCCGACCGCACGAAGCGCGCTTCTGGCAAAAGCCCGCCGGCAATGTAGGCGGCGGTATGAAAGAGCAGCGCGTGGTTCTCGGAGAAATACCACTGCACATCGTTGCCGGGCTCGTCCATCCAGTAGCGATAGCCGAGGATCGCGTTGTCGACGCGCGCACGCACACCTGCGTCGAGACCTTCGCCATAGACTTTGCGGCACCACAGCATCGGCACCAGGATGAAGTCGGCGCAATCGTGACAGTCCTCGATCGCCGGCAGCGCGCCCGATATCATGGCGTCGGTCTCGGCGCCCGCCTGCCCGATCGCCAGGCGCGCCAGCGCCCGCACCGTGTCGGCTTCGGCGTGGCCGGCGATTTCGCTGAGCGCCTCATCAATGCGCGCGGCAAGCGCCTCCTTGGCGTCCCCCTGACGGCGCGCGTGGCAGATCTCGACGCCGAACACGCGGGATGCGCTGTAGTCGCCAACCGTCAACGTCACCTTGAAGTGACGAAAGTCGGCGGGCAGTTGCTCTGTTTCGGCAATCGGCAGACGCGTCTGGCCTTTGGGCAGATCGAAAGCTAAGCGCACCGGCGCCTCTATCGACATGAAATCGCCCTCGATCTCGACCTCGACTTGCGCGTCGCGTGGCAGGGCCACGCTGGTGATCAATGCCACTTCGCCGCCGTCATAGGCGGGCCGCTCGAAATGCATGTCGTCGAGAGCCGCCTCCATCGCACCGGCGGCGTCGCCCTCCACCTCGATCGGCAGTGCGACCAAAGCAGCCGGACCCGACAGATAGTCGAGCTGGAAATAGTAGCGGGCGTCACGCTCTGCGAGATCGTCGAACCATATGCGAATGTCGTTGCGGCCGACCCTCAGCGCTATCTTGAAATGCTCGGCACTTTCCAGATTGCGGCCGTAGGGTGCCATCCAGCCGGCTTCCTCACCATTGGCAAAGAGTATGGCGCCGCCGCATGTGCGCAGCCGCAACAGCGCCTCGCCAGTCGAGGCCGCCTCGATCGTGGTCTCGGCCCAGGTTCCAAGCACCGTCGGCCGGAACCAGAAGCCCGACAGATCGATGCGCGGCGAGGCGAAGGGCAGCCAGACGCGCTCGACGTTGAATTCGGAGCTGACCAGAGGCCGCTTGCCACGACGTTCCGCTGCGAATTGCGTGCGGCACGGATATTCATGCGGAATGAAATTCTTGTGCTTGGTCAGGAAGAAGAAGGGGTCCATCTCCCCCTTCATGGGCTGATCGGCCACATCATAGCGCTGCTCGGCGATAGACCCGAGCCGCCAATAGACGATTGGCTGCCCGGCCATGAGCGGCCGGCGCAGCGTAAAGTCCGCCCGAACGTTTTGCGCGGCCTCGCTCATCGCAAATCCTTCACGGCAACTGGATCGACATCGGTGTAGGCCCGGTTCTCGCCGGTCATACCCCAGACGAAGGCATAGGGCCCGGTGCCGGCCCCCATATGGATCGACCAGGCGGGCGACAGGACGACGTCGCCGTCGGCGACCATCATGTGGCGGGTCTTGTCAGGCCGGCCCATCAGGTGAACGACACGGTCGACAGCGGCAAGATCGAAATAGCAATAGGCCTCCATGCGCCGCTCGTGCAGATGCGGCGGCATGGTGTTCCACACGCTACCCGGCGCGAGGTCGGTGATGCCCATCAGCAAAAGGCATGATGGAGCCACTTCGGGGTGAATGTACATGCGCAGCGTGCGCCGGTTCGCGCGTGCCTCTTCACCCAGCACCAGTGGCTTGGCTTCGCTGCTGGCGATGAAACGATGGGCAATGTCGGCGCCGGCCGGCACCGAGTTCATATAGAAGCGCGCCGGCCTCTGCAGATCGTCGGTCTCCAACGTCACCTCGCGCGCCCCGCGTCCGATATAGACGATGTCGCGGTTGGCGACAGTGAAGCGCGTGCCGTCGACAGTGACAGAGCCGCTGCCGCCGAGATTGGCGATACCCATCTCTCGCGCCGTAAAGAAGAGCGGTGTGCCGACATCGGCCCCGTTGCCGAACGTCAACGGATTGGCGAGCGGAACCGCGCCACCGACGATCATGCGATCGACATGGGTATAGACGAATTCGATCGCGCCTGGCCGGAACAGGCCGTCGACCAGGAATTCGGCTCTCAGCCGCTCCGTATCCATGCCGGCAACGTCGGCCGGCGATGCGCCGTAGAGCGTCCGCATCATGCGGCCTCCACCTTCGACTGCCGTGCGCCTTCGGTCAGGCACAGGATGGCCAGCGCCTGCCCGTAGCCCGTCGGATGGATCGGGATGTCGCGATAGAACTGCAGGTCGTGCCCCATGCGCGTGCCGTATGAGACGTTCGCTACCACGCCTTCATCGTCGATGTTCGCCACCACCGCTTCCAAGGCGCGCAGCCCGGCGGCACGACATTCCGTCGGGCCGATTCCGAGCCGCGCGGCCTTCATCAGCCCATAACCGAAACCGGCCGTGGCCGAGATCTCTTCGTAGGAGCTCGGATCGTCGAGTAAGGTGTGCCATGCGCCTGAGCCAGCCTGCACCTTCAGCAAGGCCTCGAGCTGCGTCTCCAGCACGCCGAGCAGATAAGCCCGCACTGAGGGCGTGATCTCGGCGAATTCCAACAGATCGAGGATGCCCACAGTGATCCAGGCGTTGCCCCTGCCCCAAAGCGCGCGGCCGAAATTGTGCCGGCCGTCGAACGTCCAGCCGTGGAACCACAGCCCGGATGCCGGGTCGGCGAGATAACGGGCGTGGACGAGAAACTGCCGTTCCGCCTCTTCGACGAAGCGGCGCTGACCGGCGGCCTGACCGTAGGACGCAAGAAACAGCGCCACCATGAACAGCGTGTCGTCCCACAATTCGTCGTCGTTGACCCGGTCCGAAACATTGTGCTGGAAGCCGCCTTCTGGCGTCCGCGGCATCGTGGTGACCACCCGCTCGGCCCATTCGTGCAAGACCGGCTCGAAGCGCGGCTGGCGCCGGCGCCGCCACAATTCGCTCAGCGCCAGCAGGGGTGCGGTGGTGTTCACGTTCATCGCAGGAAGACCGGCCGCGATGCGTCGGTCGTACCAGGCCTCGATCGTCTGCAGCAGCCGATCCTCCTCGCCGGTCTGCGCCCATAGCCGGACCAGCCCATAGAGCCCGATGCCTTGCGGCCATTCCCAGCTGTCGAAGCTGACATAGTCGCCCGGTGTCCCGTCGAGATTCGGCTCGTGGAACCGCCCGTCATGGCGCAAGCCCGTCATGCCGGCCACGAGGCTGGCAAGCGCGGAATTCAGGCGTTCAGCCGACAGCGGCATCACTCCTCCCGTTCCTCCACTCCCATCAGAACTGTCCCACAGGCATTTTTCTTGCGCAATCTGAAAATTTTTTGCAGATTGGAGCAGCTTTGCTGGAGCGCGACAAAACATGACCATACAAGGCAAACGCGGTCGCCCCAGCCGCCGCATCCGTCTCGAGGAGATCGCGGCGCGCTGTGGTGTTTCGGTCAGCACCGCCTCGCGCGCGCTGAGCGGCGTTGGCGGCGTAAGGGATGAGCTGCGCACCACGATCATCGAAGCCGCGAAGTCGATGAACTATGCCATCCCGGCCTCGGTCGCCGGCCGCAAGGTCATCCTGGCCGCAAGTAGCGTCGCCATGGTCGACAGTGCCCGCAACCAGTTTACCTATCATGTCCTCGACGGGCTCAACGAACGCGCCCGCATGCTCGGGGTCGAGCTGGTAACCCGGCCAGTCGCGACGCCCGAAGAGGAAACAGCCCTTCTGCGCGAATCCGAGTGCGACGACAGCGTCGCCGGCTGCCTTTTTCTGACCTTGGACGATGACGATGTTCTGACGCGTGCGGCCGGCTTCTCCAAGCCGATCGTGCTCGTCAACGGCGACGATCCCTCGATGCGCCATTCGAGCGTGACGCCCTGCAACCGCTCCGCCGCCATGCTTGCCGCTCAGCATCTGATCGGCCTCGGCCACCACCGCGTCCTGTTCCTGATGCGACGCGGCCGGCGCACGATCGAGCGCCGCTACGAAGGCTGGCGCGACGCGCTGATCGCGGGCGGTGTCGCTGACTTCGAGGATCTTGTGATCGAGGTGCAGGATTGGCTGCCGGAGCTTGCGAGCAAAGCGGTGAAGGAGCGCATCGCCACGCGCGGTCTCGATTTCACCGCCGTGCTGACAGCCGGCGACAGCCTCGCCTTCGGCGTCATCGCCGGCATCCAGGAAGCCGGGTATTCGGTGCCCGGCGATGTGTCCGTCGTCGGCATGGACGATCTGCCGCTGGCGGCCTTCTGCAACCCGCCGCTGACGGCGATGCATATTCCGATGCACGAGATCGGATCGGCCGCGCTCAGCCTGCTGCTCGACGACATGGCCCATTCGGTGCTCCCGCCGCGCCGGGTCGAGCTCGCCTGCTACCTCGTGGAACGCCAGTCGACGGCGCCAGCCCGTGTCGGCGTGGGTCGTCATCAGCCGGCACCTTGAGGCCGCGACGAGCCGCCGGCAAAGAGCAGCGGCGAACCGTCTTGCGTCTCCAGTTCGAGCACGCGTCCAAGCAGGATCAGATGATCCCCTGCCGGGAAGCGGTCGGCGACGCTGCATTCGAACCGCGCCAGTGCCCGCGGCAGCAGCGGCACGCCGTGTGTGTTCCACGCAAGGTCGAGACCGGCAAAGTCGGTCCCCGACTTCGAAAAGCGCCAGCACAGATCCATTTGATCTTCTGCCAGCACGTGGATGGCATAATGGGTTGCGTTGGCGAAAGCATCGAACCGGCGCGAGTGGCGGCCGATCGACCACAGCACCAAAGGTGGATCGAGCGACACGGACGAAAAGCTGTTGGCGGTGATCGCGACCGGCGCGTCGGGCGCGCCGGTGGTGACCACGGTAACACCTGTGGCGAAGCGCCCGAACGCGTTGCGCAACAGGCGCGGATCGCACACGACATGCTCCATCAGCGGCGCTCCCCGGTTCCCAATGGCGTCGCCGGCGTCTTGTCCGGCACCCGGCCATAAGCATGCGGCAGCGAGCAGGTCTTGAGCTGCGGCAGCACCTTGGTGCCGAAGTGCCGCGCCTCGTCGAGATGCGGATAGCCGGAAAAGATGAAGGCGCGGATGCCCATCTTCATGTAGGCCTCGATCTCCGACAGCACCTGATCGGCCGAGCCCACAAGTGCTGCGCCGCAGCCCGAGCGCGCCCGTCCGACGCCCGTCCACAGATGCGGCTCGACATAGCCTTCCGCGTTGGCGATCTCGCGGTTTCTGGCCTGGTGCGACACGCCGAGCGAGCGGGCATCGAGCGCCCGCTCGCGGATCACCCTGCCCTGCTCATCGTCCAGCCTCGACACCAACTCCCGGGCATAGTCTTTCGCTTCGGCCTCGGTATCGCGCACGATCATGTGGACGCGCAGGCCGTAGTCGAGCGTCCGCCCATGGCGCGCGGCGCGCTCATGCACGGCTCTCATGCGGCCGGCGAGTTCCTCCTTCGTTTCCGGCCACATCAGGTAGACGTCGCACTGTTCGGCGCAAAGCTCGAGCGCGTCGGGCGAATAGCCGCCGAAATAGAGCAGCGGGCCGCCATTCTGCTGATAGGGTTTTGCCGGCGCTGTCGAGAGCCCCTTGAAATGATAGACCTCGCCCTCGAAATCGATGCTGTCCCTGGTCCAGGCCTGGCGCAGGATCTGCACCACTTCTCGCGAGCGCTGATAGCGGTAGGCGCTGTCGGCCGTCTCGCCCGGAAAGTCCGACGAGATGACGTTCACCGTCAGCCGGCCTTCCAGCATGTGGTCCAGCGTCGCAATGGTGCGTGCCAGCATGATCGGCTGCATCTCGCCGCAGCGCACGGCGGCGAGCAGATTGATCTTCGAGGTGATCGGCGCGCAGGCAGCAACGAAGCTCAGCGTGTCCTGGCCGACCTGATAGGACGACGGGCAAAGGATGTTGCGGAAGCCGAGTTCCTCCGACGTCGTTACGATCTGCGAGCAATGCGCCCAGCTTGAGCGCAGCGCGCCGTCCGGCACGCCAAGGTAGCGATAGTCATCCGAGCAGAGCGCGGCGAACCAGGCGACTTCGGCCGCATCGAGATCCGGCGAGGTGATTGGGACGATGGTCATGGTCGCTCTTTGAGGACGTTCGTCGGTTTCGGTGCTGCGATTGGGGCTTGCGTAGCATCCGTTTTGATGTAGATCAATACTGTATCAATTTTGGGATGCCAGCCCGACAGCCTGGATTGGGAAGCGGAATGCAATTGACAAGGGCCGACCCCGGCCACCGATCGAGCCAGATGCGCGGCCCCTTGCCGGTGCACCTGCAGATCAGCGAGATGTTGATCCGCGAGATTGCCGCCGGACGGCTGGCCGACGGAGCGCGACTGCCGCCCGAGCGCGAGATGGCTGCGAGCCTCGGGATCGCTGTCGGCACGCTGAGACGCGCCCTTGCCGACCTGACCGGAAAAGGGCTTCTCGACCGCATCCAAGGGTCAGGGAACTACGTGCGGGCGCGCGCCGAGCTGATCGGAATCTATGCCTTCTTCCGGCTGGAGCGTATCGGCGGTGGCGGACTGCCGACCGCCGAAATCCTGTCGGTCGAGCGGCTCCGGAAGCCCTCCGACCTACCGGAATTCGGCAGCGCGCGGGAAGGCCACCGCATCCGTCGGCTGCGGCGGCTCGACGGCCAGCCGGCAGCCATCGAGGAGATATGGCTCGATGCCAGCCGCACCGAGCGGCTCGAGCGCGACGATCTTTCGGAATCGCTCTATCTCCACTACCGGCTGGCGCTCGGCTTCTCGATCGCTCGCGCCGAGGATCACATTGCCGTAGCACCTGTGCCCGACTGGGCTCCGGCCGACTTCAAGCCCCAGCCGCAAACTGTCGTGGGGTTCATCGAACGCATCGCCTGGGCCGGCGACGGCGCCAGCGTGGAATATTCGCGCAGCTGGTTCGATCCCGGCGTGGCGCGCTATGTGACGCGTTTCAAATAAGAGCTGGAAGGAAGGCGCCGAGTGACCAAATCATCGATCGGCTACGGCATTGTCGGCTGCGGCATGATGGGCCAGGAGCATATCCGCAACATCGCCCTTTTGCCGGACGCGCATGTGGCCGCGATCTTCGAGCCGGATCCAGGCATGTTGGCAGCGTCGTTGGCCCTGGCGCCAGATGCACGACCGGCGGCGTCGATCGCCGAATTGCTGGCCATGGACGGGGTCGACTGCGTTCTGATCGCCAGCCCCAACCACCGCCACCTCGGCCAACTGGAGGAGATCGCCGCGCGCCGGCCGCTGCCGGTCCTGGTCGAAAAACCGCTCTTCACGGCCGCCGAAGACGAGAAGCGCATAGCGGCGGTAAAGGCAAGGCTTCCGCTGGTGTGGGTGGCGATGGAATACCGCTATATGCCACCCGTTGCCGCCTTCGTCGAACAGGCCGGCGACGCCACCGGCGGCATTCGCATGCTGACCATTCGCGAGCACCGTTTTCCCTTCCTGGCCAAGGTCGGCGACTGGAACCGCTTCAACCGCAATACCGGCGGCACTTTCGTCGAAAAGTGCTGCCACTTCTTCGACCTGATGCGGCTGATCCTCAGATCCGACCCTGTCCGCGTGATGGCGAGTGCGGGACAGGCCGTCAACCATCTCGACGAACGCTATGCCGGCGAAACGCCGGATATTCTCGACCACGGCTATGTGTTGATCGATTTCGCCAGCGGCGCCCGCGCCATGCTGGAGCTGTGCATGTTCGGCGAAGGCAGTCGCTATCAGGAGGAACTCTGCGCCGTCGGCGGCAACGGCAAGATCGAATGCCGGGTTCCCGGACCAGGTCGCTTCTGGCCACGGCATCTGGGCGCCGCCCCCACGCCGGAACTGATCGTCAGTCCTCGCAAACCGCCGGGGCCGCGCGCGCTTGAGATTCCGGTCGATGCCCGGCTGCTGGCAGCCGGCGACCACAACGGCTCCACCTATTTCGAACATGCTCGCTTCGTCGCGGCGGTGCGCGGACAAGGCAAAGTGGAGGTAACCCTGCAAGACGGCTGGTGGGCCGTCGTCATGGGCCTTGCTGCTGAAAAATCGGCTCGCGGAGGCTGCACCGTCGAACTCCCCGGTGAATTCGCGCTGCTGACCTAGGCGCACGGGATCAGATGCTAAACAGCTAGCCACCGGCGCGGCGGCTATCTAATTCCCCGCGGAGATAACATCATTCCCGATTGTTATGATCCATCTTTGAGCGCGCGAAGCGCGCACCCGATGGCCGGGGCCAATGCCAAGATGTCCTTTTATTGCTCTTTGCGTGCCGAGGGGCCCGCATACGGCAACACATATCCCCGCAGCGGCGTCGAAAGGCCGCTCAGCGATCCGTGCGGTGATCGGCGCGACAACGTGCGAAGGGGATGGTTTGACCCAAGGAGATACGGTAGTGGATCCAGAGGGCGGCCAGTGTTCGGCTACCCGCACTCAACCGGCGACAATTTCAGATTGAGACCATAGCCAAAGTCTGGGCTTTGGGGCCGACGTGGGTTGGTTGTGATTTGAACCTGCAAACTAAGTATTTGATTTTGTTGAGAGCAATTGCGCCGCCAAAAACAAAAACTCCAGCAACTCATTGAGTTTGCTGGAGTTTTTGGTCGAGACTGGTTGCGGGGACAGGATTTGAACCTGTGACCTTCAGGTTATGAGCCTGACGAGCTACCGGGCTGCTCCACCCCGCGTCAACCATAGAGGTAAGCTTGAGCTTACCGAATTCAAGGGACCGCCAAATGAAAGGGCCGCTTGCGCGGCCCAAGATCCCGTTTGGCGGGCCTTATCGTAAGGAGAAGATTTGTCTCCATCTGGATCCTGATCCGGATGTGAGGTGAACGTGCGCTTGGCAGACCTGGCAGCGACCTACTCTCCCGCGTCTTGAGACGAAGTACCATCAGCGCTGGAGCGTTTCACGGCCGAGTTCGGAATGGGATCGGGTGCAGCCGCTCCGCCATAACCACCAGGTCGGCAAAACGCACGTTCAAATCGAGAAGCTGTCTATTCGTGCCGGCGACAATCCTTCGGATTGCGCCTCAATGGATATTAGTAATGAGAACGATCAAGCCGATCGAACTATTAGTACCGGTAAGCTTCAAGCGTTGCCGCTCTTCCACACCCGGCCTATCAACGTGGTCGTCTTCCACGGTTCTCAGGGAATACTCGTTTCAAGGTGGGTTTCCCGCTTAGATGCCTTCAGCGGTTATCCCGTCCGGATATAGCTACCCTGCAATGCGGCTGGCGCCACAACAGGTCCACCAGAGATCCGTCCATCCCGGTCCTCTCGTACTAGGGACAGATCCTTTCAATATTCCTACACCCACGGCAGATAGGGACCGAACTGTCTCACGACGTTCTGAACCCAACTCACGTACCGCTTTAAATGGCGAACAGCCATACCCTTGGGACCTGCTCCAGCCCCAGGATGCGATGAGTCGACATCGAGGTGCCAAACAACCCCGTCGATATGGACTCTTGGGGGTCATCAGCCTGTTATCCCCGGCGTACCTTTTATCCGTTGAGCGATGGCCCTTCCACGCGGGACCACCGGATCACTATGACCGACTTTCGTCTCTGCTCGACTTGTCAGTCTCGCAGTCAGGCAGGCTTATGCCATTGCACTCAGCGAACGATTTCCGACCGTTCTGAGCCCACCATCGCGCGCCTCCGTTACTCTTTAGGAGGCGACCGCCCCAGTCAAACTACCCACCATACATTGTCCCGGACCCGGATAACGGGCCGCGGTTAGACATCCATAGTAATAAGGGTGGTATTTCAAGGGTGGCTCCACCTGAGCTGGCGCCCAGGCTTCAAAGCCTACCACCTATCCTACACATGCCACTACGAATGCCAATGTAAAGCTATAGTAAAGGTGCACGGGGTCTTTCCGTCTAACCGCAGGAACCCCGCATCTTCACGGGGAATTCAATTTCACTGAGTCTATGCTGGAGACAGCGGGGAAGTCGTTACGCCATTCGTGCAGGTCGGAACTTACCCGACAAGGAATTTCGCTACCTTAGGACCGTTATAGTTACGGCCGCCGTTTACTGGGGCTTCGATTCAGAGCTTGCACCCCTCCTCTTAACCTTCCAGCACCGGGCAGGCGTCAGACCCTATACGTCGTCTTGCGACTTCGCAGAGCCCTGTGTTTTTGATAAACAGTCGCTACCCCCTGGTCTGTGCCACCCTCCTCTGCTTGCGCAGAAAAGGGTCACGCTTCTTCCGAAGTTACGCGTGCAATTTGCCGAGTTCCTTCAGCATAGTTCTCTCAAGCGCCTTGGTATACTCTACCAGACCACCAGTGTCGGTTTCGGGTACGGTCTATAAGGAGGAGCTATTTCCTGGAACCACTCCGCTGCCCTTTCAATCCGATAAGATTGGACAACTTGTGTGATCCGTCACTACCTCCAGGCCCACGAATATTAA
>NZ_RQXT01000019.1:0-45000 GCF_003863365.1 Mesorhizobium tamadayense | reverse complement strand
GTGCGCGAGGCCGGCCATGCTCTCAGCGACGGCGCCGTCCAGGTTGCGGCGCTTCATTATGTCGACCCGCAACGGTTCGGCGACGCCTTCGCCGAGAGCATGGCCGGTTCTTACGACGTCAAGATCACGCCGGAGAACGTCTCGGTGACGGCGCGCGCTGCACTCGAAGATCAGACGCCGGCCTTTGCCGAGGAAATCATCCCTTTCACCCAGGATACCGACATTGCCGAGGCCTTCGCCGATTCGGGCTACACCGGCAATGACGCCACCGGCATGTCGGAGGCGATCGGCAAGCTTTTGAACGCGACGGCGCTCAAGGCCGGCACGGTGCTGCGCGTCGGCCTAGAAGTGCGCGGCGACATCGCCAAGGTGGTCCGCACCAGCGTCTATGACCGCACCACGCATATCGTCACCATCGCGCTCGACGATCGCGGGCAGTTCGTGCCGGCGCAGGAGCCGGAGCCCAATCCCGAACTGCTGACGGCGTTCGATGATTCGCAGCCGGTGGTGGTGCGCGGCAACCTGCCCAACGTCTATGACGGCATCTACCGTACCGCCTATTCCTACGGCATGTCGAAATCGATGACGCAGAAGCTGATCAAGCTTCTTGCCTCGGACGTCGATTTCCAGTCGCGGCTTTCGCCGTCCGACCGGCTCGAGGTCCTGTTCTCGCAGCCTGATGGCGACGACCAGACCTCCGACAATTCCGAGCTTCTCTATGTCTCGGCGACCTTCGGCGGGCAGACAAAGAACTTCTACCGCTTCCAGATGCAGGACGGCGGCGTCGACTATTTCGACGAGAATGGCTCAAGCGCCAGGCAGTTCCTGCTGCGCAACCCACTGCCAAATGGCCGTTTCACCTCCGGCTTCGGCGCCCGCCGGCATCCGATCCTTGGCTATGTCCGCATGCACACCGGCACCGACTGGGCCGCTCCGATCGGATCGCCGATCATCGCCGCCGGCAATGGCGTCGTCGAGAAGGCTGGGTGGGCCGGCGGCTACGGCAAGCAGATCATCCTGCGCCATGCCAATGGCTATGAGACCTCCTACAATCACCAGAGCGCTTTTGCCAAAGGCATCGAGCCCGGCGTCCATGTCCGCCAGGGCCAGATCATCGGCTATCTCGGCCAGACCGGTCTCTCGACCGGCCCGCATCTTCACTACGAGTTGATCGTCAACGGCACCAAGGTCGATTCGATGCGTGTGCGCCTGCCGGTCGGCAAGGTGCTGAAGGGCGACGATCTCGTCGCCTTCAAGCGCGAGCGCGAGCGCATCGACGACCTGCTCAAGCAGGAAGACGGAAATTCGCTGAAGGTCGCCAGCGCCAAGACTGAGTCGCAGCTTCCCAACTGAGCAATTCCAGGAAAAGTGTGTGGCGGTTTTCCGCCCGGAATTGCGTAAAAACCGCTTTAATCGCGCGAACCGTCGCTTCGCCGTGGCCAGGGCAGCGCCTGGCCAGGCACGGTGAGCCAGGCGACGATCGACGACAGCAGGCAAAGCAACGCCGTGACGGCGGCGACCGCGGCAAAAGCCAAATCGCTCGCCGCAATCCTCAATGCGTCGAGATCAGCCGCGAGCCCGGTTGTCGGCGGCTCTCCGAAACCGGGGATGCCGGCAGGGTTGCCGGTCAATCGCGCATAGACGAAGGCCGCGAGCGAGCCCATCGCCGCCACCGCGATCAGCCCGCCGACGCGCGAGACGGCGTTGTTGATGCCGGACGCCGCGCCCGTGTCCTTGTCCTCCACCGAGGTCATGACCGCCGTCGACAGCGGCGACACGACGAGCGCCATGCCGAGCCCCATCAAGGCCATCAGCGGAAAGATGCCGGTCCAGAAATGGTGGATGCCGGCATTGGCGAGCAGGGCCATGCCAGCAAAGGCGATGGCGACAACGAGGCTGCCGACGGCGATCGGCAGACGCGGGCCGATCAGGTCGGACCATTGGCCGACCGGCCCCGACAGCAGCGCGATGAGCGCCGACAACGGCAGGAAGATGAAGCCGACTTCGGCCGAGTTCAGTCCCCAGCCGGCGATCAGGAGCATCGGCAGGTAGAAGAGGTTCGCCGACAGCGCGAAATAGAGAAAGAAGGTCGCCAGATTGGCGCCGGCGAAAGCGCCGATGCGAAACAGGCCGAGATCGATCATCGGCTCGCGTCGCCGGCGCTCGTAAAGGATGAAGACGAAAAGCAGGACCACGCCGGCGACGATCGTCGGCCCGGACATCATCCCTCCTCCTTCGGCGTTCATCGCCGTCAGCCCGTAGGCCAGCGATCCGAAGGCGAGCGTGGCGAGCGCCGCACCCCCGAGGTCGAGGCTGCGCTTTTCGGTCGGCTCGTCGGCGGGAACCCTGGCCAGCAGCAGGTAGATCGAGACCAGTCCGAGCGGCAGGTTGACGGCAAAGATCGCGCGCCAGACGCCGTTGCCGAAGGTCGACAGCACGAAGCCGCCCAGCACCGGCCCAAGCGCAGTGGTCAGCGCGGAGGCGGCCGCCCAGATGCCGATCGCCCGGCCGCGCTCCTTTTTCGGATAGGCCTTGGCGATGATGGCGAGGCTGCCCGGCACCATGATGGCGGCGCCGATGCCCTGGATGGCGCGGAACGCGATCAGCACCGCCGGATTGGGCGCCAGCGCACAGGCGAGCGAAGCGGCGATGAAGAGCGCGATGCCGGTGACGAATGCACGCCGCAGGCCGAATCGGTCGCCAGCGGCACCGCCCGCCAGGATCAGCGCCGACAATGTCAGCGCGTAGGCATTGGAGATCCACTGCGCTTCGGCCAGGCTGGCGCCGAGATCGACGCGCAGCGCCGGCATGGCGATCGCCAGGACAGAACCGTCGATGAAGCCGAGTGCCGATGCCAGGATCGCCGCGATAAGCACGAACCGGCGCCGCTTTTGCGGACAGAACGTACCGTTCGTGATCGAGCCGGTCAGGGGAATCGCGGCGGCTTCGCCTGGAGATTTCATGGCCCTTGCTTAGACCTCCCATGCGCGCGCAACAACGAGCCAGAGCGTTGCAGTCATTGACACCAGATTCAACTTGACCGGATGGGCAGGATCATGCCGGCCCAAGTGCAAACGGCAGAAGCCGTGCTAAGTCTCCGGCACAATGAAAGGGGAAGATCATGAAGCGACCGCTCGAACCGTCGGCCGAAGGGCGCGGGACGCATCGTCGGCATAACCGACGGCGTCTTTGCCATCGCGCTCACCCTGATCGTGCTGGAGATCAGGGTGCCGTCGCATGAAGCGGTGCATTCGGAGAGTGAGCTGCTTGCGGCGGTTCTCGCGCTCGCACCGCGTTTCCTGACCTATGCGCTGAGCTTCCTGACGCTGACCATCTTCTGGTTCGGCCAGCAAGCGCAGCATGGGCTGATCGCAAAATCGGACCGGCGGCTTGCAACGCTCAATCTCTGCTTTCTCGCCTTCATCGCGCTGTTGCCTTTCTCCACCGACCTGCTCGCCGATTTCCTCGAATTCCGCGTCGCGGTGCTCGTCTACTGGCTGAACCTTCTGATGCTCGGCGTGACGCTGTTCGCGAGCTGGTGGTATGCCAACAGGAACGGCATGCTGGCGCAGGACATCGATGCGCAAACGCGGCGCACCGTCTATCAGCGCATCGTCAAGCGCGCAGTTGCTTTGGGCGATCGGCGCCGCGCTTTGCCTCATCACCCCCGTTGCTCAGCATCGGGTTCATTCTGCTGGTGCAGCTGATCTATGCCGCCGCGCTGCGCGGCTCATTGCTGCGCAAAATCATCGACTGACGATCCGCCGACGAACTCGACGGTGACGCCAGGCGACACCAGATTGGCGAGCTCGCGCGCGTCCCAATTGGTCAATCGCACACAGCCATGGCTTTCGGTCTTGCCGATCTTGGAAGGATCGGGCGTTCCGTGGATGCCGTAGGTCGGCTTGTCCAGCGCGATCCAGACCGAGCCGACCGGACCGTTCGGCCCAGGCGGGATGGTCAGTATCTTGTCGTTCTGGCCCTGCTTGAAATTGATGCTAGGGTTGTAGGTGTAGTTCGGATCGAGCGCGATGCGCGACACTGTGTGTATGCCGGTGGGCGACGGCGTGTCGGCCGAGCCGATGGTGGCGGGATAGGCCGCGACCAGCTTGCCGCTCGCGTCATAGGCGAAGACTTCCTTCTTGTCCTTGTCGGCGACGATGCGGGCAACCGGCGTCGACACCAGCTTGCCGAAATTGGCGACCTTGATGATCGTGCCGGGCCGATTGAAGTCGAGGCCCTTGTTGATCGACTTCAGATAGCCTTCGTCCATATGGAAGCGTTCGGCCAGCGCCTCGGTCACCGAGGTATAGCCCATGCGGTCGAGCCTGGCCTTCTGGCTGTAGTCTTCCGGGATCGAAGCGACATAGGGGCCGGCCGCGTCCTCGGGCGTGATCGTGTAGGACGCGAAGGCGTCGCCGCCCGACTGGGCGAGCGCCGCCTTTATGCCGACCGCGTCGGTCGATTTCAGATTGCTGCTGGTGATCTGATTGTAGGCGGCCAAGGCCTTGTCGACATTCGAGCCGAAGCGCCCGTCGATGACGCCCGGCGAAGCGCCGCCGCGGTCGAGCAGCACCTGCAGCTCCGCCACGTCCTGACGCACGCCGAGCGACAGCGACGGGTCGACGGCGGCCTTGCCGCCCATCTCCGGCGGCAGCGCGGCCTGCGTCTCGGGATTGATTTGCAGCATTTCGCCCTGACCTGGCTGCGCCGATTCGATCGATGCTTCGTCCAGCGGCTGGCGCTTGATGGTGTCCGAATTTGGCGCCTCCGGATAGGTGGTGGCAAAACCGTCATCGTTTGGCGCCGGCGGATAGGCGTCGACGGAATTGTCGTTATAGGGGTCGTCCACCGGCGGCGGAATGACCCTGCCCTCTTCTTCCAACTGCTTGCGGCGGAAGCGGGCCATGTCGTCGGGATTGTCGAGATAGTAGCGGTCGTCGTCCTCGACGGGCGCGCGCCCAAGTTCCTGCATCCGCAATTGCCGGCGAAGCGCCCGGCGGTCGAGCCTGGTCTGCGGCGGCTGGATGGCGATGACCTTGCCGGTGTCGGCATCGACCAGAACCCGGTTGCCCCTGGCATCGTAATAGATGTCGATATTGCCGTCCTGGGCAAGCACGAACGCGCCATGCAGCGCAGGCCGAGCCGTCTTCTGCGCACCTTCTCCACTCGGCGCCGCGAGCGCACCGGAAGACACCAGCCCGGCCGCGAGTGCCGAAAGGGAAAAGATCGTGCGCAGCATGTGGGTCAGGCTCTCCGGTCGACTCAGGTCTTGCCGGGCGAATCCTTCGCCAGCAAACCAGTTGCCAAAATTAAGGTTCCAACATGAACCGGGCATGAAGATGGCGGATTTCCGGCGTTTCACAATGATATCGAATGT
Organism: Mesorhizobium tamadayense; assembly: GCF_003863365.1. Classification (GTDB taxonomy): domain Bacteria; phylum Pseudomonadota; class Alphaproteobacteria; order Rhizobiales; family Rhizobiaceae; genus Mesorhizobium; species Mesorhizobium tamadayense. The sequence continues at coordinate 39,620 of NZ_RQXT01000019.1, read as the reverse complement.
CAGCCTAACCCCAGTTCGCTGCGTGCCAGTTTCGTCAGCTTCAGCACAACCAGGCGGTGGCTTTCGCGCAGATAGTCCCTTAGTGCCGCATCATCCACGCTCTGGCTTGTCTGGCGCTGGATCCATTTCATGCCGCGCGAGGCGAGATAGGGCGCGGGCCGGCAGCCCGGCTGTTCCTTCAGCACGTCAAAGGCCATGTCGGAGCATTTGAAGGTGACGAAGATTTGGCCCTCCCGGTTGTGGCCGCCGATCGCGAACACCTTGCCCCCGACCTTCCAGACATCGGCGCCGCCCCACTGGACGACATGCGTCGCGGCGGGCAGCGAGGCGCAGAAGCCGTTGTAGTCCTCGAGCTTCATAGGAATCGGCCTTCCGGGAACCGTGATCAAGGTCGGTTTTGCAATAAGGCCCTGTCGAAAAGCAAGAGCGCGCCGCACCGGCCGGTGCGACGCGCTGCTGGTATTTTGTTTTACTCGAAATCAGGCGGCGGCTTCGGCCGCCACCACGGTCGGCTTCGAGCGGAAGTTCAGGCGATCGGAGCCGGCGGTAACCTTGACGGTCGAGCCGTCGAGGATTTCGCCGAGCAGGATCTTCTCCGCCAGCGGGTCCTGCAGCTCCTTCTGCATCACCCGCTTCAGCGGCCTGGCGCCATAGGCCGGATCGTAACCCTTGGCCGCCAGCCACTCGATCGCGTCGTGATCCAGCGACAGCGTGATCTTGCGATCGACAAGCAGGTTCTCCAGCCGCTTGAGCTGGATCTCGACGATGCGGTCCATGTCCTGGCGGCGCAGCCGGTGGAATAGGATCACCTCGTCGACGCGGTTGAGGAACTCAGGCCGGAACGAGGCTCTCACCACGCCCATCACCTCGTCGCGCACGGCATCGACGTCCTGGTCGTCACGAAGATTGACCAGATATTCGGCGCCGAGGTTCGACGTCATGACGATCAGCGTGTTGCGGAAGTCGACGGTGCGGCCCTGACCGTCGGTGAGCCGGCCATCGTCGAGCACCTGCAGGAGCACGTTGAACACGTCCGGATGCGCCTTCTCGATCTCGTCGAACAGCACGACCTGGTATGGCCGGCGCCGCACCGCTTCGGTGAGCGCGCCGCCTTCCTCATAGCCGACATAGCCGGGAGGCGCGCCGATCAACCGGGCGACCGAGTGCTTTTCCATGAACTCCGACATGTCGATGCGCACCATGGCGTTCTCGTCGTCGAACAGGAAGCTGGCGAGCGCCTTGGTGAGCTCCGTCTTGCCGACGCCGGTCGGACCGAGGAACATGAACGAGCCGATCGGCCGGTTCGGATCCTGCAGCCCGGCGCGTGCGCGCCGCACCGCCTTGGAGACCGCCTGCACCGCCTCGCCCTGGCCGACGACGCGCTCGCCGATCTCGTCTTCCATGCGCAACAGCTTCTCGCGCTGGCTCTCAAGCATCCTGTCGACCGGAATGCCGGTCCAGCGCGACACGACATAGGCGACGTGATCGGGCGTGACCACCTCTTCCACCATGCCGGCCTTGCCGTCCTGGGCTTCGGCTTCCTTCAGCCTCTTCTCCACCTCGGGGATCTTGCCATAGGCAAGCTCGCCGGCGCGCTGGAACTCGCCCTTGCGCTGGGCGATGGCGAGCTCGTTGCGCATCTCGTCGAGCTGCTTCTTCAGGTCCGCGGCGAGGCCGAGCTTATGCTTTTCGGCCTGCCACTTCGCGGTCAGCTCGCTCGACTGCTCTTCGAGGTCGACCAGTTCCTTCTCCAGCCTTGCAAGCCGATCCTTCGAGGCCTCGTCTGTCTCGACCTTCAGCGCCTCGCGCTCGATCTTGAGCTGCATGATGCGGCGGTCGATCTCGTCCAGCGCGTCGGGCTTGGAATCGACCTGCATCCTCAGCCTCGACGCGGCCTCGTCGACCAGGTCGATCGCCTTGTCCGGCAGGAAGCGGTCGGCGATGTAGCGGTTGGAGAGCGTCGCGGCCGACACCAGCGCCGAGTCGGAAATGCGCACCTTGTGGTGCTGCTCGTATTTCTCCTTCAGGCCGCGCAGGATCGAGACTGTGTCCTCGACTGTCGGCTCGTCGACGAAGACTGGCTGGAAGCGGCGGGCAAGGGCGGCGTCCTTCTCGACATGCTTGCGGTATTCGTCGAGCGTGGTCGCGCCGACGCAGTGCAGTTCGCCCCGCGCCAGCGCCGGCTTCAGAAGGTTCGATGCGTCCATCGCGCCGTCGGCCTTGCCGGCACCGACCAGCGTGTGCATCTCGTCGATGAACAGAATGATGCCGCCTGCGGCGGAGGTGACTTCCGACAGCACGGCCTTCAGCCGCTCCTCGAACTCGCCGCGATATTTGGCACCGGCAATCAGCGCGCCCATGTCGAGCGCCATCAATTGCTTGTCCTTCAGCGATTCCGGCACGTCACCATTGACGATGCGCAACGCCAGGCCTTCGGCGATCGCCGTCTTGCCGACGCCGGGCTCGCCGATCAGCACGGGATTGTTCTTGGTGCGCCGCGACAACACCTGGATGGTACGACGGATCTCGTCGTCGCGGCCGATGACCGGATCGAGCCTGCCCGAACGCGCGTCGGCTGTCAGGTCGCGGGCGTATTTCTTCAGTGCGTCATATCCCTGCTCGGCATTGGCCGAATCGGCGGTGCGGCCCTTGCGGACGTCGTTGATGACCTGGTTCAACCCCTGCGCGGTCACGCCGGCCTTGGCCAGGATGTCGGCAGTCTTGGCCGACTTCTCCATGGCAAGCGCCTGCAGCAGCCGCTCGACGGTGACGAAGCTGTCGCCGGCCTTCTTGGCCAGTTCCTCGGCGGTCGAGAACACCTTGGCAAGCGGCTGGGCGAGGTAGAGCTGGCCGTTGCCGCCTTCGACCCTGGGCATTGCCTCGAGCGCCGCCTCTACGCCGAGCTTGACGTCGCGGACACGGCCGCCGGCGCGCTCGATCAAGGACGCAGCAAGGCCCTCGTCATCGTCGACGAGCACCTTGAGCATATGTTCGGGGGTGAATTGCTGGTGGTTGCGCGAGAGCGCCATGGTCTGCGCGGACTGGATGAAACCGCGCACGCGCTCCGAGTATTTTTCAAGATTCATATCTGTCTCCTTCCATCACCGGCCCGCTTTGCGGCACCGGATCAGATTGCGGTGACGGACCCGCTCATTCGAGCCGGGCCCTGTTCAGCCGAGATATGGTGCATGGGCCCAAGTCTCTCAAGACGCTTTGATATCGGTCGACACAGAATATTCTACCGCATGTCATCCAAAGTGCGCAGCGGTTTTGGGCGAACGACATGCGTCAAAACAAGACTTAAAGCGCGTCGCCTGAATCGGTTTCAGCGCGACGCGCTTTGGAGCATGTATTCCGAAAGTACGACCCGGTTTTTCGGGATAAAGACATGCCTAAACAAAGCGCTTGGCGCAGAAGCGAACCTGAAAGATCGCGACGCGCTTTAGGCGCGCAAACGAAAACGGCGGAGATTTCTCTCCGCCGTTCGAATACCTGGAAATGGGCCCGATCAGTCGTTTGCGTCTGCGACAGCCGGCTCGCCGGTGCCGCCTGCCGGCTCACTGGCGCCGCTCTCGCTCGGCGTCCCGCTTGCCTTTTCGGTGGCGGCGACGACCGCATCACTGCCGTCGTTCGCGGCGTCACCGGCGGGGTTGTCCGTCTGGTCGGCATTGCCCTGCTCGGCACTGCCGCGACCACGACGCGGACGTCTCTGCCGACGCCCGCCGCCATTGTCCGCGCCCGCTTCGTTGCGCTCGGCCTGGGCGGCAAGACCCGCCGGCGAGAAGCTGTCGAACAGCGGAGCCTGCTCGGCCGAGAAGCCGCCTTCGGCGGAAGCCTCCGGCTGTGCCTGCGGCTCGCTGCGGCGGTTCTGGTCGATCTGCTGGCTGCCATGCTCGCCGCGCTGGCCCTCGCCGCGCTGGCCCTCACCGCGCTGGCCCCCATCACGCTGGCCATTGTCGCCGCGCTGGCCACTCTGACCGTGCTGGCCATAGCCGCCATTACGGCGGTCACGATGCCGGTCGCGGCCGTTGTTGTCGCGCCGGTTGTTGTCGCGGCCGTTTTCCTGGTTGTAGGCCAGTTCGGCCGGCGTGCCTTCGATCACCGGCTGCGGCCCGGAACCGTTCGCCGCGGCCTGCGCCTCGCCAGCATTGGCGGCGGTGTCGAACTCGTCGCGATCCTCATCGAGGTCGTCGTCGAAATCGTCGCGGTTCTGCTGGGCGTTCTGGATCGGCATCTGCGCTTGAGCGGCGGCAATGATGCGGTTGTAGTGTTCGGCGTGCTGGAGATAGTTCTCCGCCATCACCCGGTCGCCGGAGCTTTGCGCGTCTCGGGCTAGGGTGGCGTATTTTTCGGCGATCTGCTGAGCCGATCCGCGGATCTTCACGTCCGGACCGTTGCTCTCGTAGTTGCGCGTCAGGGGATTGGGTCCCTTGCGGTTGTTGTTGCCACCGCCGCCATTGTTGTTGCGACCGCGCATGCGCCTGTTCTGCTGTTGTGGCCTCATTCGACTCTCTTCATGTGAATTTTCTAAAACTCTTCGCGAACGGTGGCACTCATGCGGCCAACCGTTTCGTTTTTTCACCGGCGTTCGCCCGCATCGATTGCGTTGGCGCCACGTGCCATCCTGTTCCGGTTACATCACTTGCCGGACGATTCCCGCACGAAGCATGGGCGTCGTTTACGCAAGGAGGCAGCTATTTCCAAGGAAAACCGAATCGCTAAGAGCACTGCCTGCTTCGTCTCATCCGGTCAAGCCGGAACCTAGCTGCATTCCCTAATGTTGCCAAGCGCTTTTTTCGCACTGCATCAGGCGTTTCAACGCTTTCAACGCTCGAACACCAGAACCCTGTCGTTTCCGCCGAGATCGCGCCGCACCTCCACCAGCCTGTAGCCGGCTCCAGCGAAGATAGCTGTGACCTCGCTTTGCTGCGTGTAGCCGATCTCGACTGCTACCTTGCCCTGTGCTTCCAGAAACCCTTCCGCCTCTCCGGCGATGATCCTGTAGGGGATCAGACCGTCCACACCGCCATCGAGGGCTCGGCGTGGATCGAAATCGCGGACCTCGGCCTGCAGATTTTCGATGTCTCCGGTGGGTATATAGGGAGGGTTCGCAACAATTACATGGTATCGGCCCGAAACTTTTTCAAACCAGTTGGAATGCAAGGCTTTGAAGCGCCCGCCGAGCCTTAGATCCTCGGCGTTTCGCGTGGCGGTCGCCAGCGCGCCGGGGGAAATATCGACGCCGGTCGCCGTCGCGGCCGGAACCGCGCTGAGCAGCGCCAGCGCGATGGCGCCGGTTCCGGTGCCGAGATCGAGGATACGGCATTCGCCAAGTCTTTCGGCCGTTGCCTTGGCGAAGGGCAAGACAGCATCGACCAGCGTCTCGGTGTCCGGACGCGGCTCCAGCGTGTCCGCCGAAAGCGACAGCCGCAGCCCGTAGAACTCGCGATACCCAAGGATACGATGCACCGGCTCGCCTGCGACGCGACGTCTCAGGGCCGCCTCGATCGCGGCCAAAGCCTTTGCATCGACCGGATGACCGGGCTCGGCGATGGCATCGGCGCGGGTCGTGCCGGAAAAATGCTCGACGATCAGCCTGGAATCGAGCACTGCATCGGCGATGCCGGCGGCGGTGAGCCGCTCCCTCGCCGCGCGCAGCAGCGGCCCGAGCGCTGCGGGCAAAAGATCAGCCATCAATGCCCATGTCGGCGAGCAGCTTCGACTGATGGTCGGCGATCAGTGCGTCGATAACTTCGTCAAGCTCGCCCATCATCACCCGGTCGAGCTTGTAGAGGGTGAGGTTGATACGGTGGTCGGTGACGCGTCCCTGCGGGAAATTATAGGTGCGGATGCGTTCCGACCGGTCGCCCGAGCCGACCTGCGATTTTCGCGACGACGAGCGCTCATCATCCGCCCGGGTACGCTCCAGATCATAGAGCCGCGCGCGTAAAATCTGCATGGCGCGCGCCCGGTTCTGGTGCTGCGACTTCTCCGCCTGCACCACCATGATGCCGGTCGGCAGATGGGTGATGCGCACCGCCGAATCCGTGGTGTTGACGTGCTGGCCGCCGGAGCCGGAGGCGCGCATCGTGTCGATGCGGATGTCCTCGGGCCGGATATCGATATCGACCTCCTCGGCCTCGGGCAGCACGGCCACCGTCGCGGCCGAGGTATGGATGCGCCCGCCGGCCTCGGTTTCCGGCACGCGCTGCACGCGGTGCACGCCGGATTCGAATTTCAGATGCGCGAAAACGCCCTTGCCTGACACCGAGGCGATGACTTCCTTGTAGCCGCCGACCTCGCCTTCACTGGCCGAAACGACCTCGAAACGCCAGCCGCGCGAGGCGGCATAGCGCTCATACATGCGAAACAGATCGCCGGCGAACAAGGCCGCCTCGTCGCCGCCGGTGCCGGCGCGGATCTCGAGGATGGCGTTCCTGTCGTCGGCGGCGTCCTTGGGCAGAAGCAGGATCTGGATGTCCTTCTGCAGCGCCTCGATGCGCTCCTCAACCTCCGGCAGGTCGGCCTCGGCCAGCGCCCGCATGTCGGCGTCGGTGGCCTTGTCGGCGAGCATCGCTTCGAGATCGGCCTGTTCCTGCTCGGCGGCGCGCAGCGCCCGGATCTTGCCGACCATCTCCTGGATGTCGGCATATTCCGAAGCCATCTTGACATAGGTATCGGCCGACGGCCCGGCCGACATCTGCGCCTCGAGCATGTCGAAACGCTTGACGACTTGATCCATACGGTCGCGGGGCAGGTTGATCATGGCAGAATGCTATAGCGGAATGGAGCGATCGTCGGCAAAGGCCTGCAGCAGCGCCCGCATAGGCGTCCCTTGGGCGGGCGCCATCAGATTGTCCTTGAAGAAGGCTTCCAGCTCCGCCAGCGGCAGCTCGGTCAGCATCGCCTTGACCGGGCCGATCGAGGCCGGCGACATCGAGATCGAGCGGAAGCCGAGGCCGATGAGCGCCATTGCCGAGATCGGCTTGCCCGCCAGCTCGCCGCAAAGCGTCACCGGCGTATGGTTGCGCGCGCCGGCATCGGCGATCTGCTTCAAGGCGCGCAGGAACGGCGCCGACAGCGTGTCGAAGCGGTCGGCAAGCTGGGTGTTGCCGCGGTCCACGGCCATGATGAACTGGAAGAGGTCGTTGGAACCGACCGAGACGAAGTCGACCGCCTTCATCAATTCGTCGAGCTGGAAGAGCAGCGACGGCACCTCCAGCATCGCCCCCAGCTTGAGGCTGGTCGGCAAATGATGCGCAAAACGCGACAGATGCCGGACTTCGCGGTCGATGATCTCGCGCGCCTGCGCGATCTCTGAAAGCTCGGTCACCATCGGCAGCATCAGCTTCAGTTCGCGTCCGCCGCAGGCCTTGAGCAGCGCGCGGATCTGGGTCCTGAGCAAGCCGGGACGGTCAAGCGTGAGCCGGATCGCCCGCCAGCCGAGCGCCGGATTCTCCTCCTGCAGCGCGCCCTTGAAATAGGGCAGCACCTTGTCGCCGCCGATATCGATGGTGCGGAAGGTGACCGGCTTGCCGCGCGCGGCCTCGAGCACGTCGCGGTAGAGCCGCTCCTGCGCCTCGGCGCGCGGGAAGGTCGAGGCGACCATGAACTGCAATTCGGTGCGGAACAGGCCGATGCCGGCGGCCCCCGATTCCGAAAGCTGCGGCAGATCGACCGCCAGGCCGGCATTCATCAGGAGATCGACCGGGACCCCGTCCTTGGTCAGCGACGGCTTCTTGCGCAGCTCGCGGTAGACCTCCTGCCGCCGCGCCCTGAAGCGGACCTTTTCGGCATAGGCAGCCTCGAGATCGGACTGCGGCCGCAGATGGATGGTGCCTTCCTCGCCGTCGACGATGATGGCGTCGCCGTTTTCCGCCATGGAGACGGCTCCCTTGACCTGGCCTGCGACCGGGATGCCCATGGCGCGCGCGACGATGACGACATGGCTGGTCGCGGCACCGTCCTCCAGCACCAGGCCGCGCAGCTTGTCCCTGGGATAGTCGAGCAGTTCGGCGGCACCCATCGAGCGGGCGACGATGATGGCGTCCTTGGGCAGCGAGGCCGCGACATCCTCCGGCCCGCGCCCCATCAGCTGGCGGAGCAGCCGGTTGGCCAGGTCGTCGAAATCGCTCATCCGCTCGCGCAGATAGGGGTCCGTCATGTGCAGCATGCGCGCGCGCATATCGCTCTGCACCTTCTCGACCGCGGCTTCCGCCGTCAGGCCGTTGCGGATCGCCTCTTCCAGTCGGCGCACCCAGCCGCGGTCGTTGGCGAACATGCGATAGGCCTCGAGCACCTCGCGATGCTCGCCCTCGAAGGCGACGTCGCGGCGCTCCAGCATGTCGTCGATCGACAGCCTCAGCGAACCGAGCGACCGGTCGAGGCGGCGGACCTCCTCTTCGCTGTCCTCGTTGAACAGGTTGGTGACGACGATGCGCGGCTCATGCAGCACGACATGGCCGAGCCCGACGCCCTCGTTGAAGGAAAGGCCGGTGAAGCTTGCCGGCCGGCTGAGGTCGAGCTCGAGCCCCGGCCTGGTGAGGCGCGCGAGATCGCCGGTGGCGATCATCTCGGCGATCACCATCGCCGTCGTTTCCAGCGCCTCGACCTCGTCGTCGCGATAGTGGCGCATGGTCTTGTTCTGCACCACCAGCACGCCCAGCGTGCGCCCTGCCCTCAGCACCGGCACGCCGAGGAAGGAGTTGTAGATCTCTTCGCCCGTCTCCGGCAGGTAGGCGAAGGCCGGGTGTTCCTGCGCGTTGGAGAGGTTGAGCGGCCGCGCGCTGGCGGCGATCGTGCCGACCAGGCCCTGGCCGAGCCTGAGCTGCGCAAGGTGGACGGCCTTCGGGTTCAAGCCTTCGGTGGCGTAGAGCTCGAGCACCGAATCGGCGCGCAGCACATAGAGCGAGCACACCTCGGCGACCATGTTAGAGGCGATGTCGCGCACGATACGGTCGAGCCGCTCCTGCGGCTCCAGCGGCTCCTGCATGAGCTCGCGGAGCCGTTTCAGCAGAACGCGCGGGCCGCCGGCCGTATCACGCATCGCGGCTTCTTCTCCAATGGGCACGTTGCCCGCCGCAGTTTCTCCCGCGGCCGGCGCTCACGCAACAACTGACTCAGTTCTTGCTACTGCTTATCGAGCCCGTAGACGGAATGCAAAGTACGAACTGCAAGTTCCGTGTAGGGACCGTCGATCAGTATCGAGATTTTGATCTCGGACGTCGTGATCGCCCGGATATTGATCGCCTTGTCGGCCAGCGCCTTGAAGGCGGTGGCGGCGACGCCGGCATGGCTTCGCATGCCGATGCCGATGACCGAGACCTTCGACATGCCGGCTTCCGATTGCACCACGTCGTAGCCGACATCGGCCTTCAGCCGCTCGAGCACCGCCAGCGCCTTGTCGACGTCGCCGGAAGGCACCGTGAAGGTCATGTCGGTGAACTTGCCGTCCTCGGAGATGTTCTGGACGATCATGTCGACATTGATGTTGGCCTCGGCCAGCGGGCCGAAGATGCCGGCGGCGACGCCTGGGCGGTCGCCGACGCGGCGCAGCGAAATCTGCGCTTCGTCCTTGGCGTAGGCAATTCCGGTGACGACCTGCTGTTCCACGATCTCTTCCTCGTCGCAAATAAGCGTTCCGGGCGGATTGAGCAAATCCCCCATTCCGGGCGCGTCGGGATCGTCGAAGGACGACCGCACAAAGGTACGCACCCTGTGCACCATGGCAAGCTCGACCGACCGCACCTGCAGCACCTTGGCGCCGAGCGAGGCCATCTCGAGCATTTCCTCGAACGAAATCTTGGCCAACCGCCGCGCTTTCGGCTCGATGCGAGGGTCGGTCGTGTAGACGCCGTCGACATCGGTATAGATGTCGCAGCGGTCGGCCTTGACCGCGGCCGCGATCGCCACCGCGCTGGTGTCGGAACCGCCGCGGCCGAGCGTTGCGATGCGGTTGTCCGGCCCGATGCCCTGGAAACCGGCAATGACCGCCACCTGGCCTTCGCCGAAGCGCTTGATCAGGAACGCGCCGTCGATGTCAAGGATGCGCGCCGCGCCATGGGCGTTGTCGGTCTTGATCGGGATCTGCCAGCCTTGCCAGGAGCGGGCGTGGACGCCCATGTTCTGCAGGGCGATCGCCAACAGGCCGGCCGTGATCTGCTCGCCGGAGGCGACCACGGCGTCGTATTCGCGCGCATCGTGCATGGGCGAGGCCTCACGCGTCCAGGCGACCAGCTCATTGGTCTTGCCGGCCATGGCCGAAACCACCACGGCGACGTCGTGGCCGGCATCGACCTCGCGTTTGACATGACGCGCCACATTGCGGATGCGGGCGATGTCGGCGACCGAGGTTCCGCCGAATTTCATCACGATGCGCGCCATGGAAGCTAGATGCCTTTGACTGAGGCCGGCTCAGGGCCGGAAACGAAAACATGCGCCCGGCAAGGCCGAGCCGCGGAAATCGCGGCCTCCTTAGCCAAAACAGCCAAGCTTCGCAAGCGATGGCGGGATAAGGGGGCTCCGGCCGGGTTCGAGGTCTCCTGACAGATTCCTGCGACCTTCGTGCGATAAGGTCGAGGCAAACGCACCGCATGGAGGAATTTCATGACAGAGACGCTGGAAATCGTCAGCTTCCGCCTCAAGCCGGAGGCTGAGGCCGACTTTGTCGCCAACAACGGCGTCGTCACCGACTGGCTCGCGTGCCAGCCCGGCTTTCTCAGCCGCCATCTCGGCAAGCGCGAGGATGGAAACTGGATCGACGTCGTGCGCTGGCGGAGCCTAGAGCAGGCCCGGGCCGCGGCTGAGCGCATCATGGCCGAGATCGGCGATTGCGAGGCGATGCAGGCGATCGAGCCGGCCAGCGTCGCCATGAGCCATGCCGCTGTTGCGGTGTCGATGCCTTAGCGAGGCAGGCCGATGCCGGAGCCGCTCAGTTCAGCGCGACGGCTCTCCAAAGACCCGGATAGTCGGCAACGAGGACGGACGGCGAGATCTCCAACACCTCGTCGTAGCCGAATTTCGGCGCGGCATAGGCGCAGCGGGTGTCATCGAGGCGGCGGTAGGTCTGGTCGAGACGTTCGAGCCTTAGCTCGGGAAAGGCCAGATAGGCTGCGGGAGCAGGCGTCGAAATGCCGGGCCGACGATCGAGGCGTCGGATCGGCAGGAGGTTCGAAGCGGGTGTGAAACCAAGATCGAGATCGACAAGGTCGGCCACCTGCGTTTGCTCCCGGCCGTTGAGCATCCAGCCGCCGTCGCCAAGCTTCTCGATCCGATAATGGAGCGCGTCGCCGCCAAGAAATCCTGCAACGCACGCGGCGCGGGTCCGCCATCCGGCATCGCAGTGGATCTCATAGGAAATCCCGCACGGCGCGCCTCCTTGCAGGAACACGGCCTGCCCTTTCAGGCTCCAGCCGTCGCCTGTCTTGGCAAGCAGACAGCCATCATGACCTTCCTGGTCGAGCCGGCGCCAAAGGATCGAGGCCACGGTTCGCATCGTGATGCTCCTTTCAAGAACGATGCCTGTCTTTCGCCCGCAAGGGCGGCCCTGTTTCATCAGGGGGCTTATCAAGCCGCCACATGCTGACAAACCAACCCGCGATGTCAGGAAAGCGCCACCGCCCGGCCTCCTCTCTGCCGGGAGTGGAAAAACCTGCCTTGACTTTCTTCGCCGAGAACCCGACTTCCTAGCGTTCGAGGAGACCCGCCCATGCCTGAGCCCCGTCGATCGACCATCGATGCAGGAGAAGTCGAGCGCTTCTCCGCCCTTGCCGCCGAATGGTGGAACCCGAACGGCAAGTTCCGGCCGCTGCACAAGTTCAACCCCGTGCGGCTTGCCTATATCCGCGACCAGGTGGCGAGCCGCTTCGGCCGCGATCCGCGCGCGGCCAGGCCGTTCGAGGGCCTGCGCTTCCTCGACATCGGCTGCGGCGGCGGGCTTTTGTGCGAACCGATGGCGCGGCTTGGCGCCGAGGTGGTCGGCGCGGATGCGTCGGCCACCAACATCGAGGTCGCCAGGCTGCACGCGGCGGAGGCCGGCGTCAGCGTCGACTACCGCGCCACCACGGCCGAGGCGCTGGCCGACGCCGGCGAGACGTTCGACGTCATCCTCAACATGGAAGTGGTCGAGCATGTCGCCGATGTCGATCTGTTCGTCGCCAAATGCAGTGAGATGGTCCGGCCCGGCGGCATCATGTTCGTGGCCACCATCAACCGCACGCTGAAGGCGCTTGGCCTTGCCATCATCGGCGCCGAATATGTGCTGCGCTGGCTGCCGCGCGGCACCCATGAGTTCGGCAAGCTGGTGCGGCCCGAGGAGCTGGCAAAGGCACTCGGCGCGGCGGGGCTCACGGTCATCGACCGCACCGGCGTCATCTATCATCCGCTGGCGGACCGCTGGCAGAAGTCCAGGGACATGGACGTCAACTACATGGTGCTGGCCGAGAAAGCTTCGGTCTGATCGGCCAACCTGAAGCGTTCGTGCCTAAGCCGCCTGGCTTTGCATCTTCATGCTTGGCTGGCTCTGCGCCTTGGTGGTGATGAACACGCCGGCGGTGATGATGGCGGCGCCCAGCCAGGTCAGCAGCTGATAGTGCTCGCCGAGGAAGATCGTGCCGGCAAAAAGCCCGACCGCTGCCGCCACATAGCCGATCTGGCTGAGATAGACCGGCCCGCCGACCGCCTGCAGCCGGAAGAAGAAGGCAAACATCGCCGAAGCCGACGCCACCTGCCCGGCGACCACTAGCGGCACACCGCCGAGTGGAGCAAGCGCTTGCCAGCCGAACAGCGTCAGGATGCCGACGAGAGGCAAGGTCGCCGATGCCAGATGGCTGCCGACGGCGAGTTCGATCGGACCGGTGCCCTCCGGCCAGTCGACGGTGCGGTAGATGTTGCCGGCGGCGAGGCTGACCGGGATCAGCAGCCCGATCGCCACCCAGAAATAATCGGCCGGTTGGCCGGCCTCGCCGCGCGTCAGCGCGACCATGACCGCACCGATGAAGCCGACGGCAATGCCGACGACACCGAGCAGGTTGGGACGCCGGACGCCGAGCAGGATCGAGAACACCAGCGTGATGACCGGCGAAAGCGTGAACATGATGCCGGTGTACCCAGCGCCGAGATGCGGGATGGCCGAAAACATCAAGAGATTAGGAAAGGCGTAGGATACCGCTGCGGTGACAAAGAAATAGCGCAGCTTGTGCGCCGTCAGCCGAATGCGCTCGCCGCGCAGCAGGAGAGCCAGCAACAGCACACCGCCGGCGCCGAGCGAGATGACGAAAGCCCAGACCATGGCCGGCACGCCGGCGGCGGTCGCGAGCTTGCCGAAGGGCAGCGTCATGCCGAGCAAGCCACCGGTGACGATCAGAAGGCCCAGTGCCGAATCCCAGAGTAATTTCATCCGCGTGATCCTGTCGCCGCGAGGCCGAGCTTGGCGGCCACTCTAACTTGGGGTAAGATAACGCAAAGATTCTTAATGTAAAGATACTTTGCGGTGAAGCACATGGACCGTGCGGCGAGGGCGATCGAGCAATGGCGGAAGGAGCGGCCGGATCTCGACGTCTCGCCGATGGGCGTGATCGGCCGCCTGAATGAGGCGTCCTCGCTGATCGCGCGCGACCGTCTCGCACCGCTCTTCGCCCGCTTCGGCCTGCAGTCCGGCGAATTCGACGTGCTGGCGACATTGCGCCGCTCGGGCTCTCCCTACGCGCTGACGCCGACGGAACTTTACGAGGCGACGATGGTCACGTCGGGCGCCATGACCGCCCGGCTCGACCGGCTGGAAAAGGCCGGCCTGATCCAGCGCGCGCCGCATCCGAGCGACCGCCGTGGCATCGTGGTTCAGCTCACAGCCAAAGGTCTTGCGCTGGTCGACGAGGCGCTTACTGCCCACGTCGCCAATGAGCATCAGATCCTCGCCGGCCTGACGCCAGAGGATCGGAAAATGCTCGCAACACTGCTGAAAAAACTGATCGGAAGCCTGGGCTAAGGTGTGTTGAGATTCAGGTCAGGCCGCGCCGAAAACGGTGGCCTTCGAGAACCGGAGCGGAGCGGACATTCAGGTCTGTGAGCACCGGAAGCGCAGAAGGCCGGCGTTTGCAGGCCGGCATCACGTGAATCTCAACGACCTTAGTTCCGGTCCTCCGGAAAGCTCGGTATCGGGATGAATTCGACGCCGTCCTCGGCGAGGCTTTGCGCCTCCTCCGGCGTCGCCTCGCCATAGATGCCGCGCGGATCGCTCTCGCCAAAATGGATCTTGCGCGCTTCCTCGGCGAACTTGTCGCCGACATAGTCGGCGTTCTCGCGCACCTTGTCGGCGAGCGCCTTGAGCTGCGCCAGCGCCTGCTTCTGCGCCTCGCCCATGGCGAGCGCCATCTTTTCCTGCTTGCGCGAGGTGGAAACGGCCGGAGCCATCAGCGCCTTCTCGATCTTGTGCGAGCCGCAGGCCGGACAATCGACGAAACCACGCTTCTTCTGCGTGTCGAAGTCGTCGTTGCTGCGGAACCAGGCTTCGAACTCGTGCTCGTGCTCACAGATAAGCGAAAAGCGGATCAAGAGGCTGCACCCCTGAGGCGCGGCGCCTCGCCGGCATTGACGGCGAAATCCCGCGCATTCTTGAGATTGGGAATCTTGCGGCGCGCGGCCGAAGACTGCGCCGGATCGATCTCGGCGACGATCACGCCCGGCTCGTCATGCGCGGCCTCGGCGACGATGCGCCCCCACGGGTCGACGATCAACGAATGGCCGTAGGTCTCGCGGCCGTCCTCATGCAGGCCGCCTTGCGCGGCAGCGATGACATAGGCGCCGTTCTCGATCGCGCGTGCCCTGAGCAGCACATGCCAGTGCGCCTCGCCGGTCTGGCGGGTAAAGGCGGCGGGCACCGACAGCACGTCGGCGCCGGCCAGCGCCTCGGCGCGGAACAACTGCGGGAAGCGCAGGTCGTAGCAAACGGCAAAGCCCAGCCTCGCGCCATTGATCGAGGTGACGACGGCCTCTGTTCCCGGTTCATAGGAGGCGGATTCGCGCCAGCTTTCGCCACTGTCGAGGTCAACATCGAACATGTGGATCTTGTCGTAATTGGCGATCGTGGCGCCATCGGGCGCAAACAGGAAGGCGCGGTTGGCGAGCTTGCCGTCGGCGCGCAGGATGGCCGTCGAGCCGACATGCAGATAGATGCCGAGCTCGTTGGCCAGTTTCCGCGCCGTCGAAACGACGATGTCTTTGTCCTCGGTGGTGAAGGCGGCGGCGCCCGCCTGCTTGTCGCGGATGAGCGCGCCGGTCATTTCCGGCGTCTGGACATAGGTGGCGCCCTGCCTTGCGGCCTCGCGGACCAGCCTTTCCATGTCGGCCGCGTTGCGCTCCGGGCTGGTCCCCGAACGCATCTGCACCGCCGCAGCCTTGAAAACGCCCATGATCAAACCCTCGCTCCGTTGGCAAGCAGCACGTCCAGCCGGCCCTGCGACTCCAGTTCATGGAGGTCGTCGCAGCCGCCGACATGCGTGTCGCCGATGAATATCTGCGGAAAGGTGGTTCGCCCATGCGCCCGCGAAATCATCTCCTGGCGCAATTCCGGCGAGAACGACGCGTCGTGCTCGGTGTAGGCCACACCCTTGCGCTCGAGCAGCCGCTTGGCGGCCGTACAATAGCCGCACATCATCCGGGTGTAGATCGTCACATCGACCATCGATCAGCAATCCTGCCTGTGCATGTCGCCCAATGGTTGTGCGAAAGCAACCTGCACCAAAAACAACAATCAAGTCCTATATAGTCGCGGACTCATCGGCCCGAAAGTCCCCCGGCAGGACGCGGGCGAAGGTCAGCACGTCGACCGCTCCGGCGCCGCCCTTCTTCAGCGCCTTGGCCACTGCGCGCACGGTGGCGCCGGTGGTGAAGACGTCATCGATGACGAGCACCCTGCGGCCGGCGATCTCGATTTCGGCCTCGGGCGGGACACGGAAAGCGGCGCGCACATTCTCCTCGCGCTCGTGCCGCTCCAGCCCGACCTGCTGGCGGGTGAGCTTCACGCGTCTCACCGCCGCCGGCGAGAAAGGCAGGCCGCTGAGCTTCGACACCGCCCGCGCCAGCTCGGCGGACTGGTTGAACTGTCTGCGCAAGAACCGCCGCCAGTGCAGCGGCACCGGCACCACCACGTCGGCTTCGGCGATCAGTTCGGCGCCGGCGCGCATCATCCAGCGCGCCATCCATGGCGCGAGATCCGTACGATCCTGGTATTTCAGCCCTTGCACCATCTGGCGCGCAACCCCTGAATAGACGACCGCTGCCCGCGCCCGCTCGAAAGGCGGCGGATCGGCGATCGCCTCGGCGGAGAGAAAACCCTCGCCCATGTCATGGGTGAAAGGCGTGCCCATAACCGGACACCAGGGCTTCTCCAGCAGCCGGAGCTTCGGCCAGCAGGCGCCGCACAGCACGCCGGGCTGCGAGACATGACGCCGGCAGCCGGCGCAGACCGGCGGAAACAACAGGCGCGCCGGCCAGCCCAGCGCCAGCCGCGCCATGTCCTTGATCGCAACGGTCTTGATCTTGCGCACCGGATCGGCCACGTGAGATGAAACCCCGCGCCACCATAGCATCGGTCCGGCATGCGCAGACAACAGGAATAGCCCATTGCAGCCCTTGATCGACACGCAGCTCTGGCTTGCGCATAAGCGCCGGGCGCTCATGCACCCCGTCGACGGCGCCGATTTCCTGATGCGGCGGGCGGCGGAGGACCTTGCCGACCGGCTGGGCGCGGTCGAGCGCAGGTTCGGCAAGGCGGCGGCGCTGTTTTGCCAGACGGCGGCCGCGACCAGGGTGCTCGCCTCCAGTGGCAAGGTGGCCGACATCGTTCGCGTGGAGACGGATGACGCCTTCCTTGCCGGCGAAACTGGCGTCGTCGCCCCGGCGGAAACCGTGCCGTTCGAAGCAGGAAGCCTCGATCTCGTCGTCTCGCTGCTGTCGCTGCAGGCGATGAACGACATCCCCGGCATGTTGGCGCAGATTCGGCGCGCGCTGAAGCCCGACGGGCTGTTCCTCGGCGCTTTGGCCGGAGCCGGCACACTTGCGGAGCTGCGCCAAAGCCTGCTGGCCGCCGAGACCGAGCTTTATGGTGGCGCGAGCCCTCGCGTCCTGCCGTTCACCGATGTGCGCGACGCCGGCGCGCTGCTGCAGCGTGCCGGCCTGGCGCTGCCGGTCGCCGACGTCGAGACGGTCACGGTGCGCTATGATTCGCTGTTCGGCCTTGCCGCCGATCTGCGCGCCATGGGCGAGACCAGCCCGCTTTTCGACCGCAGCCGGCGTCCGGCCACCAGACGGCTGTTCGCCCGCGCCGCCGAAATTTATGCCGAACGGTTTTCAGATCCGGACGGCCGCATCCGGGCGAGCTTTTCGATCGTGTGGATGTCCGGCTGGGCGCCTGACGCCTCACAGCAAAAGCCGCTTAAGCCTGGCTCGGCCAAAGTCTCGCTGAAGACGATCCTGGAGAATCCGGCGGGGCATTGAGCGGTCCGCGCCGGGCCTGACCGGCGCGGTCAGTGCTGGGCAAAGGCGTTGGCAAGTCTGCTGTTGTTGTCGGAGAACAGCCACTGGAGCGCATCGGCAGCCCTGCCAACGCCGCCGACGATTGCAAGCGACAGCACTGCGACGATCAGGCCATATTCTATGGCTGTGGCGCCCGTTTCATCCTGTAGGAATTGCTGCAGCAGGTTTTTCATGGTCGTCGATCCCTCTTGACGAGAACCATAGGGCCTACCTGTTAAGAAAGGTTAACGGCAAAAGCTTAACGGGGGGTGAAATAGCCACTTCTCGCGGAATTTATTAACCAATCAGCAGTCGCCGTGGCGGCTGCCATCGTTGCGGATCACGCAGATGGAACTTGGCAGCGGCTGCAGCACGCTGCGCCGCAGCGTGTAGGTGTTGCGGTGGCCGATCGAGCCGGTGCTGGTCATGTCGAGCCCCCCGGCCCAACTGTCGCCCACGCTCTGCGACCGCGTCTGGCTGTCGAGCAAAGGCGTCGCGATCAACGCTAGCGCCACCGCGGCCGACCCGAAAAGCAAGGTGATCCGCAAAATGCCCATGCCGGCATCGACGGCACGGAAGCTATGATCGGGCCGGATCGAGTCCCACTCTCTCTCGATGCTCATGGAATGGCTCCAAACAATCGGCATGCCGCCGCGCGGACGATTTTGCCTCAATCTTCCATGTCGAGATAAATCTTCCATTAACGCTGCATAAATCAGACGAGGCAACGACGGCTTGGAGCAATCTCAGGGAAAGTGTGCAGCGGTTTTCCGTCCGGAAACGGGAGCAATTCAAAAAACGCTGAATTGCTCTGACGATCACAAGAGATCGATGAGGAACTGGATCAGCGGCGCGTCCGCCGGCGGCATCGGGTAGTCGCGCATCTGGCGCGGCCTGACCCATTTCAGCCCCTGCCCTTCCTTCGGCTGCGCGATGCCTCGGAACCGACGGCAGACATAAAGCGGCATCAGCAAGTGGAAATCATCGTAGCTGTGGCTGGCGAAGGTGAGTGGCGCGAGGCAAGTGATCTCGGTCTCGATGCCGAGCTCCTCATGCAGCTCGCGCACCAGGCATTCCTCTGGCGTCTCGCCGGGCTCGACCTTGCCGCCCGGAAACTCCCAAAGGCCGGCAAGTTGCTTGCCCTCGGGGCGCTGCGCCAGAAGCACGCGCCGATCGGCGTCGACCAGCGCGCAGGCAGCGACGAGCAGCAGGCGCTTTCCGGCTGGCTTGATCTCGCTCATGCGCCCGGCGGCCGTCGATAGTGGTATCGGTAGACTTCCTCGAAGCCGAGCGATCGGTAGAGCGACAGCGCCGCAACATTGCCGGCCTCGACCTGTAGCCAGGCCTCGCGCGCGCTGCGCAGCCGCGCCCATTTCAGCGCCGACAGGATGAGGTTGCGGCCATGGCCCTTGTTGCGCGCCGACTTTTCGGTAGCGACCTCGAAAAGTCCGGCGAGGTCGCCGTCATGGACGCAGACCAGCGTCGCCAGCGCCTCGTTCCCGTCTTCGAGCGCAAACAGCCCCGCTTCCGGCTGGATGGCGCCGATGACCTCCGACAGGCCGGGCCGCAGCGAGACGTCCGAGTCGTTCGTCTTGATCGCCGCGCCGATGAAGCGGCTGATGTCCTTCAGCGGGATCTGGTCCATCGCGGTGTCGAGTTGCGCTTCCTTGAGCGGCAGCCGCATCACCAACGATTCGTCGAACCGGCTCCAGCCCGCCTCGTCGAGATGCTTCGACAGCACCTGCCCCGAAAGCGGCGACATGCGAAAGGTCAGCGGCCGGCCATAGGCGTCGAAGCGGCGGCTGGCGCGGCCGATGCGTTCGGCAACGTGCTGGGTGTCGCCCGGATCGAGCGGATTGACCGAGTTCAGGCGCTTGGCCGGATGGCCGGCCGTCAGCCGCACCACCCATGTCCCGTCGTAGTGGACGGCCGCCGCCGGCCAGGCGCGAAAACCCGCCGCCTCGTAGCGGCGCACGATCGCGAGCACGCTTGCCGGATGTCCGGACACCGGCGCCATCAACTCCGGTAGTCGCCATTGATGGCGACATATTCCTTGGTGAGGTCGCAGGTCCACACCGTCGCCTTGCCGCGGCCGATGCCGATGTCGGCCCGGATGCGGATATCGTCGCGCTTCATGTAGGCCGAGGTCGCTTCCTCGGAGTAGCCCGGATCGCGCTCGCCCTCATGCGCCAGCCGGTTGTCCCCGAACCAGATCGACAGGCGATCGCGGTCGGCCGGCTCGCCGGCCTTGCCGACGGCCATGACGACACGGCCCCAATTGGCGTCCTCGCCGGCAACCGCCGTCTTGACCAGCGGCGAATTGGCGATCGAAAGCGCGATGCGCTTGGCCGATCGGGCCGACTTGGCGCCGGTGACGGTGACCTCGACTTGCTTGCGCGCGCCCTCGCCGTCGCGCACCACTTGCAGCGCCAGCGACTTCAGCACCTTGCCGAGCGCGCGGCGGAAGGCACCGAGCCGCGCATCCTTCGGATCGCTGATCGCCTGAGCGCCGCGCTTGCCGGCTGCGCCTGTGGCAAAGATGAGCAGCGTGTCGCTGGTCGAGGTGTCGCTGTCGACGGTGACGGCGTTGAAGGTCTTGGCCGTGCCGCGCGACAGCAGATCCTGCAGCACCGGTGCTGCGATCGGCGCGTCGGTGGCGATGAAGGAGAGCATCGTCGCCATGTCGGGCGCGATCATGCCGGCGCCCTTGGCAATGCCGTTGATGGTCACGTCGGCGTCGCCGAGCTTCACCGTCTGGGTTGCCACCTTCGGATAGGTGTCCGTGGTCATTATGGCCTTGGCCGCCTCGGTCCACAGGTCCGGATTGCCGTCCTTCACCAGGCCGGCGAGCAGATGGCTGAATTTGTTGGTGTCGAGCGGCTCGCCGATGACCCCGGTCGAGGCCAGGAACACTTCGCTTGTCGAGCATCCGGCGGCCTTCGCCGCCGCCTCGCCCGTCAGCGCGGTCGATGCCTTGCCCTTCCTGCCTGTGAAGGCGTTGGCATTGCCGGAATTGACCACCAGCACACGCGCCTTGCCGGCGGGCAGGTTCTGGCGGCAGTAATCGACCGGCGCCGAAGGGCATTTCGACTTGGTGAAGACACCGGCGACGGCCGTGCCGGGATCGAAGACCATGGCAAGCAGATCGGTGCGATTCCGGTATTTGATCCCGGCCTCGGCGGTGGCGATGCGCACGCCCTCGATGACCGGCATCTTGGGGTATTTCTTCGGCGCAAGCGGCGAAATCGTTGCGGACATGGAGACCTCGGGCGGCGGAAATCGCAAAGGAAACGCCGGTTTGCCCGATAGAACGCGCTGGCGCAAGGCGTTTTCGCGCCTGTCGCGAGGTTCGCGAACCGCTGCTCCTGTGAACGAATCCGTCGGCGGCGATCCTTCGATTCAAAGTGAGGTCGATCACCGGCTGGCTGGGTTCAGGAACTCCCGAAAGATCTTCTGCACACCCGGGATCAATCCCCAAATCATGATAGCGACCATCAGCGGGGCGATCACCAGCGTGCGCTGCCAGATCTGCCAGTCCACCGTCAGCGGAAAGATCACGTACAGAATAGCGGTAATCAACGGATAAACGCCAAGCAGCACCAGAAGGGCAAAACGGGGCCGCGAGAACCGCGTGGTGGCACCGGTCGAAGGCATTGGTTTTCTCCTTATCGTTACGAAACGTTCCGTTATATAAAACGAACCGTTTCGTTTCGTCAAGAACACCTGTATGATCTCCGGTGAAATTCGTGGACTGAGGAAAAATGCAGATGAGCGAGGCCGCTGACGCCGCACGCAAATCGATCGGCGCCAGGCGCAACCCCGAAAGCGCCGAGGCCATCCTCGGCGCCGCCGAGGCGGTGCTGAGCGAGGCCGGCTATTCCGGCTTCTCGATCGAGGCCGTTGCACGGCGCGCGCGGGCGGGCAAGCCGACCATCTATCGCTGGTGGCCGAGCAAGGCCGCCTTGCTGCTCGACGTCTATCAGCGCCAGAAGCGTGTCGACACGCCCGATACCGAAAATCTCGAGGAAGACCTCGTCGGTTTTCTCAAAAACCTGTTTTCGCATTGGCGCGAGACGTCGTCCGGCAGCGTGTTCAAATCATTGATCGCCGAGGCGCAGTCGGACGAGACCGCAGCAGCGGCGCTTGCCGACTATGCCAGGGGACGCCGCGCGCAAACCGGCCAGATGGTCGAGCGCGCCAAGGCGCGCGGCGAGGTGGCGGCCGATGTCGACGCCGAGCTTGTGGCCGACCTAGTCGCCTCATTCGCCTGGACGCACCTGTTGACCAACCGTCTCGACGAAGACGAGGCGACAATCCGGACCGCGGTGCGTTATGTGGTGCGCGGCATAGCGCTCGCCTGAAATGCGAAAGGGCACCCGAAGGCGCCCTTTGCAAAACTCCCAGCCATGCCGATTACTTGCCGCTCTCCAGCGTGTTGACCGCGGCCTTCAGCTTCTCGTCCGGGATCTCGACCTTGGCGGCGCCGCGCAATTCCTTGACCATGGCGAAATACTTGTCTCGGATCACGGCCTGCTTGGCCTGGTCCTTGACGTCGTCGAAGGCCGGCGGCTGCTTGGCGCGCTTGTCCTCGAGCTTGATGACGTGCCAGCCGAACTGCGACTGCACCGGCTCCTTGCTGTACTTGCCGACATCCAGCGCGAACGCCGCCTTGTCGAACTCCGGCACCATCTGTCCGGGACCGAACCAGCCGAGGTCGCCGCCATTCGACTTACCGCTCGGGTCGCTGGTGTGCTCGTTGGCAAGCTTCTGGAAATCGGCGCCGCCGTCGAGCTGCTTGATGATCGCCTCGGCCTCTTCCTTCGTCTTCACGAGGATGTGACGGGCATGGACCTCATTGACCGGCGGCGTGTTGGCGATTTCCTGGTCGTAGCGGGCGCGGACGTCCGCATCCGTCACCTTGCCGACGACCTCCTTCTCGACCACCTCGCCGTGCAGGGCGCGCTGCTGCAGGAACGCCATGCGGCGCTGGAAATCGGCATCCTTGTCGAGGCCGCTGTCGACCGCCTTCTTGGCCATGACGCGGATCTCGATGGCCGCAGAAAGGGCGGCGGCGCGGCGCTGTTCCGGCGGCAGCTGCGCGAACTGCTGCGACAGCTCGCCTTCGGCCAGCGCAAGGTCGGCCTCGGTCAGCTTGTCGCCGTTGATGGTGGCGACCACGGCGTTCGGGTCGACCGGAGCGGCGGCGGGAGCCGCGGCTTCCGGCTGTGCGGGCTTGGTTTCCTGCGCCATCAGCGGCGACAGCGAAAGAGCCGAGAGCCCGAAGGCCAGGCCAAGGCTGGCGAGCGACGCGCGGCGGAACGACAGAGACATCAAGATAACTCCAATGGGGATTGCCAATAAGGATCGCTTGAGCGGAAAGGTTCCAGATCAGTCCGCCAGATCAGTCCGATTGTGGCGGAATTTGGCGCTGCCCATAGGGCTAACGCGGCGTTGACATCAGTTGAGCCCCCTCTTATCTGTCCAACGACTTGGCGTCCAGAACCGTTTTCCGGGCGCTTTTTGCGTTTGTCCGCATTCACGCGGATTTGATGGGCCCGCCAGGCGCCTGTCGCAAACGGCCAAAATTGCTATCGAAAGGACCATTGGATGGTCAGTCTCGGCGCTCTCGCGCGTAAGGTTTTCGGCTCTTCCAACGACCGCCGAGTCAAGTCGACCCGGCCCCGGGTCGAGGCCATCAACGCCATGGAAAACGAGATGCGGGCGCTCTCCAATGCCGAGCTTGCCGGCCGCACGGAAAAATTCCGCCAGGATCTCGCCAACGGCGCTTCGCTCGACGACCTGCTGATACCGGCCTTCGCCACGGTGCGCGAGGCGGCCCGCCGCGTTCTGGGCATGCGTCCTTTTGACGTGCAATTGATCGGCGGCATGGTGCTGCACAACGGCGGCATCGCCGAGATGCGCACCGGCGAGGGCAAGACGCTGGTCGCCACCTTGCCGGTCTATCTCAACGCGCTCGCCGGCAAGGGTGTGCATGTCGTCACCGTCAACGACTATCTTGCCACCCGCGACTCCGAATGGATGGGCCGCGTCTACAAGTTCCTCGGCCTCAGCGTCGGCGTCATCGTTCACGGCCTCTCCGACGAGGAGCGGCGCGTCGCCTATGCCGCCGACGTCACCTATGCCACCAACAACGAGCTCGGCTTCGACTATCTGCGCGACAACATGAAGTACGAGCGCGCGCAGATGGTGCAGCGCGGCCATTCCTACGCGATCGTCGACGAGGTCGATTCCATCCTGGTCGACGAAGCGCGCACGCCGCTGATCATTTCCGGTCCGCTCGAAGACCGCTCGGAAATGTACAACACCATCGACGCCTTCATGCTGAAGCTCGGGCCGGCCGACTACGAGGTCGACGAGAAGCAGAAGACCACGATCTTCACCGAGGACGGCACCGAGAAGCTGGAAAACATGCTGCGCGACGCCGGCCTCTTGAAGGGCGAGGCGCTCTACGACGTCGAGAACGTCGCCATCGTCCACCACGTCAATAATGCGCTGAAGGCGCACCTCCTGTTCCAGAAGGACAAGGACTACATCGTGAGCAACGGCGAGATCGTCATCATCGACGAGTTCACCGGCCGCATGATGCCCGGGCGCCGTTACTCGGAAGGCCTGCACCAGGCGCTCGAGGCCAAGGAGCATGTGGCGATCCAGCCTGAGAACCAGACGCTCGCCTCCGTCACCTTCCAGAACTATTTCCGTCTTTACAAGAAGCTCGCCGGCATGACCGGCACGGCGCTGACCGAGGCCGAGGAATTCGCCAACATCTACAATCTCGAAGTCACCGAGATCCCGACCAACCTGCCCGTCATCCGCAGGGACGAGGACGACGAGGTCTACCGGACCGTCGACGAGAAGTACAAGGCGATCGTCAAGGAGATCAAGGAGGCGCGCGACAAGGGCCAGCCGATCCTGGTCGGCACCACCTCGATCGAGAAGTCCGAGCAACTGGCCGAGCGCCTGCGCAAGGACGGCCTCAAGAATTTCGAGGTGCTGAACGCCCGCCATCACGAGCGCGAGGCGGCCATAGTCGCCCAGGCCGGCAAGCCCGGCGCCATCACCATCGCCACCAACATGGCCGGCCGCGGCACCGACATTCAGCTCGGCGGCAACGCCGAGATGCGCATCGCCGAGGAGCTTGGCGACATGCCTGAAGGGCCCGAGCGCGAGGCCAGGGAAAAGGAAGTCCGCGACGACGTCGCCCGCCTGAAGGAAAAGGCTCTCGCCGCCGGCGGCCTCTACGTGTTGGCCACCGAGCGCCATGAATCGCGCCGCATCGACAACCAGCTTAGAGGTCGTTCGGGAAGACAGGGCGACCCCGGCCGTTCGAAATTCTTCCTGTCGCTGCAAGACGATCTGATGCGCATCTTCGGCTCCGAGCGCATGGACGGCATGCTGCAGAAGCTCGGCCTCAAGGAAGACGAGGCGATCATCCACCCGTGGATCAACAAGGCGCTGGAAAAGGCGCAGAAGAAGGTTGAGGCGCGCAACTTCGACATCCGCAAGAACCTGTTGAAATATGACGACGTGTCGAACGACCAGCGCAAGGTCGTGTTCGAGCAGCGTATCGAGCTGATGGACGGCGAAGGCCTGTCGGAGACGATCACCGAGATGCGCGAGGGCGTCATAGAGGAAATCGTCACCAAGAACATCCCCGAAAACGCCTATGCCGAACAGTGGAACGTTGGCGGCCTGAAGGAGGAAGTGGCGCAGTACCTCAATCTCGACCTGCCGATCGAGGACTGGGTCAAGGAAGAGGGCATCGCCGAGGACGATATCCGCGAGCGCATCTCGGCCGCCGCCGAGGCCGCCGCCAAGGAACGCGCCGAGCGCTTCGGCCCCGACGTGATGAGCTATGTCGAGCGTTCGGTGGTGCTGCAGACGCTCGATCACCTGTGGCGCGAGCACATCGTCAACCTCGACCACCTGCGCTCGGTCGTCGGCTTCCGCGGCTATGCCCAGCGCGATCCGCTGCAGGAATACAAGGGCGAGGCCTTCGAGCTGTTCCAAGGCATGCTCGGCAATCTGCGGCAGGCCGTCACCGCGCAGCTGATGCGCGTCGAACTCGTTCGCCAGGCGGCCGAAGCGCCGCCGCCGGCAGCGCCCGACATGTTCGGCAGCCACATCGATGGCACCACCGGCGAGGACGACTTCCAGGGCGGCGAGACGGCGTTGCTGGTTCGCCAGGAATCCAATGCTGTCGTCGCGCCGGAGAATCGCGATCCCAAGAACCCGGCGACCTGGGGCAAGGTCGGCCGCAACGAGGCCTGCCCCTGCGGCTCCGGCAAGAAATACAAGCACTGCCACGGCGCCTTCGCCTGACGCCCTCTTCCTTCTCCCCGTTCACGGGGAGAAGGTGGCCCGCAGGGCCGGATGAGGGGCGGCGCCGGCGCTGGCGATTGTGCGAACGCCAAACGTCTCCAGGCCCTTCCCTACCCGAGAAGCCTCACAACAACCCCGACGCCGCCACTGTCGCCTCGCCGCGCGAGACGGCCTCGACCTTCTCCAGCACACCGCCGAGGCATGATGATCGACCGTCTTCGGCGAGATGGTGCGCGGAACACCGCTCGCTTCTGGCGACAGGCCTTCGGCCAGACCCGCATGCTTCCCACCCAACCGTTTCTTAATGTGTTTCGAATACACCGAAACCTTGGAAACAGGCGGAAAACGGAGAGTATTCGGGGTGCGCTTTTCCGCGGCGACGACTGCCGGGCAGTTTCTGCCGCAGCGCTGGGCGCTGCGCATGCGGCCGCTGCTTGGCCGTGTCGATGCCGTGCTGCTCACCGCCGACGAACGCGGCGAAGCCGGCCGCATGTCGCTGATCGCCTTTTCCATCCGCATCGTCAGCGCCGTCATCGCCTTCATCAGCCAGGTGCTGATGGCGCGCTGGATGGGCTCGTTCGAATACGGCATCTTCGTGCTGGTCTGGGTGACGATGGTGATCGTCGGCAATCTTGCCTGCCTCGGCTTCCACACCTCGGTCATCCGCTTCATTCCCGAATATCGCGAGCGCGGCATGCTGGCCGAGCTGCGCGGCATCGTGCTGGCGAGCCGGCTGTTCGTGCTGGTCGCCTCGACGCTGATCGCGGGGCTGGGCGCGCTCGGTGTCTGGCTCGCCTCGCCCTGGATCGAGAGCTACTATGTCGTTCCCTTCATCCTCGGCGTCATCTGCCTGCCGATGATTGCGATGGGCGATCTGCTGCAGGGGCTGGCGCGGGCGAATTCATGGGCGCTGTTCGCGCTGTCGCCTACCTATCTGGTGCGGCCGGTGCTGATCCTGGTGTTCATGGCGGCAATGCTCGCCATGCGCTACGTGCCCGATGCCAAGACCGCGATCTTCGCCTCGATCGCCGCCACCTATATCACGACGCTCGGCCAGCTGACGGGCGTCACCTCGCGCATGGACAAGAAGATCCCGGCCGGACCGATGATCGTGCATTTCGGCCAGTGGTTCCTCGTCTCGCTGCCGATCTTCCTGGTCGAGAGCTTCTTCTTCCTGCTCACCAATGCCGACGTGCTGATGGTCGGCGCCTATCTCGACCCCAATGACGTGGCGGTCTATTTCGCCACCGTGAAGACCCTGGCGCTGGTGCATTTCGTCTATTTCGCCGTCAAGGCGGGCGTTGCCCAGCGCTATGCGCAGTTCACCCATGGCGAGCCGGAAAGGCTCGCCGCCTTCGCCCGCGAGACCGTCTCCTGGACCTTCTGGCCCTCGCTGGCGATGGCGCTGCTGGTGCTGGCGCTCGGCGAGCCGATGCTGGTGCTGTTCGGCCCGGAGTTCACCGCCGGCTATCCGCTGCTTTTCCTGCTGGTCTTCGGCGTCGTCGCGCGCGGCGCCGTCGGCCCCTGCGAAAGCCTGCTAACCATGAGCGGCAACCAGAATATCTGCGCCGCCGTCTATGCCATGACACTTGCCCTGAACATCGGTCTCAACGTGGTCCTGATCCCGCTCTTCGGCCTCTGGGGCGCGGCGATCGCCACCAGCCTGGCGATGGTTTTTGAGGCCGGCGCGCTGTCCTTCACCGTCTGGCGCAAGCTCGGCATCGTCATGGCGATTTTCGTGCCAGCAAATAGGGAAATCGGCTGATGGCCGCCGTTCCGTTGCTCGAAGAGACCAGCGGCGGCCCGGCCGGCGCCATGATGTCGGGCCTTGCCGGCCTCGCCAGGGAGGCCGATCCCGCCCATATCGAGCTCTTCGCCAACAACCGGCCGGAGCGCAAGCTCGCGATCTATCCGGCCTCGGCCGGCTTCGACCTCGTCGAGGAGCTCGATTATCTCAGCGCCCGCACGATCGAGCCCAACGTCTTCTTCAACCCGCGCTTCCTGGCGCCCGCCATGCCGAGGCTCGAGGACCGCGAGGTGCGGCTGGCCGTGATCCGCGACGGCGACGAGTTCCGCAACCGGCTGCGGCTTCTGGTGCCGTTCTCGGTCGAGCGCCCGGCGATCCCGCTCGGCGTCCCGGTCATGCGCACGTGGTCGAGCCCGTTCGGCCCGCTCGGCACGCCGCTGGTCGACCGCGACGATCCGGTCGGCGTCATCGAGGATTTCTTCTCGATGCTGTCCAGGCCGCATCTCAAATTGCCGAAAGTGTTCGTGCTGCCCGACATGAAGCTGGACGGCCCGGTGGCGAGCCTGCTCACCTCCTTTGCCGACAGCCGCGGCCTGACTCTTGTCGTCACCGGCAAGGCCGAGCGCCCGGTGCTGGAAAGCGACGCCGACGGCGACGACTACCTCAAGGCATCGCTGCGCTCGCATCACTATCGCGAGTTCCGCCGCCTGAAGCGGCGGCTCGCCGACCTCGGCAAATTGGAGCATGTCGTGGCGCGCGGCCCGGACGACATCCGCCACGCCATCGAGAGCTTCCTGACGCTGGAGGCCGCCGGCTGGAAAGGCCGCGAACGCACGGCCATGGCGATCGACCGCTACCGCGCCGCTTTCGCCCGCGAGGCCGTGCACAGGCTCGCCGAGCACGACATGTGCCGCATCCATTCGCTGAGGCTCGACGGCCGCACCATCGCCTGCCTGGTGGTCTTCCTCGAGGCGGGTGTCGCCTATACCTGGAAGACGGCCTATGACGAGACGCTGTCCGCCTATTCGCCGGGCACGCTGCTGATGATCGAGGTGACGAAGCAGCATCTCGACGACCCCAACATCGTCATGACCGACTCCTGCGCGGTGCCTGACCATCCGGTGATGGGCCGCCTGTGGATGGAGCGCAAGCCGACGGGCACGCTGGTGGTCGGCCTGACGCCCGACGCCGACCGGCTGGCCCGCCAGGCGGCCTCGCAGCTGCATCTCTACCGCGAGACCCGCAATATGGCACGCATCCTGCGCAACCGCATGCGGAGCCTCTTGAAAAGGCGCTAGATGAAAGGCTGCACACCGGCTATGGCATCCGGCGGGCCGATCCGGTCCGCCTTCCTCGCAAAGCAATCCAGATGATCAGAACATTCCTGCGCCATGCCGGCCTGCCAATCGCGCTGCTTGCCCTGTTTCTCACCCTGCCGCCGACAAGCGCCTTCGCGGGCTCCTGCCCCGAGGATTGCTCCGAGCCTGCGCCGCCGCCCGTCAACATCTACAGCCACACTACCGCCGGCCATATGAGCCCGGCGACGGCAGATGCGTTGCCGCGCGTCTATGTGCCCAACCGCTCCTCGAACAGCGTTTCCGTCATCGATCCGGTGACTCTGAAGGAAGTCGACAGGTTTCCGGTCGGCAGCAAGCCGCAGCACGTCGTTCCTTCCTGGGACCTGAAGACGCTCTGGGTGGCCAACAACGGCACTGGCAAGAACGGTAGCCTGACGCCCATCGACCCGACGACCGCCAAGCCCGGCAAGCAGGTGCCGGTCGACGACCCCTACAACATGTATTTCATGCCGGACGGCAGCACCGCCATCATCGTCGACGAGGCCCTGAGGCAGCTCGACCTGCGCGATCCGCGGACCATGGCGTTGAAATCCATTATCCCGACGCCGACCTGCGCCGGCATCAACCATGCCGATTTTTCGGCCGACAACTCCTATGCGATCTTCACCTGCGAATATGGCGACGGCGGACTGGCCAAGATCGACCTGAAGAACCAGAAAGTGCTCGGCCATCTGGACTTCTCGAAGATGGGCATGCCGCAAGACATAAGGCTATCGCCCGACGGCAAGGTCTTCTACGTCGCCGACATGATGAATGGTGGCGTCTTCCTGGTCGACGGCGACAGCTTCAAGGAAATCGGCTTCATCTCGACGGGAATAGGCGCGCACGGCTTCGTCGTCAGCCGTGACGGCAAGCGGCTCTACGTCTCGAACCGCGGCTCGCACAAGATGGAACAGGGCAAGGCCAAGGGGCCGGGCAGCGTGACGGTGATCGACTTCGCCACGCGCTCGGTCGTCGCCCAATGGCCGATCCCGGACGGCGGCAGCCCCGACATGGGCAATGTCAGCGCCGACGGCAAGCAGCTATGGCTCTCCGGCCGCTTCGACAGCGAGGTCTACATGATCGACACGACCTCAGGAGCGGTGACGAAGACCCGCGTCGGTGCCGAGCCGCACGGCCTGACGGTGTGGCCGCAGCCAGGGCGGTATTCGCAGGGGCATACGGGGAATATGCGGTAGGGTGCTCCGAATGGCGTGCCACCCAAAGCTCGCAGAGCGAAGGGTGGTGCCCCTAGCCGGGATCGAACCAGCACTCCTTGCGGAACTCGATTTTGAGTCGAGCGCGTCTACCAATTCCGCCATAGGGGCTCAGGCCGGGAAGCCTGGATGGGCGCGGACTATACGAGTGGACGGGTTTTCGTCAACTGGCCTGTTGCCGATTTGCCTGCGCGGCCGGCGCCAGCGCCCCCGCCTTCGGTTTCGTGACGGCGCAGCCATTGTGCGGCGCGGAAAATCTTTCTAGACAAACGATGCGTTGAAGCGCCGTTCCTGCCCTCGAACGTTGGCTGCGGCGCTTTGGGTCCTTGTCTTCCTGCCTGTCGTTGCCCAAAACCGCTATGCCTCGGGCGGCACGCATTAGGAGAGCCGATGCTTCGCGGACTTTACGACTGGACCCTGTCGCTGGCGGCAAGGAAATCGGCCGAGTGGTGGCTGGCCTTCATCGCCTTCGTCGAAAGCTCCGTCTTCCTGGTGCCGGCCGACGTGCTTTATCTGCCGATGGCGCTGTCAAAACCCGAGCGCGCCTATCGCTACGCGCTGATCGCAACGGTCGCCTCGGTGCTCGGCGGCGTCGCCGGGTGGTTCATCGGCCACTATGCCTATGAGGCGGTCGCCAAGCCGATCCTCGAATTCTATGGCAAGTATGACGAGTTCGAGCAGCTGCGCATCTCATCCGGCGTCGGCTTCATCATCCTGATGCTCATCACCTCGGGCGCGGCGCATCTGCCGCCGATCAAGGTGGTGACGATCCTGTCCGGCGTCATCGGCGTCAACCTCTTGCTATTCATCGGGCTTGCGATCGTGGCGCGCGGCGGCCGTTTCCTGCTGCTTGCCTGGCTGCTGCGACGCTACGGCGAATCGATCAAGGAGTTCATCGAGAAACGCCTGGGTATGATCGTCAGCGCCGGCGCTGCTGCCCTTATTTTGCTCTATATCGCGGTCAGATACGCCCACGGATAACGGCCAAGCGAACGGATCAGGACCGATGACAGCGACCATGACTGCCGACACCGGACGCCAGCGGACGCGGGCCGCGCTGTTCCTTGCCGTCGCCATGGCCGCGACGGTCGGCTCGGCGCTTGCCTTCCAGTATATTGGCGGCTACATCCCCTGCCACCTCTGCCTGGAACAGCGCACGCCCTACTATATCGGCGCGCCGCTGATGCTGGTGGCGGCCGTCGCCTCGATGCTGCGCGCGCCGGCCTGGGTGACGCGCGGCCTGCTGGCGATCGGCGGCCTGTTGATGCTCTACGGCCTCTATCTCGGCGTCTACCATTCCGGCGTCGAATGGGCGTGGTGGCCGGGCCCGGCCGATTGCACGGCCGGCGCCGGCCCGGTCGACACCGGCGGCAAGGGCGTGCTCGATGCGCTAGACAAATTCGTGCCGCCCTCCTGCGACAAGGCCGCGCTTCGCATCCTCGGCCTGTCGCTTGCCGGCTGGAACGCCATCGCCAGCCTCATCCTGGCCGCCGTCGCCTTCCGCAGCGCGCTGTCGCGCGATTGAGCAGCCCGAAAGCGCCGACGCGAGATCGTTCAAAGAATTCGGCAGGCTGAGTCGGATGAAGTGATTTTCGCGAACCGGAGCGGAGCGTACTTAGGTACGTGAGCACCGGAAGCGCAGAAAGCTGCGTCGGGCGGCCAGCATGGCGGATTTGTGCCGAACTCTAAGGTTCCAGTTCGACATCCCAGTACAGATAATCCATCCAACTTTCATGCAGATGGTTGGGCGGGAACAGCCGGCCGTTGTTGTGCAGGTCGTGCACCGTGGGCTGGTAGGGTTTTTGCAGCGGCCACATCTTGGCCTGCGCCGGCATCATGCCGCCTTTCCTGAGATTGCAGGGCGAGCAGGCGGCGACGACATTCTCCCAGGTCGTCGCCCCGCCGCGATGGCGCGGGACGACATGGTCGAAGGTGAGGTCGTCGGTCGTGCCGCAATACTGGCACTGGAAGCGGTCGCGCAGGAAGACGTTGAAGCGGGTGAAGGCGGGATGCCGCGACGGCTTCACATAGGCCTTCAGGCTCACCACGCTCGGCAGCTTCATCGAGAAGGTCGGCGAGGAGACGGCGTGCTCGTATTCGGCGACGATATTGACCCGGTCGAGGAAAACAGCCTTGATGGCGTCCTGCCACGACCAGAGCGACAAGGGGTAATAGCTGAGCGGACGGTAATCCGCATTCAGCACCAGCGCGGGAAGCCCATCCGGAGATACGGCAACCGTCACGTTGTTGGCCTCCTTGGTCCAGCGGATGATCTCGAAAATCATTCGATTTTCGGAATCATGCGCAACTTCAAAAGTCCTACAGCGTTTTAGCATACCGACCGGATGCGTGGCGCTGTAGCCGAACGGCGCCGATACTGTAAGCCCGACATGACAGGGATGTGAAGCGGATTGTCGCTCGCCGAAACGCTCAAAAATGCATGATTTTCATACTTTTTTGGCGATCTCCGCAGGGGGCGCCGCGTCCCTGCCCTTCAATTCGCGATAGTAGGCCCAAAAAAGCCGCGACGCGACCCCTCGCCACGGGCTCCATGATTCGGCCAGCCGAATCAGCGTTTTCTCCGGCGGACGGGGGTCGATGCCGAGCGCATGGCCGACCGCGCTCTGCAGCGCGACGTCACGCGCGGGAAAGACGTCGGGATGGCCGGCGGCGAACAGCAGATAGCACTCCGCCGTCCAGGGGCCGATGCCCGGCACCGCCGTCATCGCCGCGATCGCCTCGCCGGCGTCGAGCGAGCAGAGATGGTCTAGGTCGAGCCCGCCGGCCACGGCTTGCGCGACCGCGAGCAGCCCGCGCTGCTTGGGCCGCGACAGGCCGGCTTCGCGGAAAATATCCTCACCGGCTGCGAGAATCCCCTCCGGCGTCAACGGATCGACCAGCCTGGTCAGCCGGCCGAAGATGGCATCCGCGCTGGCGCGGGAGACCTGCTGCGAGACGATTATGGACGCGAGGCTCCCGAAGCCCGGCACCGAGAGCCTCAGCGGCACCTCGCCCGCCATGCCGCGCACCTTCTCCAGGCGCGGATCGATCAGGCAGAGCGCGTCGAGCCCTGCCGCAATGTCGTCGAACGAGGCGATGCGTTGCACGTTTGCTTGTTCCCTAGGCGCCCGCGAAGTGGCAAGTGATGGCTAACTATCAACCGGCGGAAGCGCCTTTCAACCCGAATGCCGCCTGAGAGATGACGCTCCTGACATTCCGCTTCGCGCCGAGCCCCAATGGCGAATTGCATCTCGGCCATGCCTATTCTGCTCTGCTCAACCAGCAAATGGCGGCGCGCGCTGGCGGACGGCTGTTGCTGCGCATCGAGGATATCGACATCACGCGCTGTACGCCAGAATTCGAGGCCGGCATATTTCGCGACCTGAAATGGCTGGGGCTCGGCTGGGAAGAGCCTGTGCGGCGCCAGTCCGAGCATTTTTCCGAGTACAAGGCCGTTCTGGACCGGCTGATCGCCGAGGAGCTCGTCTATCCCGCCTTCATGAGCCGCGGCGAGATCCGCGCCTTCATCGCCGAGACCGGTAAACGTGGCCGCGACTGGCCGCGCGACCCCGACGGCGTGCCGCTCTACCCGCCTCTGGATAGGGCCTTGCCGATGAAGGAGCGCAAGCGGCGCATGGCCGAGAGCATGCCTTTCGCCTGGCGGCTCGACGTCGGCGCGGCCGTGGCGCGCGTTCCAGATGCCTTGTCATGGATCGAGTTTACCGATGAGACCATGGCGGCGACGCGCACAATCGAAGCGAACCCACAGGCCTGGGGCGACGTCATCGTGGCGCGCCGCGACATCCCGACCAGCTACCATCTCGCCGTGGTTGTCGACGATGCGCTGCAGGGCGTCAGCCATGTCGTGCGCGGTCAGGATCTTTACGCGGCCACCGGCGTGCAGCGCCTGTTGCAGGAATTGCTCGGCCTCCAGCCGCCGCGCTCCTTCCATCATCGACTGATCTTGGGGCCAGACGGCCGGAAATTGTCGAAGAGTCTCAAGGACACCGGCCTCGCCGCGCTGAGGCAGGCAGGCATGTCGCCGCAAGATGTCAGGCAGCTGCTTGGGCTTTAGCTCGGTTTCCAGTGTGTCGAGATTCAGGTCAGGCCGAGTCGAAAATGGCGGGCTCCGAGAACCGGAACGGAGCGTACTTAACGTACGTGAGTACCGGAAGCGCAGGAGCCTGGCATTTGCAGACCGGCATCACCTGAATATCGACACACTGGTTTGGTTACAGCCGGGCCAGGCCGGCCTTGATCAGCGCCATCACGCTGATGAGGACGAAGGCGCCGCTCAAACCCCATGCCACGGCAAGCTTGAGGTCCCTGAAGGTGATGCCGTGCTCGTTGGCGACCATCACCGCGACGAAGAAGCCCAGCGTGAACAGCAGCGTGTTGCCGGTCGAACCGAAACCGTCGTCCTTCATGATGGCGTCGAGCGCGGTGCCGAAGAAGAAACCGAACACGGCGACGGTCGCAACCGCGAACAGGAGCCAAGTCGTACCGAGATGCAAAAGCATGCCTCCCCATGGCGTGCCTTACCGCCATGCCCCTCTGGCACCGTTTGTTGAATTCGAATGAGCTTATGGATCAACCGTTTCGTTTTGCTTGCCGAATTGAACGGCATTAGAGCAATTGCCGTCATCAACGTTTCACCCGTAGCCAGGGCACTCCCTCCCAATGCACAGCATCAAGCGGTTCATCCCCGCCTCTTTCGTCGTCCTGTGGGCGACCGGCTTCATCGGCGCCCGCTATGCCATGCCGTGGGCGGAGCCCTTCACCTTCCTCGCCATCCGTTTCGTGCTGGCGGCGGTCCTGTTTGCGGGGCTGACCGTGCTCATCGGCGCGCGCCGAGCGACCCGCAAGGAGGCGCTTCACGCGACGGTGGCCGGCGTCCTCATGCACGGCGTCTATCTGGGCGGCGTGTTCTGGGCGATCCACCGGGGCATGCCGGCCGGATTTTCGGCGCTGATCGTCGGCCTGCAGCCGCTGATCACGGCGGTGCTTGCCGGCAAATTCCTCAGCGAGGCGATCCTGCCGCGCCATTGGGCGGGCCTCGCCGTCGGGCTTTTGGGCGTCGTGATCGTGCTTTGGCCGAAGCTCGGCACGATTGGCGGCGGCGTCACCGCGGCAACGCTGACGGCCTCGCTGGTCTCGGTGCTCGGCATGGCCGCTGGCACGATCTGGCAAAAGCGCTTCGCCTCCGGCGGCGACCTCGTCTCGGCGACGATGTGGCAATATGTCGGCGGCTCCGTCGTGACGATCCTCGGAGCGCTCGCTTTTGAGGCGCGCACCATGACCGTCAACGGCGAGCTTATCTTCGCACTCGCATGGCTGGTCCTGGTGCTGTCGGTCGGCGCCATCTTCCTGTTGATGGTGATGATCAGGGACGGCGAGATGTCGAAGGTCGCGTCGCTGTTCTATCTGGTGCCGGCCGTCACCGCCGTCATCGCCTGGGCCTTGTTCGGCGAGCAGCTCAATGCGCTGCAGATCGCCGGTATGGCGATCGCCACGCTGGGAGTTGGGCTCGCGACTGCCGTCAGGGCGGAGCTCAGCCGACGCGGGCGCGCGCCTCGAGATAACGGCTGATCGCGGCATTGAGCTCGCCGCCGAGGATGAAGATGGCCGAGATGATGTAGAGGAACACCACCGCGATCATGATCGAGGCCAGCCCCGCATAGGTCGTCACATAGGATGAGAAATGCTCGAGATAGGCGGCGAAGATGGTCGAGCCGGCAAGCCACGCGACCAGAGTGAAGACGATGCCGGGAATGATCGAGACGAAGCGGCGCTTGCCGGCTGGCAGCCAGATATGCACGGCGAACAGGCCAATGACGATGACCGTCGAGGCGATCACGTAACGCCATATCGTGATCGTGCCCATATAGGGCTTGATCCATTCCAGATGCGCTTCGGCCAGCCGCGCGAGCAGCGGCGCGAACACCAGGAGCACGCTGACGGCGAGAAAGCAGGCCGTCGCGATCAGCACGAAAATGATGCTCTGCACCCGGCGGTGGATGATGCCGCGCGTCTCCGTGACGCGATACGCGCGGTTGAGCGAGGTGCGCAGCGCCTCGATGCCGTTCGAGGCGAAATAGGCGGCAAGCAGCACGCCGTAGGTCAAAAGGTCGGTGCGCCGGACCGTGAGTACGTTCAGCACCTCGCGCGCGATCGGCTTGGCGATCTGCTCCGGCCAGGTGTCGAAGACCAGATGCACGGCCGTGTCGGCGAAGGCGCGCGCGCCGAGGAAGCTGGCCAGCGTCGTGGCGAAGATCAGGAACGGAAACAGCGCCATCAGCGAGGTGATCGCCAGATGGCTGGCCATGGCCCAGCCGTCGTCGGTGTTGAAATGGCCGATCGCATCGTAGAGCACGCGCTTGACGGCGACGATATTCCTGAGCAAGGACCCGCGCTCCGCTCGATTGTGTCGACGCCGCGAATATGGGAAGTGATTGCGGCAAATGGCAACCCCGGGTCACACAACGTTGCCCACCGCTGAACAGTTGCGCACCATCATCGTCACCGGCGCCTCTTCCGGCATAGGCGCCTATTGCGCGCGGGCATTGAAGGCGGAAGGCTGGCGCGTGCTCGCCACGGCGCGGAAAGCTGCCGACATCGCCGCTCTCGAGGCGGACGGCATCGAGGCCTTCTATCTCGACTATCGCGAGCCGGAGTCCATCGCCGCCCTGGTCGATGCCGTGCTGGAGCGCACGGGCGGCACGCTCGACGCGCTGTTCAACAATGGTGCCTACGCGCAGCCCGGCGCCGTCGAGGACCTGCCGGTGGAGGCGCTGCGCGAGCAGTTCGAGGCAAACTTCTTCGGCTGGCACGATCTGAGCCGCCGCGTCGTGCCGGTCATGCGACGCCAGGGTCACGGCCGCCTCGTCCATTGCTCCTCGATACTGGGCCTCGCCCCCGTCCGCTTTCGCGGCGCCTATTCGGCGTCGAAACATGCCGTCGAAGGCTTGATGCTGTGCATGCGCCAGGAACTCGGAGGCAGCGGCATCCATGTCTCGCTGATCGAGCCGGGGCCGGTGACCTCGAAGATCGCCAGCAACGGCCTGGCGTGGTTCCTGAAAAACATCGACATCGAAAACTCCGTCCACCGCGTCGACTACAAGGCGCAGCTTGCACGGCTGCAGGCCGGCGGCAGCGTCTCGCGGCTGAAGCCCGGGCCGGAAGTCGTCCATGTTGCCTTGCGCCACGCGCTTCTGTCACAGCGCCCGCGCCCGCACTATGTGGTAACGGTGCCGGCCAGAATCGGCGTGGTGCTCAAGCGCATCCTGCCGGCCTCGATGCTCTACCGCGTGCTCGCCAGGCGCGCCTGACCGAAACCCAACTGGAGCCCGCCCATGGCAACCGTCTTCAACATCCTCGCCATCGTCGTCATGGCCGGCGTCGTGATTGTGCTGATTCGCGGCCTCATCAACATGATGCGCGGCGGCTCCGGCTTCACCTCGAACAAGCTGATGCAGACCCGCGTGCTGCTGCAGTTCATAGCCTTGGTGCTGATCATGCTGACCGTCTATTTCACCCGCAAGTAACGGGCGGGGGAGGAGAGCGTGGTCAAGCTCAACAAGATCTACACCCGCACCGGCGACGACGGCACCACCGGTCTCGGCAGCGGCGCGCGGCGGCTGAAGTCCGATCTGCGTGTCGAAGCCTACGGCACGGTGGACGAGGCCAATGCCTGCATCGGCATGGCCCGCCTCCACACCGGGAAGGATCATCCGGCGATCGACGCCATGCTTTCCCGCATCCAGAACGACTTTTTCGACCTCGGCGCGGATCTTGCGGTGCCGGACGAGGGCAAGCCGCTCGACTACGAGCCGCTGCGCATCGTCGCCGCGCAGACCGAGCGCGTCGAAAAGGATATCGACCTGCTCAACAAGGATCTGCAGCCGCTGAGGTCCTTCGTGCTGAATGGCGGCACGCCGGCAGCGGCAGCCCTGCATCTGGCGCGCACGGTGGCACGGCGCGCCGAGCGCCTCATGGTGGCGCTGGCGCAGGACCCGGCCGAGCACGTCAACCGCGAGGCGCTGAAATACATCAACCGCGTCTCCGACTTCCTGTTCGTCGCCGCGCGAGCGGTCAATGACAACGGAAATGCCGACGTGCTATGGGTTCCCGGCAAGAACCGCTGACGATCGGGTAATGGCGGGAGGGTCCGATGTTTATCCCGCTCTACGACACCAACAGGCTGCGCCACATCCGCCTGCAATATGTGACGATCGGGCTGATCGCTGCGAATGCCCTGATCTATCTCGCGACCACGCTCGGCGGCGAGAACTTCACCAACGCCGCGGTGCTCGGCCTCGGCTTCATCCCCTCGGTCGTCCACGACAAGGTCGAGCTGTCGCCCGAATTCGTCGTCATTCCCGAAAGCCTCAGCTATCTCACCTATTCCTTCCTGCACGCCGA
Source organism: Mesorhizobium tamadayense (assembly GCF_003863365.1). Classification (GTDB taxonomy): domain Bacteria; phylum Pseudomonadota; class Alphaproteobacteria; order Rhizobiales; family Rhizobiaceae; genus Mesorhizobium; species Mesorhizobium tamadayense. The sequence continues at coordinate 1,047 of NZ_RQXT01000019.1, read as the reverse complement.
CATCTTCCATCTCGGCGGCAACATGCTGTTCCTGTGGGTGTTCGGCGACAACGTCGAGGACGCGCTCGGCCATATCCGCTATCTGATCTTCTATCTGGCTTGCGCGGTCGCCGGCGCCTTCTTTCAAGGGTTGGTGGCCTGGGATTCGCAGGTGCCGCTGATCGGCGCCTCCGGCGCCATCGCCGGCGTCGTTGCCGCCTACCTGATCCTCTATCCGAGGGTTAAGGTGTGGGTATTGGCCTTCGCCCGCATCCCGCTCCGTATCCCCGCCTTCATCCCGCTCATCCTCTGGATCCTGTTCCAGATCGTGATGTTTGCCGCGGGCGGCGAGGACCAGGTTTCCTGGGCCTGCCATATCGGCGGCATCATCGCCGGCGCCGTTCTGGTTCTGGTGCTGCGCAGCCGCGGCGTGCCGCTGCTTGCCGGCGCCGACGGCGAGCCTGATCCCACACCGGATGTCCAGCAGGTGCCCGTTCCGACCGAACCTGCCGCGGACAATGCGACGGCGGCGCAGCCGGCGCCGCAATGGGGTCGCGGAGCCTCTTCGCCGCAGGACTGAACCGATTTGAGTGCGTCTTGGTATGTCTTGGTATATTGACGCGCCGGATTGCCGCCACTACGGAAACGCCACCACACTGGACGGATATTCCGTCCGGGGATGTCGGCTTTCGACAACTCTGACAAGGCGCACACTGCTATAGCGCGCCCGACTATCTCAGGAGAGGTGACAGGAAAATGAAGATCCTTGTGCCCGTGAAGCGGGTTGTGGATGCGAACGTCAAGGTCCGGGTCAAGGCCGACGGACTGGGCGTGGAGCTTGCCAACGTCAAGATGGCGATGAACCCGTTCGACGAGATCGCAGTCGAGGAAGCGCTCCGGATCAAGGAAGCCGGCAAGGCCGAAGAGATCATCGTCGTGTCGATCGGCCCGCAGCAGGCGCAGGAGACGCTGCGCACCGCGCTCGCCATGGGCGCCGACCGCGCGATCCTGGTCAAGACCGACGAGCAGACCGAGCCGCTGGGTGTCGCCAAGGTGCTGAAGGGCGTC
>NZ_RQXT01000188.1 GCF_003863365.1 Mesorhizobium tamadayense | reverse complement strand
ACCATCATGCGCCCCGACAGCTCGCTGACGATCAAGTCGGCGCGTTCCACGATCCAGGCGCGTATGAGCGATGCGGCCGGTATGATCTGCGACGGCGAGCGGGTAAGCCAAGCCCTCGCAGAAGCTCGAAGCCTCAATGTAAGCATTCGGGCAAATGGCATTGGGTACAAACGACCTGCCGAGGCGGTGCGGTCAATACAATGGCGGCAAATGGCGCTAGCTTCCGAAGCGGTGCTTACCGCTTTGGACCATTACATTGGCCAAGGCGGAGGGAGCCGCGGTTCCCGCGCAATATGCGATCGAGAAGGTGAATCGCTTCCGCTCGCAAGGACAGGCCCGCTGGAAGACTATCGCTTCCGGAGGGAGCGCAACGCCCAGCGGAGTGAACAGATCATCGTCCGATTGGATGGCGTGGAAATGGTGGTTTCAACACGTCCAAACCGTTCATTCGACGAGAGTGCTGGGTCGTTCTTCGAACGCGATTGGCCAGATTGGCTGACCGGCCGGATCTTTGATCTCGGTTCTGATTAAGAAGATGCCTAGTCGCGGTGCACGTGATCTCGTCAACATCCGCATGGAATATCTGGAACTGAGGGAACCCGAGGCCTAAACGCGAGCCGAAGGGCGACCCGAGACAGACAATGAGGTGTGGTATGGGTGGTGGAGAGGTTGACATCGTTTGCATGGGTGAACCCCTGTTCGAGTTCGCGTGGCGGCGGGACGGAACGATCAAGCCGGGCATTGGCGGCGATGTGTCGAATTGCGCGGTCGCCGCGGCCAGATCCGGCGCGAAAA
>NZ_RQXT01000187.1 GCF_003863365.1 Mesorhizobium tamadayense | reverse complement strand
GGTGCAAGCTCGACAGGACTACGCAGCCACACGTGTGCGGATTTCTCTCAGATAAGGGATGGAATCGACCGCGCCGGTCTTCTCAACTGCGAGGGACGCCGCAGCACACGCGAACCGGGTGGCCGCCTCTGGATCGCCGCAGCGCAAAAATTCAGCCAGAAAGGCACCATCAAAAGTGTCACCAGCAGCCGTCGCATCCACAAGTTGCGCTGGGTAGGCGGGTATCCGAATTCTCATATCGCCACCAGCTACAATTGCGCCTTCGTCGCCTAGGGTCAAAAGGACCGTTTTGACGCCGTGTCGAAGGAATTCGTCGCAAATGGCATCCGGATCCGATAGCCCGAGCAGGGCTTGAGCGTCCTCCATGCTCGGAAAGAGAAAGTCTATTTGTGGCAATGAAGCTGACAAGGCTTCCCACGCCGCTGCCGGCGTCCATAGACTGCGCCGCAGATTGGTATCAAAGGAAACCTTGGCGCCTGCCGATCTGGCCATCTCCATCGCTGTAAACGAAGCGTCTCGGCAAGACTCGGAAATAGCCTGTGATATCCCGCTAAGATGAAGGAATGACACGCCCGCGAACATGCCTGGTGCGAGATCACTGCTTGCCAGGCGGCTGGCAGCCGAGCCGGTGCGCCGATAGGAAAAGCTATGACCATCAGGACCATACTCTATGAAATAGATACCGGTTGGCGCGGCAGCATCACGGATGACATGCGTCGTTGCGATGCCTTCGTCGAGATACAGCGACCGGATACGCTCGCCCAGGCTGTCCTCCCCCAGGCGGGTTATCATCCCTG
>NZ_RQXT01000186.1 GCF_003863365.1 Mesorhizobium tamadayense | reverse complement strand
CGATGTGTTCAGGCGCTCCGAGCACGTCAAAGGCGAACGAAATGGGGTAAATGGCGAGATCAAGCAGGGCGCCTCCGCCGAGTTCCAGAGCGTTGAGCCGATGATTGGGATCGCCAGGCAGGTCACGAGTATGATCGGCGATCACCGAATAGATCGTTCCAAGCACTCCTGATGCGATGATCTCCCGGATGCGCAAATATGAGGAAGGAAGCGCGTCCACATCCCCTCCATCACGACCAGGTTTTTCGCAGAGGCGAGATCAACGACCTTGCGCGCTTCCCGTGCATTGATCGTGAACGGCTTTTCGATGAGCACGTGCTTGCCGGCGGTCAGCGCCTTAAGCGCGTTGTCGGCGTGCATCGGATGGGGTGTAGCCACATAGACAATATCGACCTCCGGGTCCGACAAAAGGTCCTGGTAGCTAGCGTGCGCGTTGGGAATACTGAAACGGCTGGCGAACTTGTCGGCTCCTGCCTGTGTTCGAGAGCCGACAGCGGAGACACGATGACCGGCAAGCTGCAAATCCTGGACAAAGAGATCAGCAATCCAGCCGGTCGCTAGAATTCCCCAACGCAATTCGGCGTTCATCATCTTACCTCAAGGCTCGGCTGTGAATTCAACTTTGTAGGTGTCGCGCTGCATGAGATATTGACTAGCCTCACCTACTTGCGTCGAACGCGACCCGCGTGCCGCTGGTCGTGTCGAAGAAATGCAGATGTTTCGGATCGAAGCGGACGCCGACGTTTTCCCCCATGTGCACTTTGGTATTTTTGTCGGTCTTCACGGCGACCAAGTGTTTGCCGACCTTTACGGTCACCAGCGTGCTGTCGCCCAA
>NZ_RQXT01000185.1 GCF_003863365.1 Mesorhizobium tamadayense | reverse complement strand
CTGGGCGACAGCACGCTGGTGACCGTCAAGGTCGGCAAACACTTGGTCGCCGTGAAGGCCGACAAAAATACCAAAGTGCACATGGGGGAAAACGTCGGCGTCCGCTTCGATCCGAAACAACTGCATTTCTTCGACACGACCAGCGGGACGCGGGTCGCGTTCGACGCGAGTAGGTGAGGCTAGTCAATATCTCACGCAGCGTGACACCTACAAAGTTGAATTCGCAGCCGAGCCTTGAGGTAAGATGATGAACGCCGAATTGCGTTGGGGGATTCTAGCGACCGGCTGGATTGCTGACCTCTTTGTCCAGGATTTGCAGCTTGCCGGCCATCGTGTCTCCGCTGTCGGCTCTCGAACACAGGCAGGAGCCGACAAGTTCGCCAACCGTTTCAGTATTCCCAAACGCGCACGCTAGCTACCAGGACCTTTTGTCGGACCCGGAGGTCGATATTATCTATGTGGCTACGCCCCATCCGATGCACGCCGGCAACGCGCTCAAGGCGCTGACCGGCGGCAAGCACGTGCTCATCGAAAAGCCATTCACGATCAATGCACGGGAAGCGCGCAAGGTCGTCGATCTCGCCTCTGCGAAAAACCTGGTCGTGATGGAGGGGATGTGGACGCGCTTCCTTCCTCATATGGTGCGCATCCGGGAGATCATCGCGTCAGGAGTGCTTGGAACGATCTATTCGGTGATCGCCGATCACACTCGTGACCTGCCTGGCGATCCCAATCATCGGCTCAACGCTCTGGAACTCGGCGGAGGCGCCCTGCTTGATCTCGCCATTTACCCCATTTCGTTCGCCTTTGACGTGCTCGGAGAGCCTGAACACATCA
>NZ_RQXT01000184.1 GCF_003863365.1 Mesorhizobium tamadayense | reverse complement strand
CGTATGAGGTTGAGCGCCATATGTTTTATGGTGGTGAAGTTTGCTGGAGCATGGTCGGTTCGCAGGCGGCACTCGTCGTCGCGGAAGACCATATCCAGCACCCAATGGAGGCTGTTCTCGACGGCCCAATGATCTCGGATGAGGGGCCCGATCAGGCTGGCGATGAGAACCAGCGAGGTAATGTAGAAACGCGTCTCCCGCTCGATCTTGCCGCCAGCCTCACGCGTGCTCTGGATCATGACAACGCTGTTGAGGCCAGGCCATTGATGGGTCTTTTGAAGCCAGTCGATATCGTGGATAACGGTGATGTCTCGGGTCTCGATGCGACCGTGATCGCCATCGACAGTCCTGGCGCGGCTCACGGTGGTGTCCTTGAAATTGCGGGCTTTTTGCTCGGCGGCGAAGAGTTCGACGTCATCGCGCAGTGTGCCTTGATTGCCCTTGAGGGCGAAGATGTAGTCGGCCTTCTTGTCCAGGACCTTCTGGGCGATGGCACGCTGGCAGCCCATGGCATCGATCGTCACGATGGCACCTTCAATGGCCAGCATGTCCAGCAGCCTGGGAATAGCGAGGATCTCATTGGCTTTGTCCGCCACCTTGACCTGCCCCAGCACCAGACGCTGGCGGGCGGCGAAGGCGGAAACCATGTGTATCGGCTCCTCGGCATTCCTGGACCCCTTGGAGCGGCGGACCGTCTTGCCGTCTATGGCGACGACGCCTTCCGGCGCGCCCGTCAGTGACGCTACCCACGCCACAAAACAGCGCTGGAAGTGTTCGGCATCGAGGCTGGCGAGGATATCGCCCAGATGATCATGCGCTGGCACGCCTTCACGAAAGG
>NZ_RQXT01000183.1 GCF_003863365.1 Mesorhizobium tamadayense | reverse complement strand
CTAAGGCCTGTTTACAGTCATCGAATTGCGAGGAAAGCGGTGACGAGATTGAGGAGTCCGGCAAAGCAAGCATCGGTCTTTTCGTAACGGGTTGCGATGCGTCGGAATGCCTTGAGATGGCAGAAGAAGTTCTCGACGAGATGGCGCCATTTGTACATTTCGGTGTCGTGAGGGATGCGCCCGGCCCGGTCTGCTTTGGACGGGATGACCGCCACGGCGCCGCGTTCATTCAGGTTGGCGCGCAGCCAGTTGTTGTCGAAGGCCTTGTCGCCGAGGAGCGCCTCAAAATCGAGGCCGGCGATCAAAGGCTCGACGCCGATGCTGTCGTGACGCTGGCCGGGCAAAAGGACGAAGCGAATGAGATTGCCGAGGGCATCGACCAAGGCCATGATTTTGGTGGTCAGGCCGCCACGCGAGCGGCCTATGGCCTGATTTTGAGTCCCCCTTTTGCGCCGGTGCCATGCTGGTGGACCCGGACGAGCGTGCCATCGATAAGGACATATTCGAAATCGGGATCATCGCTGAGGGCCTTGAAAATGCGCTCCCAGACGCCTTTCTGCGCCCAGCGCCAGAATCGCGTATATACGGTGAACCACTTGCCGAACGCCTCCGGCAGATCACGCCACGGCGAGCCGGTGCGCGCGATCCAAAGAACGGCTTCGATAAATAGCCGGTTGTCGCGCCCGCTGCAGCCGGGATCACCGGCTTTACCCGATAGCTCCGGCGCGATCTGCTCCCATTGGCTGTCGCTCAACATCAATCGAATCAAAGGCTGGGTCTCCATTTCCAGCCTTGAATCAATTTTCTGCCGCTTTGGGAATCCTGATTGTAAACAGGCCTTAG
>NZ_RQXT01000182.1 GCF_003863365.1 Mesorhizobium tamadayense | reverse complement strand
AACCATGCGGCGAACGATCTGCGCGCCGAAGCGCCTCACTAGGCGCTGCGTGCCCGACCATCCCGGTATCATGCCGAGCCCGGTCTCCGGCAGGCCGATGCGGATATGTTGTTCCGCGATGCGAAAGTCGGCTGCGGCCGCGAGTTCCAGACCGCCGCCGAGCGCGTGGCCGTTGAGTGCGGCGATCACAGGCATGCGCAGGGTCGCCAGACGCTCGAAGACCCGATGGCCGAAGCGGACCCAGGCATGGCCGAATTCGTTCGCCTGCATGGCGCCCCAAGCTTTGATGTCGCCACCGGCGCTGAAGGCTCTGCCTTCGCCGGTAAGCACCACCGCGCGGACATCGGTCATCGCCTCGACCTCGCCGCAGATGGCGGCCAATGCCTTCAGCATGTCAATATCGAAGGCGTTGAGCTTCTCGGGTCGCGCGATCGTGACGGATGCGACCGCGCCTTCGACGGCAAGCCTCATGTGCGCGTCAGCCATTGCATGCCCCCGCCAAGCTACGGGCCGGCTTCACGGCAAGCGACAGGCCGATCGGCCTGTCGACGAAGAGCGCGCCGTCCATGACTTTTAGGGTATCGGACACGATCAACGGGAACTCCGACTGTTCAAGGATGCCGGTGTTGAGATCGATGCCCGGCGCAATCTCAGTCAGCACGACCCCGTCCGGCGTCAGTCTCATCACGCCGCGCTCGGTGACGTAGGTGATATCCTGGCGCTGTTCGATCGCTCGCCTGCCGGAAAAGGTGACGTGCTCGACCTCTTTGACGAGCTTCCTAAGCTTGCCCTCCTTCTCTACAACGACCTTGCCGTCCTCGACGGCGAGCCTGGCGCCGGCATTGAACATGCCGGAGAAGACGATCTTCCTCGCC
>NZ_RQXT01000181.1 GCF_003863365.1 Mesorhizobium tamadayense | reverse complement strand
GACCATGCGGCGAACGATCTGCGCACCGAAGCGCCTCACTAGGCGCTGCGTGCCCGACCATCCCGGGATCATGCCGAGCCCGGTCTCCGGCAGGCCGATGCGGATATGTTGTTCCGCGATGCGGAAGTCGGCTGCGGCCGCGAGTTCCAGGCCGCCGCCGAGCGCGTGGCCGTTGAGTGCGGCGATCACCGGCATGCGCAGGGTCGCCAGACGCTCGAAGACCCGATGGCCGAAGCGGACCCAGGCCTGGCCGAACTCGTTCGCCTGCATGGCGCCCCAAGCTTTGATGTCGCCACCGGCGCTGAAGGCTCTGCCTTCGCCGGTAAGCACCACCGCGCGGACATCGGTCATCGCCTCGACCTCGTCGCAGATGGCGGCCAATGCCTTCAGCATGTCAATATCGAAGGCGTTGAGCTTCTCGGGTCGCGCGATCGTGACGGATGCGACCGCGCCTTCGGCAGCGAGCCTCATGTGCGCGTCAGCCATTGCATGCCCCCGCCAAGCTACGGGCCGGCTTCACGGCAAGCGACAGGCCGATCGGCCTGTCGACGAAGAGCGCGCCGTCCATGACTTTTAGGGTGTCGGACACGATCAGCGGGAACTCCGACTGTTCAAGGATGCCGGTGTTGAGATCGATGCCCGGCGCAATCTCAGTCAGCACGACGCCGTCCGGCGTCAGTCTCATCACGCCGCGCTCGGTGACATAGGTGATATCCTGGCGCTGTTCGATCGCTCGCCTGCCCGAAAAGGTGACGTGCTCGACCTCTTTGACGAGCTTCCTAAGCTTGCCCTCCTTCTCTACAACGACCTTGCCGTCCTCGACGGCGAGCTTGGCGCCAGCATTGAACATGCCGGAGAAGACGATCTTCCTCGCG
>NZ_RQXT01000180.1 GCF_003863365.1 Mesorhizobium tamadayense | reverse complement strand
CTTGCCGGCGTCGCCTTCATCACGTCCAGCACGCCCTGCCCGACACCCATTTCCTTCAGATAGCCGGACAGCCGTTTCTCGACCGCCTTGCTCATCTCATAGGTCTTGTAGCTGCCGGCATTCTTGCGGCTGACGATCTTGGTGCCGATGAGCTTCTTCCTGCCGTTCACAATTTTGTAGGTCGTGCGGTAAAGCAGCTTTTCCCTGTGGTATGTCGTGGTGATCTGATGGACGCCGAGAAAGGCCCACTCGCCGACCACGCGGCGGACACCGCCGGCAAACATCAACGGACAGGCCGAGTTGCACATGGCGCCACTATCATAAGCGATGCCGAGATAAGTCGCGTTCTTGCTGTCTTCGTCGCGGCAGTTCTTCATCTGCGGCGAGCAGCCGGAAAACTCCGTCGTGCCCACGGCGATATCGAGCTTGTTCTTGCGGATCATGCGGCCGAGCTGGAGCGCAGCGTCGACATTGCCTCCAGGAGAATTGACGACGATCGGCAACTGCCGGCCGCCGAGCGTCTTCAAGAGGCGCCTGAGCAGCGCCGGCGTGCCGGCCTCGATGGTACCTTCGGCCGCAATCCACTCCGGGCAGTTCGGCTCGCAGCCCGGCGCGCTGCTGCGCACGACGACAAATCGCATCGTCGGGCCGAGATCGGGCGCCTCCTCCTTGGCCTCCACGACGAGGTTGGCTAGGCCGAGCGCGGCGGCCAACCCCAAACGGAAGAGCCCGCGCCACCACCGAATGCTGTCTGAACGGCGTTCCGGAACCACGCTTGCAAAGCCCCCACGGGTACAAGCCATACTAGTTGCGGCGATACGGCTTGCAACAGCTTTGAGCGACGTGGCGCAATACTCGGCCGGCGGAGCGCCGGAAACAAGAAAGGGCGGTCCGAAGTCCGCCCTTTGCTTTTCGAACCGGCAATGCCGGATCGATTATTCC
>NZ_RQXT01000179.1 GCF_003863365.1 Mesorhizobium tamadayense | reverse complement strand
TGGAATTGGCGATCTCGACGGCTTCCGCCGCCGTTTCAAAGGTCAGAACTGAAAGTACGGGGCCGAAGACCTCCTCACGTGCGATTTCCATGTCCGGCATGACCGCCTCGAGGATTGTCGGCGACATAAAATGCCCCATCCCGAGGTCGAGTTGGTCGCCCCCGTGAACAACCTTCGCGCCGCTATTCTTTGCACTGGCGACGTAGCCCGCGATCTTCTCCAAATGCTGAGGCGTAATGATCGCGCCGACCTGCGTCGCTGGGTCCAGCGGATCGCCAACCTTCACGTATTTCGCAAGCTCCGCAACACGCTTGACCACATCCGACGCGATGCTCTTATGGAGGATTAGCCGCGAGCCGGCGTTGCAGCATTCGCCCGCATTGAAATAAGCGCCGAAGACGGCGGCGTCGATGAAGGAGTCGAGGTCCGCATCCGGGAATACGATCTGCGGATTCTTGCCGCCGAGTTCCAATGAAACCTTTTTGAGGGTCTGCGCCGCATTCGTCATGGTGAGCTTTCCGACGCCGGTCGAGCCGGTGAACGAAACCATGTCGACCGCAGGATGGGACGTCATGATCGCGCCGACTTCGGGACCCGTGCCGGTGACGATGTTCACGACGCTGTCCGGAACGCCCGCTTCCTCAAGGATCTCGCCGAGAACGAGCGTCGAACCCGATGTCAGCTCTGAGGGCTTAACGACGCATGTACAGCCGGCGGCGAGCGCAAAGGGCAGTTTCTGGCTTAGGATCAGGAATGGAAAGTTCCACGGCGTTATGATGGAGACGACGCCGATCCCCTCGCGCAGGACGACACCTAGTGTGTTCTGCCCAAGCGAATTGTAGCTCTCGCCGTGCAGGTCGCGGGCAAGCGCAGCGGCATAGCGCCAGATGTCGACAGCGCCGGCGATCTCGCCGCGCACCTGACTTATTGGCTTGCCGCCCTCGATGCAGTCGAGATAGGCGAGGT